>DASYLJ010000049.1:0-8687 GCA_036009625.1 Binatia bacterium
TACGACGACGGCCCACATGTTGACCAGCAGGAAGCCCGTCAGGAAGAACCGCGCCGCGCCCCAGCGTTCCATGAACGACTCGAAGTCGGGGCCCTTGATGGCCTTACACATGTAGTAGAAGCCGATCATGCTGCCGACGAGGAACGCCACCACGAGCGCCGCGCCCACGATGAACGCCGTGTTCTGATCGCGCACGCCGAGCAGGTACGGCAGGTCGACGTTGGTGAGCGACTCGACCTTGTGCGCGTCCCACTTCTCCCAGAACCAGAACCAGTTCCAACCCGGTCCGCGCAGCAGCGTGCCGATGACGATGAGCGAGACCCACAGGATGTGGAAGCCGACGATGAACGTCAGGATCTCCCACTTGCGGTCCTTCCAGCAGTAGTAGCCGTTCCCCTTCGGATTGATGTCGATATAGGGGATGACCATCAGGCCCACGATGATGAACGTGGGCAGCACGACGCCGGCGTGCCACGGGTCGAAGAAGACCAGCATCTCCTGGAGGCCCAGGAAGTACCACGGTGCCTTCGACGGGTTGGGCGTGCGGGCGGGGTTGGCGGGCTCCTCGAGCGGCGCGTCGACCAGCAGCGCCCAGATGAGCAGCAGGATGGTGACGAGCACCGTCATCAGGAACTCGGCGCGCACCAGATGCGGCCAGGTGTGCACCTTGTCGTCGCCCGGTCCCGTGGCTTTCTTGATCGGGACCTCGACGCGCTTGCCGCCCGCGACCGGGGCCTTCGCCTCAGGGGTTGCCATCGGTCTGCTCCTCTTCCTCCCGCTCGATGCGCTCGGCCGAGCGACGGGCCGACCAGAACAGCAGGACCAAGACGAATACGAAGAAGAACGGCAGCGTCATGACGCGTCCGCCGTGCGTCAAGTACGACAGGATCGTCAGGCCGAACGCCAGGAGCGCGTATTTCGCTTCGGACGGCATCTCGTCCTCAGAGCGCGGGACCGGAGAAGCCGTCCCGACGGATGCGCCAGAAGTGGACGGCGAGGAAGATGCTGGTGATCAGCGGGATGAAGATGCAGTGGAGGATGTAGAAGCGCAGCAGCGTGTGCGGGCCGATCTCGCCACCGCCGAAGAGGAAGGCGCGGGCGTCGTACACGTTGCTGAGACCCGGGATCAGCTCGTGCCCCGGTCCCTCGTGTCCGAGGAGCGGTGTGGCGCGACCCATGTTCGATCCCACCGTCACCGCCCAGATGGAGAGCTGATCCCACGGCAGCAGGTAGCCGGTGAACGAGAGCAGCAGCGTCAGCACGAGCAGGATGACGCCGACGATCCAGTTGAACTCACGCGGTGGCTTGTAGGAGCCGGTCAGGAAGACGCGGAACATGTGCAGCCACACCGCGATCACCATCGCGTGCGCTGCCCAGCGATGCATGTTCCGCATGAGCATGCCGAACGGCATGTCGTACTCGAGATACTTCATGTCGGCGTACGCGTACTCGGCCGTCGGCCGGTAGTAGAACATGAGATAGACGCCGGTGACCGCGGTGACGAGGAACATGAGGAACGTGATGCCACCCATGCACCACGTGAAGCGCAGCCGCGTCGCGTGACGGCGCACCTTCGACGGGTGGAGGTGCAGGAACACGTTGCCCGACACCATCAGCACGCGATTGCGCGGGGTGTCGTCGTAGCCGTGCCGGAAGATGGACGTCCAGACCGGCGACTCGGTGATCTGCTTCTTGATCTCTTCCCACTTGGTCATCGCGTCAGATCCCCTTCAGACCTTGAGGAACGCACCGGGCTTGTTCCAATCGCCCTTCTCGTAGAGGTACTTGATCGCCTTGTCGACGACGAGCTGTCCGTCTTCCGACTTGCTGACGCGGACGCGCTCGAGCGGACGCGGTGCAGGCCCCTCGAAGTTGATGCCGCTCTTGTAGAAGCCGCTGCCGTGGCAGGGGCACTTGAACTTGCTCTCGGCGGGGAGCCAGCGCGGCGTGCAGCCGAGGTGGGTGCACTTCGCCCAGATGGCGTAGATGCCCTCCTCTTCGCGCACGATCCAGACGCGCTGGTCCTTCTGGAACTTGGTGCTCACCTCACCGATCGTGAAGTCGGTGGGCAGGCCGGCCTTGAAGGACGTGGGCGGTTGGAAGAGCACGCGCGGGAAGGCCGATCGCAGCGCACCCAGCAGCGTGATGCCGGAGAACACGCCGAAGATCGACCAGGCGAAGCGACCGAAGACGTCGCGACGGGACCAGAGGCCCCCGAGACTGGCCTTTGCGCGCAGCGCCTTGTCACGCTCGAGTCCCTGCTCGATGACGCGCTGGGCGGCGGTGGCCGCTTTCTGCTCCGCGGTTGCGGGCTTAGCCATGGACCCCGGTTCCTTTCAGAAGGCGAGCTTGCATCGGAACTTCCTCGATCCGGATGACGCCTAGCGACGGCGCACGAGCGTCCAGACGACTCCCCATACTCCCATCACCATCGCGATGGCGAGCAGCGTGACGCCGACGGGCGGGAACAGCAACAGCGCAGGCAGCGCGAGCATCCCGAGCAAGAGGGCGATCCCGATGGGGTTCGATCCGGCGGCATTCGTCTTCGCGTTCCCGGACTCTGCGGGAGGCGCATCCGCGACCTCCGTCCCCTCCCTGAGGAGCTCCATCGCGTACTCCCGGAGATCCTGCCGATGCTCGGGCCCGGCCGTATTGACCACCTCGGCGATACGTTGCGCGAGGTGTTCAACCTTGGCGTCGAGCTCCCGCTGTCGCTTCGCTGCAGGATCCGGCGTACGCCGTTCGTCAGTCAAATCCGCGGCCTTTTAGGATGCTGCACCCGCGCTTGTCAACGAGCGAACGGCTGCGCCGGCTCAAGCTCGCACGCCGACCCGCCGACACTCCAGCCGGACGCTCCGCATGCGCGCACCGCACTATGGACCGGCACGACGCGCCCTGGTGCTCGCGGGGGGTGGGATCACCGGTGGGCTCTACGAGATCGGCGCGCTGATCGCCCTCGACTCGCTGTTCGACGATTTTCGCGTCCGCGACTTCGACACCTTCGTCGGCACCAGCGCCGGTGCGCTGGTGGCAGCGCTCGTCGCCAACGGGGTTGCGCCGCTCCACATCCGCGACACGCTCGAGAACGACCGTCGGACCCTCCCCCGCCTGTCGGGGGCGCGCTTCCTGTCGATCCCGTGGGCGCACCATCTGGGCACAATACCCCGAATTGCCGCCGCGCTACCGGGAATCGCACACGATCTGTGGGCGAACTGGAAGGACGTCCTGGTCTTCGACACCCTGGCGTCACTGACCAGACACCTCCCCCATGGGCTCTTCTGCCTCGACGGGTTGGAGGCCTACGTCCGGCAGGTCCTTACCAGCAATGGCCGTTCGGACGAGTTCGCCACCCTGCCGAGCCGCCTCCTGATCCCCGCCACCGTCCTCGATACCGGCAGCATCCACGTCTTCGGCGGCTCCCGGGGCGAGCGCACACCCATTTCGCGGGCCGTGGCGGCCTCGGCGGCGGTGCCGCTGCTGTTCGAGCCGGTCTGCATCGACGGCGTCGACTATATCGACGGCGCCGTCACCAAGACCGCGCATGCGAGCCTCGCCACGGAGCGCGGAGCCCAGCTGGTCATCGTGGTGAACCCCATCCGCCCGCTCGTCTTCGAGCGTCCGGGAACGGTCATGCGGGAGGGCGGCGCCCTGGCGATCGCCGGTCAGGCGATGCGCATCGCGCTCAATCGCCGCCTCAGGGAGGGATTGGGGCGTCATCGCTACGAGCACCCCGAGGCCGACGTCGTACTCCTCGAACCGTACGAAGCGGATCTGGAGCTATTCGACCTCCCCTTGATGACGTACACCCTCCGGCAGGAGGTCATTCGCCGCGGCTACCGCACGACGGTCAAGACAATTCTCAATGATTTCGAACGGTTCAAGGCACTCTTCGGTCGGCATGGGATCGCCATGGCCCCCCGTCGGGACATCGAGCGACGGGCAAGAAAATGGAGCAGCGCGGCCCGAAAAGTTGCGTAACGCCCCAGAGAAGGCTATTGACGCATCGCGGCCACAAACGCAGCATGCTTGCGACCTGGCAGCTGCTATGTCACCTGATGGTTTCAACGACATGAGTAACACCATCTCAAGACGAGAGGGGGAGTGAAGGCATGAGACGAATGAAGCTGATCGCAGGGACCCTCATGGTGGCCGTCACCATGAGCGGCTGCGCGACGCTCCGCGAGCATCCGGTGGCCTGCAAGGTGGGCGCCGGCCTGCTGGGCGGCACCCTGGGTGCCGTTGGCGGAGGCGTTGGCGTAGACCAGATCGAACGGCACCGCACCACACTGACCGAGCGCGCTGCGGGCGCAGCCGCCGGCTTTGCCGTGGGTGCATTGGTTGGTGTCGTGGTCGGACACTTCGCGTGTCCTGAGGAGGAGCCGCCGCCGCCTCCTCCCCCGCCGCCGCCGCCGCCGCCGCCGCCGGCGCCGCGGAAGATCGAGACCCTCCAGGGTCCGCACTTCGATTTCGACAAGGCCACGCTGAAGCCCGAGGGCGTGCGTCGCGTCGAGAGTGCTGCTCGCACGTTGCAGTCGAATCCGAGCTCGCGGGTGACCGTCGAGGGCTTCACGGATTCCATCGGTTCCGACGCTTACAACCTGCGTCTTTCCGAGCGCCGCGCACAGAGCGTGCGTGACGTACTCGTGAAGAACGGCGTGAGCGCCAGCCGCATCAGCACCAAGGGCTACGGTAAGGCCCGTCCGGTCGCCAGCAACTCCACGGCGGAAGGACGCTCCAAGAACCGTCGCGTCGAGATCATCGAGAACTAAGAACACCAGTTCTCTGCAACACCGGGGGGACGGTCCGAAAGGACCGTCCCCCTTTTTCTTTTTTCCAGCTCCGACAGCCGAACGACGAAGCCCAACGACGAAGCCACACGAAGCCGCGCGGTGGTGCGGTGGGTGTGGGTCGTGGGTGGCTCCGAGCGAGCGCGTCGCGAGCACGCGGGTGGGGAAAGGGGGCGGTGTGGTGCCGTGCGAACGCCGCGCGCAGCCGGTGCCACCCACGGCACGCACCCGCCGCACCACCGCGCGCGCAGAGCACGGCCCCTAGCCAAGCCGCGGAGTTTCACAGTATGACTCTCGGCCTCCCGTCCCATGGATTCCCTGCGGCGATTCCGGCTCGCGCTCGAGCTCGGCCTGCTCGTGCTCGTCATCGCGCTGGCCGCGTACGGCGTGAGCGGAGCGTTGCGCGCCGCCGCGTGGACGCCGCCCGCCGACGACGTGATCACCGCGTCGAGCGCGGCGACCCGACCGACGCTCGCCCCGCTCGACGCCTATGCCGTCATCGCCACGCGCGACGTCTTCAATCCGGCGGCGGCGCCGGGCCCGCTCACCGAGGGCCTGCGCCTGTGGGGCATCGGCCTCCACGGCACCACGGCCCACGCCGTGATCGAAGACACCGCGACGCAGCGCCAGTCGCTGTATCGCGTCGGCGACGAGGTGCGCGGCGCGCGCGTGACCGCGATCACGTGGGATCAGGTGACGCTGGCGCGCGGCGAGCTCGAGGGCACCCTCGAGCTCGGACCGCCGCCGGTGACGAACGACGCGTCCGCCGCGGCGCCGGAGAGTCCAGCCCCCGAGAGCGCGGCGCGCATCCGTCGCACCGGCGGCGACGCGTGGATCGTCGATCGACGCGAGATCACGGGCGCCGTCGACAACATGAGCGGTCTCCTCACGCAGCTGCGTGCCGTTGCCGAGGTGCAGGACGGGCGCCCCAACGGCTTCCGCCTGTTCCAGATGAAGGACGACAGCATCTTCCGCCGCCTCGGCCTCGAGAACGGCGACGTCGTCCAGCGCATCAACGGCGCCACCGTCGCCGACCCCGCGTCGCTGCTCGCGTTCCTGCAGCGCCTGCGCAGCGAGCCGCGCGTGGCACTCGACATCGTGCGCAGCGGCAACGCACGCACCCTCGTCTACGATCTCCGATGAGAACCGTCCTCGCGGCGCTCGCGCTCCTGCTCGCGGCCACGGCCCACGCGGCCGACGACGCCACCGTCGCGCTCAACTTCCAGGACGTCGAGCTGCCGGTGCTGGCGCGGTTCGTCAGCGAGGTCACCGGGCGCAACTTCATCGTCGACGATCGCGTGCGCGGCAAGGTGACGATCATCTCGCCGACCCGCATCACCCCCGAGGAGGCGTACCTCGTCTTCCAGTCGGTGCTGCAGGTGAAGGGCTTCACCACCGTGCCGAGCGGTGCCTTCACGAAGATCGTGCCAGCGCGCGACGCACGCGAGACCGCCGTCCCCACCGGCGCACGCGGCGGCGACCAGATCGTGACGCGCATCCTGCCGCTGCGTCACGCCGACGCCGCGGCACTCATTCCGGTGCTGCAGCCGCTGGTGTCGAAGGACGGCGTCCTCACCGCCTACGCGCCGACGAACCGCCTGGTCATCGTCGACGCCGGGCCGAACGTCGAACGCCTGGCGGCGCTCCTCGCCGATCTCGATGCTCCCGCCAGCGAGCGACACGTCGAGTCGGTGCGCCTGCGCTATGCCCCCGCCGACGAGCTGGCGGCCCGGCTCCGCGACGCGCTCGCCGAGGACGGCGCGGTCGCACTGCGCGTCGTCCCCGAGCGACGCACCAACAGCCTGCTCCTCACCGGTCCGCCCGACGACGTCGCGCACGCACGCGCCCTCATCGCGCGCCTCGACGTGTCGCTGCCGCCGGGCGCGTCGCAGCTCCACGTCCATCGCCTGCAGTTCGCGCAGGCCGACGCCCTGGTGCGTGTGCTCTCGCAGCTGTTCGGCCTGCCGCCCCCCCCGCCACAACCCGAGCGACCCCGCGGCAGCTCGCTCCAGCGGGCCAGCCAGCGCGACACGGCCGGCGTCGGCTACGACGGCAGCATGGGCGAGCCGCCGCCGCCCGCACCCACCGAGGTGAGGGCGCAGCCGGTCAGCACCGGGAACCAGGGCTCGATCCCGCTCGAGGCGCCGGTGCGCATCACTGCCGACCCCGCCACCAACATGCTGATCGTCAGCGCCACGCCGCCCGACTGGGAGACCCTCCACCGCGTCATCGAGGAGCTCGACGTCCGCCGTCGCCAGGTGTTCGTCGAGGCCATCATCCTCGAGGCCTCCGCCGACCGCATGCGCGCGCTCGGCATCGAGATCCAGGGCGCCGCCGGCACCGGCTCGGGCGCCGCGTTCGGGCAGGTGAACCTGTCGGCGCTCGGCACCGCGGCGACCAACCCCACATCGCTGCCCGGACTGCTCCTCGCCGCTGCCAGCAGCCAGACCATCCGGCTGCCCGGCGGTGACGAGGTGCCGGCATACACCCTGCTCCTCACCGCGCTGCAGACGGAGAGCGACGTCGACGTGCTGTCGGCACCGAACCTCGTCACCACCGACAACGAGGAGGCCGAGATCGTCGTCGGCCGCAACGTGCCGTTCGTGGCGAGCCGCGCCACCAGTTCGTCGAACCTGGAGAACCTCTTCACGACCATCGAGCGCCACGACGTCGGCATCACGCTCCGCCTGACGCCGCAGGTGACGGCCGACGACTTCGTGCACCTCACCATCTTCGAGGAGGTGTCCGACCTCGACCCCGTACCCGATCCCGCCGTCGGTGATCCGAACCTCGTCGGCCCCACCACCACCGTACGCTCCGCCAGCACCGTGGTCGGCGCGCGCAACGGGCAGACCATCGTCATCGGCGGCCTCCTCGCCGACACCGTGCGCACCAGCGAGCGCTCGGTGCCCTTCCTCGGTGACATCCCCGTTCTCGGCGCGCTCTTCCGGCGCGACGACAAGCGACGCGTGAAGACGAACCTCCTCGTCTTCCTGACGCCGCACGTGATCAACGGCGACCAGGCGATGGCCGACAACTCGATACGCCAGCGCGACCGCATGCCGCCCGACCTGCGCCGCGCCCCGGTCCTGCGCGACCCGCAGTGGGAGGCCCCGCCAGAATGAGCGCCGCGCAGGACCTCGCCGCGGCGTGCGCCCTGCCCGTAGCGCTCGCGCCGCCCGCCCTGCCCGACCGCGCGCTGCTGGCGCCGTTGCCGATGCAGTACGCGCGACGTCACCTGGTCCTGCCGCTGGCACGCGACGCCCACGGTCTCGACGTCGCGATCGCCGACCCCACGGCCCTCGCCCCACTCGACGACCTGCGCTTCCTCTACGGCCTGCCGGTGCGCCCGCTCGTGGTCCCGGCAGCGGCCCTGCGTGACGCCATCGGCCAGGCCTACGACGCCGCCGCGCGCGCCGACGCGGATGCGCCGGAGGGTAGCCTCGAGCAACGACTCGAGCTCGAGCCGACACCGCTCGACGAGGCCAACGAGCCGCCCGACCTGCTCGAGGCCGGCGGCGAAGCGCCGGTGATCCGCCTCGTCAACGCGCTCCTCTTCGAAGCCGTGCGCGCCGGCGCCAGTGACGTCCACGTCGAGCCGTTCGAGCGTGCGCTCGTGGTACGGCTTCGCGTCGACGGCGCGTTGCACGATCTGCTGTCGCCGCCGCTCCGCCTGCACGCCGCCCTGGTGTCGCGCATCAAGATCATGGCCGGGCTCGACATTGCGGAGCGCCGTCTTCCTCAGGACGGTCGCATCGCCATCCGCGTCGGCGGCCGCGACGTCGACCTGCGCGTGTCCATCGTGCCGACGGCGTCTGGCGAGCGCGTCGTGCTGCGGCTCCTCGACCGCGCCAGCGTGCTGCGCGACCTCGCCGACCTCGGGCTGTCCCCCGCCATTGC
>DASYLJ010000050.1:0-35864 GCA_036009625.1 Binatia bacterium
GGGGGACGGGCGAGTCAACGGCGGGGGGGCTGCTGGTGACTGTCGACGGCGCCGACGTCCAGTCGAAGATGCTCACGCGCGTGGCATCCAGGCTGTTCTCGTCGCGGTGGTATGCGGAACAGGCTCTCGGTATTCAGGCCACCAATGCTCGACTCGTCGAAATCCTCGGCAATCATTCCCGTGCTCGCGATGCTCGTCCTGCTCGTCGCGACCAACGACGTGTCCGCGGCATGCATCAGTGCGGCATGCCCCGCTGCCGCGCTGGTCCAGGACGCGCGTGAGGCGATCCAAGCCTCGTGTGGCTGTACGCGTCCGGACCAGACCCGGCGCGGATACCTCGAGTGTGCCAAGGACGCGCTCGAAGCTGCGAAGAGATCGCTCTCGCGACCGTGCCGGAAGCTCGTCATGCGCTGCGAGAGCCAGTCCGCCTGTGGTGCGAATGGTGCGGTCGTGTGCTGCAAGAAGAAAAAGTCGGGCACGGTGGCCGCGGCGATCCGTGCCTCGGCGTCCAGGTGCAAGACCGGCAACGCATGCGATCGGCGACTTGGATTCTACAGTGCGTTCGACGGATGTACCGACGACGGCTCGTGCACGGGACTCACGACCCAGCCGAGCTGTGAGGTGCGGCGTGCGGCGTTCGAGGCCACGCTTCCCGTTCCGGTACCGGCGGCGCCGGGCCGCTACGTCGTCCAGCTGGTCAACGAGTCGAGCACCACGCTGCTCGCCGCCGCCAACGCGGCACACAAGGTCGACGAGGCGCCGACGGCGGTGTTGCCGCGCGAAGGCCGGTGGGACATCCCGCCCGGCGGCGTGCTCACGATCGACATCCCGACGGCGTGGGAGCACACCATCGGCGCGGGCGCGGTGGGCCCCGTGTTCTGGGCCCGGACCGGCTGTCGATTCGACGCGGCACGTGATCTCGCGCAGTGCGAGACGGGCAGCTGCAGCGGCATCTACGATTGCAGCAAGGCCAACCAGTCGGCGCCGGGACCGAAGGCGCTGGCCGAGTGGACCTTCGACGACGACAACCACCGTGCCGCCCCCGACGTCAGCGTCGTGGACGGGGTGAACCTCAACATGGACATCGAGGCGCTCGGCCCCCGTACCGTGCACGTCCCGAGCGAGCCGCACTGGCTGGATCATTCGCTGACGACGTGCGGAGGCGATCTCCGAGACCCGGCCATCTGCCCAGCGGGCTTTCTCCTGAAGCGCTCGGAGCTCAGCACCTTCATTCAGGGAACCCCCGGAGGGGATGACCCCGTCGCCTGCTTCTCGAACTGCGGGAAGTACAAGTACCCGCTCGAGCCCGAGCTCACGTGCGACCCGAACCCGGCGACCGACCCGCGATGCTACTACTGGAAGTCGTTCTGCTGCGCGTTCCCCGTGCCCGGCACCTCGCCGTACGGCGTGTCGTGCGGGCAGGACGGACAGTGTGCCCAGAACGGCGGGTGCTGGAACAACGGCGACGGCCAGTCCGTCTGCGCCTGCCGCGCGTTCATCGAGGACGCGACGTGCCCGCCCGACGTGTGCACGTTCCCGTACTCGCCGCAGACGCCGTCGAACCAGCCGCCGTTCGGCCATTGCAGCGACGTCACCGGCGCGACCGGCGATCCCGCGGCGTGCATCGGTGACGATACGGTGCATCGCGTGATGCCGTACGGTCTCACCTGGCCGAACGATCCGGAGACCCTGTTCAGCGACGCGCACGCGTACCGCATCGTGTTGGCGCCAGGCGGCACCACCATTCCGATCACGCCGTCGGGCCCGATCGATGCGTGCAGCAATCTGCCGGCGGCCTACGGCTACGCGCAGGCCGCGTCGCTCTGCAGCGGGGTGGCGGATCGCGTGTACGCCGGAGCGCGCCTGGCGCCGGCATCGTGGGATTGCCGGATCGGCGACGGCATCGCCACGAACGGGGTGCTCTGCCGCTGGTGAGCCGCCGTCAGCGCGGGCTCTGCAGGGCGTCGCTGGCTCGGCGTTCGGCGTCGTGCAGGTCGGTTGCGATGGCAGATCGGCAATCCGGCGTCCGCGAGCCGGCGACGCGACGGCGGGTGGCGAGCTTGGCGGCGCCGGCCCACGTGTGCGCGGCGCGCCGCAAAAGTCGGTTCGGCCGCGACGCGCCGGCGGCACGGTCGAGGAGCCCGCACGCACGCGCCGTCCGGCGCGAGACGGCGGGGGGGAAGCCGTCCGCGGCACAGGCCGCAGGCGACGAACGGTCGCACGCGCACCGCGCGCCGTCGATCCCGTTGCGTGCGACGTGGACGCATGCGTCGCCGGCGCAGTCGTCGATCGTGCAGGGATCGCCGTCGTCGCATGCGGTGGTAACGCAGGCGCCGGTCGGCGGCGGTGTGGTCGGGCAGACGTCGGGCGTGAACGACCCGTCGGGGCACGGCGCCTCGACGGCGCCGAGGTCGACGGCGCCGCCGACGCGCCGAGGGTTTCCGGCGAAGTCCGTCGTCAGGTCGAGAGGCACGAGTTCCGCGGCGCCGGCGTCGATGGCCGGCGAACCAGGAGCGAGGCGGACGTCGTCGGCCGCGGCGAAGCGCGGGTCGGCGATCACCGTCCCCGGCGGCAGCAGCGAGGACTCCACACCGAACACGAGGTTCGGTCCGAACCGCGTCGAGGACACCAGTCGCGTGGGAACGTGCAGGCCGCGTCCGCCGTGGGCGGCGATCACGTTGTTCGCGACGACGGCATCGAGGACGCCGAGCGGATCGTTGTTCTCGAAGGCGATGCCGCCGCTGACGCGGACGAACGTGTTGTGCACGATGGTGACGCGAAGGGTGCCCTGACCGAGGTCGCCGTCGATGCCGCCCGCCTGGCTCTCGTCGTCGACGCCCTGGACGACGTTGTTCGCCACCCGTGCGCTGAGTGTGCCGCCCGCCTCGATCTGCGCGAGGAAGACGCCCACCTCGTAGTGCGAGCCGAGCGTCGTGTTGCCGATCACGTCGACGGAGAGCGAGCGGTCGTGGTTCCGGACCACGATCGGGGAACCGTTGGACTCGCTGTCGGGAAAGTCCACCTGGTTGCCGGCGATGACGCCGTGGGCGTTGGCCTGGCGACCAGGTTCGATGCGGATGCCGGTGGAGCCCCCCCCGGGGGTCGGACGGGCGGTGACGACGTTGCGGCGGATGGAGAAGTCGATCGCGCCGAGGTTGCCGCCTCCGCCCAAGGTCGTCACGTCGATCGCGCCGAAGGGGCCGGTGCCGCTGTCGAGGATCACGTTGTCGTCGATTGCGACGAACAGCGGCATCGTGCCGCCTTGGGTCGCGCGGATCGAGCCTCGCTCGAGGGTGAGCCCGCGCACGACGTAGGTGGCGACCGTCGTGCTGAAGTTGTTGATGGAGACGTCGTTGCCGGGTGCCAGGCGCGGCCGCACGCCGGGGGCATTCTCCAGCGTCAGGGGCTGGTTCAGGATCAGCGTTTCGGCGATCGCCGTTTCGGTGGCGATCCGCACGACGTCGCCCTCGGCCGAGGCCGCGATGCAGTCCTGGGCGGCGAGCGGGCAGTCGTTCGGGAAGGTGCGGACGGTCGCGGCGCGCGCCGTCGCTACGAGCGCGAGGACTACGAGGACGGCGGTGGCAGCGGGCGCCGGACGACGAGGGCGACCAGTCATGGAGAATCTCCTTCGCCCTCATGAGACGAACAGAATGACGTGCCCATTGCAGGGTGCTCCCCGACTACGCTACGCCCCGATGCATCGATCGACCGACCGAGGAGGGCTGCGTGACGTCGACCCGTGAGCTCGTCGCGGACAGCGACATGCACATCTTCGAGCCGCCGGACCTGTGGCAGCGCTACATCGACCCGGCATGGCGGCACGTCGCCCCCGTTGGCCTCACCGAGATGCACCGCGACATGCGGGTGAAGGTGAAATCGCACGTCATCCTGCGCCTCGGCACGGTGCGGCCGATGAGCGACCGCAACGCCTGGAAGCCCGACACCGAGAGCGTCTACTCGGCGGCCGAGCATCAGGGCTGGAGCCCCGACTCGCAGAAGGCGGCGATGGACGCCGAGGGGCTCGATCTCGCCGTCCTGTTCCCGACCCGCGGCCTCTTCGTGCTCGGCCTCGACACGCCGGCGATGGTGGGGCCCGACGGGCTCGAGCCACCGTTCGCCGCCGCGATCGCGCGCGCCTACAACGACTGGCTGCGCGACTTCGTGCGCGAGCATCCCGACCGCTTCTTCGGCGCCGGCATGATCGCACCGCACGATCCCGAGGCAGCGGTGCTGGAGACGCGTCGCTGCGTCGAGGAGCTCGGCTTTCGCGCCGTGTTCCTCTCGCCCGGCTCGGTGAACCGCCGTCCCTGGCACCATCCGGCCTACGATCCCATCTGGGCCGAGTGCGAGCGGCTCGGCGTGCCGATCGCGTTCCATGGCGGCGGCCAGAACCACCTCCGGCCCGACTTCTCGCTCGAGGTGCTGGACAAGTTGATGATGTGGCACACCTTCAGCCAGCCGCTCGGCATCATGACGGTGGCGGTGAGCCTCACCGCCGGCGGTGTGCTCGAGCGCTTCCCGAAGCTGCGCGTGGCACTGCTCGAAGGGAACTGCTCGTGGGCGCCGTGGCTGTTCTACCGACTCGACGAGCACTACGAATGGCTCGGTCGCATGGAGGCGCCGGAGCTGACGATGAAGCCGTCGGACTACCTGCGCCGCAACTGCTGGCTCTCGGTCGAGGCCGACGAGGAGACGGTGCGCCACTACCTCGAGGTCTTCGGCGACGATCGCCTCGTCTTCTCCACCGACTACCCGCACGCCGACTCGAAGTTCCCGAAGTCGGTGGAGGCCTTCCGCACGCTGCCGATCCCGGCCGCGTCGCAGCGGAAGATCCTGTGGGACAACTGGTCGGAGCTCTACGGTATCCCGGCACCGCGATGACCTTGCCCCGCCTGGTGCGGGGACTATCCTCCGTCGGCGGTGCAGCCGTACGACGTGGCCGTCATCGGAGCGGGGTTCGGCGGGCTGGCCGCGGCACTCCGTCTCGCCGAGCGCGGCGCGCGCGTCGTCGTGCTGGAGACGCTGCGCTATCCGGGCGGCTGCGCCAGCACCTTCACGCGCGACGGCCGCCGCTTCGAATCGGGCGCGACACTGTTCTCGGGGCTCGGCCCGGGGCAGCTCTTCGCGCGCTGGATCGAGCGTTACGGGCTCGACGTGCAGGTCGACTGGATCGATCCGATCGCCGAGCTGCGCGCACCCGGGCTACGGCTCGTCGTCGGCCGTGACCGCGAGGCGCTGATCCAGCAGCTCGAGGCGCTTCCGGGCTGTCCGACGGACGGCTTGCGCCGATTTCTCGCGCGGCAGCGGCGCGTCGCCGACGTACTGTGGACGCTGCTCGACGATCCCGACCTGCTGCCGCCCCTCGATCTGCGCGCGCTCGCGCGGCATGCGCTGCGCACGCCGTCGTACCTGCCGCTGCTCGGCGTCGTCGGACGCTCGCTCGGCGCTCTGTTGCGTGCCGACGGGCTCGACGGCTTCGCGCCACTCGTCACGTACCTGGACGCGCTCTGCCAGATCACCGTGCAGTGCTCGTCGGCCGAGGCCGAGGCGCCGTTCGCGCTCGGCACGATGGACTACTGGTACCGCGGCACGGGGCACGTGCGTGGCGGCATCGGGCGTCTGGCGTGGGGGCTCGTCGAGGCCATCCGGTCGCACGGCGGTGACGTCCGCCTCGCGAGCCGCGTACGGCACATCGAGCGCGACGGCGAAGCGTGGCGTGTCGTCACCCGAAACGGACCGGTGACGGCGGGGGAGGTGGTGGCGAACCTGCTGCCGCAGAACGTCGGTTGGTTGCTCGGCGCGGCGCCGCCCGCGCTGTCGCGGCTCGCCGCGCCGCTGGCGGATGGGTGGGGCGCCTGCATGCTGTACCTGGTGGTGCGTGGCGACGCAGTGGCGTCGCCCGATGCGCACCACGTCCAGGTCGTGCAGGACCCGTCGGCACCGTTCGTCGAGGGCAACCACTTCTTCTGCAGCATGAGCGACGCGTCGGAAGGGGAACGGCGGGTCACCGTCTCGACGCACGTGCCGCTGGCGCGGCTGCGCGCGCTGGCCCCTGAGGGTCGTGGCGCGTACGTCGCCGACGTCCAGCAGCACGTGCGCGACGGTCTGCGCCGCCACGTGCCCGAGTGGAGCGACGCCGTCGTGCACGAGCTCACCGCGTCGCCGCGCACGTTCGCGCGCTTCACCGGTCGCGCCGAGGGCTGCGTCGGCGGCATTCCGCGACGGCAGGGGCTCGGGCACTACCTCGCGATGTGGCCGCCTTCCATGGTGCCGGGGCTGCATCTGGTCGGCGACACCATGTTCCCGGGACAGAGCACGCTGGCGGCGGCGCTCGGTGGCTGCCGGACGGCCGAGCGCGTGGCGCTCGCCTCGCGCGCCCGACTCTCGTAAAGAGACCGCCGTGCCGTCCGTCCAGAAGGTCCTGGTCGCGAACCGGGGAGAGATCGCGCGTCGTGTCCTGCGCACGCTGCGTGCCATGGGCATCGCCAGCGTCGCCGTCTACTCCGACGCCGATGCCGACGCGCCCCACGTTGCCGAGGCCGACGAGGCCGTCCGTCTCGGACCGGCGCCGGCCCGCGAGTCGTACCTCGCCATGGACCGCATCATCGAGGCGGCCCGCGTGACGGGTGCCGACGCGGTCCATCCCGGCTACGGCTTCCTGTCCGAGAACGCGACGTTCGCCGAGCGCTGCGCCGAGGCCGGCCTCACGTTCATCGGCCCGCCGGTGAACGCGATCCGCGCCATGGGCAGCAAGATCGAGGCGAAGCGCCTCATGGCCGCGGCCGGCGTGCCGGTGATTCCCGGCGCCGTCGGCACCGACGACGTCCTGCTCGCCGAGGCGGCCACGGTCGGGTTCCCGGCGCTCGTGAAGGCGTCGGCCGGAGGTGGTGGCAAGGGCATGCGCATCGTGCGCAGCGCCGACGGGCTGCGCGAGGCGCTGGCGGCCGCGCGTCGCGAGGCCGAGAGCGCCTTCGGCGATGGGGCGGTGCTGCTCGAGCGTTACGTCGAGTCGCCGCGCCACATCGAGATCCAGGTCTTCGCCGACGCGCACGGCAACGTCGTGCACTGCTTCGAGCGCGAGTGCTCGATCCAGCGCCGCTACCAGAAGGTGATCGAGGAGGCGCCGTCGGTGGCGATCGATGCCGACACGCGTCGTCGCATGGGCGAGGCGGCGGTCACGGCGGCGCGCACCATCGGTTACGTCGGCGCCGGTACCGTCGAGTTCGTGCTCGACGCGTCGGGCGCGTTCTTCTTCCTCGAGGTCAACACGCGCCTCCAGGTGGAGCATCCGGTGACGGAGATGGTCACCGGCCTCGACCTGGTTCGCATGCAGATCGAGGTCGCGCGGGGCGAGAAGCTGCACGTCGCACAGGCCGACGTGACGTTGGCTGGGCATGCGATCGAGGCACGGCTCTACGCCGAGGATCCGTCGAACGACTTCCTTCCCGCCACCGGACGCGTGGTGCTGTGGGAGACGTCGGCGCTGCCGGGCGTGCGCTACGACAGCGGCGTCGAGGCGGGCACCGAGGTCGGCGTCCACTACGACCCGATGCTCGCGAAGGTGATCGCGCATGCGCCGACGCGTGACGAGGCCATCGACCGGCTGGTCGCGGCGCTGCGCCGCCTCGGCGTCGCTGGTGTCACGACCAATCGACACTTCCTGCTCGCCGTTCTCGAGCATCCGGAGTTCCGCGCCGGCCGCTTCGACACGCATTTCATCGCGGAGCAGCTGCCGCCTGCGGCACGCGAGATGCCGCGCGACGCCGCCGTCGAGCGCGCGCATGCCATCGTTGCGACGCTGTGGGGGCACGAGCAGCGCCGCCGGTCGTCGGACGGCCCGTTGCCGGCGAGCATCCCGTCGGGCTGGCGAAACAACCGCTACCGCCCGCAGCGGGTCGGGTTCGACGTCGCGGGCGAGGTGATCGACGTCGAGTACGTGGCGGGCGCGTCCGGAGAGTTCACCGTCACGGTCGGCGGCGCGACCAGCGAGGTGCGGCTCCACGCCGCCGATGCCGTCGAGATCGACGGCGTGCGGCGTCGCTATCGTGTCGCCGCCGCCGACGATCTCGTCGTCGTCCACTCGCCGCTCGGTACGACGACGCTGCGCGAGCTGCCCCGCTTCCCGCCGGTCCGGCGGGACGAGGTGGCGGGCGGCTGCGTCGCGCCGATGACTGGCGTGGTGCGGGCCGTCCACGTCGCCGTCGGCGACCGCGTCGCCAAGGGCACCGTGCTCCTCGTCCTCGAGGCCATGAAGATGGAGCACGAGATGGTCGCCCAGGCCGACGGGGTCGTGCAGGAGGTCCGCGTCGAGGTGGGCCAGATGGTGGACCCCGACGTCGTGCTGGTGGTGGTCGAGGCCGATCCCGATCCTCATTGACGGCCGGGGCTCGCAGCGTTTATGCCTCCGGGCCGAGCCATGGCCGACCCCACCGTCACTCGTTACGAGGTCCGCGGCCGCGCCGCCTGGATCACCCTCGCCTCGCCGCCGACCCGCAATGCGCTCTCGTCCGCCATGGTGGCCGAGCTGAACACCCATCTCGACGCCGCCCTGGCCGACCCGGCCGTGCGGTGTCTGGTGTTGACCGGCGAGGGGCCGAGCTTCTGTGCCGGGGCCGATCTCAAGAATCGGGGCGGCGACGCGGTGGCGCCGGGTGCGGGGCAGCAGAATCCCTTCGTCGGCATCCTGAAGCGGCTGTGGGACGGACCGAAGCCGGTGATCGCGGCCGTCAACGGGCACGCGTTTGGCGGCGGCGTCGGTCTGGTGGCGGCCTGCGACATCGCCATATCGGTCGCCTCGGCGGCCTTCAGCTTCAGTGAGGTGCGCATCGGCGTCATCCCGGCGATGATCTCCGTCGTCGTGCTGCCGAAGCTCGGCATCCACCAGACGATGCGGCTCTTCCTCACCGGCGCGCGCTTCGATGCGGCGCAGGCGTTGGGCTACGGGCTCCTCCATCGCGTCGTGCCGGCCGACGGGCTCGCCGTGGCCGTGCAGGAGGAGATCGACGCCATCGCGCTCGGCGGACCGAACGCCGTCGCCGAGGCGAAGAAGCTCGTGCGCACCATCGCCCGGCTGCCGATGGACGAGGGCTTCGCCTACGCCGAGGAGCGCATCGCGGCGCTGTTCGCGTCGGCCGAGGCGGCGGAAGGCATGAGCGCGTTCGCCGGCAAGCGCCGGCCGCAGTGGGCGGAGTGATTCGATGACCGACGTGCTCCGCATCGCGAACTGCAGCGGCTTCTACGGCGATCGGCTGAGCGCCGCCCGCGAGATGGTCGAGGGCGGACCCATCGACGTCCTCACCGGCGACTATCTCGCCGAGCTGACGCTGATGATCCTGCTCAAGGATCGCATGCGCGACACCAGCCTCGGCTACGCGCGCACTTTCCTGCGCCAGCTCGAGGACATCGCGGTGACGTGCGCCGAGCGTGGCATCCGCATCGTCGTCAACGCCGGCGGGCTCAACCCGGCGGGCTGCGCCGACGCCGCGCGCGCGCTCTACCAGAAGCTCGGGCTCAAGGCCGTCGTCGCGCACATCGAGGGCGACGACCTGATGCCGAAGCTTTCGGCGTTGCAGGCGCAGGGCGAGTCGCTGACCCACCTCGATCGCGGCATTCCGCTGCGCGACCTGACGCAGCCGGTGTTGAGCGCGAACGCGTACCTCGGTGGCTGGGGCATCGCGGCGGCGCTCGAGCGCGGCGCCGACGTCGTCATCTGCCCGCGCGTCACCGACGCGGCGCTGGCCGTCGGGCCAGCGGCGTGGAAGTTCGGCTGGAAGCGCGACGACTGGGATCGGCTCGCCGGCGCCGTCGTCGCGGGGCACATCATCGAGTGCGGCTCGCAGTGCACGGGTGGCAACTACAGCTTCTTCCGTGAGGTGCCGGGGCTCGAGTATCCGGGCTTCCCGATCGCCGAGATGCACGACGACGGCTCGTTCGTCGTCACCAAGCACACCGGAACCGGTGGGCTCGTATCGGTCGGGACGGTCACGGCGCAGCTGCTCTACGAGATCCAGGGCCACGAGTACCTGAACCCCGACGTGACGGCGCGCTTCGACACCATCCGTCTCGACCAGGAGGGGCCGGACCGGGTCCTCGTCCATGGCGTGCGTGGCGAGCCGCCGCCGGCGACGACGAAGGTCTGTCTCAACTACCTCGGCGGCTACAAGAACAGCATGACCTTCGTGCTCACCGGCCTCGACATCGAGGAGAAGGCGGCGCTGGCAGAGCGCACGCTGTGGAAGCTCGTCGGCGGCCGCGAGCAGTTCGCCGAGGCGAAAGTCACGCTGCGCCGAGGCGATCGGCCGGATCCGGGATCGAACGAGGAGGCGTTCGCCTACCTCACGATCGCCGTGAAGCATCCCGACCAGAACCGCATCGGTCGTGCCTGGTCGAACAAGGTCGTCGAGATGGCGCTGGCGAGCTACCCCGGCTTCTTCATGACGGGGCTGCCGACCGACGCCGCCCAGATCGGCGTCTACTGGCCGGCGCTGGTGCCCTCGACGGCGATCGACCAGCAGGTGGTGATCGGCGAGGCGATCCTCCCCGTCCCGCCGACCACGCCGCCCGCTGACTTCGCGGCCGGGCAGCGTGTGGCCATGGCGGCCGGCGACACCCCGGGCGGGCCCACGCGCGACGTTCCGCTGGGCCTGCTCTGTGGCGCGCGCTCGGGAGACAAGGGCGGCAACGCCAACGTCGGCCTGTGGGTGCGGACGCCCGAGGCGTGGCGTTGGCTCGCCGGCTACCTGACGGCGGACCGGCTGCGCGCGCTGCTGCCCGAAGCGCATGATCTCGTCGTCGATCGGGTCGAGCTGCCGAACCTGCTGGCGCTCAACTTCGTCGTGCGCGGGCTGCTCGGTGACGGCGTCGCGGCGTCGCTGCGGAGCGATCCGCAGGCGAAGAGTCTCGGCGAGTTCGTGCGGGCGAAGGTCGTCCCGATCCCGGTGTCCCTGCTGCCGTCCTGATTGTTGCCTTGCGCGTCCATCGGCCGTAGGTGAAGGGCACCAACTTCACAGGAGGAGCCAATGGCAGCACACGTGCAGCAACCCGCCCCTGATTTCAAGGCTCAGGCGGTGGTGAGTGGAGCGTTCCAGACCGTCTCGCTCGCCGACTACAAGGGCAAGTATCTGGTGCTCTTCTTCTACCCGCTGGACTTCACCTTCGTCTGCCCGACCGAGATCCTGGCGTACAACGACCGCGCCGACGAGTTCCGCAAGCTCGGCGCCGAGATCGTGGGCGCGTCGGTCGACAGCGAGTACAGCCACCTGGCGTGGATCAACACGCCCCGCAAGGAAGGCGGCATCTCGGGCGTCACCATCCCGCTGCTCGCCGACCTCAACAAGAAGATCGCGGCCGACTACGGCGTGCTCCTGCCGGACGGCGTGGCGCTCCGCGGGACGTTCGTGATCGACCCGAAGGGCATCCTGCGCACGATCACCATTCATGACCTGCCGGTCGGCCGGTCGGTGGACGAGGCGCTTCGTCAGGTGCAGGCGATCAAGTTCGCCGACGAGCACGGCGAGGTCTGCCCGGCCAACTGGGAGCCCGGCAAGGACTCGATGAAGGCCGATCCGAAGGGCTCCAAAGAGTACTTCAAGAAGGTCGGCTGACGTACGCGCGCCCCGGTCGGCACTGCCGACCGGGGCGCGTTCGTTCCGTCAGTCGTGCATCTGCTCGGCGAGATACTGGTTCTCACCGAGCTTCGCGATCAGGCCCAGCTGGGTCTCCAGCCAGTCGAGGTGCTCCTCCTCGCTCTTCAAGAGCTCTTCGAGGAGGTGGCGCGAGGCGTTGTCGCCCTCGGCCACACACAGGGCGATCGCCTGGTTGAGCTTGCCGATGGCCTCGACCTCGAGCGCCAGGTCGAACTTGAGCTGCTCGGGAACCGTCTCGCCGACGTTGATCTTGCCGAGCTTCTGGAGGTTCGGGATACCGTCCAGGAAGAGGATGCGCTCGACCAACTCGTCGGCGTGCTTCATCTCGCCGATGGATTCCTTGTAGTCGACCTCGGCGATGCGATCGAAGCCCCAGTTCTTGCACATCCTCGAGTGCAGGAAGTACTGGTTGATGCCGACCAGCTCACCGCCCAGGATGTCGTTGAGCGCGTCGATGACCTTCTTGCTTCCCTTCATGGCCGCCCTCCCGTGAGCGCAAGTGTGGGGAGGGTTAGCACAGCGGCCCAAACCGGACCAATAGGCCCGACCCAGAATAGGGCGGGAGTGGGAAGCGTCAGGCGCGCCGTTCGGGCGTGACCCCCTGGATGTGATGCTCGAGGTACGCGAGGCACGAGCCGCAGTCCTGGCCAGCTCCGTCACAGCGTCGCGACACGTCGTCCAGGGTGCGGGCACCGCACTGGACGGCTTTCGCAACGTCTCGCTCGGTAATGCCTCGGCAGATGCAAACGATCATCGAGATCCCCCTGACGACTTCCTGAACTGAAGGCGACAGTAGCGATATTGAAAATCGTTTTCAAGCTCTTTTTTGACCCGTCGACGATCGACGGCCAGATTCTCCCGGACGCCAAGACGACGGGTCAGCGCCTGGACCCAGGCAGTTGCGTTGCCTGGAACGTCGCGATTCCAGGTGGTTACGCCGGGCTCACTCGGGAACGACGTCGATGCGCGGGAAGAGGGGTTCGGGTGCGAGGGTTCGATGTCCCTCGGCAAACGCCGTGCCCCATGGCAGGTCCAGTTCGGTCAGAGTGGCCGACGGCAGCCCGAGCAGCGCGATCAGCCGCGCCGACGTCTCGGGCAGGAACGGCGCCAGCAGCTGCGACGTCACCCGCAGCGTCTCGCAGAGCTCGTGCAGAATGGCCCCGACGCGCGGCTTCTTCGCGGGGTCCTTCGCCATCGAGAAGGGCGCGGTGTCGGTGACGTACTTGTTGGCGTGGTCGAGCGCGCGCCACACGGACTCGAGCCCGCGATGGATGGCGAGCTGCGACACATGCGCGTCGAGCTCGCGACGTGCGGTGACGAAGGCCTCGCGCAGCGGCAGGTCGGGGCCCTCGGGCGCGCGCGGCTGCATCACGCCCTGGAAGTAGCGCTGCTGCATCGCCAGGACGCGGCTCGCGAGGTTGCCGAAGCCATTCGCGAGATCGGCGTTGAGGCGCGTCACGAGCGCGGCCTCGCTGAACTCGGCGTCCTGACCGAACGACATCTCGCGCAGCAGGTAGTAGCGGAACGCGTCCATACCGTAGCGTGCCTGCATGTCGAGCGGACGCACGACGTTGCCGAGGCTCTTCGACATCTTGTCCTGGTTCATCTGCCAGTAGCCGTGCACGTGCAGGCGCTGGTACATCGGCAACCCCGCCGCCATCAGCATCGTCGGCCAGAAGACGGCGTGCGGCTTCAGGATGTCCTTGGCGATGAGGTGGTGCGCGTGTTCCCACAGCTCCGGACGTCCCGCCGCGTGCAGCGCGCTGACGTAGCTCAGCAGCGCGTCGAACCAGACGTAGGTGACGTAGCGGTCGTCGAACGGCAGCTCGATGCCCCACTGCAGCCGCGCCTTCGGACGCGAGATGCAGAGATCGCCGATGGGCTCGCGCAGCAGGCCGAGCACCTCGCGCCGATAGCCGTCGGGGCTGATCAGCTCGGGCTGCGCCTCGATGAGCGCCAGCAGGCGCTCCTGGTACGCGCCCATGCGGAAGAAGTAGTTCTCCTCCGCGATCTCGACCGGCGCGGTCTTGTGATCGGGACAGACGCCGTTCACCAGCTCGCGCTCCTGGTAGAAGCGCTCGCAGCCGGTGCAGTAGAGCCCGGTGTAGCTGCCGAAGTAGATGTCGCCGCGGGCGTGGATCTCGTGCAGGATCTTCTGCACGAAGGCCGTGTGCTGCGGATCGGTCGTGCGCACGAACCAGCCCGGTTGGAGGCCCGTCGCCTCCCACGTCGAGCGGAAGATGCCGCTGATGCGGTCGGCGTAGGCCTTGGGCGTGACGCCGGCCTTCTCGGCCGCCTGCGCGATCTTGTCGCCGTGCTCGTCGGTGCCGGTGACGAAGAAGGCATCCCGTCCGCGTGCCGTCCAGAAGCGCACCAGTGAGTCGGCGACGACCGTCGTGTACGTGTGGCCGAGGTGCGGCTCGGCGTTCACATAGTAGATCGGCGTCGTGAAGTAGATCGGCGACTCAGCCATCGCCGCGTCGCTGGACGAGGTCGTCGAGGTTGACCTCCACCGTACCGCCGTCCTCGGGAAGGCGGATCGTGACCGTCTGCTTCAGGATGTGCTGGGCGATCACCGGCCCGTTGCCCTGCACGCTCTCGACCAGCGTGCCGATGTTGGGCAGGCCGCGCCGGAGCTCCTGGTAGGTCTGGTACTCGTAGCGCATGCAGCATTTGAGGCGGCCGCACTGGCCCGCCAGCTTGGACGGGTTCAGCGACAGCCCCTGCGCCTTCACCATCTTGACGGAAACGGGCTGGAACTCGCGCAGCCAGGACGAGCAGCAGAGCTCGCGGCCGCAGACGCCCACGCCGCCGGCGATCTTGGCCTCGTCGCGCGCGCCGATCTGCTTCATCTCGACGCGGGTGTGCAGCGCCTGCGCGAGGTCGCGCACCAGATCGCGGGTGTCGATGCGGTCCTCGGCGGCGACGAACAGCGTGGCCCGGCTGTTGTCGAGCGCCACCTCGGCCTTCACCAGCTTCAGGTCGAGGCCGCGCGACTTGATGAACACGAGCGCCGTGTGGCGCAGCTCGCGCTCGCGCTGCATGGTCTTGTCCTCGCGCGCGAGGTCACGGGCGTCGGCCTTCTTCACCACCCGATGCAGATGCCGGGTGACGGGGCGACGCTGTGGCGGTACGGCGACCGTTCCGAGTGCGGGGCCGCGTTCGGTCTCGACCAGGACGCGATCCTCGCGCTCGAGATGCAGCGGGCCGGGATCGAAGTCGTAGACCTGGCCGGCGGCGCGGAAGCGGATGCCGACCACCCACGGGTGCGTCTCGGTTACGATGTGGTCGTCCATGCAGCGTCTCTCACGGGATGGCGCTCGAGCTGCCGCAGGGCCAGCAGCATGGTTTCCAGCGCGAGCACCTTGTTCGCGTTGCGTCCGATTGCGTCGACCGTATCACACACCACTTCGAGTTGGCGAAGCACGGTGGACGTGGTGGTGCGGGCCGCGGCGGCGTCGAGCGCGGGCTGGGCGTCGGGATTGCGGAGCGGCATCGGGGCACCGGCCGCGAGGCCGAGGAGGTCGCGATACCAGGCGACGATGGTCTCCAGCACCGCATCGGCGGAATCCTTGGCGAGCTTCTGCGCCATGCCGGACACGTCGGCGGCCGAAAGGTCGGGCAGGTGCGCGAGTCGCTCGAGGACGGTGCTGCGCAGCGCCGCATCGGGATCGTCGACGAGCGACAGCGCGCGCCCCGGTGAGCCGGCGGCACGCGCGGCCAGCAGTGTCGCCTGCGTCGCCGGGACGTCGCGACCGACGAGGAGGCGCTCCAGGCTGGCCGCCGGCAGCGGGTCGAGGCGCACCTGCTGGCAGCGCGAGCGCACCGTCGGCAGCAGCAGCGAGACGCGGGTGGCCACGAGGAGCAGCACGGATGCGCCGGGCGGCTCCTCGAGCGTCTTCAGGAGCGCATTCTGGCCGTGCTCGTTCAGGCATTCGGCGCCGTCGATGATCGCCACCTTGCGGGCGGCCATGAGCGGGCGCAGCCCGAGCCAGCGCGTCAGCTCACGCGCCTGCTCGGTGCGGATGTCGCGACGATCGTCGTCGCGCACGACGATGCGGACGTCGGGATGCGTGCCGGCGATGAGCCGGACGCACTGCGCGCAGGCGCCGCAGGCGTCGTCGTCGGTCGGATCGGTGCAGAGCAGGCGTGCGGCGAAGGCGTCGACGAGGAGCCGCTTGCCGACGCCGGCGGGGCCGGTGACGAGATACGCCGCGGCCGGACGGTCGTCGGCGGCGATCTGGGCGAGGCGCGCGATGGCCCCCTCGTGTCCGACGACGTCCGCGAACCTCATGCGGGCCTCCCGAGGCGCCGGTCGATCTCCGCCGCGATCTCGGTGCGGAGCCGGTCGACGGGCCAGGTCGCATCGACGACGTGGAACCGCTCGGGCTCGGCCGCCGCCAGGACGCGGAAGCCCTCGCGGATGCGCTCGTGGAACGCCACCGGGGCATCCTCGAAGCGGTCGCCCTGCGCCCGTCGCGCGCGTGCGCGCGCGAGTCCTTCGGCGACGGGACAGTCGAGGAGGACCGTGAGGCCGGGCGACAGCCCGTCGCGCGCATGGCGGTCGAGGTCGCACACGGTATCGAGGTCGAGGCCGCGCCCGTGGCCCTGGTACGCGATAGTGGAGTCCGAGAAGCGGTCGCAGAGCACGATCTTTCCAGCCTCGAGCGCGGGCCGGATCACTGCGGCGACGTGCTGTGCGCGATCGGCGCAGTAGAGGTGCAGCTCGGCGAGCGGCTCGAGCGGGATGGCTTCGGGGCCCAGCAGCAGCCGCCGCAGCGCGAGGCCCGCGGGCGTCCCTCCCGGCTCGCGGGTCTCGACCACGTCGTGGCCGGCCGCGCGCAGGTGGGTCGCCAGCAATCCGAGCTGCGTCGACTTCCCCGAGCCCTCGATGCCTTCGAAGGTGACGAAGAGCGACACGAGTCGCGGGTCTAGCCGCCGGAGCGGCTGGGGCGCAAGTCGGCCGGGGTCTCGTCGGGGAACTCACGGCCGAGGACCAGCCCGATGGCGTAGAGCAGCTGGCGCGCCGTGAACGGCTTGGTGAGGTAGTAGTCGGCGCCGAACTTGTAGCCTTCGAGCACGTCCTCGTCGCCCGAGCGGGCGGTCACCAAAATGACCGGGATGCTCGTGTGCTGCGGGTTGGCGCGGACGCGGTCGAGGACCTCCATGCCGCTCATCGCCGGCATCATGACGTCGAGCAGGATGACGTCGGGCCGTCGGTGCTCCAGCGACTTGAGGGCGCTGGGGCCGTCGTACGCCGTCTCGGTGCCGAAGCCGCGGGCCGTCAACAGCGTCTGCATGATGCGGACGTTGTCGTCGCTGTCGTCGACGATGAGGACTTGTGGGTTCATGTGCAGTGTCATGACGCGCCACCGGCGCCACGAGCGGTATATCGGCTGTCGGTGCGCGGACCTTTAGCGGACGGGCGGTCATCCGGGGTCGGATATGCCGCCGACGCGGGCGCGACGGGGCAGCGGCAGGAGGTCGTCGGCAACGGCGACGGCATCGGCGCTGGCCTGGACGGTGACGTCGCCCTCGACCTCGAGGAGGGGTGCCGCGGGATCGGACGGGCCGAGCCACAGCCCGCCTCGTACGACGAGGCGCGCGCCTTCAGCCACCCGCACTCCACCCGCTGCGACAACGACGCCACTAAACTCGAATGACGCCATGATGTCCAGGCGTCCTTCGACGATGAGCAGGCCGGCGCCGACGAGCGGTGTGGCGACGACGAGATCGGCGGGCACGCGTGTGAGCATCGCGGGTGCCGGCGGCGTGGCGACGAAGGTGCCGCCCGGAGCGGCGCCCGCCGCGACGGCGCGCGCCGCGAGCTCCGCCAGCGGCGGTGGCGGCGAGAACCGTGGCGCCGCATCGGGCGTGGTGCGTTCGACGTGGCCTCCCTGCGCTGCGATCCAGGCGTCGAGTGACGCCGGGTCCCCGGGGCCGGCGATGCTCGCCACGGCGGGCCGCGCGGAATCGTCGACGTCGACGCCGTCGAGGACGAGCAATCCGCCGATCGACGCCGGTGGCGTGGGGCGTGCGAGCCACACCAGTGCCGGCGCCCCGGGCTCGGTGGCGCGCGTGACCGTCGCCGAGAGCATGCGCCGTCCGCCGCCGACCACGGCGTCGACGTCGAGCAGCAGGCGTGCGGGATGCGGCGCGACGCGGGCGTCGACGAGGCAGTCGCCGTCGGCGACGACGGTGCCGTCGTCGCTCGTGCCGCTCATGCCGTCGGGACCGGCGAGCACGTCGGCGAAGCTCCAGCCCGCCGGGAGACGGGCCACCACCGTGGCGAGACACCCGTCGGCGGCGGCGAGGGCGAGCGCCGTGTTGCGACGGGTGCGTGCGAGGACGGCCTGCGTGTGCGTGAGCTCGAGCAGTGCCGCACCGAGGGCCGTCGACACCGCGAGCAGGGCCAGTGCGGCGGGGAGCCCGGCTGCGCCGCGTGCACGCGGCCTCATGGCACGCTCCGCAGCGCCATCGGCACGGAGCGCGTTGCGGGTGCCGCGAGCGCCGGCGGGCGCACGCCGAGGTCGAGGACGACGGCCCGCACGGCGCGGCGCGCGGTGGTCGACAGGCCGCCCGGCCCCGCGACCAACTCGGCTCCCGTGGCGTCGAGGTAGCGTAGGCCGCACGCCGAGACGTCGCCGGCGACGGGCATGGACTGCGCCCCGATGATGCGCGACAGCCGCGGCGGCCCGGTGCTGCAGACGTAGCTCGTGACCTCTTCGGAGCCGGTGTCGATGCTGCCGTCACCGTCGACGTCGGCCTGTAGCGTGACTCGCCCCGGCTGCGCCGTGACCAACGGCTCGACGTCGATGCCGGCGGGATCCCACCCGGCGCGACGGACGTCGAACTGGAACGACTCGGCGGCGATGACGACGGCATCGGTGGCCTCGACCCGTGCCCCCGACATCACCAACAGCCGCGCTCCGGCCGAAACCCCACCGACGAGTACCCCGAGCGCCACGAGCCCGAGTGCCAGGCCGACGAGCAGCTCCACCAGCGTGAAGCCGCGGCTCATGGCGACACCGCCGACGTCATGCGCACCGTGCGCGTTTCCCACGTGACCTCGACGTCCACGGGTGCGGCGTCGCCACGACCGTCCTCCGCCCACCAGCGACGAGTGAACGGTCCGACGACGTCGCTCCCATCGGCGCGCGGGCCGGCGCGGAGCGCTTCGAGGCGAGCCGACGCCAGACCGACGGCGAGGTCGCGGCTGCGCGCCAGCCGCAGCTGCTGCACGGTGGTGGTGGCGACCGCCGCCATACCGGCCATGGCCACGCCTGCCAGTGCGAGCGCGACCAGCGCCTCGACGACCGAGATGCCGCGCGTGCCGCTCATTGGACCCGCACCCGGCCGCGCTGGTTGACGACGACGCGCCGACTGCCGCTGCCGGCGGCGAGCGTGATGGTGGCGTTGTCGGCGGTGCCGATGGTGGAGAAGCGCACCCGCGCCCCGGCGGGCAGTGTCGTGAACGACACGCCGTCTGGCAGGGCTTGCGCCTCGAGCGGCAGCCCGCCGAATTCGCGCACGTCCCAGCGGCGCGCGGCGGAGTCGAAGTGGATCTCCATGCGCGTGTTGCGCTCGAGCGCGCGACCGCGAGCCTGGCGCAGCACCGCGGCGAGACGGTGCGCCGCACCGGCCAGCCGGACGCTCGCCACGAGTGGCGGCAGCCGGACGACGGTGGTGCCCACCACCACGGCCAGCAACGCCGTGCACGCCATCAGCTCCACCACCGTGAAGCCCGACGACCGAGCCACCATACGCACCTCCAGAGAGGCACGTCGCCGGGGCGGGGCGGTGCGTGCGTCGTGCGGACGCTAGCGCGGCGCCATGCCCGCGCCAATCGCTATGGCAGGACTACGCCGGATCAACTCGCCGGCAGACCGGCGTCGAACGGCATGGGCTCGCGCGCGAGGAACGCGTCGAGGTCGTCGAGCGCGCGCGGGGCGAGCGCATGCCCGTTGGCCTCGTAGCATCGCGCGCGCTGCACGAGGACGTCGTGCGTCCACGGCGGATTCGGCTCGAGCGCCGTGAAGACGTCGACGCAGCGTGCATCCCAGCCGAGCCCGGCGGTGATCTGTCGCTGTGCACGCAGCCGCGCGCCGTCGAGCATCGACACCGCGAACGGCGTCGCCAGCACGGTGCGCATGCGCTCGGCGACGGTGCGATCGTGCGCCGACACTTCGATCGACAGATCGAGGCCGCGGCGCATCACCGACACCATCGGCCACGGGTCGGTGCGATAGCCGGTCAGGGCACGCTCCAGAGCGGTCGCGGCCTCCGCCGTACGCTGCTGGCGATGGCGGAGCAGGGCCAGCAACACGTCCGCTTCGATCGGCTGGGTGCGACGGACGACGTCGATCTGCTCGAGCGCGGCGGCCTCGTCACCGGCGTCGGCGAGCCCGGCGGCGATCACCACGATCTCGACCGGCCCCGTCGGCGCCTTCTCCTGCCGTCGCCATTGCGTGAGCGCGGCCGCGAAGTGCCCGTCGAGGAACGCCGATTCCGCGGCGGCGCGGATGCGCCGAGCGTGGGGCATGCCGTCGGCGCTCGTCGGCGTCGTCCCTTCGGCCGTGTACTGTGCGACAGCCTGATCTGCGACGTCATCCCAGTCGACGGTCCCGTCGACCAGCGTCGGGCGGGCGTGACCGAGGCGACGGGCCACCGTGCGCAGGTCGTCGACGCGGAAGAGATTCTTGCGGCCGACGCTCCGCGCGAAGGCGAACTCGATACTGGTGCGGTCGTCGGTGTTGAGGTAGTCGCCCTCCGCCGTCGCCACCGCCTGCGCCACTGGCGCTCCCGCGACGTACCGCGCGAGGAAGCCCTCGAGGCCGATGCCGCGCCACGCCGCCAGCAGTGCGCCGCGATAGGGCTCGGTATCGAGCCGGGCGCGCAGTGCCGGGACGTCGTAGCGGATGGGCACCAGCGACGCGACCAGCACGAGGTCGCCGCTGCGGGTCATCCAGGTCTCGACGTTGGGGAACACGTTGGCGAGCGTTGCGTAGACGGTACGCACGGTCTCGGCGTCGACCTCGTACGACTGCAGCCACTGCAGGAACATGCCACCGGGCGCGAGCCGATCGGCGGCGGCGCGGTACGCTTCGACGGTGAAGAGGCTGGCGACGCCGGCGCGATACGGGTTCGACGGCTCGGACACGATCAGGTCGTAGCGCTCGCGACTGGTGAGCAGCACCTCGCGGGCGTCGCCGATGACGACGTGCACGCGCGGATTGTCCAAGACCTGTTGGTTGACGGCGGCGGACGCGCGCGCGGCTTCCAGCACCGCAGGCTCGAGCTCGACGACGTCGACACGCTCGATGCCAGGAACCGTGCCGAGCCATCCCGCCGTCGTGCCGGTGCCGAGGCCGACGACGAGGGCGCGCACCGGTGCGGGATGCAGAATGGCGCCGATCATGCCGGCCATCACGGTCGTGCCGGCGTCGCCGCGGGCACTGCTGTCGCTCTTGCCGTTGGCGAGCAGCGCCACGCCCTCGGCGCGCTCGATGGCGATGCTGCTCTCGACGCCGTCGGCCGACCACGCGATGGCCCGGCGGCGGCCGTTGGCCCAATCGTGGATGGCGTTGGCATCGAGGCCGCCGAGCTGCACGCGTCCGGCGCCGATGGGGCTGTGGCGCCACGCCGCCGTCGGCCCGGTGCTGACGGTGAGGAGCAGCATCGCGGCGGCGGTCGCGCCCGCCGCGGCGAGCGGGAGCGGGGTGCGCCAGCTACCGCGTGACAGGATGGCGGCGGCGAGCCCGAGCAGCGCCAGCACCACCGTCACGAGCTGCCACGTGCCGGTGGCCGTCAGGAGCGGCAGCAGGCCGAAGCCGCCGGCGAGCGAGCCGGCGATGGCGCCGACGGTGTTCCACGCGTACGCCCGCCCGACGTCGTCACCGACGTGGTCGCGCCCGTGGCCGAGCAGGCCGATCAGCATGGGGAACTGCAACCCCGCGGCGATCGCCGCGGGCAGGACGACGATGGCCGTCACGATGCTCCAGCCCGCCACGAGCCCCGCGAAGTCGAACGTTCCGAGGCTGCGGAGGGCGATCGCGAGCACGGCGAGCCGGTCGCCGAGCGCGTACGGTACGGCGATGCAGACCGCCTCCAGCGCGCAGGTGAGCGCGAAGCCCGCGAGCGTCGGGACGCGCTGCGCGCCGACCAGCGCATAGGCGATGCCGCCGACGCCGATGCCGAGCAGCGCCGTCGCCAGGATGAGACCGAACGTGAACGACGAACCGCCGAGGAGCGGGGCGAGCATGCGGTACCAGACCAGCTCCATGGTGAGGAACGCGAAGCCCACCATCGCCGCGGCGCCGAGGACGAACCAGGCGGGTGCCTGCGGCGCCACCGCCTGCGGTGCGGTCGGTGCCGGCGTCTCGACGACGACCGTCGTGTGCCGTCGCGCGCGTTCGCGCGCGACGATGCCGACGAGCGCGTTCACGAGGCACGCCGTCCACAGTGTCAGATGAGTACCGAGGACCTCGATCAGGACGAAGGTGGCCAGGAGGGCGCCGGTGACGGCGCCGAGGGTGTTCGCGCCGTAGAGGATGCCGAGGCGCCGCCGCCGGGGATCGTCATCGCTCTCGACGGCGCGTGCCGCCGCCGGCAGCGTACCGCCCATGAGCAACGTCGGGATGCAGAGGACGAGCGCGGTGAGCAGGAGCCGCACCACGGTGGCGCCGCCGATGCCGAGCGTCGTCGAGCCGCCGAGCCCGATGTAGGCCTGGCGTGCGAGCCACACCAGGCTCGGGGTGGCCGCAGCGGCGACGGCGATCAGCAGCTCGAGCTGCGCGTAGAGGACGAGCGGGCGGGGATGACGATCGGCACGACGTCCGAGGAGCAGCCCGCCCAGCCCGAGCCCGCCCATGAAGACCGCGAGTACCGCGGCCGACGCGGCCGTGCTGGCGCCGAAGACGAGCCGCATCTCGCGCAGCCACGCGATCTGGTAGACGAGCGCGCAGGTCCCGGAAGCGAAGAGCAGGGCGGCCATGGTGCCGACGGGAACGGGGACGGCGCGCCGTGGTGCGGGACGCAGATGTGGCGGTGCGCCGGGCGCGCCCTCGGCCAGGGCGGCAGCCTGCTCGGCCGTTCGGCGCATCGATCCCCCACTTCCCTGCTGGTGCTACGGCGGCGAGGCCGCTGGGACGACTCTCGGCCGATTCGGCCAAAGGCGTTAGGGGCCGAACGTGAAGGGCAGAGTGATCTCGGGAAGGTACAGCGCCACCACGGCGCCGAGGGCGAGGAAGGGGCCGAACGGGATGGCCGTGGTGCGCGCCGCCCGGCGCACATACGGCCCGAGCGCCCTGGCCCCGAGCGTCCGCGTGATCCGACGGATGGTGGCACGGCCGCGGGCGGTGAAGATGACCAACAGCCCGGCCACCGACCCGGAGATGGATGCCACGATCAGGATGGCGGGGATCGCCTGCCAGCCGAGGAACGCGCCGATCATGGCGAGCAACTTGACGTCGCCGAAGCCCATGCCCTCGGTTCCCGTCGCGCGTTCGTAGCTCCAGGCGACGGCCCAGAGGATGCCGCCGCCGAGTACGGCGCCGCCGACCGCGTTCGCCAACCCGAGCCCGCCGGGGAGCATCGAGATGCCGAGCCCGATCAGGATGCCGGGCAGGCTGACCTCGTCGGGGATGAAGAGATGATCGAGGTCGACGAAGGTGATGAGCAGCAGCGCCGCGGTGAACGCGAACGCGATTCCCGCCATCGGCGTCAGTCCGAAGCGTACCAGCGCCAGCACCGCGAGCCCGCCGGTGATTCCCTCCACCAACGGATAGCGCGCGGCGATCGGCGACGCGCAGCTGCGGCAGCGCGCGCGCAGGAAGAGCCAGGACAGGATCGGGATGTTGTCGTACCAGGCGATCTCGGTGCCGCAGCCCGGGCACCGCGAGCGCGGCGTCACCACCGACTCGTCTTCGGGGATGCGGTAGATGCAGACGTTCAGGAAGCTGCCGACGCACGCACCGACGAAGAAGGCGAGGGCGATCACCGGCCAGTCGCCGAGCGGGGCGTCGGCGGGGAGGGGCAGCATGCTTTGCAGGATGGGCGTCACGGCTATCGGGTGTCCATCGGCTGGTCAATCCAATCGCATGAACGCAGCGCGGGGGATGGACTCGCGTCCATCCCCCGCCTGGGTGGTCAGGGCATCACGCCCGGATCAGGCCGTGGTGCAGTTCAGGTTCGGCGTACCGTCGCTCTGCCACTCGCACGTGTAGCCGGGGGCCTTGTCCGACTGCGCCGTGCAGGTGAAGGCAACGCCATCACCAGTGCAGCTGATCGTCACGTCGTCCGACAGCGTGAAGCCCGGAAGGGTACCCTCACACGCGGCGTCGGCGCAGGTGGCGTACGTGTTCGTGTCGACGAACGCGGCCTCCTGGGCAGTCGCGGCGCTCCGCACGTCCGACGACACGCGGGCGCGGAAACCACGCTCGCGATAGGCCGCGAACTGCGGAATCGCGATGGCGGCCAGGATGCCGATGATGGCGACCACGACCAGCAGTTCGATCAGCGTGAAGCCCTTGTTGGACTTCTTCGGCTTCACCTTGTTCCCCTTGCGCATTTCACTGTCCTCCGTTCGATTGTTGTTCTGTCCCGATCTCTCGTTCGGAACCGCCGTCCCGGCGCTGTTGAATTCAAAGCAAGCGTGGTGCCACCAGCGACCCCGAAACGGCGTGCTCGCGACCCCTTGCATACCAATGCTTTCGGCGCGGTCGCCCCGCACCCGCCGTGCGGGGCGACGCGCATCGCTCGTCAGGAAAATAACGGCCGTCGCCATTGTGTTGCTGTGGCGCTTCATCCGACCGCCGCACCCAGCTTGAAGATGGGCAGGTACATCGAAACGACGAGACCGCCGATGACCACGCCGAGGAAGAGAATGACGGCGGGTTCGAGCAACGACATGAGGTTCGCTACGGTGTTGTCGACCTCGTCGTCGTAGAAATCGGCGATCTTGTTCAGCATGGCGTCGAGCGCGCCCGTGGTCTCGCCGACGGCGATCATTTGACACACCATCGGCGGGAACACCTTGCTCTCCGTCAGTGGCTCCGCGATGGTGCGGCCGCTCGCGATGCTCGAGCGCGCTTCGACGAGCGCCTTCTCGAGCACCTTGTTGCCTGCCGTGCGCGCGGTGATGCTGAGCGCGTCGAGGATGGGCACGCCGGACGACACCAGCGTCGACAACGTGCGCGTGAAGCGCGCCACCGCCGACTTGCGGATGAGGTCGCCGAAGACCGGGACGAAGAGCGACGCGCGGTCGATCTGGAACCGTCCGTTGTCGGTCTTGGCGTACGCCTTGAAGGCCACGATGGCGATGATGGGAACCGCGGCCAGATACCAGGCCCACGCGATGACCGCGTTCGACAGGTTGATCACGAACTGCGTCGGGCCGGGCAGCTCGGCGCCGAAGCTCGAGAACACCTCGGCGAACACCGGGATGACCCAGATGAGCAGGACGGCGGTGACGAGGAACGCGGCGCCGACGATGCAGGCCGGGTAGATCATCGCGCCCTTGATCTTGCTCTTCAGCTGCGCGGCCTTCTCGAGGTAGGTCGCGAGTCGCACGAGGATGGTGTCGAGAATACCGCCGATCTCGCCGGCCTGGACGAGGCTGGTGTAGAGCTCGTTGAAGACGCCGGTATGCTTGCGGGTGGCGTCGGCGAGCGTGCTGCCGCTCTCGACGTCGTCCTTCATGTCAGTGATGACTTTGCGGAACGCCTTGTTGTCGCTCTGCGACCCGAGGATCTGCAGGCACTGCATGATGGGCAGGCCGGCGTTGATCATGGTCGCGAACTGGCGCGTGAAGATGACGATGTCGCGTCCCTTCACCGCGGCGCCGAAGGTGGGCAGGCGCAGCTCGTAGTCGAGCCCCTTCCCCTTCTCCTTGATCTGCGCCGGGATCGGCTGGATGCGCTGCGTGCGGAGACGGATGATCACCGCCTCGCGGCTCGTCGCCTCCATCTCGCCCTTCAGCGTCTCGCCCTTCGGCGACACGCCCGCCCACTTGTAGACCGCCATCAGTCGTCCTTTCAGCGGGCGCCGGTGCCGGCGGCGCGGAGCGCCTGCGGCTGCCCGAGCATGTTGCGAACCTCGTCAGGCTCGGTGGCTCGCGAGATTGCGTCTTCGATCGAGATGAGGTTCCGCTGCACCAGGGCGACCAGCGCCTGACTCATCGTCTGCATGCCGAACTTCGTCTGACCGACCTGCATCTGCGAGTAGATCTGGTGGACCTTCTCCTCGCGGATGAGGTTGCGGATGGCGGGGTTCGGAATCATCACCTCGGCGGCGAGCGAGCGGCCCTTGCCGTCGCGTCGCACGAGGAGCTGCTGCGAGATGACGCCCTGGAGCACCAGTGACAGCTGCGCGCGCACCTGCGCCTGCTGATGGGGCGGGAAGACGTCGATGATGCGGTTGATGGTCTGCACCGCCGAGTTGGTGTGCAGCGTCGAGAAGACCAGGTGACCGGTCTCGGCGACGACCAGCGCCGACTCGATGGTCTCGAGGTCGCGCATTTCGCCGATCAGCACGATGTCCGGATCCTGGCGGAGGACGTGTTTGAGCGCTTGGCCGAAGCCGTGGGTGTCGGCGAAGACCTCGCGTTGGTTCACGAGACAGCCCTTGTGCTCGTGGACGAATTCGATCGGGTCCTCGACCGAGACGATGTGGTCGTGGCGCTCGCGGTTCACCTTGTCGACCATGGCGGCGAGCGTGGTGCTCTTGCCGCTGCCGGTGGGCCCGGTGACGAGCACCAATCCGCGCGGCAGCTTCGTGAGCTCCGACACGGCGCCCGGCAATCCCAGCTGGTGCAGCTGTGGCGTCTCGTGCGGAATCATCCGGAAGGCGCCGCCGATGGCGCCCTTCTGCAGATAGAGATTGCCGCGGAAGCGGCTCACCCCCTTGATGCCGAACGAGAAGTCGAGCTCGTTCTCCTCCTCGAACTTCTTCTTCTGTGCCTCGGTGAGGAGGCTGTAGCAGAGGTTCTTGGTGTCCGTGCCGCTGAGCGGCGGATGCGCGAGACCGGTGAGGTGCCCGTGCAGCCGGATCATCGGCGGACTAGTCGTGGTGAGATGGAGGTCGGACGCGCCACGCTCCACCATCTCGCGCAGGAATGCTTCGATCGTCGGCATCGCACCGACAAAAGCAGTCCGCGTGCCACGCCCACAGGCGCGTGCGTCCACGCACTTTCGCCCCCCACCCCGTCACCAAACCGACGCCCCCATCGCAGATGAAACGCTTCGCGAACATTTCAGTTCAGAAGCCGCCGAGGCACCCGCCATGCCGTCCCTCACAGCAACCAAACGTTGCACGCGGCAAGACGACGCGACGAATGGATGACGAGACGAACATCACCGGCCGGGGTGCGTGGGTGTGGTCGGGGGGGCCGTCGAGCGAGCGCGTCGAGAGCGCGCGCTGCGGGGAAAAGGGGCGGGGCGGTGCCGTGCGAACGCCGCGCGCAGCCGGCGGCCCCCCCGGCCACGCCCGCGCGCACTAATCTGCGAGCGTAACGCGCAACACTTCCTCGAGCGTCGTGTTCCCGCGCGCGACGTGCTCGAGCCCCGACTGGCGGAGCGTCTTCATCCCCGCCACCACCGCCGCCCGCTTCAGATCCAACGCCGTCGCCCCGGACAGCACCTGCTCGCGCAGGTCGTCGAGCATCGGCATGACCTCGTACAGCGCGACGCGGCCGCGGTAGCCGGTGCCACCGCAGTTCGGACACCCGACGCCGTGCTGCGGGACGAACTGCTCGCCGGGCCAGCCCACCTCGGTGAGCATCTCGGGCGTGACCGGCGCGTCTTCCTTGCACTGCGAGCAGATGACGCGTGCGAGGCGCTGCGCAACGATCAGGTTCACCGAGCTCGCGACCAGGAACGGCTCGATGCCCATGTTGAGCAGCCGGTTGATCGTCGACGGCGCGTCGTTCGTGTGCAGCGTGGACAGCACGAGATGGCCCGTGAGCGCGGCCTTGACGCCGATCTCGGCGGTCTCGAAGTCGCGGATCTCGCCGACCATGATGATGTCGGGGTCCTGGCGCAGGAACGCGCGCAACGCGGCGGCGAAGTTGAGGCCGATGTCGTCGTGCATCTGCACCTGGTTGATGCCGACCAGGTTGAACTCGATGGGATCCTCGGCGGTGGAGATGTTGTTCGCGACCTTGTTGAGATCGGCGAGCGCCGAGTAGAGCGTGGTGGTCTTGCCCGACCCGGTGGGCCCCGTCACCAGCACCATGCCGTAGGGCTTGTAGATGGCGTCCTTGAAGTGCTTGAGCGCCTGGTCCTCGAAGCCGAGCTTCGTCATGTCGAGCTGCAGGTTCGACTTGTCGAGGAGGCGCAGCACCACCTTCTCGCCGAACATCGTCGGCAGGACGGAGACGCGGAAGTCCATCTCCTTGTTGCCCGACAGCTTCATCTTGATGCGGCCGTCCTGCGGCAGACGGCGCTCGGCGATGTCGAGCTGCGCCATGACCTTCAGGCGCGACGTGATCGCGTTCTTGAGCCGCAGCGGCGGCTGCATGATCTCGTAGAGCACGCCGTCGATGCGGAAGCGCACCCGCAGCATCTTCTCATAGGGCTCGATGTGGATGTCGGACGCGCGCTTGCGGATGGCGTCGGTGAGGAACGCGTTCACCAGCCGGACGACGGGCGCCTCTTCGGTGGCGCGCTCGAGCTCCTGGAGGTCGATGTCGTCGTTCTCGTGGACGACCTCGACGCTCTCGTTGCCGAGCTGCGACAGCACCTCGTCGAAGTTCGACTGCTCCGCGTAGTGGCGCTCGATGGCCGACTGGATCGCCGCCGGCGCCGCCACCGCGATCTTGATGTCGTAGCCGGTGAGGAACTTTATCTCGTTGATCGCGATCAGGTTCGACGGATCGGCCATCGCGATCGTCAGCGTGGAGCGCACCAGATTCGTCGGAATCAGGTGATGCTTCATGACGAGCGCCTGCGGGATGATGCCCAGCACCTCGCGCGGGATGTCGAGCGAGAGCGGATCGACGATGGGCAGCCGGTACTCGCGCTCGAGATACGAGAGCAGCTGCTCCTCGCTGACGAAGCCCATCTTGACGAGGTGCGACGCGAGCGCACCGCCGTGCTCGCGCTGCGCCTCGAGGGCCTTCGCGAGCTGGTCCGCGGACAGATCGCCGCGCCGTTGCAGGAGATCGCCGAGTCGTGACGTCATCACGTGCGAGCGCTATGCGGTTGAGCGCGATGGGACAACGCTAGTCCGGCAGTACCGAGAGCCCGCGTCATCGCCGCCAGCGGTGCGGGACGTTGCGTCCACGCCTCGAAGGCGAGCGCGCCCTGGTGCAGCAGCATGCCGCTGCCGTCGAGGGTCGGGCGTCCCGCGCGTGCAGCCGCGCGCCGCCATGGCGTGGGCGTGGGGCCGTACAACAGATCGACGAAGAGACAGTCGCGTGGCGCGGCGCCGAATCGCGTGGCGATCGTCGCACCGGTCAGGCCTGTGGAGGTGGTGTTCACGACGAGTCGAGCATCCACCAGGACCTCGCCAGTCTCCAGCATCCGGAGCGGAAAAACCGTCGCGGCCGGTGCGCCGCCGAGCCGATCGGCCAACTGCTCCGCGCGCGCACGCGTGCGGTTCAGAATGTTGACACCCGCGCAGCCGGCGTCGAGCAGTGCGCTCGCTACGGCACGAGCGCTGCCGCCGGCTCCGATGACGACCACCCGGGCGCCCCGCAGTTGCACATGCCCGCGCAGCGAGCGGACGAAGCCCCGGCCGTCGGTGTTGTCGCCGACGATGCGACGTCCGCGGAAGACGAGCGTGTTCGCGGCGCCGATGCGCCGCGCCGCGGGCGTGACGTCGTCGAGCAGCGGCAGCACGGTCTCCTTGAGGGGTACCGTCAGGTTGAGGCCGCCCATGCCGAGCCGTCGCGCGTCGGCGAGGGCGGCGGGCAGCTCGGCCGGCGTCACGCGGTGCCGCAGGTACAGATGCGGCAGGTCGCACGCGGCGAAGGCCGCGTTGTGCATGGCCGGCGAGAGGGAATGCTCGATCGGATCACCGAGCACCCCGAAGAGTCGCGCCTGTTTGCTCGTTCCCACACCGTCCCCCGGTCGTCACCGGCGCGGTTCGCACCGCGCCGGTTCCCTGCATACGTCGGCCGAGGACGGCGCGTGCTTTAGCGCGTCTTGGCCAGCGCCGCCTGCGCCGCCGCGAGCCGGGCGATCGGCACCCGGTACGGCGAGCAGGACACGTAGTTCAGGCCAATTTCCTGACACAGGGCGATCGATGCCGGGTCGCCGCCGTGCTCGCCGCAGATGCCGAGCTTGATCTTCGGGTTGGTCGACCGGCCCCGCTCGGTGGCGATGCGCATGAGCGTACCGACGCCGTCGCGATCGATCGACTCGAACGGATCGCGTCCGTAGATCTCGAATTCGTCGACGTAGGGCGTCAGGAAGCGGGCGGCGTCGTCACGTGAGACGCCGAGCGTGGTCTGCGTGAGATCGTTGGTGCCGAAGGAGAAGAACTGCGCCACCTCGGCGATGGCGTCGGCGGTGAGCGCCCCGCGCGGGATCTCGATCATGGTGCCGAGGAGGTAGGGGAACTTGACGCCGCGCTCGCGCATGACGTCGGCGGCGGCGCGGTGCACGACCTCGGCCTGAAGCTTCAGCTCCTTCACGTGACCGACGAGCGGAATCATCACCTCGGGCGCGACGGCGATGCCCTCGCGCTTCACGTTGGCCGCCGCCTCGAAGATGGCGCGCGCCTGCATCTCGGTGATCTCCGGGAACACGATGCCGAGTCGGCAGCCGCGGAAGCCGAGCATCGGGTTGAACTCGTGCAGCGCCTCGACGCGGGCATGGACGCGCTCGTACGGAACGCCCATGTCCTTCGCCAGCTCGCGCTGCCCGGCCTCGTCGTGCGGCAGGAACTCGTGCAGCGGCGGGTCGATGGTGCGGATGGTGAGCGGCTTGCCGCGCAGCACGCGGAAGATGCCCTCGAAGTCGGCGCGCTGCAGCGGCAGCAGCTTCGCGAGGGCGGCCTTCCGCTCCTCGATCGTCTCGGCGAGGATCATCTGGCGCATGGGCCCGATCTTCTCCTCGCCGAAGAACATGTGCTCGGTGCGGCAGAGGCCGACGCCCTCGGCGCCGAAGGCGACGGACTGCGTGCACTGCTCGGGCAGGTCGGCGTTGGCGCGCACGCCGAGCGTGCGGGTCTGGTCGGCCCACTTCATGAGCTGGGCGTACATCTGATAGGTCGGCGACTGCGACGGCTGCAGCGTGCCGTCGATCAGCACCTCGACGACCTCGCTCGGACGCGTCGGGATGTCGCCCGAGAACACCTGGCCGGTGAAGCCGTCGATCGAGACCGGGTCGCCCTTGTGGAGCACGTCGTCGCGACCGGCGATCCGCATCTCGCCCTTCTCGTAGCTGATCTGCAGGGCGTCGCAGCCGACGACGCACACCTTGCCCATCTGCCGGCCGACGAGCGCCGCGTGGCTCGTCATGCCGCCGCGCGCGGTGAGGATGCCCTCGGCGGCCGCCATGCCGCGGATGTCCTCGGGTGACGTCTCGTTGCGCACCAGGATGACGCGCTTGCCGTCGCGCACCATCGCCTCGGCGTCCTCGGCGTGGAAGGCGATGAGACCGCTGGCGGCGCCGGGTCCGGCGTTGAGCCCCTTCGCCAGCAGGCGACCGGCACGCTCGGCCGTCGTCTTGGCGGCGGTGTCGAACACCGGGCGCAGCAGCTCGTTCAGCCGCTCCGGATCGACGCGCATGAGCGCTTCCTTCGGCGTGATGAGCCGCTCCTTCACCATCTCGACGGCGGTGCGGACGGCGGCCGTGGCCGTACGCTTCCCGACGCGACACTGCAGCATGTAGAGGACGCCCTGCTGGATGGTGAACTCGATGTCCATCATCTCGCGGTAGTGCTTCTCGAGCGTCTTGCGCACCTTCAGGAGCTGGCCGTAGACCTTCGCGTTCTCGCCCTCGAGCTCGATGATGGGGAGCGGCGTGCGCGTGCCGGCGACGACGTCTTCGCCCTGCGCGTTCATCAGGAACTCGCCGTAGAAGAGGTTGGCGCCGTTCGACGGGTCGCGCGTGAAGGCGACGCCGGTGCCGGAGTCGGCACCCATGTTGCCGAACACCATCGACTGCACGTTGACGGCGGTGCCCCAGCTCTCCGGAATGTCGTTCAGCTTGCGGTAGACGATGGCGCGATCGTTCATCCACGAGCCGAACACCGCGCCGACCGCGCCCCAGAGCTGCTCCCACGGATCTTCCGGGAACGTCACGCCCTTGCGCATCTTGATGAGCGCCTTGAACTCACTGACCAGCTCGCGCAGCGCCTCGGCGTCGAGCTCGGTGTCGAGGGTCACGCCGCGCTCACGCTTCTTCTCCTGCAGCGCCACCTCGAAGGGGTCTTCCTCCTCCTTGGTGCGCGGCTTCAGGTCGAGCACGACGTCGCCGTACATCTGCACGAAGCGACGGTACGAGTCATAGGCGAAGCGCTCGTTGCCGGTCTCGCGGATCAGCCCCTGCACCGTGCGGTCGTTGAGACCGAGGTTCAGGATGGTGTCCATCATGCCGGGCATGGAGGCGCGGGCGCCGGAGCGCACCGACACCAGGAGCGGCCGCTCGGGATCGCCGAAGCGCTTGCCGAGCGCCTTTTCGACCTTGGCGAGGGCGTCCTGGACCTGGGCCTTCAGGACCGGCGGGTAGGTGCGCTTGTGGTCGTAGTAGTAGGTGCAGACCTCGGTGGAGATCGTGTACCCGGGAGGCACGGGCAGGCCCATGCGCGCCATCTCGGCGAGGTTCGCACCCTTGCCGCCGAGGAGGTTCTTCATCTCGGCCTTGCCGTCGGCGCGACCGCCGCCGAACGCATAGACGTAGCGGATGGTCTTGGCGGTCTTCGCCACGGCCGTTTTCTTGGGTGCGGGACGGCGGGCGGGCTTGCGGGTGCTCGCCCGTTGCTGCGATCGTGCCATCGGTCCTCCCTGAGAAAAGTCGCGAACCTAGCGGAGGGCCTCTGGCGAATCAACGCGAGCGAGGTCGAGGAACGCGCGTGATCGCACCGGGCCGGACGTCACGCCCCCGAGGAGCTGCTCGGCGATGATCGTCGCCTCGTCCAGGCAGTCGCCTCCGGCTCCCGCGCCGACTTCGGCGAGCGGAACGCTGGCGAGTCGGGCGAGTTCGAGCGCAGTGGCGCCGGCGACCGGACGAATGGGCTCGCCGGACGGGACGCAGCGACGGCACAGGAGGCCGCCGCGGTTCACGACCAGGTACACCATCGTCCCGGCCACGGCGGCGACGCCGCACTCGCGGCAGCTGTCGAGCGCCGGCGCGTAGCCGCTCATCGCCAGCAGGTGGAGCTCGAAGGCTCGCAGGACCGGAGAGACGCGGGCACCGCGAGCAAGCAGGGTGAGCGCATCGTGCACGAGTCGGTAGACCTCGCTCCCAGACTCGCGCCCGAAGACCATGCGGTCGGTGAGATCGAGGACGTAGCTCCCCGCCGTGAAGCGGTCGAGATCGCTGGTGAAAGTGCGCATCGCCTCGAGCAGGTCGCAACGCAGCATGAACACCAGGTCGGATGCCGGCCGCTGCTGGAAGACGGCGCGGATATGGACGAAGGGCTCGAGCGTGCCGGCGAAGCGACGTCGCGAGTTCTTGGCCCCCTTGGCGATCCCGGTGACCTTGCCGTACTGCTCCGTGATCAGCGTAACGATGCGATCCGACTCGCCGTACGAACGAGTGCGGAGCACGAACGCGGGAGTGATGATCTCGGTGGGCACGCGCGCCGAACTCCGGTGGGCCGTATCAAAGGGAATACGGGGCCGCAACCTTGACAAACAAGGTTCTGGTTCCTAGCTAGCGCCACTCGACTCTCGAGACCCCACCATGGAAGACGACGACCGCACCCGACCCCCCATTGCCGAGCCCACGACCGAGCCGCACCCTGCGGATACGATCGATGCGGAGCTCGCCGCCGCTCGTGACGAGGCCAAGCAGGCCCAGGAGCGTTGGTTGCGCGAGCGCGCCGACCTCGAGAACGTGAAGAAACGGGCGGCTCGGGAACGCGCCGAGGCGGTGCGCTTCGGCACCGAGAACCTGGTCCGCGATCTGCTCCCGGTCGTCGACAACCTCGAGCGCGCGGTGCAGGCGGCGGTCCAGCACGGCAGCGATCCGACGTTGGTCGAAGGCGTCGCGCTGGTCCGCAAGGCACTGCTCGACGCGCTCGAGCGCCACGGCGTCTCCCGGGTGGCAGCCGAGGGTGCCCGGTTCGATCCTGCCCATCACGAAGCCGTCGCCCACGTGGAGAGTGCCGAGCACGAGGCCAACGCGGTCGTCGCGGAGCACCAACCTGGATACCGCCTGCACGATCGACTGCTGCGACCGGCCATGGTCACCGTTTCGAAGGGGTCACCGACCCCCGGCAACCTTGCCAACGACCGGAGCGGTGATTAAAGCGCCCGCGAGGAGAAAAAGCTGATGCCCAAGGTGATTGGAATCGATCTGGGGACCACGAACTCGTGCGTCGCCGTGCTTGAGGGGGGCGACCCCGTCGTGATCACGAACGCCGAGGGGAGCCGCATCACCCCATCGGTGGTCGCCTTCACGGAAGGTGGCGAGCGGTTGGTGGGACAGATCGCCCGCCGTCAGGCCATCACCAACCCGACGAACACCATTTTCGCCATCAAGCGGCTCATCGGCCGCCGTTACGACGACGCCGAGGTGCAGCGCGCACGCGAGAAGCTCCTGCCGTACTCGGTGGTGAAGGCCGACAACGGCGACGCGTGGGTCGAGGTCCGTGGCCGCAAGTACGGCCCGGCTGAGATCTCCGCGATAATCCTGCAGAAGATGAAGCAGACGGCTGAGGACTACCTCGGCGAGAAGGTGACCGACGCCGTCGTCACCGTCCCGGCCTACTTCAACGACAGCCAGCGTCAGGCCACCAAGGACGCGGGCAAGATCGCCGGTCTGAACGTCCTGCGTATCATCAACGAGCCCACCGCGGCGTCGCTGGCCTACGGCCTCGACAAGAAGAAGGACGAGAAGATCGCCGTCTTCGACCTCGGCGGCGGCACCTTCGACGTCTCCGTCCTCGAGATCGGCGACGGCGTGTTCGAGGTGAAGGCCACCAACGGCGACACCCTGCTCGGTGGTGAAGACTTCGACAACAAGGTCATCGATTACCTGGCCGACGAGTTCAAGAAGGATCAGGGCATCGACCTGCGCAGCGATCCCATGGCCCGCCAGCGCCTCAAGGAGGCCGCCGAGAAGGCGAAGTGCGAGCTCTCCACGGCCATGGAGACGGACATCAATCTGCCGTTCGTCACCGCCGATGCGAGCGGCCCGAAGCACCTCAACATGAAGCTCACCCGGGCCAAGCTGGAGGCGCTGTGCGCCGACCTGCTCGATCGGCTCGAGGGCCCCTGCAAGATGGCTCTCAAGGACGCCGGTCTCAGCACCAAGGACATCGACGAGGTCGTGCTCGTCGGCGGCATGACCCGCATGCCCGCCGTGCAGGAGCGCGTGAAGAAGCTCTTCGGCAAGGAGCCGAACAAGAGCGTCAACCCCGACGAGGTCGTGGCGATCGGTGCCGCGGTCCAGGCCGGCGTGCTCAAGGGCGAGGTCAAGGACGTCCTCCTCCTCGACGTCACCCCGCTGTCCCTCGGCATCGAGACCAAGGGCGGCGTGATGACCAAGCTCATCGAGCGGAACACGACGATCCCCACGCGGCGCACCGAGGTGTTCACCACCGCGGAGGACATGCAGCCGTCCGTGGAGATCCACGTGATCCAGGGCGAGCGCGAGATGGCGCAGTTCAACAAGACCCTCGGCAAGTTCCAGCTGGTGGACCTGCCGCCCGCCCCGCGTGGCGTGCCGCAGATCGAGGTCACCTTCGACATCGACGCCAACGGCATCGTGCACGTGGCCGCGAAGGACCGCGCCACGAGCAAGGAGCAGTCGATGACGATCACGGGGCAGTCCAGCCTCGACAAGGACGCCATCGACCAGATGGTCCGCGATGCCGAGGCCCACGCCGAGGAGGACTCCCGCCGACGGGCCGAGGCCGAGGTGCGCAACAACGGCGACACGCTCGTGTACCAGACCGAGAAGCTGCTCCGGGAGCAGGGCGAGAAGTTCGAGGGCGACGAGAAGGGACAGGTGGAGGAGCACCTGGCGACGCTCAAGAGCGCCATCAGCGGCACCGATGCCGACGCCATCAAGGCGGCCACCGAGGCCCTGATGACCTCGTCGCAGG
>DASYLJ010000051.1:0-8261 GCA_036009625.1 Binatia bacterium
CACGTCGTCGACCAGCACCACGTCGTCGACCAGCACCACGTCGTCGACCAGCACCACGTCGTCGACCAGCACCACGTCGTCGACCAGCACCACGTCGTCGACCAGCACCACGTCGTCGACCAGCACCTCGACGTCGACCAGCACCACGTCGTCGACGAGCTCCACGTCGACCAGCACGTCCACCTCGACGTCGACGACCTCCAGCACCTCGACCAGCTCCAGCACGACGACGACGAGCACATCCTCGACCACGACCACGACTCTCGGTGGCCCGACGTCGCCGCCCAACGTCGATGGCACCGGAACGATCACGTTCAGCCTTTCGGGGGCGAGCGCTGGTAACGCAGGCGGTCAGAGCGCCATCTTCACCTGCGTCGACACCACGTGGACGAAGCTCTACTGGGGGACGTCGCCGAGTGCGTTGCCCAGAGCCGGCTTGGACGGTTCGCTGCACACCATGACGTTCACGTCGTTCTCGAGCTCCGCGATGCAGTGGGACGGGTCCACGAGCTGGACGAATCCCGACACGGGGCTGAGCCACACCGCGTCGATCCGGATGATCGCGACGATCACGGCCGGGGGAGTGCCGTTCGTGAGCCCGCCGACGGGAGCGCCGGCAGGACTCGGTGCGACGGTGCGGGTGGTGGATCCGGCAGGGACCTGCACCGGCTTCACGGTGCGGGTGGAGTTCTTCGCCGACATCCCCACGGACGCGTCGGGCTTCATCCCGATCAACACGGTCCGGACGGCAGGCGGAACCGCGGTGAGCTCCTTCACCGGCGCATTCTACTTCGTCCCGGGATAGTCGACCTGCCGCGCACGCCGCGCGGTCATGGCGCACATCGTTCAGCGGAGCATCCCGCTTCACCACCGAGGTGAAGCGGGATGCATCTCGCGGGGCCGACCGGTCTGCAATAGACCACCCGATCCTTGTCGTCCTCTCTTCCCGAAATGGAGGATTGGACGATGCGACGGATCGTATTCACGAGCTGGATCGCCCTGGCGATGGTGCTGGGCGCCGAGATCGCGAGCGCACAAGGGGTCGCCGACGGCCTCCAGTGCTACAAGATCACCAACACCAACCTGAGAAACCTGCGCGCCGTGGTCGACCTCGATGCCCCCTCGATCGGCGTCGCGCCCGGTTGCCGCATCGGCAAGGCGAAGCTCTACTGCGCTCCGGCCACGCAGACGGTCCAGCCCGGGACCCTGTTCGACGGCGACACGCCGCTGACCGAGCTGCCGCACCACGGTCCATCCACGCGCGACCGCATCTGCTACGACGTGACTTGTCCGAGGGACGTCGGGGTCGCTCCGTCGCAGGTCGCCACCGACCGCTTCGGCACGCACGCCTTCCGCAACCTGAAGACGGAGATGGTCTGCACGTCGGCTACCGGGGGCACGATGCCGTCACCGGCGCAGGGTTTCGAGATCACGACTCCCGAAATCGAGCTCTCTCCGCGCCAGAACGTCACCTATTGCTACCGCTTCCGCACGGCGAACGCCGAACCGCTCGCGATCAAGCGGTTCGCCTCGGAGATGGGCGCGGCCAGCCGGCAGGTCATGCTGTTCACCACCACCACCCACGGCGGCGCAGCATTCGACGGCCAGCCTCCCGGGACGCTCTCGGCGATCGACTGCGGCTTCTACCCGTCCGGCGGTCAGTACCTGCCGCACTGGCTGTACGAATCGCACACGCAGCTCGGCTCGCTGGAGTTCCCGAGCGACGACGGTGCCGGCAACCCGGTGGCGTACGAGCTGCCGCCGCTCTCGTCCGGCGTCCTGATGGTGCACTCCATCAACCCCGCCGACGACGTCGTCACGACGCGCGCGAAGATCACCATCGAAGCGCTCGACAGCCCGATCTACACCCGCACCGACAGCTTCACCGCCTATCAGGCGTCGATCGTCGTCCCGCCGTACACGAACGGTGACGTCGAGTCGCGGACCTGCAACGTGCCAGCCGACGCGAAGTTCTGGTGGCTCTCGACCCACACGCACCGACACGCGACCGGTGCAGGCGTCTACGACGGGCCGGACGTCGTGCTGTCTCAGACCGACTGGGCGAATCCCTCGGTGCTCTATCGGCAGGCGCCGCCCTACCAGACGTTCCACTCCAACACGCTCCACTGGTCGTGCGCGTACGACAATCCGCACGGCTACACGATCCGGACCGGCGACAGTCAGCAGTCCGACGAGCAGTGTGTGACGATGGGCTACTTCTTCCCCGCCACCAAGCCGCTCCTCTGCTACGACGGCTATCAGTTCTGACCAGCGTCCTCCCGATGACGAGTCCGGTGCCACGCTGCAGGCGCCGGCTCGTCAGGGTGCTCACACGGGAGGCGAAGCGGCGGCGATGCGCTGGTCGCCCGCCAGCATCGTCACGATGGGGTGAAGTGACCTTTCACCATATTTTCCCCGGATTCAGGATCCCGTGCGGGTCGAACACCGCTTTCACACCCCGCATCAATGCCAGGGCCGCCCCATGCTCGAGCGCGGCGAAGCGCCGATTCCCCGTTCCCATGCCGTGCTCGCCGGAGCACGAGCCACCGAGCGCGAGCACACGCTCGACGAGCGCATCGCGCGCGGCCTCGGCGGCGGCGCGCTCGCTCGCATCGGCCGGCACCAGCACATGCAGTATCCCGATGCCCGCATGCCCGAAGACGTGCATCGGCAGCGCCCGCGCCGTCGCCGTCTCCTCACAGGCGCGCACCAGCTCGGGAAGCGCACCGATCGGAATGGCGAGATCCGCTCGGACGGTGCCGGCGTCCGGACGCTCAGCCTCGACGGCGCGCGTGGCGAGCTCGCGGATCGCCCACGGGTCGGGCAGATCGAGCGCCGTGCCCCCTGCAGCCACCGCGACCTCGGACGCCGTCGTCCACACCTCGTCCACCGTCGCGTCGCTCCCGTGCACCTCGAGCAGCAACGACGGCCGCTCGACGAGCCCGAACGCGCGAAAGCGGTTCAACGCCGCGAGCGTCGGCGCATCGAGGAACTCCACCGCCGCGACGTCGACGCCGTAGCGCACCAGGTCCGCCACCACGCGCGCCGCCGCACCCGCATCCGGGAAGACGAACCCGCCGCGTCGACGTGCGGCGGGCAGGCCGTCGAGGGCCAGCGTCAGCTCGGTGATGATCCCGAGCGTGCCCTCCGAGCCCACCATCAGCCCGAGCAGGTGATACCCCGACGCGCTCTTCCGGCACCGATTCCCGAGACGGACGACCTCGCCCGTCCCGGTGACGACCGTCGCCGCGCGCACGTGGTCGCGCGTGCCGCCGTACTTCACCGAGTAGATGCCGCTGGCGTTGTTCGCGACCATGCCGCCGACGGTCGCCCAGTCGGCACTGCCACCCGGCGACGGCGGAAAGAACAGCCCGTGTGGACGCAGCGCCGTGTTCACGTGCGCGTAGACGACCCCCGGTTGGACGTCGACCTGGAGGTCGGCGGGCCGGATCGCCGTGACCTCGGCCATGCGCGAGCAGTCCAGGACGATGCCCCCCGCCGTCGGGATGGGATTGCCCTCGAGGCTCGAGCCGCCCGCGCGCGGCGTGAGCGGCGTGCGATGCGCGACGGCGATCTCGACGATCGCCGCGACCTCGGCCGTCGTGAGCGGCCACACCACGACGTCGGGGTGGTGCGGCGGCTGCGACGAGGCGTCGTGCGAGGCGGCCTCGAGGTCGGCCGGTGCGGTCGACGCCCGTTCGCCGAGCAGGGTGCGGAGCGCGTCGAGGGCGGCCTCGGGTACCCGGCGCGACATGGCGCACGAGTAGCCGTCGAACGGACGGGCGACAAGCGCGGATCAGCGGACGAAGTGCATCATCATGGCCAGCATCGCCGCCCCGCCGATCGCAAGGCCGGTGGCCGGCCCGGGCGCATCGAGGGCGAAGTCGACGACCGCGAAGAACGGCGTGGTGAGCACGGCGAAGAATTGGGACATGAGCTCGCTGCAACGCAACGTCCATGCCAGGCGATTCGGGCCCGTAGTTGCGTGGGACCGCAGTCTGCACGCTGCAGCTCCGCCACACGGTGCTGCAGCCCAGCCATTGCAGCTGCGCGGTCGGGATGGGGGCTCGTCGGGGGACATACCCCAGAGGATGCCGGGAAGGGCCCGGCCCATTGCGGCGCGTTCGGGAGGACGGTCGCAGAAGATGGTTTCGGCATGGGTGCTCGTGATGCCGTAGCCGTCACGCGGCGGCTGCGCCGGGCAGCGCCACCTCGACCTCGAACCCCCCGTCGGCGAGGTTCTGACCCCGCACGCGACCGCCCATCGCCTCGGTGAGGCTCCGCACCAGGGCGAGACCGAGCCCGGTGCCCTTGGTCCGTCGCGTCAGCTCGCGCTCGCCGCGATGGAACGGCTCGAAGACGCGGCCGAGGTGCTCGCGCGGCACGCCCGGTCCGTGGTCGCGGACGCGCAGGACGACCCGTCCGTCGTCCATGCGTGACGCATGCACGACGACCTCGCCGGGCCCGGCGCCGCCGGCGTACTTCACCGCGTTGTCGACCAGGTTGACGACGATCTGCAGCAGCGCGTCGCGCTCGAAGCGCACCGGTGGCAGGGCGGGATCGACGACGACCCGCAGCGAGAGGCCGCCGCGTTCGACGTGTGGGCGCAGCATCGACGCCGCCTCCTCCAGTACCGGGCCGATCGCGCCGGCCACCAGCACCATGGGGCGCGCGTTGCGCTCGAGACGCGAGAACTCGAGCACGTTGTCGATGAGACGGCTCAGCCGCTCCGACTCGGCCGTGATGTGACGGTGGTACTCGTCGCGCTTCGCCTCCGACGGCACGATGCCGTCGCGCAGCATCTCGCCGTACATGCGGATCGCGGTGAGCGGCGTCTTGAGCTCGTGGGTGACGGCGGCGACGAAGTTGCTCCGCCGCTCCGCGAAGCCCATCGCCACCGCCACCATGCGGTACAGCGCCACGAGGCCAACCACGACGGCGATGAGCAGCAGCGTCGCGAGCGCGATGATCCACGTCGAGCTGCCGAAGCCGCCGAGCGGACGCAGGGCAAGATGGGCGGTGAGCGCGTCGAACGGCTCGGCGAAGCGATGCCGGTAGTCGTAGGTCGACGGATCGGGCGCGGACGGTGCCGTGTCCGGGGTGGCGAAGGTCACCGTGGCGGTGCGCTCCAGCCCAGCTGCCAGCGCCTGATCGCGCAGCCGCGCGCCGAGCGCGTCGACGTCGAGCACGAGCCCTTGGCGGCCGCCGCGGCCGTCGGCGCGGATCACCGTGCGCGACAGGACGAGGTGCCGCGCATCGGCGAGCCGTCCCACGAACGGCGCGGCCTCGGGCGGCCGTGCCGACGCCACGCCGTCGTCGCGTGCCCCCTGCTGGACGTCGCTGCGGTAGGCGTCGGCGAGTGACTTCTGGCGCAGCCCGCGCTGCTCGGCGGCCTTGTTGAGCGAGCTGAGCGCATCGTACGCCGGCGACGCGGCCTTGTTCTTCTTCACGACCTCGCCCTTGGCGTCGGCGCCGGCGACCTCCACCGTCGAGCCGGGCCGCTGGCCTTTCACGGGGACAGGGCCACGGCCGTTGCTGCCGACCGCGGCGACGAGCTCCGGCATGGCCGCGAGCCGCGGAGACGCCACGACGCGGCCATCGGGCGGGACGTCATACCAACCGACGATCCACGGTGCGCTGGTGTCGTCCGGCAGCGCCGCGTCGACCGGGCGTGCGTCCTCCCGCACCAGGAGATCGGAGAGCGCGCGCTCCATCTCGTCGAAGAGTCGCTCCGCGACCACCTCGTGCCGGCGCTGCTCCTCGACGGCGACGCTGGCGAGCGCGCGCCAGACGAGCAACCCCACCGGCACGAGCACGGCGACGGCAACGAGCAGGAATCGACGACGAAGCGCGCGCATGGTCAGCCCGAGAAGCGGTAGCCTTCGCCGCGAACGGTCTCGATGACGCCCTGCTCGTCGAGGCCGAGCTTGCGGCGCAGCTTCGCGACGTGCACGTCGACGGTGCGCGTCTGGATGCCGTCCACGTGCTGCAGTCCCCACACGGCGCGCAGCAGGACTCGGCGCGAGACGATGCGACCGCGCTCGCGCGCGAGCAGCGCCAGCAGGCCGACCTCGAGCCGAGACAGCGCGACGACACTCTCGGCGCGTGAGGCACTCCGCGTCGTCGGATCGATCGCCCAGCCCGCGAACACGAACGGTACCTCGGCGGCGCTCGGCAGCCGGCCACTGCGTCGCAGCAGCGCCTCGACCCGCATCATCAGCTCGGCGACCGAGAACGGCTTCGTCACGTAGTCGTCCGCACCGCAGCGGAAGCCCTCGAGCACGTCGGCCTCGCCGCCACGGGCCGTGAGCATCAGGATCGGTTGCTCGGGGACGCGCTCGCGCACCGCGCGACAGACGTCGAAGCCCGAGAGGCCGGGCAGCATCACGTCGAGCAGGACGAGCGCATAGCAACCGCGCGTCGCCTCGCGCAGCCCGTCGTCTCCGGTCTCGACGCCGATCGGTGCGTAGCCGCGGAACGCCAGCACGTCGCAGAGCCCAGCGCGGATGGCGGCCTCGTCCTCGACGACCAGGATCGGCGGTTTCTCGCTCACGACGTCAGTGTAGGTGGTCGCGGCGCGAGTCGAAATGCTTGGTAAAGTCCGGGCGGGCGAATTTACGATGCGTTTACCAAACCGCTCTCCTCGTCGCGCGTTCACGGCGTCACACTGCGATCAGAAGGAGAACCCCGATGGAGATGCCCCACACGACCCCGACCCGCCGCCGCCTGCTCGCCGCCGGCGTGCTGCTCGGTCTCACCGCCCTCGCCGGTGCCGCCAGCCGCAGCCGCGAGGCGACGCCACCCCCGACGAACACCGCGCTGCGGTTCACCGGCACCGGTTCCGGTCTGGTGACGTTCACCGGTCAGCTCGATCGCGCGGCCGTTCGCACCGGTGGCGACGGCCTGGTGCGCATGGAGCTGTTGCTCGGCGCGAAGAACTTCATCGAGCAGGCGCGCCGGCGACGGCCGGCGGACATCGTGGTGGTTCTCGACCGCTCCGGCTCGATGGAGGGCGATAAGCTCGTTCACGCCCGCGCCGCGGTGGCAGAGCTGATACAGCAGCTCGATCCGAGAGATCGCTTCGCGCTGATCTCGTACGCCGATGATGCGGAGATGACGATCCCGCTCGCCGCCGTGAGTCCCGAGGCACGGAGCGGATGGCTCACCACCGTCGCCGGGCTCGGCACGCTCGGCGGCACCAACATGTCGTCGGGTCTCGACCTCGCGCTGAGCGCGATGCAGGCAAGCGGTGCCGCCGGGCGCGTCGCACGCACGATCCTCATCTCCGACGGGCTCGCGAACCAGGGCGACTCCAGCCCCGAGGGCCTGGTGGCCCGTGCCCGTCGCGTCGCGCGCAGCGAGTGGGCACTCACCACCGTCGGCGTCGGCAGCGACTTCAACGAGTACCTGATGACGGCGCTCGCCGACGCCGGCACCGGCAACTACTACTTCGTCGAGCGCGCCACCGATCTCGGCGACGTGTTCGCGCGCGAGTTCGGTACGGCGAGCACCACCGTCGCCTCCGCCGTGGAGGTGGAGATCGCGCCCGCCGCCGGCGTGCGCGTCGTCGACGCGGGCGGCTATCCGCTCGAGACCACCGGCGACGGCCACGTCGTCTTCCGGCCCGGTACGCTGTTCGCGGGCCAGGAGCGCCGCATCTGGGTGACGCTGGCCGTGCCGCAGGACGCGGTGGGCGAGCGCGACCTCGGCCGCTTCGCCCTGGCCTACAAGGACGGCGACACGGCCCGTCGCGTGGCCTTCGCCGAGACGCCGCGGGTCGCATGCGTCGCAGACGACGACGCGTTCTTCGCCGGCGTCGACACGCAGACGTGGGAGCGCGCCGTCGTCGTCGAGGAGTTCAACAAGATGCAGGACACGGTCGCGCGCCAGGTGGCGGCCGGGAAGCGCGACGAGGCCGCGGCCACGGTGAAGAAGTTCCGCACCGACACCGGCAAGCTGAACGATCGCCTGCGCTCGAAGGACGTGGCGCAGAAGCTCGAGTCGCTGGGTGCGCTCGAAGCGCGCGTCGACGATGCGTTCCAGGGCGCCGACCAGAAGGGAAAGCAGAATCGGCTCAGCAAGTCCGGCAGCGCCGCCGCCTACGACGCGCGCCGTCCCGGCGGAAAGTACTGAGGCCGACGTCATGACACGCGGACTGTTGCATCGCATCACCACCCTGCTGAGCGCCGACGCGCACGGCGTCGTCGAGTCGTTGGAGGAGCGCTCGCTCCTCCTGAAGCAGTACCTGCGCGAGGCCGAGC
>DASYLJ010000052.1:0-32531 GCA_036009625.1 Binatia bacterium
CACGTCGTCGGCGGCGTGCTCGGCCTGACGGCAGCGCACGCGGCCGACGACGTCGCGCGGGTAGAGCGGCGGCTCGGGGAAGCGGTCTTCGAGATACTCGAGGATGACCGTCGAGTCCCAGACCGTGAGATCATCGTCGACGAGGACCGGAACCTGCGCCTTCGGATGGCGCGCCAGCACCTCGGGGTGTTTGGGCGAGTAGCCGTCGCGCCGGCTGAAGGGCACCGAGACGAGCGCGTACGGAATGCCCTTCTCGGCGAGTGCGACGCGCACCTTGGCGGTGAAGAGGCTCAACGGGCCGGAATAGAGTGTCAGCGCCATGCACGGGTCGTAGCCGAGCGCGCGGCACGGCGAGAAGTGCCACTTCTCATCGTCGCCCGGGGCCATTGACCAGCCGCGCGCGCTGGGGCTATCGCCCGGCCATGTCGACGACGCACGGACGCTGCCTGTGTGGTGCGGTGACCTTCGAGGTCACCGGTCCCTTCGAGCTCATGTCGCACTGCCACTGTGCGCGTTGTCGGAAGACGCACGGGACGGCGTTCGGGACGTACGTGATGTGCGCCCCCGAGGCGTTCCGCCTGACGGACGGGCGCGAGCACGTCGGCCGCTACGAATCGTCGCCGGGGTTCGCGCGTCCGTTCTGCACCCGCTGCGGGTCGACCGTGCCGGACGGCGAGCCGTTCGAGGGTCGCGTCGCCATGCCGGCGGGCCTCTTGGACGACGATCCAGGCGTGCGCCCGCTGGCGCACATCTTCACCGGCTCCAAGGCGTCCTGGTACGACATCGCCGACGACCTGCCGTCATTCGAGGGCTATCCGCCGGGTTTCGGCGGTCCGCCGCTCGGCGAGCTGCCGGCGGCGGCGAGCACCGGGGACGCGATCCCCGGCAGCTGTCTCTGCGGTGGCGTCGTCTACGAGGCCAGCGGTGAGCCGATGCGCTGCGCCTTCTGCCACTGTTCGCGGTGCCGGAAGGCGAACGCCGCGGCGCATGGGGCCAACGTGGTGCTGCTCGGCGACGGCCTGCGTTTCGTTCGCGGCGAGGAGCTCGTGCAGCGCTATGCGCAGCCGGACGCTGCCAGGTTCGCGCACCACTTCTGCCGCGTGTGCAGTGCCAGCATGCCGCGCGTCCTCGACGGCATCGGCATGACCGTCGTGCCGTTGGGATCGATCGACAGCCTGCCGGACACGGTGCGCCCGCAGATGCACATCTTCGTCGGTTCGAAGGCGCCCTGGTACGAGATCGCGGACACGCTGCCGCAGTACGACACGTATCCGGGGTGATCCGGCGTCAATCGCCCGAGTGCGTGCTGTATCGCGGATCGTAGAGCCCGGCGCTGAAGGCCGGTGCGCCGTCGCCGGGGCACTGCATCAGGAGGTTCAGGCCGCCCCAACGCACCGGCACGAACTTCTCCGCGCGTCGGATCAGGACGGTGTAGATGCCGCCCTCGACCGGGCAGACGGTGCCGTCGCGCAACGTGACCGTGCCGCTGACCTGCGCCCTGGGATCGAGCCCGTTCTCTGGATCGGACGGGAGGATCGACAGCTGCGCCTCGGCACGCGCACCGCGCAGCCCGCAGCCGCGCTTCGCACTGCACTGGAAGCGCACCCGCAGCGTCGCATCGTCGATGACCTTCACGCGCCCCGTGAGCGTCCAGTATCCATCGAGGCCGTCTTCCACGTCACCGTCGTAGACGCGCGCCTGCACGGCGGTGGCGACGAGGAGGGTCAGGGCCGCGGCGAGGAGCAGGGATCGCTGAGCCATGCTCGCGCGTACCACGGTCCCGGCGCGCGGGTAAGGGTCAGCCCTCGAGAATGTAGCGCGCGACACCTGCCGGATCCTCCATCGGCACGAAGTGCGTCGCCTCGGGCAGATGGATCTCGCGGCCGTGACGGAACGCCGCCGCCAGGCCGGGCCACGTCGGCGAGTAGCGGAAGTCCATCATGTCGCGCAGCGTCGGCGGCGCCATCGCGCGCACGACCAGGACCGGCTGGGTGACCGCGGCGACGCTGTCGTGCACGCCGGCGTTCTCGAGCGCCGCCATGTAGACGTCGGCCTCGAAGGCGGGATCGCATGCCAGCACGAAGCCGTCGCCCGCCGGGTCGGGCAGGAGGCCGTACTCGCAATAGTCGCGCAGGACGGCCGCATCCCAGGCGTCGAACGGCGGGCGATCGCGGAAGCGCGCCACCATCTCCGCGGCGGACGCCCAGCGCGCGCGTCGCCTCGCCGTCGGGTGCGGCATGTCGGCGAACCGGGCGCGGCTGCCGACGACGTAGGCCTCGGGTGGGCCGATGACCGGATCGATCAGCACCAGGCGACGGAACCGCGCCGGCTCCGCCGCGGCCGCCTCGACCGTGGCATGACCGCCCATCGAGTGCCCGACGCCGATCGCGTCCCGCAGCTCGAAGGCCCGAGCGACGGCAGCCAGATCGCGGCCGAACATGCGCCAGTCGGCGGGGGGCTCACCCTCGCTGCGTCCGTGCCCGCGCTCGTCGACGGCGAGCACGTGGCGGCCCGGCAGCCGCGCGATCACCTGATCCCAGCAGCGGGCGTGGAAGCCGGTGGCGTGCGCCAGCAGCAGGGTGTCGTCGCGACCGCGCTGGTCGGCGCCCCACTCGAAGACGCACAACGACACGCCGTCCCCCGCGACACGATGCTCGATCGGCGACATGCCGACGACCATCGAGGCGCGGGAGACCTCGTGCAAGGGTTGGCGCTACGGGAGCGGCAGGCAGCCGACCCGATCGATGGCGGCCAGCGTCGAGAGCGCGGCGTTCAGCAGCGTGTTGACGTCGTCGCTGTCGAAGTTGGCCGGGCCGTCGGCGACGATGGCGGCGATGTCGAGCTGCGTCTGCTGCACGATCACCTGATCGGCGGGCGTGAAGAGTGGCAGGTCGGCGATGGCGTTGCTGAAGACGTCGTTCAGCGACACCGCGTCGTTGTACGTCGCGAGGCCCGACGGCGGAGCCGAAAATGTGAGGTTGGTAGGAGACTCGGCCAGCGTCACCCCGAGACGGAAGGCGATGCGGCTCTGCGCCTCGAGCTTGTCCATGTTGACGATGTCGATGGTGTCGCCGGTGCTGTGGTAGCAGCCGTTGGTGGCGTCGGTGAAGAAGACCGTGGGCACGTTCTTGCCGACGAAGTTCGCGTAGTCGCTGCGCAGCTGGCCGAAGATGAAGCTCAGGCGACGCAGGTTGACGGTGGCGTCGGCGGTCGCGGCGGCGTCGACGAATGCGCCGAACGCGCTGCCGCCGGTCTCGCTGCTGACCGCGAGCGTCCAGTTCGCCACGCTCGGCATCAGGTTCGCGCCCAGGATGTCGAAGTTGATGTAGCCCTTGGTGGCGGCCAGCGGCACGAGCGGGTTGGCCACGTAGTACATCGAGCCCAGCAGGCCGTCCTCTTCCGCGTCCCACAGGGCGAGCACGATGGAACGGCGCGGCGGCTCGGGCAGCTTCTTGATGGCGCGTCCGATGGCGAGCACGGCGGCGACTCCGGCCGCATTGTCGGTGGCGCCGGGGCAGACCGCGCCGCCCGGCGCGTTGCCGGTGCTGCAGTTGCCGGAGCCGCTGCTGCGCGTGTCGAGGTGATCGTAGTGGGCGCCGATGATGACGTACTCGTTCGGCAGCTCGCGGCCCGGGATGACGGCGAGGAGGTTGGTGCCGATCTGGCCCGACTGGACGAACGGCTGCTTGTAGGCGTCGAGCCGGACGCCGGCCGGATTGAGCCCCTGGCCGAGGCGGCGCAGCTTGCGGATCAGGTAGGCCTGCGTCTTGTCGGATTCCGGCGTGTTGTTGTCGCGGCCCCCGAAGCGCTGGCTGGCGAGTCGCCGGGTGACGGCCTTCACTCCGGTGTCGGCCTTCGCCGAGCCCAGCTCGATCTGGGTGGGAGTCAGGGCCAGGGCGGGCGCCGTCGAGGTCAGGAGCGCCGCGGCGAGGAGGGCCAACGTGGGGGTCCGCATGGCTCGGGCGTAACACGCCCTCGCCGCGGCCGGCAATGGATTTCCCAAACCCGGCGGGCCGGGCTATCTCGTGCGTTTCCCCGCGCCCATGGACGACCTCACCGCAGCCGAAACCGCCTCGCGACGGACCTTCGCGATCATCTCGCACCCCGACGCCGGCAAGACCACCCTGACCGAGAAGCTCCTGCTCTTCGGCGGGGCCATCCGGCTGGCCGGCCACGTCCGGGCGCGTGGCGAGCGCCGGCGGACCCGGTCCGACTGGATGGAGATCGAGCGCCAGCGCGGCATCTCGATCACCAGCTCGGTGATGACGTTCGAGCGCGACGGCATCACCTTCAATCTCCTCGATACCCCGGGCCACGAGGACTTCAGCGAGGACACCTACCGCACGCTGACGGCCGTCGACTCGGCCATCATGGTGATCGACGCCGCCAAGGGCATCGAGGCGCAGACGCGCAAGCTGTTCGAGGTCTGCCGCCTGCGCGACATCCCGATCATCACGTACATCAACAAGGTCGATCGCGAGGGCCGCGACCCGCTCGAGCTGCTCGACGAGATCGAGAGCACCCTCCAGCTCGAGGTGTGCCCCATCACCTGGCCGGTCGGCATGGGGAGCGACTTCCAGGGCTGCTTCGATCTGCGCACCGGCAACTTCCTCACCTCGAGCAGCGGCCGCGGCGGCGCCTTCAACGAGGTGGTGCCGCTCAGCGGCCTCGAGGACCCCGCGCTCGACGTCCGCGTGCCTGCGCTGACGCTCGACACGGCGCGGGAAGGGGCGGCCCTGGCGCAGGCCGGCCACCCGGCGCTCGACGTCGCGCAGTATCGCGCCGGGCACCAGACGCCGGTGATCTTCGGCAGCGCGCTGCAGGACTATGCCGTCGCCGAGCTGCTCGACGCGCTCGTCACCTTCGCGCCGCCGCCGCGCCCGCAGCCGGCCGAGCCGCAGCCCGTCTCACCCGACGAGCCGCGCGTCACCGGCTTCGTCTTCAAGGTGCAGGCGAACATGGACCCGAACCACCGCGACCGCATCGCCTTCGTGCGGCTGGTGTCGGGACGCTTCCGGCGCGGCATGAAGCTCAGGCAGGTGCGGACGGGTCGACCGCTCGCCGTGCACAATCCCATCTTCTTCTTCGCCCAGGAGCGCGAGCTGGCGGAGGAGGCGCTGCCGGGCGACATCATCGGCATCCCGAACCACGGCGTGCTGCGCGTCGGCGACGCGCTCTGCGAGGGCGACGACGTCCGCTTCACCGGGATTCCCAACTTCGCGCCGGAGATCCTGCGCCGCGTGCGCCTCGACGACGCCATGAAGGCGAAGCAGTTGCGACGTGCGCTGGAGGACCTGGCGGAGGAGGGCGTGACGCAGGTGTTCCGTCCGCTCTTCGGCGCGCAGTGGGTGGTGGGCGTCGTCGGCCGACTCCAGCTCGACGTGCTGACGTCGCGCATGGCCACCGAGTACCGCGTCGCCGTCACGTTCGAGGCGTCGCCGCACGAGACCGCGCGCTGGGTGGCGACCGACGAGCCCGCCGAGCTGAAGCGCTTCATCGACGTGCATCGCACCAGCATGGCCGAGGATCGCGACGACGCGCCGGTGTTCCTGGCCCGCAACGCCTGGGATCTCGAGCGTACCAAGAAGGACTGGCCGAAGGTGCGCTTCCTCGAGACGCGCGAGCGCGCCTGAATGGCGCTGGCGGTTGCGTTCCAGCGGGCCGACGTCGAGCAGTCCATCACGGCACGCTTCGAGTCGCAGGTGGCCGCCCACCACGACCGGCAGGCCGTGCAGGCCGCTGGCGGGACCCTCAGCTACGGGGAGCTCGACGCGCTCGCCAACCAGGTGGGCCGTGCCGTGCTCGATCGTACCGACGGCGACGCGGGCCGCGTGGCACTGCTCTGCAGCAACGACCTCCTCACGCCGGCGGCGGTCCTGGGCGCGCTCAAGTCGGGTGGCCAGTACGTGCCGCTGCACGTGCGGCATCCGCCGGCGCGCAACGCGATCGTGCTCGACGATGCCGGCGCGCGCGTGCTCCTCTGCGACCGAGCGCACCGCGAGATGGCCGACGCCCTGGCGGCACGCGCGGCTGCGCCGGTCGCCGTCGTCACGATGGAGGACGACGTCGGGCGTTTCGCGACCGCCGGTCTCGGACGCTACGCCGCGCCGCTCGATCCGTGCGCGATCCTGTACACGTCGGGCTCGACGGGGCGGCCGAAAGGCGTCGTCCACACGCATCGGAACCTGCTCTACAACACCTGGATCTACGTCGAGCCGATCCGCATCGCGCCGGGCGACCGGCTGTCGTTGCTGCACTCGCTGACCGCGATCGGCAGCGGCACGGCGCTCTATGCCGCACTCCTGAACGGGGCGACGATCTGCCCGCTCGATCCGGTGCGGGCCGGCGCCGCGGCGCTCGCGACCTGGATCGATCGCGAACGCGTGACCGTGCTGCACGTGGTGCCGACCGTGTTCCGCCACCTGTCGCGCGCGCTCGGCGCGGGCCGGCGGCTCGATGGCCTGCGGCTGGTCCGGCTCGGGGGCGAAGCCGTCACGCGTGACGAGTGGCTGGCGTTTCGCGCCCATTGTCGCGAGCACGCGTCGATGCTGATGGGGCTCGGCTCGACCGAGTCCGGCAACTGCCGACAGGCGATCTGGCCGTGGTCGGCCGATCCCCCCGGCGCCGTTCTGCCGGTGGGGACGGAGGTCCCGGAGAAGGCGACGTCGCTGCGGGATGCGGACGGCAACGTCGTGCCGCGGGGCACCGTCGGCGAGCTCGTCGTGCGCAGCGAGTTCCTCTTCCAGGGCTATTGGCGCCAGCCCGAGCTGACGGCTCGCGTGTTGCAGCCCGATCCGGAGGGCAGTGCGGCGCGCGTGTTCCGCACCGGCGACCTCGGTCGCGAGGATGCGGACGGCCACTTCCGACACATGGGCCGCGTCGACTTCCAGGTGAAGATCGCGGGCAATCGCGTCGAGACGGCGGAGATCGAGCACGCGCTGCGCGGGGTGGCCGGCATCGAGGACGCGGCCGTCGTGCCGCGCCGGCGCGGCCCTGGCGGCGTCGGCCTGGTGGCCTTCGTGGCGACGGGTGGTGCGCCGCCTGTGCCGGCGTCGACGGTGCGCGCGGCGCTGCGCGAGCACCTGCCGCTGCACATGATCCCGGCGGCGATCGTGGCGGTCGACGCGCTGCCGCTGCTGCCGGAGGGCAAGATCGATCGCCGTACGTTGATGGACCGCGTCGCCAGCGTCGACGAGCGCAGCGTGCGGCCGCCGTCGAACCCCGTCGAGGAGACGCTGCTCGAGATCTGGCAGCGGGCGCTCGACGTCGACGGCATCGGCATGGACGACGATTTCGTGCTCGATCTTGGCGGCGACTCGCTGGCCGCCGTGCGGGTGCTCGCCGACGTCGGCGCGATGTTCGGGCGCGAGCTGTCGCTCGACGTCTTCCTCGAGCCGACGTCGATCGCGTCGCTCGCGGCGCGGCTGGATGCCGACGGCTGGCAGCCCCCCGCGTCGGGTCGGCTCGTGCTGCACGCGGACGGCACGCGGCCGCCGCTGTTCGCGGTCTGCGGCGCGTTCGGGCACGCGCTGCGGCTGCTGCTGCTCGGCCGCACGCTCGGACCGGAGCAGCCGTTCTACGGGCTCCAGCCGCCCGCCATGGACTGGGAACGCGCCGGCTGCACCACCATCGAGGCCATGGCGGCGCACTACGTCGCCGAGATGCGTCGGGTGCAGGCCCAGGGTCCGTACCGCTTGCTGGGCACCAGCCTGGGCGGCCTCCTCGTGTTCGAGATGGCCGTGCAGCTGCAGCGCGCCGGCGACGGCGTGTCGCTGCTCGCGATGGTCGACACGCAGCCGCCCGACTGCGAGACACCGACTGGGCTCGATCGCGCGCCGCGGCGCGTGTGGTCGGCGAACGCCGCCGACGACGATGGCGCGGACCGCCTCGTCACGATGGGCGTGCGCGTCGCACGTTCCCATCGCGTGGCGCTCGATCGCTACGTCCTGCGTCGTCGCTTCGACGGCACCATCGTCTACTTCCGCTGTCTCGACGAGCCGGTGCCCGCGACGGGCGACCGGCGTGGGCTGTGGGCGTCGTTCGCCACCGACGGACTGCGCGTCGTGCCGGTGCCCGGGCGCCACGGCGGCTTCCATCGCGATCCGCAGTGCTCGGCAGTCGCCGACGGCCTGCGTGCGTCCGGTTAGCGGCCCGCGGCGCCGTACTGCACGATCACCCCGCCGGCTATGATGAACGCGCCGCCGAGCAGCGTCATCGGCGCCGGCCGCTCGCCCAGGACCGTCATCGCGATCACCTGGCTCACCACGAAGAACACCGCGATGTAGCCACCCATGAGCGTGCCGAAGTCGACCAGACGATTCAGGTTGACGACGAATCCGTAGACCACCAGGACGACGGCGCCGAGCGCGAGCCACACCTTCGGTCCCTGGACGAGCCCATGGCGGATGGCGGCGTCGCCTCCACTCTCCAGGGCAGCGGCGACGATGAGCGAGAGGAAGGTCGTCATGGCGCCTGGTTTTATGTCATTCGCCCACGGCGCGCGCGCATGCGACACGCAGCGCGGACGCGACGTCGCCGACCACCGACGGTTGCCGCCAGGCGACGTGCCCGTCGGGACGCACCAGCACGGCGCCGTCGACGTCGATGCCGTACAGCGCACACCAGTCGCCCGTGGACAGCTGCTCCGGCGTCACGTCACCGCCGATCGTGTGCACCGTGAGCGGCAGCGCGGCGGGCAGGAGGGACGTCGCGCGCTGCCAGGCGACGCCCTCGGGCCCGACGAGGAGGACGAAGCCGTCGCCGAACAGGTCGAGCAGCGAGCAGGCGCGCTCGCGATGCCGGATCCACACGTGCGGCGCGATGCTGCCGGGCTGCGCGCTCGGCACGTACTCCTGCACGCTGCTGCCGGGTGCCGTGTCTTCGCCGTCGGCCAGGATGGCGCTGGATGCGTAGACGAAGCCCTTCGCCTGGCCCTGTGCGCTGAAGTGCTCGCGCGTACCGGCGATGCCGCCGGCGACGAGCTGGCGCAGGTTTTCGCCGTCGGGCGAATCCTCCTCGATGCGGGCGAGCGGGCTGGGGGCGTCGCCGTCGGCGGGCGGACGCGGCATACCGCGCGCATTCGTGTAGCTCTGATCGGCGTTGCGCTGTGCCACCGGGCGTCGTTCGGGCTCGTAGGTGTCGAGCAGGGCGGGGGGCGCCCAGCCGGCGAGCAAGGCGGCGAGCTTCCATCCGAGGTTGTGCGCGTCCTGGACGCCGGTGTTCATGCCGAAGCCCCCGGTGGGCGGGAAGCGATGCGCGGCATCGCCGAGCAGGAAGGCGCGTCCGACCCGATACCGCTCGGCGACCTGCGAGCGCATGATCCACGGGTCGACCGAGCGCACGTCGACGTCGAGGGACGGGTCGCCGGCGGCGCGTCGGATCAGCGCGCGGCAGTGCTCGGTCGAGATCGCGCCGGCGTCGGTCTGCAGCGGCGTGTTGAAGAGCCAGCGCGTCGCGTTGTCGAGGGCGATGAACACGCCCGCGGTCTCGGCGTTGACGATCCAGTAGAGCGGCCCCTCGCGCCCCGCGATGTACGGCGTGAGGTCGGCGTGGAAGTAGACGTTCAGGACGCTGCCGATGTCGTCGGGGCCGAGCATCGTGATGCCGAGCTGCTCGCGTGCGGGGCTCGCCGCGCCATCGCAGGCGAGGAGATACTGCGCGCGCACCGTCGTGTCGCGACCGTCGTGACGGATGACGGCGTCGACGCCGTCGTCGTCGAGCGCGAACGACACCAGCGTCGTGTCGTAGCGCACGTCCGCCGTCGGGTGCGTCTCGGCCGCCAGGCGCAGGATGGGCTCGTAGACGTCCTGCGGGCAGATGCCGGTGATGCACGGGCTCTGCGTGCCGGGTCTCCACGGCGACTCGGCCGGCGCCAGATCGAGGCGTCCGAGCTCCCAGCCGGCGAGCGTCGTCGCCCACACCACGAAGCGCGCGCGGTCGAGCGGCAGGCCGCCGTCACGCACGGCCTGCTCGACGCCCCATTCGCGGAAGAGCTCGTAGGTACGCGTGTTCACCACGGTCGCACGAGGATGGTCGGTGGTGGACGCGTGCTGCTCGACGAGCAGCGACGCCACGCCGCCGCGCGACAGACAGATCGAGGCGGCGAGGCCGGTGGGGCCGCCGCCGGCGATCAGGACCGGGACGTCGATGTCGGCGGGGACGCGAGTGGTGTCGCTCATGGGTGGCTCCTCGTTACCACGACGCGATGTCGTCGGGCTCGTGCCGTCGGCACTTGAGTCCGGTGCGCGATGCTGCGATGCGGGCGGCATGGCGACGGTCGTCCAGCGCGTCCTGAAGCAGGTCGGCGAGAGTCCCTTCTGGCGACTGACGGGTCGCCTGCACACGCGGCTCTACCGGCTGACGGGTGGTCGCGTGGGCCATGCGGCCGGCAAGATCACGAACCTGCTCCTCACCACGACGGGGCGGAAATCGGGCGAGGCGCGCACGGTGCCGCTCGCCTACGTCGCCGATGGTGGACGCTGGGTGGTGGTGGCGTCGAACGGCGGCGCAGACAAGCACCCGGCGTGGTGGCTCAACCTGAAACACTCGCCACGCGCGACCATCGAGGTAGGCCCGGATCGCGTCGAGGTGACGGGTCGCGAGGCCACCGACGTCGAGCGGGCGCGCCTCTGGCCCGAGCTCAAGACGATCAACCCGTTCTTCGCCCAGTACGAGCAGATCACCGACCGGCGCATCCCGGTGGTGATCCTGGAACGGCGCGTCTGACTACTTCCCCTCGACCTGGTGCGACAGCGCGTCGAGACGCTTGCGCGTGGCCGGGCTGAGCGAGTCGGCGAACCCTTCCGGGTCGGCCTTCCCACGCGCCAGCGCTTCGCTCATCTTGTCTGGATCACCGTCGTAGCGTGCCGCGAGATCGCTGAAGATCGCCGCCGCGAGGTCGTTGAACTCGCGCTGGTTCTCCGGCGACCCGTCGATGGCGCCGAGGCGGGGGTCGAGCGGCTCGGCGCGCGCGCCGCCCTTCAGCGTGCCGAGCGTGTTCGCCAGGGCATCGGACGAGGGGTCGTCGAGCGGCTCGGCGCGGGCTCCCGTGGCGGTGACGAGGACGCCGATCGCAAGGCCGGCGAGGAGGCGGGGGAGTCGCATGTCGGGGATCGTGCAAGCGATGCGCCACGTCCGGAGCGCCGGAATACGGGTGTGACGCCGGCGACGAGTGGCATCGGAATGCCGCACCGTCGCGCGGCTCGTCCGACCGGTCGACGCCCAAATCGGCGTCACGTGCTGCCGGCATGCCGGGCAGGAGGCCGACGAATGGCCAGAAGGTGCCCGTCCGACGCGCAGTGCGGGGTGGCATCCAGGTTGCTGTGTCTCTGGGGGAATCGATGACCGGACTGGTACTGACGGCAGGGGGCGCACGCGGTGCCTACCAGGCAGGCGTGCTGAAGCGCCTCGGTGAGCTGCGCGCATTCCGCGACCGGCCGTCCCCGTTCGCCATCGTCTCCGGCGCCTCCGCCGGTGCCATCAACGGCGCCATGGTCGCGGCCGGCAGCGACAACCTGGGCGACGCCACCCGCCAGCTCGCCACTCTCTGGAGCCGCCTCGAGCTGGCCCAGGTGGTGCGGGCCGACGCCCTGTCGCTCGGACGCGGTGCCGCGGGGCTGCTGCGCGATCTGGCGCTCGGCGGCCTGCTCGGGTCGACCGTCACCCACGGGCTGCTCGACGCCACGCCGCTCTACGAGTTCCTGACCCGCAGCATGCCGCTCGCCGGCATCACCGACGCCATCCGCCGCGGCCATCTCTACGCGCTCGCCGTGTCCGCGACGAGCTACCACTCGGGTCGATCCTTCACCTTCGTGCAGGGGCGGTCCGGCCACCCGGTGTGGGTGAAGAGCCGCCGCGTCGTGCTACCGGTCGAGATCGGTCCCGAGCACGTCTGCGCGTCGGCGGCCATTCCGATCGTCTTCCCGCCGGTGCGCATCCGCAGCGCAGCGGGGAACCTCTGGTTCGGCGACGGTGGGCTGCGTCTGGTCACGCCGTTCAGCCCGGCCATCCGCCTCGGCGCGTCGCGCATCTTCGCCGTCGGCATCCGCTCGAGCCGCGCGGCGCAGACCCTGTCGGCCGAGGAGGTCGGGCTGTCCGAGACGCTCGCCAGCGGCGGCATCCCGTGTCCGCCGCTCGCGCAGATCTGCGGTGTCTTCCTGAACGCCATCTTCCTCGACCACATCGACACCGACCTCGACCATCTGCGCCGCATGAACGAGCTCATCATGGCCTACGGCGGCGGCGAGAAGCGTGGCGACGGCCCGCAGGAGCCGATGCGGATCATCGAGCCGCTGGTGGTCTCGCCGTCGGAAGACCTGGCCATGGTGGCGCAGCGCTTCGCGCACCGCATGCCCCGCATGGTGCGCTATCTGATGGACGGCCTCGGGACGCCCGACGCGCAGAGCGCCGATCTGATGAGCTACCTCCTGTTCGACGGCGCCTACACGCGCGCGCTCATCGACATCGGCTACCATGACACGCACGCGCGCATCGACGAGATCGAGGATTTCCTGCGCGACGACCAGCACGCCACCGCTGCTGCCGGTTGACCCGCGCCGCCGGAACGGACATCCACCCCGTGTGCCCGCGCAGATCCGCGTCGAGCGCGTCCACGGCGAGACCTACCAGGTCGTCGTCATCGAGGACGGCGCTCGCAGTACCCACACCGTCGAGGTCGATCCGGCCTACTACCGCCAGCTCACGGACGGCGTCGTGCCGGCCGCAGAGCTGATCCGCCGCTCGTTCGAGTTCCTGCTCGAACGTGAGCCGGTGTCGGCCATCCTGTCCTCCTTCACCCTCTCGGTGATCCGTCGTTACTTCCCGGAGTACGAGAACGAGATCGCCAAGCGGGTGCGTGCCGGCACCTGAGGGGCGCCACCATGGCGCTGCTCCTCGGGTGCCAGAAGATCACCAAGGCCTACGGGGCCGCGCCGCTCGTCCGCGATCTGTCGTTCGGCATCCACGACGGCGATCGCATCGGGCTGGTGGGGCCGAACGGCTGCGGCAAGTCGACGCTGCTGCGCGTGCTGGCGGGCCTCGAGTCACCCGACGAGGGCACGGTGGCGCTGCGTCGCCTGACGCGTCTCGAGTACGTGCCGCAGCACCCGCGGTTCGCCGAGGGACGCACGGTGTTCGACCTGCTGGCCGAGGCCCTGGCCGCCGACGGGCTCGACGACGCCACGCGCGACACGCGCGTGCGCACCACGCTGGGTCGATGCGGTTTCACGGATACCGAGGCGCCGGCCGCGACGCTCTCGGGCGGCTGGCAGAAGCGACTCGCGATCGCCCGCGCGCTGGTGCGCGAGCCCGACCTGCTGCTGCTCGACGAGCCCACGAACCACCTCGACCTCGAGGGCATCCTCTGGCTCGAGCAGCTCCTCACCGCCGAGCCGGCGGCCTGTCTGGTGGTGAGCCACGATCGCTGGTTCCTGGAGAACGTCGCGCAGCGCATGCTCGACCTCGACCCGGTGCACGCGTCGGGCTTCTTCGAGACGCGCGGCCGGTACAGCGAGTTCCTCGAGCGCAAGGACGCCGCGCTGCGCGAGCAGGCGCACTGGCAGGAGACGCTCGCCAACCGCGTCCGGCGCGAGGTCGACTGGCTGCGACACGGCCCGAAGGCGCGCACTACGAAGTCGCAGGCCCGCATCCAGGAAGCGGGCCGCATGATCGACGAGCTGGCGAGCGTGCAGGCGCGCACCGAGCGACGCACCGCCGCCATCGACTTCAGCGCCACCGACCGGCGCACGAAGCGCCTGCTCGTCGCGGAGCAGGCCGGCAAGTCGTTCGGGACGCGCCGCATCCTCGACGGCGTCGACGTCGTGCTCGGTCCCGGCACGCGGCTCGGGCTGCTCGGCCCGAACGGCAGCGGCAAGTCGACGCTGATCCGTCTGCTCACCGGCGAGATCGAGCCCGACAGTGGCCGCATCACGCGCGCCGACGGGCTGCGCGTCGCCATGCTCGACCAGCATCGCGCGCTGCCCGATCCGTCGCTGACGCTGCGTCGCGCGCTGGCGCCGTCGGGCGGTGATCAGGTGGTGTTCGGCGATCGTCCGATCCACGTCGTCGGCTGGGCGCGGCGGTTCCTCTTCAAGCCCGAGCAGCTCTCGATGCCGGTGGGCAAGCTGTCGGGCGGCGAGCAGGCGCGTGTGCTCCTCGCGACGCTCATGCTGCAGCCCGCCGATCTGCTCGTTCTCGACGAGCCCACGAACGATCTCGACATCCCGACGCTCGAGGTGCTGGAGGAGAGTCTGCTCGACTTCCCAGGCGCGATCGTCCTGGTGACGCACGATCGCTACCTCTTCGAGCGCGTCACCACGACGGTGCTGGCGCTCGACGGCACCGGTGTCGTGACGCCCTTCGCCGACTACCGGCAGTGGGAGGCGGAGCGACGCGTCCGGAGCGCGCCGAAGCCGCGTGCGGTCGTCGCGCCGGTGGCCGCGCCGTCACCGCCGAAGGCGCCGGCGCGCCGGCTCGGCTACACCGAGCAACGCGAGCTCGACGGGATGGAGCGCGCGATCATGGAGGCGGAGGAGCGTCTCGGGCGCTGCCAGGCGGCGGCGAACGATCCCGACGTCGCCACCCGCGCCGATGAGCTGGCGGCCCGATGCCACGAGCTCACCGAGGCGCAGGCGGCCGTCGACACGCTGTACGCGCGCTGGGCCGAGTTGGAGAAGAAGCGCGGCTGACCCAGGACGTGGGTCAGGTCAGTTGACGACGAACTCCTTCGTCGCAGCGACCGTGCCGTTGGCCGAGATCTCGACCTTGTACTTCCCGACCGGCCAGCCGTCGGGCTTGGCGATGTGGAACTCGAACGCCGCCGGGCCGGTGGGCGCGATGCTCTGCGACGTCTCGTTGACGAGCTGGTCGCCCTCGTAGGTCCAGCGCGCCTTGAGCGGCACGCTCGCGGCCGCGCCATCGGTGGTGACGGACGCATAGATGGTGTCGGCGGGCGCGAACGCCGCCGCTGGCGCTGCGACCTTCTTGTCGGCGGTGATCGCCGTGCCGAGGTTGATGCCGACGATCCGGAACGGGGCCGGGGCAGGGGGTGCGGGCGCAGCGGCGGGTGGTGGAGTGGGTGCCGACGTGCGGGTCGGCTCCTCGGGCTTGCTGCAGGCGATCGTCGCCAGCAACAGGCTCGACGCGAGCGTCGCAGTGGTCCTCTGACGGCTGTGCATCGGTGTTCCCTCCAAAGGGTGTGGTCAGGCGTCGGGAATCTTGAGGACCTGCCCCGGCTTGATGAGGTCGGGGCTCTTGATGGTGTCCGCGTTGAGCGTGTGGATCTCCTTCCAGCGGTTGGCGTTACCGAGGAGCTTCTTCGCGATCTTCGAGAGGTTGTCGCCGGCGACGACGGTGTAGGTCCGACTGTCGGGCACGACGGGTGCCGTCGACGACGAGCCGCTCTGCACGTTGGAAAAGTCGGGCTTCTTGTCGGTGGTCATGCGTCCTCCGTTCGGGCCGTCAGGCGAGCATCCGCTTGAGCAGGTCGAGCCCGTTGGCGGTGAGCTGATCCTGCTTCGGGACGTTGCCGTCCGGTGTCAGGCGGTCGATGAGCACGGGGAGGAGCTGTGCGAGGAGCGCGGGAACCATGCTCCCCGAGACGCCGCTGCGATCGGCCACCTGCCCGAGGCGCTCCGGGCCGAGGGCCTGGGTGACCTGGTCCGGGGAGATGGGCTCGTTCTGGCCGGTGCCGATCCACGATTTCACCAGATCGCCGAGGCCGTTCTGCTGGAACTGCCGCGCCAGGCCGTCGACGCCACCGACCCGCGGATCGTTCAAGAGGTCGAGCATGGCCTGCGCCATTCCGGAATTTCGCCCCGCTGCCGCCTCCGTGTCCTTGCCGAGCACGTTTCCGAGCAGGTCGTCGAGTAGGCCCATCGGACCCTCCTTCCGAAATCTCGCCGGTGCGTAGCACTGGTGCATCTGCCCGACAATCACCCCGGACAACGTCGTGCCTCCGTTGGTGGCACGCCCTGCCGATCCCTGCTAAACGGCCACGGGCGTCTCAGTAGATCGGTCTGCTGCGAAGCGTGCAGGGATCGCCGTGTGACGTGCGGTGGGACGGTGCGGATGTGAAGGAGGCGGCATGGGACGTGGACGACGGGACGTGACGACCGACGAAACCCCAGCGATCGCGAAGCCACCACGGCGTCCGCGAGCGCAGCCCATCCCACTCGATGCGATCAGCGTCCTGGCGGGTCTGGCCCCCGGCCTCATCCTCGAGACCGATCCGCTGCCTGCCGGCGTGGCCGGTGCGACACAAGACGAACCCTCGACCGTCACGGTCGAGGAGGTGGGAAAGTTGCTTCGCTGCGGTGAGGCCACCGTTCGGCGGCTGATCCGTACTGCGGTGCTCAAACCCGTCGACGTCGATGGCCGTATCCATGTTCGTCGCAGTGACATCGAACACTACAGGCAGAGCCTCAGTGCGCGCGCGCCCGGTAAGCCCGGAGAATGACGCGTCGCGCGTGTCCAATGCGCAGAAATACTATTGACAGCATCCGGGGGCGCTCCATAGGACCGAAGGTATTCGCGTCGCCCTGCGGATCACGGATGCCCCGGGGGCAAAGCCTCTGGAGCGCGAAAAAGGAGTGCCCATGAGAGTCCTCGTTGGTGGTTCACTTGCCCTGTTGGCGCTGCTGTCGTTGGCGCCACAGGCCAGCGCACAGAGTTGCGATGAAGCGCGTTTCCAGCTCGAGACGTCCTGCCCCTGCCCCACCGCAGCGTCGAAGGGCAAGTACGTCAAGTGCGTCAAGAAGGCGTTCGGCAAGAAGGGGGCCCTCGCGGACTCCAAGGCCTGCAAGAAGGAGATCGTGAAGCTGGCGCAGAACTCGATCTGCGGCCGGCCCACTGCCGCCATCTGCTGCAAGGCCAAGGGCAAGAAGATCGGCTCGGTCACGAAGACCGCCGACAAGTGTACCGGCGGCAAGAAGCCCGGCCTCACGTGTGACGTGCAGTCGTCGGCTCCGCCGTCGAGCGCCGACGGCGCGTTCTTCAACAGTGTCGATGACGTCTGCACCGATACCGGTGGTTGCGTCACCACGACGACCACGTCGACCACGACGACGAGCTCGACCACGACCACGACGTTGTTGGTCTGCGTCCCTGACAACACCTGCAATCCGGCAGGCACCTACATCGATTTCACGACGAGCCCCGGCGGCGGCAGCTGCGGCACGGCCGAGAGCGCTGGTGGCGCGACGGTCATCCAGCTCTCGTGCGGTGGTCTCAACATCGGTGGCGGTATCTCCACCGTGCTCGAGGGCCCGACGCCCGACGGCGCCACCAACCGCTTCCTGGTCGATTGCACGGGCGACGACTGCAAGGTGTGCCCCACGACCGAGGCCGGTGAAGACTTCGACTGCACCGACACCGGTTGCAACTACGGCACGCCGCTTCCGATCGAGAACGGCGGCACGTCCACCTGCGTCGTGAACACGTTCGCGACTCCGGCCTGCGGCAACATCAACAGGGCCAACGGCTCGACGTCCAACCTGCGCGTCAACCTCGCGTCGGGGACCTTCCTCACCGGCGTCCCGGGATCGTTGTACACGGGGCCCGATACGGTCTGCCCGGTCTGCCAGGTCGGCGGCGTGGCCGTCAACGGAACACCGGCGTCGCCGGCTACCGGTACCTGCAACGGCGGCGCGAACGCCGGCGATGCGTGCAGCAGCACCAACTCCGATGGTCTCACGCGCGACTGCCCTCCGGGCGGTGTCGCCGCCGACCCCAACACCTGCGCGCCCGGCTCGCCGTGCGCGGACGGCGCGCTCAACCTCGGCGCGCTCGCCGTCGACCTGACCCCGCTCACCACCGGCGAGGCCAACAAGACGGCAGCCGACAGCCTCTTCTGCCCCGGGCAGGGCGAAGTTCAGAAGGGCTGCTTCGGTCGCGCTACCGACATGGCCCCGCTCGGGTTCAAGGACTGCGCCACGATCACCGAAATCGGCGCGCCCGCGGGTGAGGCACTGACCCCCGGCGTACCGAAGGCCGTGACGCTGGCCACGGTGTTCTGCATCCCGAAGGCCTCCATCGTCGACGGTGACATCGGCGGCATCGTCGATCTCTCCGCCAACCTGCCCGGTCCGGGTGCGACCTCGCTCCCGGGTACGCTCACCTTCGTCGATCCCGCGCCGTAAGGCCGGATAGCTCGACGATCCTCACGGCCCCCGGGTCCTCACGGACCCGGGGGCTTTTTCTTTTTCGGGTTGCACACGCTTGTGCAGGTCACACGGCGTCTGCGTACAGGCTTGAACGGCCGGAAGCCTCGACTCGGCAGAAAGTGCCGGGTTTTCAACGATCGGCGCTCCGGCACGCATCTCGCTTTGTCACCCTCTCGTGGAGGGGATGCTGATGGAGACGAAGACGAACCGGACCGAGAAGGATGCGACGCCGCGGCGCCGCGTGATCGCCGTGGGCAAGAAGCAGAACGGCCGCTGGCAGGTGCGGACGAGCCTGTGGCGCTTCCTGGCGGCGACCGCGCTCTCTCAGTGAGTCGCGCGTGACCGGTCGAGGCGGGCGGCTTTCGCCTCGACGAAGTCGAACACCCGGGCCTCCAGTGAGACGCCGTCGAGACGGTCGATCTCCTGGATGCCCGTCGGGCTGGTGACGTTCACCTCGCTGACGAAGCCACCGATGATGTCGAGGCCGACGAACCAGAGGCCGTCGGCGCGGAGCCGCGGCGCCATGCGGGCGCAGATCTCGCGATCGCGATCGTCGACCGCGACCCGCGCGACGCGGCCGCCGACGTGGATGTTGCCGCGCGTCTCGTCGTCCTGCGGGATGCGGAGCACCCCGCCGAGCGGCTCGCCGTCGAGCACGATGAGCCGCTTGTCGCCTTCGCGCGCGGCCGGCAGGTAACGCTGTCCCATCACCAGACGCGCGCCGTCGAGCGTCGACGCCTCGAGGATGGCGTTCAGGTTGCGGTCGCCGTGGTGCACGTGGAAGACGCCAGCGCCGCCGCAGCCGTCGAGCGGCTTGACGATCATCTCGCCGCCCATCTCCTCCATGAACGCCTTGAGACGCGTGTGATCGCTGGTGACCAGGCTGTCGGGGATCAGGTCGGGGAAGTTGAGCGCGTAGAGCTTCTCGTTGGCGTCGCGCAGCCCGCGCGGGTCGTTCATCAGCAGCGTGACAGTGGGGTCGATCAGGCCGAGCACGTGGGTCGCGAAGAAGAAGCTCATGTCGAAGGGTGGGTCCTTGCGCATGAACACGACGTCGAAGAACGTCATCGGGACGGTCTGCGTCTCGCCGAGGCGGTAGTGCACGGCGGCCCGCTCGACGCTGACGGAACGCGCGCCCACCCATGGCACGGTGCGATCGATGAACATCGCCGGCGGCAGGCAGTGCCACTGCTGGTGCCCGCGGCGTTGCGCCTCGAGCTGGAAGGCGAACGTGGTGTCCTTGTCGACGTGGACCCGATCCATCGGATCCATCACGTAGAGGATGCGCAGCGACATGGGTCGGTACTAGCCGAGTCGTGCGACTCGAACCAACCGGATCACCCGTCGCCCCAGCGGCGCTGGCAGAGCGCGACGATGGTGATGGCGGCCGTCTCGGCGCGCAGGATGCGCGGCCCGAGTGTCAGGGGGACGAACCCGTGCGCCTCGGCCAACGCCACCTCGTCGGTGGCGAAGCCGCCCTCGGGACCGATCAGGACGGTCACGGCGCGTGCGCCGGCCGGCAGATCGCCGATCCGTCTGGAGGCCTCGCCCTCCCAGGGCATCAGCCGCAAACCGGGCCAGGGCTCGGCGACGACGACGGCGAGGGGTTGCGGTGCGTCCACGAGCGGGATGCGCGTACGGCCCGACTGCTTCGCGGCGGCCACCGCGATGCGTCGCCAGCGATCGCTGTGGTCGCCGCGCGCCACCGCCCGACGGGTCTCCACCGGTACGATCCGCTGCACCCCGAGCTCGGTGGCCTTCTCGACGACGAGGTCCATCTTGGACCCTTTCACGAGCGCCGCGGCGAGCACGAGCTCGAGCGGGGATTCGCGCTCTGGGCGCGCGCTCCGCAGGATGCGCGCCACGGCCTCGCGCGCCGTCACCGTCTCGAGGACCACCTCGTGCTCGGTGCCGCCGTCGTCGAGGACGACGAGCAGTGCCCCGGGGGCCAGCCGCAGCGTCTGCAGGTGACGCAGCTCGGGGCCGACGATGTGCACCGCCCCGTCTCGCGCATGTGCGCCGGGAACGAAGAGCCTCAGCACGTGCGCTCGAGGCGCAGCGTGCGCCAGGGACCGTCGGCTCGCGTGGCCGCGATCCGCCATCCGGGATAGGCCGCCACGACGCGCTCGACCTGCGTATCGAGGAGGCCCGACACGACCAGGTGGCCATCGGCTGCGACCAGCGCCGCCAATGGCGCGGCGTCGACGACGAGGGCGTCCGCCAGCAGGTTCGCCACCACGACATCGAACTGGCCGTGCACGGACGACGCCGTGCCGGCGAGGAGGCGCACCGCGCCCGCCCCGTTGGCATCGAGGTTGGTCCGCGCCAGCGGCAGCACGGCGACGTCGTTGTCGAGGGCGGTGACGTCGCGGACGCCGAGCCGGCAGAGGGCCGCCGCCAGCAGACCCGAGCCCGTGCCGACGTCGAGCGCCGTGGCGACGCCGCCGGCGTCGACGAGCGCTTCGATCTCCTCGAGGCACGTACGTGTCGTCTCGTGCTGGCCGGTGCCGAAGGCCATGCCGGGCTCGATCACCAGCACCACGCGACCGTCCGCCGCCGGCACGTCCCACGGCGGTGCCACCAGCAGTCGGCGCCCGATGCGGACGGGATGATGGTGACGACGGAACGTGGCCTCCCAGTCGACGGGCGGCACGTCGGCGAGCGTGATGCGCGCGTCGTCGCATCCGGGAACGACCGTGGCGAGGCTCGCGAGATACGTGCGCAGGGCCGCCGCCACGCGCGGCGCGTCCGCGGCGGCGACGTGGGCTTCGAGCTGCGCACGGCCGGGCGGCGGCAGGGGACCGTCGAGCTCGTGCTCGGCGGTGAGCACCCCGGGCGCGCCCTCCTCGAGCAGGAAGTTGGTGACCGCGTCCGCGGCGTCGTCCGCGACGTCGATCCGGAGCGCGATCCAGGTGGAGGCGTCGTGCGGCACGCGAGCGCAGCATCCGGTCGCCGCGCGCGGTGTCAACCCAATTTGACGTTGCGTGGCCGGAGATTTAGACCGCAGCGGCATGGCGCTCGACGTGATCGCGCACCGGGGTGCCAGCGGGACGCGGCCGGAGAACACGCTGGCGGCGTTCCGTCGCGCCGTCGAGCTGGGCGCCCACATGATCGAGCTCGACGTGCAGTGCACGCGCGACGGCGCGGTGGTGGTGATCCACGACGACACGCTGGAACGCACCACCGACGGCAGGGGAATCGTCCGCCACCACACGCTCACGGAGCTGGCGTCGCTCGACGCCGGCGGTTGGTTCGATCCGGCATACGCCGGGGAACGCCTGCCGACGCTCGACGCCGTGCTGGCTGCGGTGCCGATCCCGATCAACGTCGAGCTCAAGTCGGCGGGTGACGACGGTCTCGAGCGCCGGACGCTCGAGGTCGTCGAGGCCGCCGGCGCGCTGCAGCGCGTCGTCTTCTCGTCCTTCGCCGCCGACAGCCTGGTTCGCATGCGCGCCCTCTCGGCTGCGGCGGAGCTGGCCGTGTTGTGGGATCGCACGGCGATGGCCGGAGCACTGCGGTTGGCAGAGGGCGTGGGTGCCAGAGCCTTGCATATTCGCACGGGCCGGTCGGCCCCTTCGGGCATCGCGTCGGGACACGCCGCAGGGCTGCTGGTACGGGTCTGGACCGTGAATGCGCGGGCAGATTTCACGCCCCTCCAGGAGGCCGGCGTGGACGGTGTATTCACGGACTATCCGGAGCGATTCTTGCTCGACGGATAGCCTCGTTGCGCGGCATTTCGCATAGGAAGTCGGCGTTTGCCTTGACTGCCCATCCCTTTTCCTCGAAGGTGACCCCCTTTCATCCGAGGGGGGGTGTACCCACCGTATGGCAGGGGTTCGCGTCAAGGAAAACGAGCCCATCGACAGCGCCATCCGTCGCTTCAAGAAACAGTGTGAGAAAGCCGGGATTCTCGCAGAGCTTCGCAAACGCGAGCACTACGAGAAGCCCAGCGTCCGACGGAAAAAGAAGGCCATGGCCGCGCGTAAGCGCGCCATTCGCCGGACTGCGCGTACCCCGATGGTCTGATCGCGTGCGCTTCGGCGCATGCCCCACCCGGAGCGGAGGGGACGAGTGAACCAGGTCGACGTCATTCTCCTGGTGTTGCTCGTCCCGTTCGCCCTCCGAGGTCTCTTCCGAGGCCTCCTGCGGGAGGCCGCCGCTCTCGCGGGTCTGGTCGTCGGCGTGATCGTCGCGGCCGACCGCTGGAAGGAGCTGGCCCCCGTGCTCGCCGAGCGTACGGGCCTGTCGGCCGATGCCGCCACCGTGGTCGCGCCGGCCGTGATCTTCCTCGTCGTCTACCTGGCGGCGGTCCTCGTCGGGGCCATCGCCCATCGGGTGGCGCGGACGCTGTTTCTCGGCCCGGTCGATCGCACCGCGGGCTTCGTGTTCGGCGCCGCGAAGGGTGCCGTCGCCTGCGGCTTCGCGCTCCTCCTGGCGCAGCGTCTCGTGCCGGGGCCGGCGCTGTCGGAACAGCTCGCCGCATCGCGGGTGGCCATGCCGCTCGTCCAGCTCGCCGCCGCCATCGCCCAGCGCGGCACGCCGCTCGCCCTCGCGGGCGCCGGTCGGGTGTCCTGAGGATCATCATGGCCGGGCGCATCGACGAGAACGCGATCCGTGACATCCGCGACCGGTCCAACCTGTTCGAGGTGGTGTCCGACGCCGTGTCGCTGCGTCGTCGCGGACGGAGTGCCGTCGGCCTGTGCCCGTTCCACACCGAGAAGACGCCGTCGTTCACCGTCAGCGAGGAGCGCGGCTTCTTCCACTGCTTCGGCTGCGGCGAGCACGGCGACATCTTCACCTTCGTCATGAAGACCCAGGCGCTGCCGTTCCCCGAGGCCGTGCGTGCCGTGGCGGAGCGGTTCGGCATCCCCGTCCCCGAGGACACGGGCGGTCCGCGCACGCCGGCCGAGCCGCTGGTGGCGGTCAACGCGGCTGCGCAGGCATTTTTCCGTGGCGCGCTGCGCGGACCGGCCGGAGCACGGGCCCGGGCCTACCTCACCGAGCGCGCCGTCGCGCCCGAGAGCGTCGAGCGCTTCGCGCTCGGCTTCGCCCCCGGCGGCGGCGACACCCTCGCGCGCCACCTGCGCACGCAGGGGCTGCGCCTCGACGACGCCGTCACCGCGGGGCTCGTCATGCGGCGCGACAGCGGCGGCTTCCTCGATCGCTTCCGCGAACGGCTGATCTTCCCGATCGCCGATGCCATGGGCCGCGTGGTCGCGTTCGGTGGACGCATCCTGCCGGGCGGCCCCGAGTCGACCGACAACCCGCCGCCGAAGTACCTGAACAGCCCCGAGTCGCCGCTCTTCCACAAGGGACGGATGGTGTACGGGCTCGGGCTGGCGCGCGAAGCCATCCGCAAGCGCAACCGGGTCATCGTCGTCGAGGGCTACCTCGACGTCATCGCGCTGGCGCAGGCGGGCATCGAGGAAGTGGTGGCGCCGCTCGGCACCGCGCTCACCGCCGATCAGCTGCGCGTGCTGCGGCGCTTCTCCGAGTCGGTGCTCGCCTGCTTCGACGGCGACACCGCCGGTCGTCGCGCGGCGGCACGCAGCTTCCCGATCTTCATCGAGGCCGGCCTGTGGGGCCGCGGCGCCTTCCTGCCGTCGGGCGACGACCCCGACACCTACGTGCGCACGCACGGCCGCGACGCCCTCGAAACGCTGCTCGGCGCCGCCGTGCCGCTGGTCGACGCCTACATCGCCGAGCTCGCGGGGGCGCAGCGCGACGCCGTCGGCCGTCGCGCCGATGCCGCGCGCGAGGTGGCCCGCGTCCTGCGTGCGGTGCGCACGCCGTTCGAGCGCGACGTCCTGGTGCGCCTCGCCGCCGAGCGGCTCGGTGTCCGCGAGGAAGCACTGCGCAGCGAGGGCACCTCCACAGCGACGGCGCCGGCGGATGCGCGCGACGCCACGCCGGGTGGTGGTCCCGAGGAGTTGCTGGTCGAGCTGCTCGTCGCCGAGCCCGGGCTCGCCGCCCGGGTGCGCGCCGAAAACATCCTCGGTGACTTCGAGCATCCCACCTGGCGCAGCACCGCCGAACGGCTCGTCGCCGGCGGAGCCACGCTCGATCGCAGCGAGCTGCTGCAGTCCCTGCCTCGCACCCTGCGCGACCGCGTCGCGCGACGGTTGCTCGGCGAGAACCCCGACGAAGATCACGACCGCATGGTGGCCGATTGCATCGCGGCCATCCGATCCCGCCGCGCCCGCAGTCAGCGCGGGCGCTTGCTCGAAGAGCTGCGCGCGGCACAGGCCCGTGGCGACCTCGTCGCCGAGCGCCAGCTCACCAGGCATCTGACGGAGAAAACCCGCACGTGAGGAGTCCAGCCGTGAGAACGAACCAGGCCAGGCATCAGACCATCCCCCCCGACGCCATGCTGCTGCCCGCAGAAGCCGTTCCCGATCCCGACGACGCCGCCGAGGAGTTGCTGAGCCCGCTCGACGACGCCGATGACGACGAGCCGGCGCTGGTCGAGGCGACCGACGAGGATTCTCCCGTCGCCGCCGAAGAGGTCGAGCCGGTCGCGGATCCGAACGCGCTCCTCGGCGCCGACCCCGTCCGCCTCTATCTCCGCCAGATGGGGCAGACGAGCCTCCTGACGCGTGAGGGCGAGGTCGAGATCGCCAAGCGCATCGAAGAGGGCGAAGGTGCCGCCGCCACCGTCGCGCTGATGTCGCCCGCCGGTCTCCGTCACGTGCTGTCGTTGGGCGAGAGGTTGCGTCTCGGCGAGGTCCGCCTGCGCGAGCTCATGAAGGACGAGAGCGACGAGGACACCGAGCCCGGCGAGGACGACGTCCGCCAGCGCCGGCGTGTCCTCACCCAGTTCACCCGCATCCGCCGACTCGTCACCGAGCGCGAGACGCTGGTCGCGCAGAAGAGCGCGCCCCGTCTGAGCAAGGCTGCCGCCACACGGGTCGCAGCACGGCTCGTCACCATCGAGCAGCGCCTCGGCACGGCGCTGCTCGGCCTGGGGCTCAACCGGCGCCAGGTCGCCGAGGCCGTGGGTGAGCTCGCCCGCGCCTCTGAACGGATGCACCAGCTGCGTGGGCGCGTGCGCGAGCTCGAGCGCGTCCGCCCGAAGGGACGCGAGCGCGTGGCGCTGCCCGTCGTCGACGCCGAGGACGAGACGCGTGCGGCGAAGCGTGAGTGCCGCGAGCTCGAGCGGACCGTCGGGCTGTCGTCGCTGGCACTCGATCGCACCGTGCGCACGATCCGCACCGCGCAGACGCGGGCGCACGTCGCCAAGCAGGAGCTCATCGAAGCCAACCTGCGGCTCGTGGTGTCGATCGCGAAGCGCTACCTCCACCGCGGCCTGCAGTTCCTCGACCTGATCCAGGAAGGGAACATGGGCCTCATGCGCGCGGTCGACAAGTTCGAGTACCAGCGCGGCTACAAGTTCTCGACCTACGCCACCTGGTGGATCCGCCAGGCCATCACGCGCGCCATCGCCGACCAGGCGCGCACCATCCGCATTCCCGTCCACATGGTCGAGACCATCAACAAGCTGCTGCGCGTGTCGCGCACGCTGGTGCAGGAGCTCGGGCGCGAACCGTCGCCCGAGGAGATCGGCATCCGTATGGAGCTGACGCCCGACAAAGTACGGCGCGTCCTGCGCGTCACGCGCGAGCCCATCTCGCTCGAGACGCCCGTCGGCGAGGACGACGACAGCCACCTCGGCGATTTCATCGAGGACGAGAACGCGCTGTCGCCGATCGAGGCGGTGGTGGCGAGTGGCCTCAACCGCCAGACGCGCAAGGTGCTGGGATCGCTCACGCCGCGCGAGGAGCAGGTCCTGCGGCTGCGCTTCGGCATCGGCGAGCGCTCGGACCATACGCTCGAGGAGGTGGGGGCCCGCTTCGCCGTCACCCGCGAGCGCATCCGCCAGATCGAGTCGAAGGCGCTCCGCAAGCTGCGCCATCCGAGTCGCGCCCGACTGCTGCGCGCCTTCTTCGAAAGCTGAGGAAGATTTCCCTCCCGACGACGGCTCGCGCTGCGAGGTTCCCTTGCAGTGCGAGCCGTTCGGTGGTTCACTCTGCCCGGCCCGGGCCCATAGCTCAGGTGGTTAGAGCCGCCGGCTCATAACCGGTAGGTCGTGTGTTCGAGTCACACTGGGCCCACCACGGGGCAACGGGCGCGGGACGAACGCACCGAACGAGTCAGAGGGAGGCAGCCCACTTTGCCCACACAGATCGAGGCTCTCGCCAAGCTGCAACTAGTTGACCAGAGCCTGCGGGAGAACACGCAGGCGGTCGAAGCAGGCGAGAGCCGGGTCGCGGCGCTCGAGCAGGCCGTCCAGGCCCAGACCGCCCTCGCCGTCACCGCTCGTCAGGAGCTCGATGCCCTCGGCACCCGGCAGCGCGACCTCGAAGGTCGCCTCCTCGCTGCCGAAACCAAGATGAAGGATCGGCGGATGCGCATCACCCGCATCCGCAACGACAAAGAGCTGGGCATGGCCAAGCGCGAGGTCGACCTTCTGAAGGAAGAGACCGGCGGCCTCGAGACCGAGCTCATCACCGTCCTCGAGCAGAGCGAGGCCGCCACCGCCAAGAGCACGGCCGCCGACGAGGAGCTGGCGCGGCTCACCGCCGCTCGCGAGACCGAGGCCGGCGAGCTGCGCGACACCATCGCGCGCCTGGCGTCCGACATCGAGCGCGACCGCGTCCGACGCGACGCCCTCGTCGCCGACGTCGATGGCGAACTCCGTCGCCGCTACGAGATGATCTTCTCGCGGCGCGGTGGCGTGGCCGTCGTCATCATCCAGCGCGGCATCTGTACCGGCTGCAACATGAACATCCCGCCGCAGCTCTTCAATCAGATCCAGCGCAACGAGTCGGTGATCCTCTGCCCCAACTGCCAGCGCATGCTCTACTGGCAGCCGGAACGCGCAGAAGCTCAAGGATAAGGATGCGACCCACGACGATGTCGTGGGTCGGGATCTGCGAGGGTGTGGCGACGATCTTCGTCCCACCACCATGCCGCGGCCGGCGAAGCGGGCGCGGCATACTGCTTCGACCGCGAGCAATGCGCTGTTCTCCGGTCATGCGTGGCACGTATTCCGCGCCGGCTTCGCCGGCCGCGGATTGGTGGTCGCGCGGGAACGACCGTCCCACTCTTGCGGTTCCCCTCGAGCCGAGACATGGTCTCGGCTCGTACGCTGGAGGAGGTCGAGCAGTCGCTCGCCTTTTGGCGGGAGGAAAGTCCGGACTCCGCAGGGCAGGGTGGCCGCTAACGGCGGCCCCGGGCAACCGGGGGAAAGTGCAACAGAAAGTAGACCGCCCCGGGCTTCGTGCCCGGAGCAAGGGTGAAACGGCGAGGTAAGAGCTCGCCAGATCCGTTCGTGAGGACGGATGCTTTGTAAACCCCACCCGGAGCAAGACCGTGTAGGAGGGGCCTGATCCTCGGACCAGGCAGGAGTTGCCCGCTTCATCCCTCGGGTCGGTCGCTCGATCCCCCGGGCAATCGGGGGACCAGACGAATGGCTGCTGCCTCCGCTTGTTGGGCGGAGGGACAGGATCCGGCTTACAGACCTCCTCCAGCGGACGATCTGCGGCGCGCACCTTAGTGCGCCGCGCCCTTCGGCACCGTGTGCGTCGCAAGACCATGCGACGCAGGCATTTCCTCTCTAGCTAAGAATTTCTTGACAGCGGGGGGCATGCGGCAGTACAAGCGTGCCGCGCGGTGGGGATACATGGGGCAAAGTGGTGGTGGCAGAGGGTTGGGTGGGTGATCTCCACTTCGGGAAACTGGGATGTTTTCGGGCCACTTCGAGCACGCAGTCGACGAGAAGGGACGCGTTGCCATCCCGGTGCACTTCCGCGGGGCGCTCGCCGTGCTCCAGGACGAGCGCCTCGTCCTCACCAAGTTCAAATTGGCGGGCCAGCGCTGCCTCGATGCCTACCCGCTCTCGGCGTGGCGGCAGCTCGAGCAGAAGATGCTCGCCAAGAATCGGTTCGATCCAAAGATGATGCGCTTCAAGAACGTCTACGTCTCCGGTGCGCACGAGTGTCCGCTCGACGCACAGGGACGCGTGCTCATCCCGCCGCTGCTGCGGGAATACGCCGGCATTCAGCGCGAGGCGATGGTGACGGGCGACGTGGACAAGATGCGCATCTGGGCCAAGCCGAGCTGGCAGGCCGTGTTCGAGGAAGACGAGCGGTTGGTCCTGGACGACGAGCAGTTCCTCGCCGGACTCGACCTGTGACGACGACGCAGAACCGAGGCTGACGCAGGGCCGCCGCGGGGCGGGGGAGTGAGGGGCACGAGGGTGACGGCGGTGAGCGCTGCGGTGAGGCGTGGCGACGGGCCGCCGGACGTGAAGCACGAGACGGACACCGGGCCGGTGGGCGCCGCCCATGTATCGGTGATGGAGGGGCAGGTGGTGGGGGGGCTGCGCCCCCGGCCGGGTGCCCGTCTCGTGGATGGAACGCTGGGCCTCGGAGGCCACGCGGCGGCGTTGTTGGCCGCCGCCCCCGAAAGTACGCTGCTCGGCGTCGATCAGGATGAGGAGGCGCTCGCACTGGCGCGCGCGCGACTCGCCCCCTTCGGCCCCCGCGTCATCCTGCGCCGCGGCTCCTTCGACGAGCTGCCGGCGCTCCTCGCGGCTGAAGGCTGGGACGGTGCCGACGGCATCCTCCTGGATCTCGGCGTCAGCTCCATGCAGCTCGACCGTCCCGAGCGCGGTTTCAGCTTCCGCACTGCGGGTCCGCTCGACATGCGCATGGATCGCGATCGCGAACCGAGCGCCGCCGACATCGTCAACACGTGGGACGAGACCGAGCTGGCGCGCGTCATCTTCGAGTATGGCGAGGAGCGTCGCTCGCGCGCCGTGGCGCGCGCCATCGTACGCGCCCGGCCGCTCGCGACCACGGCCGAGCTCGCCGACGTCGTCGCCCGTGTCGTCGGACGGGGCGAGGTGGGCATCCACCCGGCGACGCGGACGTTCCAGGGCATCCGCATCGCGGTCAACGACGAGCTCGGCGCCCTCGACCGCGTGCTGGCCGATGGCTGGCGCCTGCTGACCCCGGGCGGTCGGCTCGCCATCCTCGCCTATCATTCGCTCGAGGACCGACGCGTGAAGGAGTCCTTCCGGCGCTGGGCGGCCGACTGCATCTGTCCGCCCGCGATCCCGCAGTGCGTGTGCTCGTGGCGGGCGAAGGTGCGCATCCTGACGTCGCGCCCACTGCGTCCGGAGGCCGAGGAGACCATGCGCAACCCGCGCGCCCGGAGCGCGCGCCTGCGCATCGTGGAGCGCCTCGCATGAGCAGCCCGGCCATCCGCAGCCCGCGCCACGATCCGCACGTCCTCACCGTGCGCCGCCCGCTCGTCCGCCCGACGGGTGATCCGCGCCGGCTCCTGCGCATGATGCGCAGCCTGCTGGTGCGGCGCGTGATGGTGCTGCTCGGCATCCTGGTCGCGCTCTGCCTGGTGCAGGTCTGGGTGCAGCTGCAGGTCGTCGACATCGGCTACCAGCTGTCGGCGGCGCGCACGATGGCACAGCGCCTCGACCACGAGCACCGCGAGCTGCAAGCCGAATTGGCCACGCTGCGCTCCACGCTGCGCGAGCGCGCGGAGCGGCTCGGCATGGTGGCGCCCGAGAAGGCGCAGGTGGTGACCCTGCCGTGATGGAGGCTCGTGGGCGGCGGGCGCGCATCGGCCTGGTGGCGGTGGCGCTGACGGTGCTCTTCGGCGGGCTGCTCGCACGCGCCGTCGATCTCACGGTCGTGCGTGGTCCCGACTTCGCCCGGCGCGCGGATCGCCAGCATCGCCAGGAGGTCACGCTGGTCCCGCATCGCGGCGAGATCATCGACCGCAACGGCGAGCTGCTCGCCGTGTCGGTCAACGTGCCGTCGGTGTATGCGCGACCGCGGCAGCTCGGCGACGATCGCAGCCGCGTTCCGGAGCTCGCGAAGAGTCTGCAGATGCCGGTGACGCGCGTGCAGGCGCAGCTCGCGCGCAAGCAGCCGTTCGTGTGGTTGAAGCGGCAGGCGATGCCGAGCGAGGCCGAGGGCGTCGCGTCGCTCGGGCTGCCCGGTGTCGGGCACTTCGCGGAGGCGCGACGGTTCTATCCGCAGCGCACGCTGGCGGCGCACATCCTCGGCTTCGTCGGCACCGACGCGACGGGCCTCGGCGGCCTCGAGATGCGCTTCGACAAACAGATCCGCGGCGACGCGCAGACGATCGAGGTCGATCGCGATGCCCGCGGCCGCGAGTTCCTGCGTGCGTCGCACGGCACCAAGCCGACGCAGGGCAGCCGCGTCGAGCTGACCATCGACGCCACCATCCAGGCGGCGACCGAGCGCGAGCTGGCGCTCGGCGTGGCCAACGCGAAGGCGATCGCCGGTGCGGCGGTGGTGCTCGATCCGCACACGGGCGAGATCCTGGCGCTCGCCAACGTGCCGACGTTCAACCCGAACGATCCCGCGGACTGGGGCGACAAGAAGCACAAGGACCGCATCCGCAACCGTGCCATCACCGATCCGTACGAGCCGGGCTCCACCTTCAAGGCCATCCTGGCCGCGAGCGCGCTCGAGGAAGGCGTCACGAACCCGAACGAGCGCATCTTCTGCGAGAACGGTGCGCATCCGATCGGCAAGTGGGTGATCCACGACTCGCACCCGCACGGCTGGTTGTCGTTCGCCGAGGTGATCCAGTTCTCGAGCAACATCGGCGTCAGCAAGGTGGCGGACCGGCTCGGCAAGGAGCGCTACCACGCCTACCTGCGCAAGTTCGGCTTCGGGCAGCGCTCCGGCGTCGAGCTGCCGGACGAGAGCCCCGGCATCATGCGCGGGCTCGACAAGTGGGTACGCATCAACCTCGCCACGCAGAGCTTCGGGCAGGGCATCTCGGTGACGCCGATCCAGATGGTGGCCGCCTACGCCGCCATCGCGAACGGCGGCACGCTGATGAAGCCGCACGTGGTGCGGAAGATCACCAGCCCGACCGGCGAGGTGACGTACGAACAGCGCGCCACGCCCGTTCGTCGCGTCATCAGCGAGGAGACGGCGCGCACCACGACGGAGCTGCTGCGGCGGGTCGTCGAGGAGAAGGGCGGCACCGGATCGAAGGCTCGTCTCGACGATTTCTCGGTTGCGGGCAAGACCGGAACAGCGCAGAAAGTGGACTCCCGCACTCGTGCCTACTCCTCGAAACGCATCGGTTCCTTCGTGGGTTTCCTGCCCGCCGACAACCCGCGGGCGGTCATCCTGGTGTTGATCGACGAGCCCTCCACGTCGAGCTACGGCGGCGTCGTCGCCGCCCCGGTGTTCGGTGCCATCGCCCGCGAAGTGCTGGCGGCGCTGCGGGTGCAGGCACCGGCCAAGCCCACCGTCGAGATGCCGCCGGCCGTGCACACCGAGATGGCGGCGGTGCCCGCGATTCCAGACGACGTCGGCCCGGTGCGACCGGGCACGCCGAGCTTTCTCGGCCTGTCGATGCGCGAAGCGCTGACGCGTGCACACGCCACCGGGTGGGACGTCCACCTCACCGGGTCGGGATGGGTGACCGAGCAGGTGCCGGCCGCCGGAACGCCGCTCGCCGACGACCGCCGCCTCGCCCTCGAGCTCCGAACGGACCGCGGCCCCGCACAGCCGTGATGCAGCTCCGCGCGTTGGTCGACGGGTTCGGCCCACTGGCGGTGCGCGGGTCGCTCGACGTCGCCATCGACGGCGTCGCCATGGATTCGCGGCAGGTGCGGCCGGGCGACGTCTTCGTCGCCCTCGCCGGTCTCACGACGGACGGACGGCGCCACGTCGGCGACGCCGTCAGCCGCGGCGCGCGTGCGATCATCGCCGACGCGCCGGTCGAGGTCTCCGGCGACGTGACGGTGATCCACACCGCCGGCGCTCGCCGTCTGCTCGGCCTGGTGGCGTCTCGGCTCGCGGGCGAGCCCAGCCACGCGATGACCGTGGTCGGCATCACCGGCACCAACGGCAAGACCACCACCACGTATCTCCTCGAAGGCATCTGGCGCGCCGCGGGCCATGCCACGGGCGTCATCGGCACGATCGCGTACCGCATCGGCGACGTGGAACGTCCGGCGCCGTTCACGACGCCCGAGGCGCCGATGCTGCAGGCGCTGCTCGCGGACATGCGGACGGCGGGGACGACGCACGTGGCGATGGAGGTGTCGTCGCACGCGCTCGAGCAGGGACGCGCCGACGCGATCCGCTTCGCGGCCGCGGTATTCACCAACCTGACGCGCGATCATCTCGACTTCCACGGCGACCTCGAGCGCTACTACGCCGCCAAAGCGCGACTGTTCACGGAGCTGCTGCCCTCGGGCGGCACCGCCGATCCGGTATCGATCGTCAACGTCGACGACGCCGCCGGCCGTCGTCTGGCCGCGAGCGTGCCCGGTCGCTGCGTCACCGTCGGGCGCGC
>DASYLJ010000053.1:0-41793 GCA_036009625.1 Binatia bacterium
CGCTCTCGAGCACGACGTCGGCGTGCGCCGCCAGCTCGAGGAAGACGTCGCGGCCGCGCGGCTGGTCGAGGTCGAGCGTGATGCCGCGCTTCGAGCCGTTCAGCGCCAGCCAGAGGAGCGAGCGCTCGGGGTCGTCGACGTTGCCCCAGAACGGGCCGCGTCGGCGGGCGGCGTCGCCCGCGGGGGGTTCGATCTTGATGACGTCCGCGCCGAGCTCGCCGAGCAGCATGCCGGTCAGGAAGCCCGGCTCGGTCGTCAGGTCGAGGACACGGCTGCCGTCGAGGTTGCCACGCATGAGCGCGGCGAGACGTAGCCGTCGCCGCGCGAGGGTGTCAAGGCGTTGCGGGTGGAGGCGGAGCGGCGGCGTCGGCCTTCTGCGTCAGGCCTGCCGTCAGCGGTGCGATGGTCACCGCGCCACCCTCGCGTGCCTGGTCGAGCACCTCGACGGCGAAGCCGTAGTCGGCGTCGTCGGCAGCATCGAAGAAGAGGATGTGGTCTTCGCGCGCGGCGAACATGCGCTTCAGGCGCTCGGCCAGCTCGGGGAACGTCACCTCGGCGCCGTTCACCTGCACGGTGCGGTTCGGTCCGACGCGCAGGACGAGCGGCGGATCGGGGTCCTGCTGCAGCTGCTCGGGGGTGATCTCCTCCTTCTCCTGCTTGGGGAGGTGCACCCAGAAATTCTTGCTCAGCAGCGGCGTGATCACCATGAAGATGATCAGGAGCACCAGCACGACGTCGACGAGCGGCGTCACGTTCATCGCGGGAGCGACGCCCTTGCCCTTCCCGGTGCCGACGGTCATCGACACGGCTCAGCCCTCCGTCCCCGCGGGTGCGGGCTGCTCGTCCTTGAATTCCGTCGTCGCACGGGTGCCTTCCTTGTGCTTTTCGCCGACCATGAAGTTGACGCCCGGGAAGCCGACGCTCTGCACCCGCGCCATGAACTCGCGCACCTGACCGTACTTGAGCTTGGCGTCGCCGCGTAGCACGAGGCGACGGTACGGATCGAGCGCGTGCTGCTCGGTCAGGTAGTCGACGACGCCGTCGAGATCGTAGGTCTGGTTCTCGACGTGGAACTCGTTGGCCTTGGCGACGCTCACCTTGATGGGATCGACGACGCCCTCGACCTCGGGGTCGGGATTGAAGATGCCCGGCAGGTCGACCTGCACGTCCTTCTCGAGCTGCGGTGCCACCACCATGAAGATGATGAGCAGCACCAACACGACGTCGACCAGCGGCGTGACGTTCATGTCCGGCAGGACGCCGGCGGACGAGACGCGCTTACGCCACCCGGCCACGCGCGTTCCCATTCGCCACCAGCGGCGCGTGATCGTGGGCGTGCGCCTGCACCTCGGCCTCGGCCCAGCCCTCGATGGTGTCGAGCAGCTCGCCGGCGGCGCTGTTGAGCGCCGTCTCGTCGCGCGTGATCGCCGTCGACAGGTAGTTGAACGCGAGCACGGCGGGAATGGCGACCGTGAGTCCGAGGGCCGTCTCGATCAGCGCCTCCGAGATGCCGGCGGACACCGACGACAGGCCGCCCGATCCGGTCGACGCGATGCCCTGGAACGCCGAGATGATGCCGAGCACGGTTCCGAGCAGCCCGACGAACGGCGCCACCGACCCGACGGACGCCAGGACCGAGAGGCCGCGACGCAGGTCGCCGCCGAGATCCTCGACGTAGCGCTCCATGTGACGACGCGTGCGCTCCGCCGGCGGCATCGCCGAGACGTCCGCGGTGTCGCGCGCGTGGCGATACGTGGTGAGCGCGGTCTTCACGAGGCGCGGCAGGTGGCCGTGCTTGTACTTCGCGGCCTCGTCGATGACCTGGTCGATCATGTCGGCGCGCAGGTGGCCGCTGGTCTCCGCGGCGAAGCGGCGCGACTGCGCGCGCGACCGGCGCAGCGTCAGGATGCGCTCGATGAACACGGTGAGGGAGGCGAGACCCATGACGAGGAGGGCGCTGGCGACGATGATCGCCGGCCACCCCATGTGCGTCCACATCTCGCTGAAGCTGAGGTTCATGATCGGTCCTTTCTGAAGCTACGCGGTGAGTTTGAAGGGGATCTGGATGATCCGGTACACGCTGATCGGCTGGCCCTTGAACATCGCGGGCGTGTACTTCCACGTCTTGACGGCGGCGACGGCGGCGCTCTTGAACGGCTCCTCGCCGCGCAGCACCTCGACTTTCGCCACCGAGCCGTCGGCGAGGATGGTCACCTTGAGGACGACGGTGCCCTGCTGCCCGGTGGCGCGTGCCTCCTGCGGATACGTCGGCTTGTCGTTGCCCTCGACCGGCATGGGCGGCGCGGCGTCCTCGGGCAGCGCGATCGCGCCGCCGACTTCGCCACCAGCCACACCACCCTTCGCGACGCCGCCCTCGAGGCCGGCGGGATCGCCCTTGCCGCCCTCGCCGTAAACCGCGATGCCCTTGTCCTGGCTCGGGTCGGCTTCCTTCGGCGCCGCCTGCGGCATCTCCGTCGGTGCGACCATCTTCTTCGGCACCGGCGGCTTGTCGAGGCGACGGATCTTCTGGTCGGGCCGGACGATCGGCGCCGCGGCGGCGGGCGCCTGCGGCTTGATCTCGGGCTTCGGCTCCGCGACCGGCGCCGGTGGTGGAGGAGGTGGCTCCTTCACGACCTTCTCGACGAACTTGAGCTCGACCGGTCGGGTCTTCTCGATGATCGTCTTCGTCGCCGACAGCGCGACGATGAGCAGGATGACGCCAATGTAGATGGCCGAGGAGGCCATCAGCGACGAGATCCAGCTGCGCTGGGGCGTCGCGCTCGGACCATAGGCGCCGAACGTGGTGAACGTCGTCTCGGAGGAGGTATCGCTCATGGGTGTGGTGGACCGGCGGAGGATGCCATTCGAGCTGCAGCTCGACGGTTACTGGAGTGTGAACTTCAGGTGACGCGGAGCGGCGGGTCAGTACGCGTAGCCGAAGGAGAGGCCGAACTTCGTCCCGGAGATCCAGCGCGACTGCAGCGACGACCCCTGCGTGACCTCGTACTTGTCGTTCAGGATGTTCTCGACGGTGAACTTCGCGGTGAAGGGATAGCCGAGCAGCTCCTTCAGCGGGAACACGAGGGCGGCGTCGAGCTGATCGCGACGCACCGCCGTGATGTCCGGGAGACCGAACGCGCCGACGTTGGTGATCGAGTTGCCGGCGGTGTTGTACTGCAGGCGCGCCGTCACCCACTGGGGGTACGTGTACTCGATGCCCGCGTTGACGACGAAGGGCGACTGCCCCTGCAGCGGGCGACTCGAGCTGGTCTGCACCTCGCCCTGCCCGCGCTCGCCGGCCTCGACGTCGGACGAGATGTAGGCGACGTTCAGTGTGAATTTCAGCTCGCGGAGCGCCTCGGAGACGAAGGCAAAGTTCTTGCGTCCTTCAAATTCGAATCCCTTCAGCTCGGCGGTCTCGGCGTTGGCGAACGAGTTGACGGCGCTCGAGCCCTGCGTGACCACCGTCTCCTCGATGGGCTGGTCGAGCTGCTTGTAGAAGCCACCCAGCGACACCAGCTCGTTCGGCGAGAAGAACCACTCCCAGCGCAGCTCGTAGTTCGTGATGTCGGTCTGCACGAGGAAGGGGTTGCCGATGGTCGCGCGGAGGCCGCGCGGACGCTGGAACAGCACGGGGCTGAGCTCGCGGAACTCCGGCCGCGCGACCGTCTCGCTGTAGGCGAAGCGCACGTTCATGTCCTTCTGCGGGGTGAGGACGAGGTTGATCGCGGGGAGCGGATTGACGTTCTTCAGCGTCACATTCTGGGGCGTGCCGTCGACGTCGAAGGTGCTCAGACGGATCAGCGAATACTCCGTACGCACGCCGGCGATGAGGCGGAGCCAGTTGCGCACGATCGGCAGCTCGAACATGCCGTACCCGGCGATGATCTCCTGCGTCGCGCCGAAGGTGTCACGCGGCGACGTGATCTCCTCGAACGTGAGCCCGTTGCCGATCTGGTTCGGATCGAAGATCACCTCGGGCGGCTGGGTCAGGTCCTCCGGCGATCCGGCGCGGAACTGCAGTGAGCGCAGGTCGTAGGTGCGCTCGCGATAGGTGTACGCCGGGCCGAACCGGAAGTCGGCCGGTAGATCGTCCCAGACGTCGGTGAAGGGCAGCCACGTCTTGAAGGGGATGCGGAAATCCACCTGGGTGTCGGTCATGTACTCGGCCAGCTCGGAGAACTGTCGGAGGCCGCTCGTCGGGTCGGGTATGTAGATGGGCGGCAGGCTCAGCTGCTGCAGGTACGAGTAGTTGCGGTTGTCGGGAATGTACTGCGTGGTGCGGGCCAGCGCGGTGCGCCAGTTGAGATCGAGCCAGGGGAACAGCTGATGCTCGCCGCCGAGCTGCCCGTAGTCGAGCTCCTCCTCGGTGTAGAGGAGACCCGTCGTGAGCACGGTCGCCTGGGGCCCGAACTGGGTGGACGTGCCATCGCCGTCCTGGACGACGTCGTACGAGCTGCGGTTGATCAGCGAGCGCCAGGTGAGCTTCGACGTGTCGCTGATCTTGTAGGCCGCCGTCATGATACCGCCGAGACGCGTTTCGAAGGTGCTCGAATCGTATTTGAAGTCGTCCTCGAGCTGAATGTCGGGCGGCGCGTCGATGGCGGCGCTGTTCACGAATTGGCGCTCGATCTGGTCGCGCACCGTCTTCCACTCGGTGGTGTACACACCGGCCAACTCCAGGCCGAGCGGACCCCAGCTGTTGCCGACGTTGAAGTTGATCCCGCCGTTGGGTGGGGCGATCTCGGAGTCGACCGCCCAGATGTTCTTGAGCGAGCTGGCGTAGAGCTTCTCGGCGGCCTGGTTCGGCGGTGTGCCGACCGACTTGTCGCCGAAGACGTCGGGCAGGTCGCGGAAGTTGCGGCCGAACCCGATCCAGTCCGAATCGCTGCCGTGGTAGGTGCGGAACCGTTTGAACGTGGTCGAGGTGTTGGCGCCGGTCGAGACGTTCAGATTGGCCTCGAGCTCGTCGGGGAAGTCGCGGAGATCGATGTCGACCAGGCCGCCGGCGAAATCACCCGGCAGGTTCGGCGTGTACGACTTGATGATCGAGAGTGAATCGAGGAATTCCGACGGGAAGAGGTCGAGCGGCACGACGCGCTTCTCGGGATCGGTGCTCGGGAGGCGGCTGCCGTTGAGGAGCGCGCTGCTGTAGCGCTCGCCGAGGCCGCGGACGACGATGTACTTGTCGTCCTTCACGGTGACGGCCGGCGCGCGCTGCACGATCTCTGCGGCGTCGGAGTCGGTCGACTTCCGGATCGCCTCCGCGCTGATGTTGTCCTCGACGTTGTCGGCCTTCTGGCGCTTCAACATCTGCGTCGCCTCGGTGGCCTTCTTGGCCTGAGCGACCACCTCGACGACTTCCGTACCTGCGGCGACGGCGGCCGGCAGCGCCGCATCGGCGCGGGTCACGACGTCGGGCTTCACCTGCACGTTCTCGAGCCGCACGCCCTGGTAGAGCGGCGCGAAGATGCGGAGCTGATACGACCCCGGCGGCAGCTTGAGCGTGAATTTCCCATCGAGGTCGGTGCGCGTCTTCATGTTGTGGCCGACGACCTCCACGCCGGCCTCGATGATCGGGTCGCCGGAGGACTTGTCGAGAATGGTGCCCGCCACCGTTCCATTGGGCCCCGCGGCAGCGGGTGCCGGAGCATCCTGCGCGAGCACCGGGCCGGACATCAGCAACGCGACGCAGACGGCCGCTCGTGCGATCAGCTCAAGCATCTCCCCTCCTTCGGGACGCGCGACTCTCTACGCGCCGGATGTTTCGCCGACGTTACGCGCGGACGAACATTGGCTGCGGAGCGCGCTGAGGCCGTCCGTATGTCGCGGCAACTACGCGAGCGCGTAACGCGCCCGTAACGCCGCCTCGATATGCCCTGTCCCGTCCCGAAGAGGCTTCGTCGTCGCGTGCGGATATTCGGCAATTCGCCAGCAGGACATCTGCAAGCAACACGGCACTGCTAGATACCCCGCTACCACACAACACGGCAGGCGCTCGCGACGAGCGCTGCGCAACAACGAATGACGACGAAGGAGGAATCGATGAACATCCACTGGAGGGTCCAGCCCGGACGGGGCAGCCGAATGGCGGCATTGGTCGCCATGGGCTCCGTGGTCGTGGGCCTGGCGGCGCCGGCAGCGGCCGACGTCAAGGCGTCGCAGAAGTGTCGGAGCACCATCGCGAAGGGCTCGTCGAGCGTCGCGAAGACGATTCTGCTGAACGTCGACAAGTGCCACGGCGCGCAGAACAAGATCGCGGCCGACGGCGGACCCTGCAACGTCATCGGCAGCACGCAGTTCGATCCGAAGGCGAAGTACCCTGGCGTCCTCACCAAGAACGACGCCAGCATCGACAAGGCCTGCCTCGCCGGCGACCCCGTGCTCGGGAACTTCCCGGGTGACGACGCCTCGGGGGCCATCTTCCCCGCAGCGGAGCAGACGCTCGGTGGCAACTCGGTCGTCACGCTCGGCAACGGCAACCTCGGCGGCGACAAGAATCTGATCAAGTGCGCCGGCGCGGTCGCGAAGAGCCGCTCGGGCATCATCAACGAGATCATCAAGAGCTCGACCAAGTGCCAGGCCGGTATCGACAAGACGTCGCTGGTCTTCGGCGCCATCGACAACGGCTGCGTCGACGCGGGGGCCAAGGCGGTCGCGAAGGCCACGCCCGCCATCGCGAAGGCCTGCCCCAGCATTTCGGGCACGGCCATCGGCGTGTGCGAGCCCTTCCCGCAGTGCGTGATCGATAGCTCGGTCCAGTCGGGCCAGAGCCTTGCTCGCACGATCTACAGCGTGCCGGCGGCGCCGGTGTGCGGTGACGGCACGATCACCTACCCCGAGCAGTGCGACGACACGAACACCACGTCGGGCGACGGCTGCAGCGCGAGCTGCGAGATCGAGGGCAACACCTGCTCGCCGCTCCTCGCGCCGCGGACCGTGACCGTGTCGATCACGGCGGATCGTCCGTTCGCCGGCGTCGACATCGTCGTCGACTACCCGCAGTTCCAGAGCGGCATCCCCGGCACCGGCCAGTCGTCGCTCGTGCAGAGCCGGACGGCCGTGCTCCAGGGTCTGCCGGGCGACTACCTCTTCCTCGCCAACGACCGCGAGACCGATCTCAAGATGGGCCTCGCCGCCGGCGCCGACGTCTTCGACACCGGCGCGCTGCTGACGCTCAGCTTCGACGGCTGCGTCGCGCTCAGCGAGAACATCTGCAACCGCAACCAGAACGTCATCGGCTGCTGCAACGGCGACGGCGACGACATCGCCGGCTGCGAGTTCGCGCCGCCCGCGTGCACGACCTTCCCGCTCGGGACGATCGGCGCGGGGAGCCCCGAGGACTGCTGCCCCAGTGACAACGCCTGCGTCACGCAGGCCAACGCCACGCCCTGCACCGTCTCCGGTGCGGTGGACGCGGTGGGCAACCCGGTCACGGTCAGCTGCAGCGTTCTGGTGACGCAGTAAGGCGCTCCCGCGCCACAAGCGACAAGGAGACATACGACATGCGACACTTCTCGAAGGGAATCATCGCGGGAGCAGCGGCGGCGTTCTTGGCCGCGGCAACTCCTGCTGCACACGCCGCCACGTGCGGCGATCTCAACGGCGACGGCGGCCTCAGCGTCGCCGACTGCACCCTCCTCCTCGACGTGGCCGTGGGCCCGCCCGACCCCGCGAACCTCTGCGGCGGCTCCGGCGCGGCGCAGTGCGGTGACCTGAACGGCGACGCCGCCATCAACACCGCCGACGTCAGCGCCTGTCTGCTCACGGTGTCGGGTGGCGAGACGGTGAATCCGCTCTGCGCCCCGCAGCCCGTCCAGATCGCGTGCCCGGGCGGCGTCAAGGACATCACGGGCGACATCAACAGCTCGCAGACCTGGATCACGGGCTGCACCTACCGCATCGACCGCCTGATCAAGGTGGCCGGCGGCGTCACCCTGGGCATCCAGGCGGGCGTCAAGGTCGTCGCCAAGAAGGTGCCGACCCCGCCGGCGACCGTCTCGGCGCTCATCTTCCTGCGTGACTCGAAGTTCAACATGACGGGCACGTCGGCCAACCGCATCCTCTTCACGAGCGACCAGAACGAAGCGGCGCTCGGGACGGCCGGCAACCCGAAGGGCAAGGGTGACTGGGGCGGTCTCGTGCTGAACGGCCGCGCGCCGGTCAACGTTCCCGGTGGCGAAGGCCTCTCCGAGGGTCTCGATTCCGTGCCGTTCGGCGGCAACGAGAGCAACGACTCCAGCGGCGTCATGCAGTTCGTGCAGGTCGAGTTCGCCGGCAAGGTCGTCGGCCTCGACAACGAGCTCAACCTGATCACCCACAACGCCATCGGGCAGGGCTCGGTCATGGATCACCTCGCGGCGCACACCGGCCTCGACGACGCGTTCGAGTGGTTCGGCGGCAACGTGAAGGAGCGCTTCCTCGTCGCCAGCTCCGCAGGTGACGACAACCTCGACTGGCAGCTCGGCTACACCGGCGCCGTGCAGTTCGCGACGGTCTGGCAGGACATCAACCAGGTCGAGACCGGCGGCTCCAACGCCATCGAGGCGGACAACAACGAGAACAACTTCAACGCGACGCCCATCTCGAATCCGAAGATGTGCAACATCACCCTCTGCGGTACGGCCGATCAGCCGCTGGCGGCGCAGCCGGTGAACCAGTTCGGCCTCCTCCTTCGTCGTGGCACCTCGGGCCGCGTCGCCAACGCCATCGTCGAGGGCTTCCGTCAGGGCGCCGTCCGCATCCAGCACAACGAGACGTCGGCGCAGTTCGCGACCGGCCCGACGGGCAGCTGCACGCTCAATCCGTCGACGGGCATGTGGAACTCCCGTGTCTTCAACAACGCCTCGGACGCGAGCTCGGCGAACATCACCGGCTCGTTCTGCACCGCGAGTGAGATCTTCGCGGCATGGGGCCCACGTGGTGTGCAGTCCGGTATCGACCCGCAGGTCGATTGCTCGTCGCCGGCGAACCTCGTGCCGCCGGGCGCCAGCCCGGTCGCGGGTGCGGGCACCGACTGCTCGACGCTGTTCGGTGACGCGTTCTTCCAGACCACCAACTACATCGGCGCCTTCGTGCCCGGTGGTGCCAACTGGTCGCAGCCGTGGGCGACGTATCCCGCGAACTGATCACGACCTGAGCTGAAACACGCAACGGCCGGGGAGGGGGGAACCCCTTCCCGGCCACGGCGTTTCTGATCGGAGGATCGAATGACCAAGTTGATCGTCGCCATCCTGCTCGCGAGCGTCACGCTGGCAGTGCGTCCTGCGCCGGCGTCTGTGCCCCAGCCCGATCGAGTCCGGCTCGATCGCGCGGCGGCACCGAGCCTGGACGATCTCGTCGCCCGCCTGCTCGCGGCGCTGGAGTCGAAGGACAAGACGGCGCTCCGCCGCCTTCGCGTCAGCCGGCGCGAATACGTGAAGATCATCATGCCGGGCTTCGTCGAGCCGGGCGCCGCGCCGCGACTGATCGCGCCGAGCGAGAACGACTTCTGGTGGAGCATGCTCGACGCGAAGTCGCAGTACTCCGAGCTGGGGATCCTCTCCGAGTTCGGTGGCCGTCGCTACACCGTCAAAGAGATCACGTTCCTCAAGGGCACCGAGGAATACGCCTGGTACACCGCGCACAAGCGGATCGCGATCACGCTCGCGGGTCCGGATGGCGGCGAGGCCACCCTGCAGATGGGGTCGGTCGTCGAGGCCAATGGCGCGTTCAAATTCGTTTCGTACGTTCGCGACTGAGCACACCCATCACGAAGGGGGATTCATGCGTATCGACAACAGGGCCGTCGTCACTGCGACGTTGGTCGTGGCACTCGGTGGCTTCGCGCCACGTGCGTGGGGCGCCGACAGCAAGGAGTGCAAGGCCTCGCGGAAATGCCGCGGCATCATCGCCTCGCACTCGTCCAAGGCCACCTCGCTGGCTCTGACGCAGCTCGACAAGTGTCATGCGAAGCGTGACGCTGGGAAGTTCACCGGCGACTGCAATGCGATCGACGTGTCCGGCATCGTCGCAAAGAGTGCCAAGCTGATCGGAAAGAAGTGTACGGCGTCCGATCCGGTCCGTTGCTTCTTCACCGACTGCGATCCGGTCGCGTCGATCACGAAGGCACTGAGCAGGGCCATCAAGGAGACGGGCGAGACGGTCCAGGGCAGCCCGACGATCGCCGGCGACAAGCAGCGGGCGAAGTGTCACAAGGCCGTCGGCTTGGCGCGCTCGAAGGTGGTGCGTAGCCTCTTGAAGCCGGTCATCGGCAATCAGAAGCTGTCCGACTTCGGGACGTGCGAGTTCAACCCGCTCAGCAAGCCGGCACTCGCGGCCTCGGAATCCTTCGTCAGCGGGCTGCGCGGCAAGATCGCCAAGGCGTGTGCGGGCCTCATCGCGGACGACATCGGCAGCTGCTCGCCGTTTCCCGATTGCGTGTTCGATTCCGCCCAGAGCATCTCGGAGAACCTCGTCGTGCAGTTCTACGGTTCGCCCGCCATCTGCGGCGACGGCGTCGTCACGCCGCCGAACGAGGAATGCGACGACGGCAACGAGGTCGACGAGGACGCCTGCAGCAACAGCTGCCGCGCGGCCGTATGCGGCGACAACATCACGCAGACGAGCGAGGAGTGCGACGACGACTCCCTCGACGAGAACGAGTGCGTCCAGTGCAAGGCAGCACGGTGTGGCGATGGATTCCTCTGGACGGAGAACCTGCCCGATGGGGTGCCGGCCGAGCAGTGCGATGACGGCAACGACGTGGCGGACGATGGGTGCACGAACTGCACGATCGACGCCGTCTCGTGTGATCCCCTCGTCGGCTATCGGGTCACGGTGGCCGTGGCCTACGATCAGAACGAGGCCGATCTGAACGCGATCACGGTCGACCTCACCTACCCGGTCGGTGTGAGCATCCCGGGATCGGCTCAGGAAGCATCGGTACAAGCGCGCATCGTGGTCCTCGGCAATCCGAGCGATTTCTTCTCGCTCGGAAACGATCGCGACCTCCTTCCCACCGACGGTACGGAGGAGACGCTCACCATCGGCTACGCGTCGCTGGCCGATTCGCTCGACAATCCGACCGACGGGGTACCGCCCGGAGATCAGCTCGAGATCCGGTTCGATTGCGCGGCGGGCGCCCGGTTCTCCGGCGAGGACTTCGGCTGCAAGCCCACCTCGGCCTCCACGTTGAGCACCACCTTGCCGGTGGAAGGCCCCGATGCGGCGGTCACCTGCAGTGTCCGTGTGAGCGCGCCGTAGTGGGGGATCGGTCGTATTCGGGTTGCTGGTGGCGTGCGACGTTGGTCGTCGTCACCGGCATCCTCGGTCTCGGGGCCGCGACCGCGGTCGCGGCCCCGGACGCTGCTCCCATTGCGTGCGACGCAACGCACGGTGTCCACGTGATCGTCGTGGTCGACTACGACCGCGTCGGTCTCAATCGCGATCTGAATGCTGCCAAGCTCGTCGTCTCGTATCCGACGACGGTACGACTCCCGGGCACCGGCGCCGTGCCGGAGGTCAGGGATCGGGTGCAGGTGCTCGGTGCGGGCAGCGGCGACGTGCGAGCGGTGCCGGGCGTCTTCGGCACCGACGCGGCGCCTCGACTCAACGTCGTGCTGGCGTCCTTCGCCGACACACCGAACGACGTCGGTGACGGCATTGCGCCGGGCGACGTGCTCGACGTCCATTTCGACTGCGCAGGCACCGGCCTGCCCGCCGACACCGACGTCACCTGTCGGGTCGAGTCGGCGAACGACATCATGAGCAACCCGCTCGACGTGAAGTGTTCGACACGCGTGATGCGCTGAATCGCAGGAGGGACTTGTCATGTGGCACGGGTTTCGTTGGATGGGCGTCGCTGCGGCGACCGCCGTCGCGCTGGCGACGACGTCTCCGATACGCGCACAGAGCACCAACCTCGGCGAGTACGCGTTGTTCGCGTCCGAGGGGCTGCGTGCGCGCGGTCTGCGCGTGCCGGCCGGTGACGTCGGGGTCAATGCGGGCCCATTCTGGGTGACGGACGCCCTCGATGGCTCGGACACCACCGTGGTCGCCGATCTCGCGCGCGTGGGACGGAAGTCGAAGTGCCTCGAGATTCTGGCGGGCGAGGTCGCCGATCCGGTCGCCGGGTGTCCCGTCGGCGAGCCGTTCACTGGCCCGCTAGTGCCGGACGTCGCCGACGCCTGCGGCTTCCCGTCGGAGAGTCCCGCCTGCGATCCATCGAACCCGGTCGACGTCGGACACGACGAGACGCGCACCCTGCCGCCCGGAGTCTATGGCGACCTCGTCATCGCTGGTGGCGGTGGCGGCAAGGGCAGCATCGTGCTCGCGGGCGGCGACTACGTCTTCTGCAGCATCCGCACGAGTCGCAAGTCGGAGCTGACGTTCGCGGCTCCCTCGACGCTCTTCGTCGAGGAGAGCGTGAGGCTCGGCACCGGCAGCGTCACCGGTCCTGCCCCGGGGTCGGGCCTGACCGCGGCCGATCTCGAAGTGTTCGTCGGCGGCTCGAGCGTGCGCTTCTCGCGTCGCGCCGAAGTGACGGGTCGCCTGTGCGCCCCCGATGCGCGCCTCGTCCTCACCATGGGGAGCCGGATTGCGGGCAGCTTCGTCGCGCGTCTGATCCGCGCCGACCGCGTGACGGCCACGAACGAAGGCTCGGTCACGCCGACGACCTCCACCAGCAGCTCGACGACCACCACGACGATCGCGACGACGACCACGACCTCCACCACGACCTCCTCGACGACCACGATCGCTCCGAGCACCACCACGACGACCAGCACCAGCTCGACCTCGACCACTGAAACCTCGACCACCACGACGACGTCCACCGTGCCCGGCGCATGCGATCCGGCGTTCGGCCTCCGTGCGATCGTCACGGTCAGCTACGACAACTCGAGCGGCGACCTGAACTCCGCCTTGGTGGACCTCGTCTATCCTGTGGGCATCAGCATCCCCGGCTCCGGCATGGACGCATCGGTGCAGAGCCGCATCATCCCGATCGCGCCCGACATCCTGGCGCTCGGCAACGACAAGGACACCGACACCAACGGCGTCGACGAGACGCTCACCGTCGGCATCGTGTCGCTGGCGGACGAGCCGGCGAACCTCGGCGACGGCGTCCAGCCGGGGCAGGTGTTCTCCGTGCAGTTCGACTGTGACGGCGGCCTGCCCCCCGACTCGAGCGCCGTCGGATGCTTCGTGAAGGACGCCGTCAACGCGATCTCGAATCCGGTGTCCGGCGTCACCTGCAGCGTCGTTCTCGCGCCTGGTACCCCGATCACGACCACCACCACCGAGCCGCCCACGACGACCACGTCGACGGTGCCCAGCACCACCACATCGACGACCACCGCCCCGTCCACGACGACGTCGTCGAGCACCACGACGAGCACGGTGGGGACCACGACGACGTCGACGGCGCCCAGCACCACCACATCGACGACCACCGTCCCGTCCACGACGACGTCGAGCACCACGACGAGCTCGGTGACGACCACCACCACGTCGACGACGGTCAAACCGACGACCACGACGACGTCGTCCAGCACGACGACCACCACCTCGAGCAGCAGCACCTCCAGCTCGACATCCAGCAGCACGACGACCACGACCAGCTCCACGTCGACCACCAGCAGCACGTCCACCTCGAGCAGCACGACCAGCACCTCCACCTCGTCGACCACCACCACCACCCTCGGCGGCCCCGCCGTCTGCGGGAACGGCATCGTCGAGGGCACCGAGGAGTGCGACGACATGAACGACGACAACAACGACGACTGCGTCGTCGGTTGTAAGGACGCCCGCTGTGGCGACGGCTTCTTCTACTCCGGCGTCGAAGGGTGCGACGACCACAACACCACGAACGGCGACGGTTGCTCGTCGACGTGTGTCGTCGAGCCGCCCGTCTGTGGCAACGGCCGCATCGAGGCCGGCGAGACCTGCGACGACGACAATACCGTCAACGGCGACGCCTGCCCGTCGAACTGCCGCATCGAGTTCTGCAGCCCGACGGCCACCCGCCAGGACACGACGGTGACCTTCACCAAGCCCGCCGGCGTCAGCGTCGGCTCGATCGTGGCATTCGTGAACTACCCGGATGCGAAGGTGAGCCTGCCCGGCGTCGGCAACGGGTCGACGGTGCGGGCGCGTATCACCACGCTCCCCACCGGCTTCGTGCACACCGCGAACGACCTCGACTACGCGATCCGCGAGGTGCTGTCCCCGAGCCTGCCCGGCAACGTCCTGAACGGTTCGACGCTCTTCAAGACGAGCTACGATCTCTGCTCGGGCGCCAGCGCACCCACGGCGGGCGAATACACCTGCACCGTCGAGCAGGTCGGTGCACCGAACGGCAGCTCCATCAGCCCGACCGGCTTCACCTGCGCCGTCACCATCCCCTGACGCAACGGTCGCGCCCGCGACACGTCCCCGTAACTCCCGGCTGGTAGGTCAGCGCAGGCAGCCTACCACCGGGAGGTACGAGACATGGATGTGAGGAACGCGCGCTGGATCGGCGCGATTGCGTTGGGCGTCATGACGATCGCGGCATCGCCGGCGCACGCGGCGCAGAGCAAGTGTCTCGCGGGCAAGACGAAGTGCGTCGCCGGCCGGGTCGCTGGCCTGCTCAAGTGTCACGGCACGGCCGAGATGCCGGGCAAGCCGGCGAATCCCAATGACAAAGGGTGCATCGACAAGGTCGATGCAAAGTTCGACGGCGGGCCTGATCCCACCAAGGGTTGTTTCGAGAAGCTCGAGAGCAAGAGCGGCAACGACTGCCTCACATTCGACGACACGACGTCCACAGCGATCCTCGTGGACGCGTGCGTGGCCCAGCTCGTCGCCACCATCGACCCGCCGCCGATCACGCAGGCCAAGTGCGGAACCGGCAAGAAGAAGTGCATCGCGACCAAGATGGCCGGTCTCCTCAAGTGTCAGGGGACCGCGCAGACGCCCGGCAAGCCGGCCGACCCGAACACCAAGGGCTGCGTCGACAAGGCGAAGGCCAAGTTCGACGGCGGCGCCGATCCGGCGAAGGGCTGCTTCGAGAAGCTCGAGAGCAAGACGCCGAACGACTGCGAGACGCTCGACGACACGGCTGCGGTCGAGGCGCTGGTCGATGCGTGCATCGAGCAGGTGGTGGCGAGCCTGAGCGTCCCCGGTACGACGACCACGACGATCGCCACCACGACCACGACGTCGCCGACGACCACGACGTCGTCCACCAGCACCACCATCGGCACGACCACGACCTCGTCGACCAGCACCACCGCGCCCACGACGACGACCAGCAGCACGTCGACGACCACCTCCTCGACCACCTCCACAACCATGGGTGGACCTGGCGTGTGCGGCAACGGCATCCCCGAGGGCACCGAGCAGTGCGACGACGGCAACGATGACAACAACGATGACTGCGTCGCCGGCTGCAAGGACGCTGTCTGCGGCGACGGCTTCTTCTACTCCGGCGTCGAGGGCTGCGACGACCACAACATCACGAACGGTGACGGCTGCTCGTCGACCTGCGTCGTAGAGCCCCCCGTCTGCGGCAACAACCGCATCGAGGCCGGCGAGACCTGCGATGACGGCAACACCATCAACGGCGACGCCTGCCCGTCGAACTGCCGCATCGAGTTCTGCAGCCCGACGGCGACCCGGCAGGACACGACGGTGACGTTCACCAAGCCCGCCGGCGCCAGCGTCGGCTCGATGGTCGTGTTCGTGAACTACCCCGACGCAAAGGTGAGCCTGCCCGGAACCGGCAACGGCGCAACGGTGCGAGCGCGCATCACCACCCTGCCGACGGGCTTCGTCCACACCGCGAACGACCTCGACTACGCCATCCGCGAGGTGCTGTCGCCGAGCCTGCCCGGCAACATCCTGAACGGGACGACGCTCTTCAAGGCGAGCTACGACCTCTGTTCGGGCGCCGCGGCGCCCGCGGCGGGCGAGTACACCTGCACGGTCGAGCAGGTCGGTGCACCGAACGGCACGTCCATCAGCCCCGCCGGCTTCACCTGCAGCGTGACGCTTCCCTGAGGCCGCACCCCCTTCGGCTTCAGCACGACGCCCGGCCCGTACCCTGCGGGCCGGGCGTCTCTCCATCTGGTTCCCGGCGCCGTGCGCATGCTGTAAGACCGCCGCATGCGCATCGGCATCGGTATCGGTGAACTCAGTGGCTCCCCCGTCAGTGTCGACGGGCTCGTCGAGCAGGCGAAGCAGGCCGAAGCCGACGGCTTCGCGAGCGGCTGGTTCGCGAACATCTTCGGCATCGACGCGATCATGGCGGCGGCCGTCTGCGGGCGGGAGACGTCGCGCATCGAGCTCGGGACCGCCGTCGTACCGACGTACCCGCGCCACCCCGTCGCCATGGCGCAGGCGGCGCTGTCCGCGCAGGCCATCGCTCGCGGACGCTTCGCACTCGGCATCGGGCTGTCGCACCAGGTCGTCATCGAGGGAATGTTCGGCCTGTCGTTCGCGAAGCCGTACAGCCACATGCGCGAGTACCTCGAGGTGCTGGTGCCGCTGATCCGGGCCGGAGCCGTGAGCTACAGTGGTGACGAGTTCACGGTGAACGTGCCGCAGCTCGGCGTCCACGGCGGCGGGCCGTGTCCCATTCTGGTGGCGGCGCTGGCGCCGAAGATGCTCGCGCTCACCGGCCGCGTCGCGGACGGAACGATCACCTGGATGACGGGGCCGAAGACCATCCGCGAGCACACCGCGCCGCGTCTGAACGAGGCGGCCGCAGCCGCGGGACGCCCGGCGCCGCGCGTCGTCGTGGGCCTGCCGGTCGCGGTCACGAAGGACGTCGCCGCGGCACGGACGTCGGCCGACCGGGGCTTCCAGATCTACGGCATGCTGCCGTCGTACCGCGCGATGCTCGATCGCGAGGGCGCCGATGGGCCGGGGCAGGTCGTCATCGTCGGCGACGAGAGCGCCGTCGGCGAGCAGCTCGAGTCCCTGGCCGCGGCGGGCACCACCGACTACATGGCGGTACCGTTCGGGGTCCACGGCGACGGTGACGCCATCCCGCGCACGCGCGAGCTGCTCGTCCGCCTCGCCGCCCGGTCCTGAGTTTCGACCGTTCGTCGTCACCGGCGTCGGATCGAAGGTTTTCCGTTGTGCGGTACTGCATACATGCGGTACGCGGATACCCGTGGGATTCCATCGCATGACGTCGACCACCCTCCGCGTCCTCATCCTGACGGCCGTCGCGGCGCTCCTGGCGCCGACCAGGGCTCCGGCCGCGGGCGGACCGCAGTTCCCGCTCGCAGCCAGCAAGATACAGATGGAGGGTGGCGCGAAGCCGGGAAAGCGGCGGGTCGCCTTTCAGGCTCGCTGGTCGGGCGACTCATCCACCATGCCGAACCCGGCCTTCGCGGGCGCCACGCTGCGCGTCGTCGGTGGAGCCGACGAGGGCGACAGCGGCCTGATCCACCTCGCGAACGGCAACTGGCGCGCCATCCCCGGCGGTAAGGGCTACGTCTACAACGACAAGACGCAGTCGGCGGGCGGCATCAGGACGATCGTCCTGCGCCTCGGCAAGAAGGGTGGCGGCCGCCTCAAGATCGCGGGCGGCAAGAACGGCTGGGCCTACGAGGTGACGCGCGAGCAGACCGCCGTCACTGTCACGCTGATGGTCGGCGAGGCGCGCTTCTGCGCCGTCTTCTCGCCGGTGAAGACGAAACGCAGCAAGGTCCAGGGCACCGCGAAGGACGCCCCGGCCACGTGCCCGTGCGACACCTTCGACTCGACGTTCGCCGCCATCCAGGCGGTCGTCTTCGAGCGCAACGGCTGCACGCAGGCGGCCTGCCACGGTGGCGGGTCGACGCCGCAGGGCGGTCTCGACCTCTCGCCGGACGTCGCCTACGACAACCTCGTCAACGTGCTTTCGCCCGTCGGTGACCAGAAGCGGGTCCAGCCCGGGTCGCCGAAGGACAGCTTCCTCTACCGCAAGCTGGCCACGGCGACGCTCGGGGACGAGGCCAAGGTGCTGAGCGTCGGCCTCGCCGACGACGAGGGCGGTCCCATGCCGAGCCTCCTGCCGCCGCTGAGCAAGGACGAGCTCGAGGCGATCCGTCGCTGGATCCAGTACGGCGCCAAGAAGGAATCCATCACTCCGAACACCGAGCAGCTCCTCAACTCGTGCCTGCCCCCGGCGACGCCGCCGAAGATCGATCCGCCGGCGAAGCCGGAGCCGGGCAAGGGCATCCAGTTCTACGCCCCGCCGTGGACCATCCGCCCGAAGAGCCAGGTCGACGGCTACAACGGCGAGGACGAGATCTGTTACTCGACCTACTACGACCTCCGCCCGCTGGTGGCGTCCGGCGAGATTCCCGCCGACGTCATCGAGCCGTGCGACGAGAGCTACTGGGGCCCGGCCAAGACCTGCTTCAGCTACAAGCGCCAGGAGCTGACGCAGGACCCGAACTCCCACCACAGCATCATCCACGTCTACAACGGTCAGTATCCGCCGACCGATCCGGGTTGGAAGAACACGTGCTTCGGCGGTCCGCTCGACGGCCAGGCCTGCGATCCGACGGTCCCGGGCAGCTGCGGCGACGGCGGCGACTGCCACGGCAAGCCGGTGTCGTCGGTGGCGTGCATCTTCAACTTCGGTCCCGACGACTACCAGGGGAGTGCCACCGGCGCCGGCAGCCCCGTCGCGCCCACCTTCAGTGGCTCGCAGCAGCCCTATTTCGAGCGCGAGTACCCGGGCGGTGTCTTCGCGCAGCTCCCGATCGAGGGCACCATCGTGTGGAACTCGCACGCGTTCAACGTCAGCGACCAGCCGATCACCAACGAGCAGTGGCTGAACCTGTTCTTTGCCCGTCAGGCGGAACGGCAGTACCCGATCCAGCCCATCTTCGATGCGGACGACATCTTCGTGCAGAACGTGCCGGCGTTCGAGGAGCGCGAGTACTGCCGCACCATCGTCTTCGGGAAGGGTACCCGCATCGCCGACCTGTCGTCGCACACGCACAAGCGGGCCCGCATCTTCCAGACCTGGGGCCCGGGGGTCGGATCGTCGTGCGCGGCTGCCGAACAGAGCTGCGATCCCGAGTCGACGGCGCCGCTCTTCAAGACGCTCGAGTACAACGATCCGGCGCAGCTCCGCTTCGAAACGCCGCTCGCCCTCGACGGCGACGATGCGGCGAGCCGCCGGTTCAAGTTCTGCGCCGTCTACGACAACGGCAAGACCGACCCGGCGACGGTGAAGCGGAACTCGACGTCGCCGCCCAACTTCATCGGCGGCAAGTGCTACGCCCCCACCTTCGGCTCGCCCGGCCAGTTCACGGACGAGGGCATCAGCTGTCTCGCCGGACCGAAGAAGGGCCAGCCGTGCCAGGGTGTCGACGCCAACTGCGACAGCGCGCCCGGTGCCGGCGACGGCATCTGTGACGCCTGTCCGTTGACGGGCGGAGTCACCACCGAGGACGAGATGTTCATCCTCATCGGCAGCTACTACTGCGACGAGACCGTCGGCGGTGAGGGCTGTTCGGGTGGCATCTGCGCTGGCGGGGCGCGTCACTATGAGTCCTGCAACGGCGACGAAGCACAGTGCCCGGGGGCGGCCGGCGCCTGCGCCCAGCTGGGCGCGAACAAGCGCTGCACCGTCGGCAGTCATCGTGGGCAGATCTGCGCCACCGACGCCGAGTGCGTCTACGCCTGCGTGCCGACCTCGAACTGACCGGCGAGCGGCCCCCCGTCGATCGGGGGGCCGCTCGTGACCGTTCGCGCAACGTCGCCGTCACTTTGCGCTTTTCCCGGTTGTGCGCGCGGGAAGGCCTGGGATACCCACCTACTGGGGGGATTCCACCACATGCGTGCTGCGACCGTCGTCCGTTTCCTGAGTCTGATCGCCGTCCTGGGTGGGGTCGTTCCCGGCCTGGTCCGTGCCGCCGAAGGGCCCGAGTACCCGATGAGCGGCGGCATCCAGCTCGCCGAGGGTGCCACGCCCGCCAAGCGGCGCGTCAACTTCCAGGGGAAGTGGAGCCAGCCCGCGACCGGCATGGCCAACCCGGTCGTCGCCGGCGCCACCCTGCGCGTCTACGGCGCCCCGCAGGAGGGCGACAGCGGCATCATCCGGCTCGCCAACGCCTACTGGCGCCCGCTGAAGAACGGCAAGGGGTTCCAGTACTCGGACGCAACCCAGTCCGCGGGCGGCATCCGCAGCGTGGTCGTGAAGAGCACCAAGAAGGGCGGTCTCGTGAAGATCGCCGGGGGCAAGGAGAGCTGGGCCTACCGGCTCGCCACCCAGCCGACGGCGATCAACGTCGCGCTCACCATCGGTGACGCCCGCTTCTGCGCCGCCTTCACCCAGCCGAAGAACAAGAAGGGCAAGAGCGTCGGCCGCGCCAAGCGCGCCCCCGCTGCGTGTCCCTGCGATCAGTTCGACAGCACGTGGGCCGCGATCCAGACCGTCATCTTCGAGCGTCGCGGCTGCACCAGCCTGCTCTGCCACGACTCGACGTCGAAGCAGAACGGCCTCGATCTGCAGTCGCCCGGAGTCTACGAGCGTCTCGTCAAGGTCTACTCCGAGCAGGGCCTGATGAGTCTGGTCGAGCCCGGTTCGGCGACGAACGACAGCTTCCTCTGGCGCAAGGTCGCATCCGGAACGGGGGCCCTCAAGGCCGAAGACGTCCCCGGTACGCCGATGCCGCAGGGCCTCACCCCGCTCACGGCAGACGAGCTGGAGGCGCTCCGGCTCTGGATCCAGGGCGGCGCGCCCAAAGAGGGCGTCATCGAGGGAACCGAGGCGCGGCTCAATTCGTGCCTGCCGGCATCGAAGCCGCCGCGCATCGACCCGCCCGCTGCACCGGCCGCCGGTGAGGGACTCCAGTTCTTCGCGCCGCCGTGGAACATCCCCGCGGGCGACGAGGACGAAGTCTGCTACGCCACCTACTACGACGTCACAGCCCAGGTGCCGGCGGAGTTCACCACGCCGTGCCCCGACTACTGGGGCGGCCCGTCGAAGACCTGCTTCATCTACAACCGCAGCGAGCTCACGCAGGAGCCGAACTCCCACCACAGCATCATCCATCTCTACCGTGGCGAGTTCGATCCGACGTATTCCGCGCCTGGCCTCTCCCCGGGCTTCCAGTTCCAGTGCCACGGCGGCGCGCAGGCCGGACAGGCGTGCGATCCGCGCACGGCGGGCGTCTGCGGTGGTGACGGCGTGTGCCGCGGCAAGGTGGTATCGTCGCTCGCCTGCCTGAAGGACTTCGGTCCGCCCGACTACAACCGCGGCGCCGATCCCACCGGCAACGGCTCGGACAACGCGCCGGCCATCGGTGGCTCGCAGCAGCCCTTCGCCCGCACGGTGTACCCGTCGGGCGTGTTCGCCACGCTGCCGCTCACCGGCACGATGATCTGGAACTCGCACGCCTTCAACCTGACGAGCGAGAGCACCGAGAACCAGCAGTGGTGGAACCTCTACTTCGCGCCGCCCGACCAGAAGAAGTACCCCCTGCGCGCCATCTTCGACTCGCGCGACATCTTCGTGCAGGACGTGCCGCCGTTCGAGGAGCGTGAGTACTGCCGCACGATCACGTTCCCGCTCGGCACGCGCATCTTCGAGATCAGCTCGCACAATCACAAGCGCGGCCGCCTGTTCCGCGTGTGGGGGCCCGGCATCACGCAGGCCTGCCGCAGCACGCAGGACAATCCGGGTGCGTGCACGGCCGAGCCGCCGCCGGCGCAGCCGATCCTCGTCACGACGCAGTACAACGACCCCGCCGTTTCGCGGGTCGCGTTCGAGTTCGACGATCCCAACCCGACGACCCGTCGCCTGAAGTTCTGTGCCATCTACAGCAACGGACTCGATCCCGAGCACCCCGTGAAGCAGAACTCGATATCGCCGATCCCACCGTCGTTCGGGACGCTCGCCCCAGGCGGGCCATGCTTCTCACCGCCGGGATCGTTCTTCCCGCGCGACCTCGGCATCGCCTGCATCTCGGGCGACAAGAAGGGCCAGCTCTGCGCCGGCGATCACTCGTTCTGCGGTCCGGCCGATCAGAAGCTGTGCGACGCCTGCCCGCTCGCCGGTGGCGTCACCACCGAGGACGAGATGTTCATCCTCACCGGCAACTTCTACTGCGCGCCCGATTCGGACTGCTCCGGTCGCTGCGCCGGCGGCCCGAAGGCCGGCCAGTTCTGCAACTACGACAACGCCTTCTGTCGCGAGGGTGTGCCGGAGGACGACGACACCGTCTCCTGCCAGCAGGCGCAATACGCGAACAACTGAGGCGTAGCCTCCGACCGCTCATCAGGGCCTCCCGACTGCTTGGTCGGGAGGCCCTTTTTTTCGTTGACTCGGGGAATCTCGAATTGTACTGAATGGTCAGTTCAATGCCGCCCCGAGCTAGCCGTCCCGCCCGCGCCAGCCGTCCGGCACGCCCCGTAGCGCGGGCGCGGCAGGAACGTGGCATGCGGACCGAGGAGGCGATCCTCCAGGCGACGATGCGGCTGCTGGCGTCGCGCGGCATCCAGGGCACGTCGCTCGACCTGCTGGCGGAAGAAGTCGGCGTCGCGAAGAGCTCGATCCTCTGGCACTTCGGATCGAAGGAGGAGCTCCTGCTCCGCGTCGCCGAGCGCGTCTTCGACCAGGTCGCCGACGGCCCGGTCCAGGAGATCCTGGCGATGCCGACCCTGGCCGAACGCCAGGAGGCGAGCTGGAAGTTCTTCTCGACGACGTTGCGCGAGAATCCCGAGCTGAAGCGCGTCATCCTCTACCTGATCTTCGAGAGCGTCGAGGGACGGCCGGAGCTGCGCGCCCGCCTGCAGCAGCTCTATGCGCGCATCCGCGATCTCTACGAGACCGGGATGCGCAGCGTCGTGCGCGACGACGCGCAGCGCCGGCGCATCGCCATCATCTCCGTGGCGGCGCTCGACGGCATCTTCCTGCAGTGGTTGCTCGATCCCGAGGCGATCGATCTGGAGAGCCTGCACGGCGAGCTGCAGGCGCTCAGCGAAGGTGCGCGGTTGCTGGCGCGCACGAAAGGAGCACGTGACGATGTCTGAGCAGGAGAACGCGGTACCGCATGACCTCTCGGAGTTCCGCGAGGTCATCCGTCACCCGAAGGCGCATGCCCACATCCTCGGGCAGTACCGCGTCGGCGAGTACGCCGGCGTCGTGGCGCTGAAGCGTCTCCTCGGCGAGATGCAGCCCGAAGGCAAGCTGCACAAGGCGATGGAGATTCACTTCCGCGACGAGGAGCGGCACTCGCGCGTGTTCACCGACTGGATATACCGCCTCGGTGTCGAGCCCGAGCCGCTCCCGACCGAGGTCGAGGGGTACTTCGCGAACAGCCCGGAGGAGTTCCGCGCGCAGCGCCAGCTCGTCGAGCAGCTGCCGCCGGACCTCCGTCGCATCATCGTGTTCGCCGGCATCAACGCCATCGAGAAGATCGCGTTCAATCAGTTCGAGACGCATCTCCGGGTGCTCGACCGCTCCGAAGACGTCGCGATGCTCGAGAGCGTGATGGCCGAGGAGAAGTTCCATCTGAGCTACGTCGAGGGCGAGCTCGAGCGGCAGATGACCGGCGACAACGGCGCCTTCATCACGATCGCGCTCGACACTGCGAAGGCCCGCTTCGCCGAGTTCAGCGACACCCGCCGGCGCCAGAGCGCCGAGGCGATCTCGAAGCTGCTCGGCGCCGGCGCCTGACATCCGACCCGCGGAGGACATCCCATGAAGTTCGGCATCTTCTACGAGCACCAGATTCCCCGGCCGTGGAACCCCGGCGACGAGCACCGTCTGTTCAAGGAAGCGCTCGACCAGGTCGAGCTCGCCGACAAGCTCGGCATCGACTACGCCTGGGAGGTCGAGCACCACTTCCTGGAGGAGTACTCGCACTCGTCGGCGCCCGAGGTGTTCCTCGCCGCGTGCAGCCAGCGCACGAAGAACATCCGCCTCGGCCACGGCATCACGCTGATGCCGCCGGGCTACAACCATCCCGCCCGCGTCGCCGAGCGCATCGCCACGCTGGATCTCGTCAGCGACGGTCGCGTCGAGTGGGGCACGGGCGAGTCGAGCTCGCGCATCGAGCTCGAGGGCTACGGCGTCGGTTACATGCAGAAGCGGGAGGCGTGGGAGGAGGCGGTACGCGAGACGTCGCGCATGCTCGCCATGAACCCGTACCCGGGCTTCGACGGCAAGTACTTCAAGATGCCCGAGCGCAACGTCGTGCCGAAGCCCCTGCAGGCGCCGCATCCGCCCCTGTGGGTGGCGTGCTCGAACCGCGACACGATCAAGCTCGCCGCCCGCATGGGCATCGGCGCGCTGACGTTCGCGTTCATCGATCCCACCGACGCCAAGTACTGGGTCGAGGAATATTACGAGACGTTCAAGAACGAGTGCACGCCGATCGGACGCGCCGTGAACCCGAACATCGCCATGGTGACGGGCTTCATGTGCCACGAGAACAGCGAGACGGCGGTCGCGCAGGGACTCGAAGGTTTCAAGTTCTTCGGCTACGCGCTGGCGCACTATTACATCACCGGCACGCACGTGCCGGGGAAGACCAACATCTGGGAGGAGTTCAAGAAGGCGCCGCCCTTCCCGGCGCTGCCGACCGGCGGCATCGGCAACCCGGACGAGGTGCGCGCGAACCTGGCCAAGTTCGAAGCGGTCGGCGTCGACCAGGTCGTCTTCATCCAGCAGGGCGGCAACAACCGGCACGCCGACATCTGCTCGTCGCTCGAGCTGTTCGCCGAGCGCGTGCAGCCCGAGTTCAAGGCACGGCACGACGCCGCGGCGGCGAAGAAGGCCGAGGAGCTGGCACCCTACATCGCGAAGGCGATGGCGAAGATTCCGCCGCTCGAGGCGCCCGAGCCGCAGCCGCTCGAGTCGTATCCCGTGCTGATGTCGCGCCTCGGCGTCGACATCTCCCAGCTCCCGCAGGGCCGCACGATGGGCCCCGCCGCCTCGCAGATCCAGAAGGCCATGAAGACCGGGACGTCAGACTAGCCCCCATCCCGGTCCGGACGACTCCGCGGCGTGTGTCTCCCCTCCGCCGCGGAGTCGTCCGTACTTGCTTTCACGGCGGCGGGCCCACTAACTTCCGCGGATGCCGCCCGCCGTCGGAACTGCACTCCCCGCCATCCAACGCATCCCCTCGCGTGTGAAGCCGTGGGAGCGTGACGTCGCGGGCCCCGAGATCCTCGCCGCGGCGCGTGCCGCCGAAGATGCCGGCTTCGCCTGGCTCTCGTGCAGCGACCACCCGATGGTGCCGGTGTCGCGCGCCGAGGCCATGGGGCCTGTGTGGTACGACGCCGGCAGCACGCTCGCCTTCGTCGCCGGCGTGACGTCGCGCATCCGGCTCCTGTCGCACGTGCTGGTGGTGCCGTACCGTCATCCCCTGGTCGTCGCCAAGCAGTACGGCACGCTCGACCATCTCACCGGTGGTCGCGTCATCGTCGGTGTCGGCAGCGGGCATCTGAAGCCCGAGTTCCGCTCGCTCGGCGCCGACTACGAGCGCCGCGGCAAGATCACCGACGAGTACCTGAAGGCCATCGCCGCGGCCTGGGAGTCGGACGTCGCGAGCTTCCAGGGCGAGACGGTGAGCTTCCGTGACGTGATGGTGTACCCGCGTCCGACGCAGAAGCCGCGTCCGCCATTCTGGGTCGGCGGCAACTCGGCGGCGGCGCTCCGTCGCGCGGCGAAACTGTGCGAGGGCTGGATTCCGTGGGCACTGCCGACGGAGGAGTTCGCCGCGCTGGTGACCCAGGCGAAGGAGCAGCGCGCCGCCGCCGGCCGCAGCGATGCCATGGAGATGGTGGCGCCGATCGAGATACCGCTCGGCGTCACTGCCGACGCGATGCTGGCGACGATGCGGACGTGGTGTGCCGCGGGCGCGACGGCCTTCCACGTCGGCGTACCGGCGGAGAGCTTCCCGGAGTACATCGACCGTCTCGGCTGGATCGGCCAGCACGTCATCGCGCGTCTCGACTGATGGCGCGCAACGTCGAGGTGAAGGCCCGCGTCGCCGACCTCGCCACGGTGCGCACCCGCGCGCTCGCGTTGGGCGCCCGCCCTGCCGGCACCCTCGAGCAGACCGACCGCTACTACGAGCTCGACGGCGGCCGCCGCCTGAAGCTCCGCACGATGCCGGGCGTGCCGGCAGAGCTGATCCGCTACGACCGCCCCGAAACCAGCGGCGTCCGCCCGAGCGACTACGAGATCAGCCACGTCCGCGACGAAGAAGCGCAAGCCTGTCTGGTGCCGAAGACGCCACCCATCGCCGTCGTCCGCAAACGCCGTGAGCTCTTGCTCCTCGACAACGTCCGCATCCACCTCGACACGGTCGACGCCCTCGGCACCTTCGTCGAGCTCGAAGCCGTACTGGACGCAACACACGACGACACCACCTGCACCGCGCAGGTGCATCGCCTGACGGAAGCCCTAGGCCTGGAGCCAACGACGTTCGTCAGGGCATCGTACGGTGATTTGATTCTCCAAGCTTAGGGAAGAGATCCGCCCCGTCGGTCGGCGGGGTTGCGTGTGGTGGGGGTGACGGGCCCACCGAGCGAGCGCGTCGAGAGCACGCGTGGCGGGGAAATGGGGTGGAGTGGTGCCGTGCGAACGCCGCGCGCAGCCGGTGGGTCCGTCGTCCCCACCACTCGCAACCCCGAACGTTACCCGATGGCTCTCAGCTCGTCCCTCAGCAGCCCGAGAAGCAGCTCGTCCACATACCGACCCTCGACGTATGCATGCTCCCGGAGCCGCCCCTCCACCTCGAACCCGACGCGCCGATACAATCGCAGCCCGCGATCGTTCGTCGCATGACAGCGCAGCCACACCTTGCGCAGATTCAGCGTGTCGAACGCGTGCACGCACACCAGCGTCACCGCCTCGGTGCCGAACCCGCGACCCCAGTGGTCCTTGTGCCCGATGAGCAGGCCGAGTCCCGCGACGCGGTTCACCGGATCGATGTCGTGCAGCCCGCAGTTGCCGACGTAGATACCGTCCCCACGCGTGACGATGGCGAAGACCTGATCGTGCTCGGGGTCGAGATTCCGGATGTACTCCCGCGCCGACGCCGTGGTGTGGGGACGCACCCGCGACGCCAGGCCGCGACGGATCTCCGGCGAGTTGAGCCACCCGTGGCTCACCACGGCGTCGTCCTCCTCGAGCGGCCGCAGGTAGACGCTCTCACCGATGAGGTACGGGCTCTGCACGCACCTCCGTTGTGCCAGGCGTCCGGCTGAATGAGGAGCAGCATACGTTGACACGCACGGCGCCCACGGGGTTTTCTCGGCGTCCCATGGATTCGCGGACGAATGGCACCGCGCTCGCGGCCACCCTGCACGACCCCGTCGGGGCGCTGGCGGACGACATCGAGCGGGCGTTGCCCCGGCTGCGGCGCATCTACGGCCACCTCGCCGTCGCGACCAGCCCGCCCACGGCGCGCCGGATCGTCGATCTGCTCGTCGCCGCCGACGCCCATGCCGGTACCCCGCCTGCGAATACCCGGGGGCCGCTCTATCGACTGTCGTTGCGCCGCGCGCTCGCCAGCGACGCCACGCGCGTGCACTACCTCGACTTCGATCGCGCCATCCACTGGAAGGGGCGCGAGCTGGCGTCGGTCGTGCGTCTCGGCGCCCGTCACGAGACGCTCTGGATCGGCCGCACGCCGAAGGCACACCGCACGCATCACCTTCCGCTCCACGCCACCGAGACGGTGGTGAATCGACTGTTCGCGGAAGGGCTCGGCATTCCCGGTCGCGTCGACTTCATGGTTCCGTCGTTCATCCTCGATCGTGCCGGTACGACGGCGATGCTGCAGCGATCGCGCGCGCGTGACGCCGCGATGTACGGCGAGTGGGCGGCCTTGCTCGCCGGCATCGACCCATCGCCCGCGTACATCGAGTGTCGCGGGCTCGATTGGGAGACGCCCGATCGCTTCCGCAAGGCGGTGCGGCGCATCGGTCTGCCGGCGTGGCGACGTCGTCAGGAGACGCCGGCGGAATGGTCGCTGCGCATCGAGATGGCGGCGGCCTTCGTGCGCGGCTTCGAGCACACCTTGCGACGCTGGCCCGCACGCCCCGTGAAGCTGACGCGGCTCGCCACGCGCGCTTGACCGCACCCGCCGGCGCAGCGATAAGCCCGCCGTGCGGCTCGCGACCTTCACGCATGGTGGTGCGACACGTGTCGGCGTCGTCGACGGCGACACGGTGATCGACCTCGCGGCGGCGCAGCCGTCCCTGCCGCGCCAGATGCTGGCATTCCTGACCGCGGGCGCGGCGGCCATGGACGCGGCGCGCGCCGCCATCCGCCCCGATGCGCCGCGCCTGGCGCTCGCCGACGTCCGGCTCGACGCGCCCATCGCGCGCCCGCCGAAGTTCCTCGCCATCGGCCTCAACTACGCCGACCACATTCGAGAGACACGCCGCGAGAAGCCCGAGTTCCCCGTCTTCTTCAACAAGCAGTCGACGTGCGTGACAGGGCCGTACGACGTCATCCACATGCCGAAGGTGTCGATCGAGCTCGACTACGAGGGCGAGATGGGCTTCGTCATCGGCCAGCGTTGCCGCGAGGTGCCGCGGGCGAGGGCCGCCGAGGTCATCGCCGGCTTCCTCGTCGTCGACGACGTCAGCGTGCGCGACTGGCAGTTCCGCGCGCCGACGATGACGCTCGGCAAGTCGTTCGACACGCACGGCCCGATCGGTCCGTGGATCGTCACCGGCGACGAGGTCGGCGACCCGCACACGCTGGACCTGACCACGTGGGTGAATGGCGAGCGCCGACAGCGCTCGAACACGCGCGAGCTCATCTTCGACTGCTATGCCATCATCGAGCTGCTCTCCACGGTGTTCACGCTCGAGCCCGGCGACATCGTCTCCACCGGCACGCCGGGTGGCGTCGGCGGGCCGAAGCGCCGGTTCCTGCAGGTGGGTGACGTCGTGCGCATCGAGATCGACCGCATCGGAGCCATCGAGAACCGCGTGGTGACGGCGCCGTGACCGACGAAGCCACGGCAGGGCAGGTGCTGCGCGACTTCCGTCACGTCGCCGTGGTCGGCATCTCGCCACGCATCGAGCGCGACTCGCACCGCGTCGCGTCCTACCTACGCCACGTGGGCTACGTCGTCACGCTGGTGAATCCGCTCGTCGACCAGGTGCTCGGCATGCAGGTGTGGCCGAGCCTCGAGGCGGCGCCGGGTCCGATCGAGATCGTGGACGTGTTCCGTCGCTCCGAGCTGGTACCCCCCGTGGTCGAGTCGGCCATCGCCGTCGGCGCGCGGGCCATCTGGATGCAGGACGGCGTGGTGCACGAGGAGGCCGCGGCGCGGGCGCGCGCGGCAGGGCTGATCGTCGTGATGGACCGCTGCATGATGCGGGACCACGCGAATCGCCTGGGTGGCTGAGCGAACCGACGACCCTTGGTGCGCGCGTTCGGCGCGAAATCGCGCCGTGGCTTCTGCGACAAGATATGGTGCTGGCAGCAAGCCCATGCCAGTTCTTCCGCTCGCTTCCGGAGGATCGATGAGAATAGCGAAGACGCTCTCGTATCGCTTCGGCGACGAGCTATTGGCAAGTCCGAAGTTCGTCACCCTGAAGAACGAGTTGATCAGCGTCCTTGCCGCGACACCTGTGCCCGCTCTCGCTAAGCCCAAACATCGAACTCGGAATGGGTCTTTGAAGACGTTCACGACAGACCAACGATCGCTGAACCTTAAGCTGGATGACGAGTTCCGGGTTCGCGGCTGGGACGTTCATCCCTACATCGTCGAGGGCGCGCGCGAGACCAACCTCCAAGCGGACTACAAGAAGGGGAGAGTCCAGGTCGAGGTGCAGTTCGGCAACATGGCGCGATGGTACACCGATGTCTTCAAGTTTCAGGTTTCGTACTCGCTCGAGCACATCGACTTGGGAGTTCTGGTCGTGGCTGTGCAAGCATTCGCAAACACCATCGACGAAAACGTGGTGTACTTTGAACGGGTGGAGCGCGAGCTACCCTATGCGAAAATGAGCATTACGATCCCGATTTGGGTGATCGGCGTGACGGCGGACGATGAACTGCCTCCGGAAAGCGGTGACGTCAGCCGTCGTCGGGTAGCAACGTCATCTGCGAGGGCTCGGGTCGTTCCGCGCCGATAGCCCTAGTCGTCAGGACCAAGCCCTGAGCCGGCGTGCGCTTCCTGGCACGCCCGGAATTCGAGGGCGCACTCTCATCGCGCCGCACCAAAGCAGAGTCGGGATTCGGTCGGTGCACTGGCCGATCCATGGGGCGAGTCTTCAGCTCACCTGCGATGGCTAGTCGAAGTCGTTCCTTGGCGATCTCTATGTACGACGGAACCATTTCGGCGCCAGCAGTCCGCCGTTGATGCAGGACCGCAGCGCAGGCCGTCGTCCCCACGCCCATGAAGGGGTCGACGACGAGGTCACCCGGCTCTGTGACCGCCAGTATGAAACGCTCGACGAGCTCAACCGGAAATTGGCAAGGGTGGACGGTTTTTTCGACGTGGTTCGCTTTGACGTTCGGAAAGACCCACACGTCACCCGGATTCTTACCAAGCGGATTGCTCGTGTACTCGCCGGCCCGAGGTCCTTTCCACGCGCGCTTTCCTGGATACTTTTGCGGTACCCTGACGGCATCCAGGTCGAATCGGTAGTCGTTCCCCTTCGTGTACCAAAGGATGACTTCGTACCGGCCAGAGAAGCGGCGTCTACAGTGAAGCCCGTGTTCGAAATGCCAGACGATTCGATTCCGTAGCTTCAAGTCGCCTTGGTGCTCTCGGAAGATCGGGTAGAGCACCAGGTCCAGCGGTACGATCTCGTCCCCTGCGATGTGGTTGCCGACCTGCCAACAAAGGCTTCCTCCGGGTTCGAGGATCCTGACGCAATGTTGGATGACCTCGCGTTGAACTCGAAGGTACTCATCGAGGTCGACGCGCTTGCCTTCATACTCCTTGGCCAGGTTGTACGGCGGCGACGTGATGATCAGACGCGCAACCGCGTCCGGCATACTCGACAGAAGGTCGCGAGTATCCCCCGGGTAGAGCACGACTTGCGCATCCGTGCGCCATCGCTCTTCGATCTTCACTCCGTCCTCCGCCCCTACCTCATGTAGGGCTGGCCTTATATCGGGTCCGCAACGACGGGCAAAGGAAATTCCAACGCTCCGCCCCGCCTTCGAACATTTGCTGCCGTGACGAACGCAGTCTTGCGGCAATATACTGCAGCCCGCACGCCCAAGCCGCACATTGCCCTCCGCACACCCCTGCGCTACGCACCAGGGACCACCCCACACGGAGGCCCCATGGAAGCGTACTCGATGGTCATCAACGGTCGCTCGGTCGCCACCCCCGAGCAGGACGACGTCATCAACCCGGCCCGTGGCGAGCCCTTCGCCACCTGCCCGCGCGGGAGCGCCGCGCACGTCGATGAGGCCGTGCTGGCCGCCGCCGCGGCGTACAAGTCGTGGCGCCGCGACGAGGCCTTCCGGCGTGAGAAGCTGCGCGAGTGTGCGAGCGCCATCCAGGGTCGCGCGCAGGAGATCGCGCAGGTCCTGTCGCTGGAGCAGGGCAAGCCGGTTGCCGCCGCCATGGGCGAGGTCTTCGGCGCCTCGATGTGGTTCAGCTACTACGCCGGCCTCGAGCTCTCGCCCGAGATCCTGTCCGACGACGGGGAGAAGCGCATCGAGGTCGTGCGCAAGCCGCTCGGCGTCGTCGCCGCGATCACGCCGTGGAACTTCCCGGTGATCCTGCTGGCGTGGAAGCTCGCGCCCGCGTGGCTCGCGGGCAACACCGTCGTCGCCAAGCCGTCGCCGTACACGCCGCTCACCTCGCTGATGGTGGCCGAGACCCTGCGTGACATCGTGCCGGCGGGCGTGCTGAACGTGCTCTCGGGCGGCAACGAGCTGGGCGCGCTGCTCTCGAAGCATCCGCTGGTGCGGAAGATCTCGTTCACGGGGAGCGTGAACACGGGCAAGAAGATCGCCGCCGTCGCCGCCGAGGACCTGAAGCGCGTGACGCTCGAGCTCGGCGGCAACGATCCGGCCATCGTGCTCGACGACGTCGATCCGAAGGCCGTGGCCGAGGGGCTCTTCTGGGGCGCGTTCCAGAACTCCGGTCAGGTGTGCACCGCCATCAAGCGGCTCTACGTGCACGAGAAGGTCTACCAGCCGATCGTCGACGGCCTCGTCGAGCGTGCGCGCAAGGTGAAGGTCGGCGACGGCATGGATCCCGACACGCAGCTCGGCCCCATCAACAACAAGATGCAGCTCGAGCGTGTGATGGGCCTCGTGGAGGACGCGAAGAAGAACGGCGGCACGGTGCGCGCCGGCGGCGTGCGGCTCGAGGGCTCGGGCTACTTCTACCCGCCCACCATCGTCACCGACGTCGGTGAGGGAGTTCGCCTCGTCGACGAGGAGCAGTTCGGCACCGCACTGCCCATCATCAAGTACTCGAAGCTCGAGGACGCCATCGAGCAGGCGAACCGCACGCACTACGGCCTTGGTGGCTCGGTGTGGAGCAGCGATACCGAGCGCGGCAAGGAAGTGGTGCAGGAGCTCGAGTCGGGTACCGGCTGGGTGAACCACCACATGGACATCACGCCGTTCGCGCCCTTCGGCGGCTCCAAGTGGAGCGGCATCGGCTACGAGAACGGTCGCTGGGGCTACGAGGCGTTCACCGAGCTCCAGGTCGTCAACGTCAAGAAGTGATGGCCGGCCACCCCCGGGGCGCGTGCTCCGGGGGTGGCTATCCGGCGTCGTCGCGTTCCTGCTAGCGTCCCTCGCAACCACGCCCCCGTTGGGCGCATGACGCGAGGAGGTCTCCGATGACGACGACGACGCGATTCGGCCTGCGGGCCGGCCTGACCGCAGCGATCTTCACGGCAGGATTCCTGTGTGGCTCCGTGGGGCAGCGCCCGGCGGCCGCCGACATGAAGGACATGGCCGGCTCGGCGATGGAGGCCGCGGGCGGTTCGGGCGGCGCGCTCGGTGCAGCCGCGAAGCTCGGCACGTCGATCACCGACATGCAGGAGCATCTCGATGCGCTCAACAAGAACCTGGCGACGCTGAAGGAGATCAAGGGGATGCTCGGCGGCTGATCAGCCGGTCGCACCCAGTCCGATCGTGACGGTCGGCGGGCCGTCGGCCGGCTTCTTCTCCTCGTCGGAGTCGGCCGGCGGCTCACCTGCCTTCACGCGTTTCGCATCGATGCCGTGACCCTCGACGAGGGCCTTCTGCACCACCGCGATGCGCGCATCGGTGAGGGCCTTCACCTTGTCGGCTGGCAGGTCGCCACGCTCGGTGAGCCACTCCTCGAGCGTCTTGGCATCCTCGTCGTCGAGCTTACCTTCCTCGTCCTTGGCGCGGGCATCGAGCGCGGTCCGGATGCGGTCGCGCGCGCCCCGCGCCGGCAGATTCTTGAGCGCTCCGAAGACGCCCTGCGGCGCGCCGAGCTCGGCACCCAGCGACTGCTCGCGCAACCAGCGGATGTCGGCCGGTGTGGGTACCGACGCGAGTGTGATCGCGACGGCGGGCCGTCCCGCCATGAACTCGGCGAGCTTGTCGGTGTTCTCCGACGACTCGCTCGTCAGCTCGGCCCGTCCTACGGGGAACGTGATGCCGATGGGCCCGGGGCCCTCGCCCTCGCCGCCGCCGAACGCGGCGCCGATCAGCTTGAGCGGCGACGTCAGCGCGCCGAGCAGTGCGGCGCGCAGTGCCTGCCCGATGATCGGCCCGATGGCGACGGTGGTGCCGGTCTCGTCGACCTTCACCGGAATGTCGAACTTGATGTCGCCCTTCAGATCGCGCATCAACGCCAGCGCCGTGGTCAGCGGCAGGCCGAACTGCTGCTGGAAGAGGCTGTCGCCCTCCTTCCCGGCCAGGTCGAAGTCGTGGAGCGTGAGGGCGGTGGTGGTGTCGTACGTTCCCTTGCCGAACGTCGCCTTCGTCGTGATCGACAGCTTTCCCTTGGCGATGCTGTACGGCGACATGGTGGTCGCGAACGGATTGAACGGGATCAGCGCCAGGTCCTTCGTGACGATCTCGAACTTGCCGCCCTCCGGCTTCACGTTGCCGGTGACTTCGATGCTGCCCTTCTGGGTGCTGATGGCCTTCAGCCGGATCTTGTCCATCGCCAGGTCGGGCCAACGCACGTCCTTGGCATCGAACGTGAACGGCTTGAACTCGCCGGCCCAAAACGGCTTCACCGTGCGATCGCTGACGCGGACACGTCCGTCGGTGAGCGCCAGCGTGCCGATGGCGACCGTGGCGGGGGCGGGCGCCGTCGCGGCCGGTGCTGGTGCCGCTGCGGGGGTCGTCGTCGGCGTGGCGGTGGTGGTCGGTGTCTCCGTCGTGGCGGCGGCTGCCGGGGTGAAGCTCGGCATCACTATGCCGGTGGGGGTGCGCGTGAGCTGGACGGTCGGGCTCGCGATGGTGAGTGCCGACAGCTTCACCACGACGGGCGCGGGTGGTGACGGCGGCGGTTTCGCCATCAGCCCGGCGAGTCGTACCTCGTCGATGCCGACGTCGATCGTCTTGGCGCCGACGGAGAACTCCTTGCCGTCCGTTTGCGCCAGCAACGGATCGCCGAGCGAGACCTTGCCGGCGATGCTGACGTCACCCGCCGGCGTGGCGGACGAGCCGGCGGTGAGGTCGAGCTCGAGCCCCAGCGTTCCCTTCTGCAGGACGTCCGGTGGCATCGCGCCGACCATGGTCACCAGCGACGGCAGCGCCAGGTTCGCGATCACGAGCTTGCCGGCAAATCCCGGCGGGGTGACGCGCGCATCGCCGGTGAGGTCGAACGTCGACTCGCCGATCTTGAGCGCGATGTCGACCGGCGACGTCTTGTCGCCCTCGCCGGCGAGGCGCTGCACGCCGACGTCGACGCCGACACCCATCGGTGGTCCGTGGCCGTACACGTCGACGATGGTGTCATGCACGCGCACCGATCCGACCGACCACCGCCACGGCTTGGCGGGTTCCGCCGGCGGAACGGGCTCCGCAGGCGGCTCCGGGGGAGGTGTCGGCGCGGTGGTGGCGTCCTTCCCGACGAGTTGTCCCTCACGTTTCGTGAGGACCAGGAAGGGAAGCGGATCGCCGCCGACCAGTCGCACCACCATCGACGCGCCGCCGACGTCGACGGTGCGCACGGCGGCTCGCTGGTTCTGCAGGTCGAGCGGATCGAGCGTGACGGCGAGCCGCTTCCAGGCCAGCGCCGGCTCCTCGAGACCTCCCACGAGGACGGTGAGGTCGTCCACCACGACACCGCCGCGTAGCTCGTTCTTCGATCCGGTCTCCAGATGATGCTGCAGTGACAGCCCGACCATCCCGCTCAGATTCGTCCAGCCGACGTCGGGCACGTAGACGCGGCTGCGGTTGAGCGGCAGCCGGCGCGCCTTCAGATCGGTGTCGACGTCGAAGCCGCCGTCGGCGCGGATGGCGAGACGCGAGTCGATGCGTATGAGCCCTTGGTCGACGGCGACGTCCAGGTGCAGGCGCGCGGGCTCGCCGTACGTGCCCGGCTGCAGCGCGATCTCGACCACCTCGATGGCGTCGAGGTTGACGTCGAGCGGCTCGGCGCCGCCGACCATGAGATCGCGGAAGTGCAGCCCGCCCTTGCGGAGGACGAACCGGTCGATGGCGATGCCCCACGCCTTCGCCGGATCGGGCGGCGGCTGGTCGGCGACGGGCTCGCTCTTCGGGACCAGCGCCAGGAGGTTGATCTCGCCGTCCGCCAGCCGGTCGAGGGCGACCTGTGGGCTGTCGAGGTCGACTTCTTCGAGACGGATCGTCTTCTTGAACAGCGCCATCCAACCGAGGTTCACGGCGAAGCGCTTCCACGCGACGATGGGCGGGTCGTCGACGGGTGGAGCACCCTCCGCGGCCGGTGCCGGCGCAGGTCCCGTCTTGACCGCGACGTCCTCGAGGGCGACACCCCCACGCAGCAACGACAGGTCGACGTTGCCGACGCTGACGCGCGCGGCGAGCGCTTTCGACGCCTGCGATTCGATCAGGGGCCGCAGCGCATAGGGCAGCGCGATGCGGATCACCACCACCAGCACGGCAAGGATCAGCCAGAAGCGCGGGCGCCGCAGCGGAGCGGTCCATTTGGCGATGGCACCCATGCGGCTCGCTCGCATGAAAGCGCGGTGGCCACAAGAGTGTCAATCCGGGGTGGCCTTCGCACCGCGCTGCGCTGTGCTACAGGGGCTGCGCAGACTCGAACAGGAGGGCCACATGGGGATGATCCAGGAATTCCGCGAGTTCGCGGTGAAGGGCAACATGATCGACCTCGCCGTGGGCGTGGTCGTCGGCGGCGCGTTCGGGAAGATCGTGTCGTCGCTGGTGGGCGACGTCATCATGCCGCCCATCGGGCTCGCCGTCGGCGGCGTGGACTTCAAGAATCTGAAGGCCGTCCTCAAGCCGGGCGAGGGTGACATTCCGGCCGTCACCCTGAACTATGGCGCATTCTTCCAGACGATCTTCGACTTCATGATCATCGCCATCGCCCTCTTCATCGTGGTGAAGGCGATCAACTCGCTCCGTCGCACGGAAGAAGCGGCGCCCGCAGCGCCGCCGCCGCCGTCGGACGAGGTGGTGCTGCTGGGCGAGATCCGCGACCTGCTGCGGTCGCGCGCCTAGCTCGCGGGCGTCGGCGCCGGGCCGGTGCCGCTCTTGCGGCGCCGTCGCCGGCGCTTGCGCTTGGCGGGGTCGGCGCCGGGTGCGGCGGCCTGCGGTGTCGGTGCGGGCGCCGGAGCCGGAGCGGGTGTGCGCTCGGGCTCGCTGCGACGCGGACGTCGGTCGCGATCGTTGCGTCCACCGGGCCCACCGCGATCCTTGCGTCGATCGGGGTGCTCGCGCGGCGGTCGCGGCGGATGCTTGATCTCGGGGAGCAGGCTCTCGTCGGGCATCTCGTGCGGCAGCTTGAAGCCGATGTACGCCTCGATGGCCTCGAGCCCATCGACGTAGTCCTCGCACGCGAGGCTGATGGCGACGCCCGATGCGCCGGCGCGCGCCGTGCGGCCGATGCGGTGGACGTAGTCCTCGGCGTCGAGCGGGATGTCGAAGTTGATGACGTGCGACACGTCGTCGATGTGCAGCCCGCGCGACGCGACGTCGGTGGCGACCAGGATGGGTAGCTTGCCCTCGCGGAAGTCGGCGAGGATGCGCAGGCGCCGGCGCTGGTCGACGTCGCCGGTGATGGCGGCGGCGGCGATGCCGTTGAACTCGAGGTAACGCTCGAGACGTTCGGCGGTGCGCTTCATGTTGGTGAACACCAGCACGCGCGCCTCGGGGAACTTGCGCAGCAGACCGATCAGCACCGGCATCTTCTCGGGCAGGCCGACGTGGTAGACGAGATGCTCGATGCGCTCGGCCGTCACCTGCTCGGGCGTGGCGGACACCTTCTCGGCCTCGTTCATGAAGACGTAGGCCAGCTCCATGACGTCGTAGCTCAGCGTGGCGGAGAAGAGCATCGACTGGCGGCGATCGGGCGGCGGCAGTTGGCGCAGGATGTAGCGCAGGTCCTTGATGAACCCCATGTCGAACATGCGGTCGGCCTCGTCGATGACGAGGATCTCGACGCTGCGCAGGTCGTAGACGCGCTGCTTGTGGTAGTCGATCAGCCGACCGGGCGTGCCGATCAGGATGTCGACGCCCGACTCGACGTTCTCGCGCTGCTTGCGATAGTCGACGCCGCCATAGACCGCCTGGATGCTGAAGCCCGTCGCGTCGCCGAGGAGCTGCGCGTCGCTCGCGATCTGCACCACGAGCTCGCGCGTCGGTGCGATGATGAGCGCGCGCGGCGCCGCGGGTCGTCCCTCGCGCGGGTGGGCCAGCAAGCGCGTGAACAACGTGAGCAGAAAGGCAGCCGTCTTGCCGGTGCCGGTCTGCGCCTGACCGGCGACGTCTTTGCCGGCGAGCGAGAGCGGAAGGACCTTCTCCTGGATGGGCGTGCAGTGCGTGAAGCCGGCAGCCTCGATTCCCTCGACCACGGGCGCGGGCAGGTCGAAGCTCGCAAAAGTGCGTCGCCCCTCCGGGGAGGGTTCCGAGTTGCTCACGCCGCTTTGAATGACCGCCACGGTTGGGGGTGTCAAGCGCAAACCCGGCTTGACGCCCGCGCGAATGGCGTGGGACAAGCGGCCCTGGTCATGAGCGAGACCGCAGAGCCGCTGCGCATCATGCTCGGATTCGTCGTGAGGCAGTGCGCCCTGCGACTCGGGCATCGCCCCACCCCCGACGAGCTCGCGGAGTGGGCCAACAATCAACGCGATGCGAGCGGATGCTACAACATTTTCGGTCGCGCCATCACGCCGGACGAGGCGCGCGTCATCCTGCGCAACCCAGGTCGGCTGGTGACGGTGCGCCCGAGCCCCAAGTGGGAGTTCCAGGCGATCGCGGTCCGCTAGGCGAGGCGCGCGTTCCCGTGCTGACGGGGCGTGCCTGGGCCTTCGCCGACGGTCTCGCCGCGCACGATGTGCTGCCGGCGCGCGCCGCCGGTCTGCCGCCGGTCGATGCGGCGAAGCACCTCTTCGGCGATCTCGATCCGACCTTCGCGAGTCGCCTCGTGCCGGGCGACGTGTTGGTGGCGGGACAGCAGCTCGGTCGCGGTCCGGGTGGCGCGCCTGCCGCGCAGGCACTCGCCGCGGCCGGATTCGTCGCCGTCGTCGCCGGCAGCTTCGCGGACACGTTCGCCGACGACGTGCTGGCCGCGGGCCTCGCGCCGCTCGAGGTCGATGCGCCGAACGTGTTCCACACCGGTCAGCTGATGCGCATGAAGATCGAGGGCGGCACCATCGCCAACCTCTCGAGCGGCGACCGCCAGCCGATCCGCAATCTCACCGAGCTCTTGCTCGCGGCGCTGCGAGATCGGCTGGGCGAGTGACCTCCGCCGTCAGCGGCGCGTCGAGCTGTTGGAGCAACGTCGTCTCGTCGCCGGGACGATAGTTGCTGAGCCCGAAGACGCGGAGCTGGAACTCGTAGCGACCCGCCTCGAGCTTCTGCACGTCGCGACCGCGGACCGCCACCAACGGAACGCTGCCACGTTCCTTCTCCGGCGGCGCCGCGCGGGTGGCGTCGTCGACGTAGACCAGCTCGAGCGGGATCGCGCGCGCCAGGTTCTCGCTCATGGTCGTCATCACGACGATGGCGCGGTCGGCCTGCGTGAGCGCGAACCACTGTCCGGTGCTGTGGAAGGCGCGCTCGGCGTCGCTCATCTTGCCGTCGATCGGGAATCCGGCCGATGGCGTGCCGGGGGCACGGTACGTCCAGCCCTCCATGCCGCGCAGATCGACGCCGCCGACCGCATCGATGGTCGAGAAGAAGACGCTCGGCGAAAACGGGAGCTTGAGGGCACCGGGGCCGTAGACGTTCTGGGCGTAGAAGTAAGTGTGCGCGATGCCGGCGGTGAGGTGGATGCCGAGGCCGATGTCGACCTCGTGACGCGAGCGCCGCACGACACGCACCGGGCCGACCGTCCATGCGGCCAGCGCATGTCGGCCGTCGCGCTCGGTGAGCGTCCATCCGGCGAGGCCGCCGTGCAGCTTGGCCTCGGCGCGCAAGCGCAGGCCGTCGACGAGGTTCGGGCCGAGCGGCTTGCCGAGGGCAACCGCGAAGTACTCCGGCAACGCGCCCACCATGCCGATGCGGTACTCCGCCGTGCGCACCGTGTCGGTGGCGGCGTCGTACGCGACGTAGCGCCGATCGGTGCGCGGCGGATCGTCGGCGACGACGACGTAGACCCAGCCGGCGCGTTTCGTGAGCGGATCGTCGACGCGGACTTCGCGACCGCCGGCCGCGGGCGGCGTGCCGGTGGGCGCACGATCACCGGCGTCGCAGGCCATGAAGACGAGGACGTCGTCGGGATCGAGGACGCCCGGGCGATCGTCGACGGTGGGCTCTGGGCCGGTCATGGCGATCTGGCGCCCGACGCGCTCGTCGACCTGGAACGGGATCGGGTGTGCGCTGCCATCGCGCCAGGCGACGACGCCGAGCTTCGCGAGCGGCGTGCCACCGAGCCGTCGCAGCGTCATGCCGCGCAGCTCGATGTGCTCGGTGCGACGCGCGATGGGTCCGCAGGGGCCGAGGGAGACCGGCTCGGCCGCGGTGGCGACGCTCGCCAGCAGCACGAGCCAGACCGCGCTGCGCCAGGTCACCCCGCGAGCACCGCCGTCAGCGTCGGTGCCTGTAGCGTGCGGCGCCACGCGTTCTCCACATCCTGGCGCGAGAGGCCGTCGAGGATGCGCGCCGTCTCCGCGAGCGTGGGATGACCGGACACGGCGCGCGTCGCGTGCGCCAGCGCGCGGTCGAGGCGCGAGTCGGCGAGCCGTGCGAAGCGATACCGCACCTTCTTGCGTGCGCGTGCCAGCTCCTCGTCGGAGAAGCCGGATGCCGCCTCCTGACACGTGCGCTCGACCGTCTCGCGCAGACGGCGCTCGTGCTCGCGCGCCGCGCTGGCAGAGATGACGGCGACGGCCCAGTCGAGCCCCTGCTCGACGCTGGCGCCGACGTCGTAGCCGAGGCCGAGACGCTCGCGCACTTCCTGGAACAGCCGCGCGTCGGGATCGGCGCCGACGATCTCGATGGCGAGCGACAGGGCCAGCACGCGCTCCGCGTCGGAGGGCGCGGCCACCATGCGGACGAGGTAGGTCTGCGCGAGGTCGGCGCGCCGCAGGCGGATCGTCCCGGTGGCGCCACGTTGCGGCCGCGCCGGATGGCGTCGTGCCGGTGGACCGTCGCTCGGGAAGGCGCGACGGAGCGCGCGCTCGATACGCGGGCGCTCGACGCCGCCCACCAGTGCCAGGACCATGTTCGACGGCGTGAAGTGTCGCGCCACGAACGTGCGGACGGCCTCCGGGGTCATCGCGCGCAGGCTCTTGATGGTGCCGCAGATCGGATGACCGAGCGGGCCGCCGAAGAAACGACCCCACGCGCCCTCGTGGATCGCGTTGGCCGGATCCTCCTGGCGTCCGCGGATCTCGTCGATCACCACGCGACGCTCCTTGGCGAAGCGCTCGGAGGGCACGACGGAGTGGAACAGCTGCTGCGCCAGCAGCGCCAGCGCGTCCTCGACGTCCTCGTTGAAGACCTCGAAGTGCAGCGTCATGTCCTCGTAGCCGGTGTCGGCGTCGTGCTCGCCGCCGAGCTCGCCGGCGCGACGGTTGATGGCCTCCTGGTCGAGCAGCGGCGTGCCCTGGAACAGCATGTGCTCCGTCATGTGGGCGATGCCGGGATGCGCACCGTCGAAGCGGGATCCCGCGCGCACCGCGACGCCGATGGCGGTGAGGGGACCGGGCATGGGATCCCAGAGCACGGTGAGTGCACCGTGGTTGAGACGCTTGGGCTCTTGCCAGTTGCCGTTCACGCGACCGCTTGTATCAGCGCCATCCGAACATCACACCCATCAGCCGCTCGATCTGGCGCGCCTTGCGCGTCGAGTACGGAAACCACGCGGCCTCGGTGGCGCGCTTTCGTCGCTCGACGAGGAGTGCCTGCGCCACGCAGAACTGGCGCAGACCCTCGGCGCCGCCGTGCCGTGTGCCGACGCCGCTCTGCTTCCGTCCGCCGAAGGGCAGGGCGGGCACGCCGGCGGAGAGCACGCACTCGTTCACGCACGCGTTGCCGCTCTCGATGCGTTGGGCGAGTGCTATGCCGCGCTCGACGTCGGCGGTCCAGACGCTGGCGTTGAGGCCGTAGCAGCTGTCGTTGGCGAGACGGATCGCCTCCTCGGCGTCTTGCACGGCCATGACCGGCACCACGGGGCCGAAGGTCTCCTCGCGCATGATGAGCATCGAGTGATCGACACCCGCGAGCACCGTCGGCTCGAAGAAGATGCCGGGACCGGCGCCGTGCCG
>DASYLJ010000054.1:0-40779 GCA_036009625.1 Binatia bacterium
AGGGTACGTTCGCGGGCGTGGTCCTGCCCGTCGGCGACTACCGGCTGCTGGTGTCCGCCCCCGAGCGCGACGACGTCACCGTGCCCCTCGTCACCGTCGCCGCCGAGGGAACCACTGCTGCCATCCCGCCCCTGACGGCGCGCGGCACCCTGCAGTACGAGGTGCGCGAGAAGACCAAGAAGCGGCCGCTGATCCCAGCCAAGCTGGTGGTGAAGGGCGTCGAAGGCACGCCCGACCCGGCCTTCAACCGTAGCCTTCCCGCGCTTCTCGGCACGACGGACATTCGTACCGAGACGTTCGGCGGCCGTCAGCAGGACGGCAGCGTCGGCACCTTCGCGCAGGCCAACGTGGTCTACACCACGACCGGAACCGGCAGCGTGCCGATCAAGCCCGGCACCTACGACGTCTACGTCACGCGCGGCATGGAGTACGGCGTCGCGCGGCAGCGGGTCATCGTCACCGCCGGGGGCACGGGCGACGTCGCCTTCCGCCTGAAGCGTGTCATCCGGACGCGCGACGCGCTGTCGGCCGACTTTCACATCCACTCGGGGCGCAGCTTCGATTCGTCGGCGCCGCCGACCGATCGGGTGGCCACGTTCGCGGCCGAGGGCGTCGAGGTCATGGTCTCCACCGACCACGACCGGCACGTGGACTACGGCCCGATCATCGCCTCGATGGGGCTCGTGAACCTGATCGGCACCATTCCGGGCGTCGAGATCACGGGTTCGGTGCCGAACCCGCCCGTCTTTCCCAACTCGATCGGGCACATCAACGCCTGGCCCATGCCGGTCCTGCCGGGCCAGCCTCGTGATGGATCGATCCAGGACGAGTTCATCGCCCCGAATTGGATCTACTCGCGGCTGCGCGCCCTGGGGGGCCCCGATACGGTGGTGCAGTACAACCACGTGCGCGCAGGCGTCTCCGGCCTGACGAGTATCGGCTTCTTCAACTCGATCGGCTGCGGGCGGTGCGCGAATGCCATCGACACCACGTGTACGGCCGACACCGACTGTCCTGCGGGCGCCGATCGAGAGTGTGGTTGCGTCGGCTACCAGCCCGATCGCCCGCTGTCGCAGGCTCCGAACGACATCCTGCTCGACTCCGGGGTGCTCGGACCCGGCAGCGCGCCCAACCCGGCTGGGGTGACGAACCTCGACTTCGACGTCCTCGAGGTCGCGAACGGCGCCGACGTCAGCGGTTTCCCGGCGCTCCGCCAGGTGCGCGAGGACTGGTTCTCGCTCCTGAACCAGGGCGTGGTGAAGCCGGGAACGGGCGTGTCCGATTCGCACCGCATCACGGTCGAGCACGCCGGCTGGTCGCGAACCTACGTCCTCGGCGTCGGCGACGACCCGTCGAGCGTGGACGTCTCGACGTTCAACCAGCAGGTGCGCAGCGGCGCCATGCTGATCTCGGGCGGGCCCTGGATCGAGGTGAAGGCGCGCGCCGGCCGCGCCAAGGCGGGCATGGGTGGCACGCTGGCGACCCGCAACGGCAAGGTGCGCCTCGGCATCACCGTGCTGAGTCCCGCCTGGCTCCCCGTCGAGCAGGTGCGGGTCGTCGTCAACGGCCAGGTGCAGAACGTCTTCGATGCCACGACGAAGCCGCGCGTCCGTCCCGTACCGACCGACTTCCAGAGCAGCGGCAAGACCACGCGCTTCACCGGGTCGGTGCGCCTCACCCTGCCGTCCGACGCGTGGGTGACGGTGGAAGCCGGGGTGGCCTTGCCCGACGATCCCGCCGTCGCGCCGCCGTCGCCCGAGATCGTGAACACCATCGAGCCCGGCGTCGTGCCGTTCTCGAGCACGAACCCGATCTTCGTCGACGTCGGCGGCAATGGCTTCTCGGCGCCGGGGCTCGATGCTGGGATCGCGGCGCAGGCGCGCCGTCGTGGCCGCATGACGGGCGTGCGTCGGGTGGATCGTGCCGCCGCGGCGCAGAAGGGCGAGCACTTCCCACTCATGACGTTCCGCGTTCCGTTCGAGGAGGTGGCACCATGATGCTGCGACTGGTCGCCATGGGGTTGCTGCTGGCGGGCCCGGTGTGGGCCCACACCGCGTCGCCGGAGACCATCGTCGCCGAGGCCGTCAAGGTGCCCGGCGTCGAGAAGGCGGTGCGCGACGAGGCCAACCCGCGCGTGCTCATCATCCGCGTCGGTGAGGCCTGGTTCGGGCTCCCCGAGGAGAAGCGTCGCGAGTACGCCGAGCATTGGCGCGACGACTGGCGCGCCAGCGTCGAGCAGGGCGTGGTGTCGGTGCTCGACGCCCGCACCGAAGCCCCGGTGGTGCGCTTCGGGGCCGGCGGACGCGTGTTCATCGCGCCGGGCGGGGCCATCATGAATCTGCAACCGGGGCGCTGAGCCGGCCTGCATCCGTTCGTCGCACTCGCGCGAACTCCTGCCGTGTGGACGTCGATCGACGGCGTCGCACGAGGGGAGAACACGATGACACGACGAACGATTGCTGCTGGTGCGATGCTGCTGACGATGGCGCTGGTGACGGGTCATCCGGCCCACGCCGGCACCCAGCGAGAGAATCTCGAGCGGGAGCTGAGCAGGTTCACGACGATCGACGTCTCGCGCCCGAAGACGATCTGCGTGTGCCAGGACGGCAGCAAATTCGACGGTGGTATCGGCTCCCTGTTCCAGTTCCGGGACGCGATCACCGAGCTGAACGGTGTTCTCGTGTCCGCGACGGCGGTCGTCTGCTCGGTGCTCGGTTTCGACGTCCAGGATCGGCCGGTTGAGACCTACAACTGCCTGACGTTCGCCGTGCTGTCGCGCTAGGTGCGCGTCAGCCGCGCCATCAGGCTCGGCACGAACTCGGGCCCGGGTCGCTCGCAGTAGACGACGCGTCGCCCCCCGGCCGGGGGGCGCACGACGAGCTGCGGACCCGGCTCGATCGTGGCGTCGGCGACGACGTGCTCGATCATGCCGGGGTCGATCACCCAGCCCACGGCCAGCGTATCGAAGGGATTGAACCCCGGCGCGTGCAGCTCGCGCTCCCAGAACCCGAGCCAGTCGCGCGAGCGCGCCGCGAGCCAGGCGGGTGCACCGCCGGCGGCGGCCATGGCGTCGAGCTCGGCGGCGCCGATCCACACGTGCGACGACAGCTCCCACGGTGCCAGCACGAGCGCGACGTCGCTCCGCAGCAGCACCGCCATGGCTTCGGGATCGCACTCGAAGTTGAGGTCGGGAAACGGGTCGCGCTGGTGGGGCGTCGAGCGGAATTCCTGCCCGGGGCGACGTCCGGCGACGCAGACGATCTCATGGATGCGTGATGCCAGCGTCGGATGTCGCAGCAGCAACGTCGCGACGTTCGTGAGCGGTCCCAGTGCCAGGATGGTGAGCGACTCTGCCGCCAGCGCCTCGGCGAGCGCGCGCACCGCGGGCGTGTCGGTGCCGAGCATGCCCGCGCTCGAGGCGCCGGGATGGACGCGCAGCCCCGGTGGTCCGAAGCGCTGCGCGATCTCGGTGGCGATCGGCGCCGCGTCGGCCAGTGGCGCGTTGCCGAACACCACGCCGATGCCGCGCACCGCGAGCTCGGGGGAGTTGAATGCCTGGATCAGCGCCAAGCCGTCGTCGACGTCGGCGCGCGGCAGGCCGACGGCGGGGTCGGTGTCGATCCACACGGCAGTGCTCATGACCAGAAGGCCTCCACGTCGGCGTCGTGCAGAGCGCGCTGCGCGCGCTCGATGAGGATGGCTCGCGCGCCCTCGCTGGGCGGGAGTGGAAGCTGCGCCACGCCCAGCAATCGGCGCATGATCTCGACCGCGGCGTAGCCGGCGACGAGCCTGAGGTCGGCGGCGCCGTAGCTCGCCAGCACGCGCTCGCTCGAGGCGCGTGGCTGACGCGCCAGCGCGAGGTGCGCCAACGCGCAGCCGACGTCCACCTCGGGGTCGCCCGGGAACGCGAACTCGGGGTCGATGATGCGGAGACCCACGTCGCTGCGGAGCCAACTGCCGGGGAAGTAGTCGGCATGGACGAGACATTGGCCGTGCGCCAGGTAGCGACGGCCGAGCGTGTCGACGCGGGCTCGCAGGTCGACGTCGTTCGCGAGCCGCGCCGCGACGGCGCCGAGCCCGGGCTCGAACCGATCGAGGTCCATCGCCGGCGGGCTGGCGAACGGGACGACGAAGCAGTGCTCGTGGTTGAGCGTCCGCATGGCACGGTTCGCGAACGACTCGTCGACGTCGCGCGTGCCGTCGTGCAGCGACCGCAACCACGCCGCCAGGACGTCGATCTCTTCGACGGTGACGACGTCTCCGGCGTACAGCGTCGTCAGGTCGCGCGCGCCCGGAATGTCCTCGAGGAGCAGCGTGCAGGCGGCCTCGTCGGCGGCGAGCAGCGCGGGCATGCACGCCGCCACGTCCGGCAGCGTCGCCGCACGGGCATAGAAACGTTGCTCCGCGAGCGCGCGGTCCCACGGCGCCGGGATGTCATCGTACTTCTCGACCCACGGCCGCGCCTGCTTCAGCACCAGCCGGCGGCGGTCGGTGTGGACGCGGACGGTGAGGTTCATGTTGCCGTCGCCCGCGCGTTCGCATCGCCGGACGGTCTCGCCGTCGGTGATCCATCGGCGTCGCGCGAGGAATGTCGCGATGCCCGCGACGTCGGCCAGGTCGAGCCACGGGAAGTCGGGATGCGAGCGCATCCACGTCGCTCGTTGGCTCACACGGGTGACCGTGCCACGTCGATCGACACGGGGAAAGACGCCCGCACCGAACCGCGATCACCGCGCTTCGGTGCGGGCCGAACCGGGTCAGGCTTTGACGACGAGGCCCTTGCCCTCGAGGTACGCCATGATCTGCTTGGCGCTGTCCTCGACGCTCTGGCCCGCGGTGTTGATCGTGAGCTCGGCCTTGGTCGGTGCCTCGTAGGGCGCCGAGATGCCGGTGAACTCCTTGATCTCGCCGGCGCGGGCCTTCTTGTAGAGGCCCTTCACGTCGCGCTGCTCGCACACCTCGACGGGGCAGTCGACGTGCACTTCGACGAAGTCGCCCTCGCCCATGAGCGCCCGCACCTGGTCGCGGTCGGCGCGGTACGGCGAGATGAATGCCGTGAGCGCCACCATGCCGGCGTCGGTGAAGAGCTTGGCCACCTCGCCGATGCGCCGGATGTTCTCGGTGCGATCGTCGGGCGAGAAGCCCAGGTTCTTGTTGAGGCCGTGCCGGACGTTGTCGCCGTCCAGGATGTAGGCGCGAATGCCGCGCTCCCAGAGGCGCTTCTCGAGGTCGACCGCGATGGTCGATTTCCCCGAGCCCGACAGCCCGGTGAGCCACACGGTGGCTCCCTTGTGCCCGTTCAGCTTCTCACGGTCGCCGCGGGTGACGGCGCCCTGATGCCAGACGATGTTGGTCGCTTTCTGCTCAGCCATAAGGGCCGAAGACCTACACCGGCCCGCGCCCGCGGGGCAAGCGCGCATGCCGTGCGTGGTGCCGTCGCATCACGGGTGTCGCGGGGACGCCACGGCGGACACGGTCGGACGCCGTCGGCGCTGCGATTTCCGACCGGCACGGCCCTTGGAATGCTCGAACCACAAGGAGGTCAGCATGAACTGGAAGACCATCGGACTCGGGCTGCTGCTGGCGGATTTCTCGGCGCTGAGCGCGTGGGCGATCTGGGAGCACGGCTATCTCGGCATCTTCGCGGCAGCGATGACGAACGCGGCCACCATGCAGCTCGCCGCCGACCTGGTGATCGCCCTCGGGATCGGCGGCGTGTGGATGTCGAAGGACGCCCGCGAGCACGGCATCAACCCGGTGCCCTACCTGCTCATCTGCGTGGCGGCCGGCAGCTTCGGGCCGCTGCTCTACCTGCTGCGCCGCGAGCGCGCAGAGGCGCCGAGCCCCGGCCGGGTGCGCGCGCTTCCTGCCTGACGGCGATGTCTCGGCGGCGATCCGCGGATCGTCGCCGGGGCAGCACATGGAACGTCGTTCCGTCCCTCTGAACGCCTGGAGGGCATGACACGCCGACACCCGCTCCTTTCCGCGCTGTGGTTCGCCGCTCTCGTCCTTGCCCCCAAGGCCGCGACGGCGCTCACCTATTCCGTCAGCAACACCAACAACTCGGGGGCGGGATCGCTGCGCCAGGCGATCCTCGATGCGAACGCGCATGCCGGGGCGGATACGATCACGTTCTCGCTCGGGGCGAACAAGACGATCGCCCCGACCACGGCGTTCCCGGCCATCACGGGGCCGACGATCGTCGACGGCACCACCCAGCCGGGCTGGGCGGGCACCCCGATCGTCGAGCTGAGTGGCCAGAACGCCGGCCAGGCCACCGGTCTCATGATCACCGGCGGTCCGACGACCATCCGCGGGCTCGTCGTCAACCGCTTCGGGGCGCGGGGCATCTACGTCGCGTCGGGCGGCAACGCCATCGAGGGTTGTTACGTCGGCACGAACGTCGCCGGCACGGCGGCGTTGGGCAACGCCTGGGAGGGCATCCTCGTCGGCGCGCAGCTCACCCGGATCGGTGGCAGCGCGCCGGCGCAGCGCAACGTCATCTCCGGCAATATGCTCGACGGCGTCATCGTCACCGGCGGCGTCTTCAGCATGGTGTACGGTAACTACATCGGCACCAACGCCGCCGGCACCGCCGCGCTCGGCAACGGCGGCAGCGGCATCCGCACACTCGCGGATGCGACGCAGATCGGCGCCGGTGGCCAGGGGAACGTCATCTCCGGCAACGCCCGGCCGATCTCGCTCGAGAGTGCCAGCAACTTCGTGCAGGCGAACCTGATCGGTCTGGACGCCACCGGCACCGCGCCGATCCCGAATCTCTGGGAGGGCATCGTCGTGCGCGGACCGAACAACGTCATCGGCAGCAGCGATCCGATCGCCCGCAACGTCATCTCGGGCAACGACAGCACCGGCGTCTACCTCGGTGCCGAGGCGGTGAACTGCGCCGTCGCCGGCAACTACATCGGCACCAACGCCGCCGGCACTGCCGCGATCGCGAATGGTGGCTACGGCATCGTGCTGCGCGGCTCGAGCAACGAGGTCGTCGGCAACGTCGTCAGCGGCAACGCGCGCGGCGTCGTGATCGACACCGAGGTGACGGCGAACGTCGTGCAGGGCAACATCATCGGTCTGAACGCCACCGGTACGGCGAAGATGAAGAACGGCGACGACGGCATCGGCTGCTACGGCTTCGGGAACCAGATCGGCGGCAGCGCACCCGGCGAGGGCAACGTGCTCTCCGGCAACGACGGCTACGGCATCTCGCTGTATGGCACGGCGTCGCACGACAACGTCATCGAGGGCAACAAGATCGGCACCGGCGCCGATGGCGTGACGCTCCTCGGCAACGACTCGTTCGGCATCCGCATCGTCGGCGCCTTCGACAACACCATCGGCGGCACCGTACCCGGCGCTGGCAACGTCATCGCCGGCAACGGCTGGTCGGGGATCAAGATCAACTGGGGCACCGGCAACGCCATGCTCGGCAACAGCTTCTTCGACAACGACGAGCTCGGCATCGACCTCGATCCGCGCGGCATCGACGCGAACGATGCCGGTGACGGCGACGGCGGCCCGAACGCCGGGCAGAACTTTCCGGGCATCACCGCGGCGGACGTCGTCGGCGCCACCACCGAGATCACCGGCGTCATCGACAGTACGCCGAACGCCGCCTTCCGTATCGAGCTGTTCTCCAGCCCGACCTGCGATCCGTCGGGCTTCGGCGAGGGTCGGACGTTCCTCGCCGCCGTCGACGCCTGGACCGACGGTGCGGGCCACGCGCCGTGGACCGTCGTCGTGCCGCAGGCGATCGTCGATCCCTACGTGACCGCGACTGCCACCAGCGCGGGTCGCAACACCTCCGAGTTCTCGCCCTGCGCCGCGGTCGGTGCGCACGGCCCGGGCACGTTGCAGTTCTCCGCCAAGCCGCAGCTCGGCTGGGAGCACGACGGCACCGTGACCGTCACCGTCACGCGCACGTTCGGCGCCAGCGGCGCGGTGTCGGTGCACTACGCCACCGGCGGCGGCAACGCGACGCCCGACGTCGACTACACCGCCGTGTCGGGCACGCTGCAGTTCGCCGACGGCGAGGTGGTGAAGACGTTCGGGGTACCCGTGGTGTTCGACCTCGACGACGAGGGCAACCAGGAGTCGATCGGCCTGACGCTCACGGCGCCGACGGGTGGCGCCGGGCTGGGTGCGTGGGCCGTGAGCGAGCTCATCCTGATCGACTACGACCCGTCGGGTCCGGTCGTGAAGTTCAGCGACGCCAGCGTCGTCGAGGGCGACGGTGGGCAGACGTTCATGGCGTTCACGATCACCGTCACGCCAGGCAACAATCCGGTTGGGGTCGGCTACGAGACCTTCGACGGCAGCGCGCACGCCGGCGAGGACTACGAGTCCGTCAGCGGCAAGCTGATCTTCCAGCCCGGAGATGCACCGAAGACGGTGCTGGTGCCCGTGATCGGCGACGACATCGTCGAGGGCGAGGAGAGCTTCTACCTCGACCTGACGGATCTCGACGACGCCGTGTTCGCCGATCCGACCGGCGAGGGCACGATCGACGACGACGACGGAGCAGCCCCCGCGCCCCCCGTCTGCACGGGCGGGACCACGTTCATGAAGCCGCGCCTCGTCATCAGCCGCCTGGGCGGCATGGCGGGCGACGAGGTACTCAAGATGAGCGGGCGGATGCTGTTCCCCGCCGGCTCGCCCGCCGGCATGACGCCGCTCGATGCCACCAGCCGCGGCGCCCAGGTGCTCATCCAGGACCTCGGTGCCGGATCGTCGCTGCTGGCGCTCACGCACCAGACGCACGCCATTGCGCCGGGCGCGTTCGGCGCCTCGCCGTGCAATCCGACCCATCCCGACGGCTGGACGGCGAGCGCCACGCTCACGTCGTACAAGTACCTGAACCGCAGCGGCGCCCTGCTGTCTGCCGGATGCGCGCCGGGATCGGCGAGCGCGCTGCACCAGCTCTCGCTGCGCGACCGTCGCGCTGCACGCGGGACGGTCGAGGTGAAGGTGCAACGCAATCCGTCCGCGATCGCGCTGCCGGTGGGGCCGCTGCGCGTGACGGTCGTGCTCGGTGCGGACGCCGATGCCGGTGCTGCGGGCGCCTGCGCCGTGCACACGTTCACGACCTGCGACCTGAACGGCTCGGGCACGACGCTCACCTGCCGCTGACCCTGCGCGTTGACTCCTCGGCGGTGGCCCGGCTAGGTCGCCGCCGAGGATGCTCGCATGACCCACGTCGTCGCGTCCGCGCCCGGCCGCGTCAATCTGATCGGCGAGCACACCGACTACAACGACGGTCTCGTCCTGCCGCTCGCCATTCCGCAGCGCACCACCGTCACGCTGATCCGGCGCGACGACGATCGCATCTGCGTCACGAGCGCCGTCGGCGACGGCCCGCGCGAGTACCGGCTCGGCCAGGAGACGCGCGGCGGCGACTGGCTCGACTACGTCCAGGGGTGCACGGCGATGCTGGCGGCGCACGGTCGCCTCGGAGGCGCCGACCTGCACATCACGTCGACGGTGCCCGTCGGCGCGGGGTTGAGCTCGAGTGCCGCGCTCGAGGTGGCGGTGCTGCGGGCGTTCCGCGCCGCCTTCGGCCTGGCGCTCGACGACGTCGCGTTGGCGGGCACGGCGCACCGCGCCGAGCATGATTTCGTCGGCGCCCGCGTCGGCATCATGGACCAGATGGCGGCGAGCCTCGCCGACGAGCGCACCGCGCTCTACCTCGACGTGCAGACGATGGCCGTCGAGCGCGTGCCGGTGCCGTCGTCGCTCGGGCTCGTGGTCGTGGACTCCGGCATCGCGCATCGCAACCTCGGTGGCGGCTACCAGGCGCGCCGTGCCGAGTGCGACGTGGCGTGCCGTCTGCTCGGGGTGCCGAGCCTGCGTGCGCTCGGTGACGACGCGCTGGCGCGCGCCGCGGCGCTGCCGTCGCCGCTCGATCGGCGCGTGCGCCACGTCGTCACCGAGAATCAGCGCGTGCGTGACACCGTTGCGGCGCTCCGTGCCGGTGATCTGCGCCGCCTGGGTGCGCTCTTCACGGCGTCGCACGCGTCGATGCGCGACGACTATGCGGTCTCGCTGCCGGAGATCGACGCGCTCGTGGAGCGCGCCGAGGCGCAGTCCGGAGTGCTCGGGGCGCGGCTCACCGGTGGCGGGTTCGGGGGCGCGATCGTCGTCGCCGCCGAGACCTGGGCGATGGTGCGGATCGCGGCGAGCTTCCCGGCCCGAGCGTGGCCGTTGAACCACTGACGCCTCGGGGTTCTGCCGCACCGTCCCAAGAACGACGCATCGCGTGACGGAGAATTTTCATGGCGCGCACCGCGTCACCACTGCTTTTCCATTGACGACAGCGCATCAAGTTCGCTACCTCGCCAAACGATCGTTTGGGTTTTTCGGTTTCCTACGCTCGAGAAGGAGGGGTTTCACATGCGCAGCTTGAGGGTCATGGGAGTGGTAGCAATCGCGGCCTGTGCCGCGATGGTGGGCAATGCCAGCGCCCAGGTGAAGGGTGCCGGTTCGACGAGCACCTCGATCGTGAAGACGCCGGCACCGAGCCCGACGACGCCGACGCCGAAGGTCGCCGGCTCCGTCGCGGCGAAGGCGACGGCCACCGTCGCCGGCAAGCCGCCGACGGGCGGCGGCACGTTCTCGATGAAGCTCGCCAAGGATACCGGTGATCCGTCGAAGCCCGGCTTCGCGGACGGCGAGTACGTGCTCGAGATCGAGTCGGCGGGAACGCCGACCGGTGACGTCATCGGCAGCCCGGTGGCGGCGGCGTACTTCGTCACCTTCACCATCACGGGTGGCAAGTGCACCATCCACAACCACCCGGACTTCACCACCGGCAGCCCGCTCTGTGGCGGCATGGCGCAGCCGGCCTGCGCGGCAGCCGAGGGCGTCGGCAAGTGCAGCGCCCAGATCTATCAGGTCGCCGGCAACCTGTTGGCGGCCGCGGGCCTGGTCGCGAACCAGCCGTTCGGTGGTCGCTTCCGCATCCGCCCGAACACGACGCCCGCGACCTGCGCGACTGGTCACCTGCTGATCCAGGGCATCGGCACGCCGGTGCCCGGAACGTCGACCTGCCGCACTGGCGCCGTCATCGGTGTCGGTGGCGTGGCGCTCGGCACGACCAGCTGAATCGACGCATCGTCACCTGCGCGCGGGGGCTCCTCTGGAGCCCCCGCGTTCTTCACTCAGAGCTCCGGGGGCGGGAGCGGTCCGGCCGGACGAGCAGCGTCGTCGCTCGATAGCGCCTTGGACGCGGCGTCGACGCCGCGCTCGCGCAGTCTCCGCAGCGCATCGACCGCGTAGAGACGCACGTCCCGGTCGGGACTGGTGTGCAGCGCGCCCAGCGCGTCGACCGCGCCTTCGTCGCCGATGGCACCGAGACGCCAGGCGATCTGACGCTGCAGGGCCGGTGACGCCGCGGGCAGCACGGTGACGAGTGCCACGGTGCCGGCACCACCGTCGACGTCGGAGGCGAGGAGCGCCGCGAGGGCGCGCTCGTCCGCGGTCGCGCCGACCGGCAGCGCCTCGGGCCGCCGCGCGTCGACGGCTCGGCGCACGGTGGTGCCGTCACGCTCGCCGATCGCATGCAGGCTCGTGCGTGCCGCCAGCGCGACGGACACGTTCGGATCGTGGATCGCCAGCTCCGCCAGGCGATCGATGGCGTCGGGGCTCGCGCACAGTTTGGCGCAGGCAGTCACGCCGCCGGAACGCACGGGCAGGCGCTCGTTGTCGAGCATCGCTTCCACGAGCGCGCGTCCGCGCGGATCCCCGATGATGCCGAGGGCGCGCAGCGCATCGCCGCGCACGTCGTCGTCGGGGTCGCGCTCGACGGCACGCATCAGCGCCGGCAGGGCGTCGGGCGAGCCGATCGTCGCGAGCACCTCGATGGCTTTCACTCGTACGTCCTTCGGCTCGCCCTCGAGCGCGGCGGCCAGCGCGGGAATGACCGCTGGGCCGAGCTGGACGAGCTGCGTGCCGGCGTCGTCGGCAGTGAGCGTGTCCTCGGCGAAGGCACGGATCTGCGGACCGACGTCGACCTGCACGCGATAGGGGTCGCCCGTGCGGTCGCAGCCGGTGAGGAGGAGTGCGATCACCGTCCAGCGGGCGGGCGATGCGGAAGGCACGGCGACGTCCCCTACTGCCGGCGGGCCGCGGCCGTCAACGCGCGCGGTGCAGCTTGACGCCCGGGCGACCGCCGTATTGAACGCGCCCGTGACGACGGCCACCCGCGACCGCCTGCTCGCCGGTGCCCTGGCCGCAGCGACGGTACTGGTCTACCTGCCGTCGCTCCAGCACGGCTTCGTCAACTACGACGACAACGAGTACGTGCTCGACAACCCGCCGGTGCGTGCCGGCCTCACGGCGTCGGGCGTCGTGTGGGCGTTCACCGCCGCCCATTCCGCCAACTGGCATCCGCTCACCTGGCTCTCGCACATGGTCGACGTCGAGCTGTGGGGACTCGCGCCCTCCGGCCACCACCTGACGAGCGTCCTGCTGCACGCGGCCGCGGCGACGCTGCTCTTCGACGTGCTCCGTCGCATGACGGGGGACGCGTGGCGCAGCCTCCTGGTGGCGACGGTCTTCGCGCTGCATCCGCTCCGGGTCGAGTCGGTGGCCTGGGTGGCGGAGCGCAAGGACGTGCTCGCCGCCTTCTGGTGGATGGTCGGTCTGTGGGCCTACTGGTGGTACGTGACGCGGCCGTCGGCTGGTCGATACGCGCTGGTGGCGCTCGCGTTCGTCGCCGGTCTGCTGGCCAAGCCGATGGTGGTGACGTTTCCCGCAGCCCTCCTGCTGCTCGACGTCTGGCCGCTGCGGCGCCCGTGGAGCGCTCGCCTGGTGGTGGAGAAGCTGCCGCTGCTGGCGCTCAGCGTGGCGGCCAGCGTCGTGACGTTCGTCGTGCAGCGCGACGCCGGTGCCATGGCGACGCTCGAGGGCCTGCCGCTCGGCGAGCGGATCGCGAATGCCATCGTGGCCTACGCCACGTATCTGCGACTGACCGTCTGGCCGAGCGGGCTCGCGGTCTTCTATCCGCGCCGGCCCCTGTCGCCGGTCACGGTCGGCGGCGCGGCGGCGCTGCTGGTCGCCGTCACCGCCCTCGCGTCGTGGCAGGCACGCGTCCGACCATGGCTCGCCGTCGGGTGGCTCTGGTTCGTCGGTACGCTGGTGCCGGTCATCGGCATCGTGAAGGTCGGCGACCAGGCGCTCGCGGACCGCTTCACCTACCTGCCGCAGATCGGCCTGCTCCTGATGGCGGCGTGGAGCCTGTCGGCCGCGTGGGTGATGCCCGTCACCGCCGTCGCGACCGTCGCCTGCGCGCTGCTGACGATGCGTCAGCAGGCGATCTGGCGCGACAGCGTGACGCTGTTCACGCACACGGCGGCCGTGGCGCCCGACAACTACATCGCCGAGACCAACCTCGGGGCGGCGCTGCTCGAGCGTGGTCGCGCCGACGAGGCGTTGCCGCATCTGCGCCGGGGCCAGGCGTTGGCACCGGCGTATGCGAAGGTGCACGTGTCGCTCGGTGCGGCACTGGCCGCCACCGGCGACGGTGCCGGCGCGCTCGCGGCGTACGCCGAGGCCGCGCGTCTGGCTCCCGACAGCGCGTCGCCGCCCTTCAACGCCGGTCTCGTCCTGGCGGCGCAGGGTCGGCTCGACGAGGCCGTTGCGCGCTACCGCGAGGCCATCGCGCGCGACCCGCAGCACGTGAACGCCCGCATCGGCCTCGGCATGGTGCTGGCCGCGCAGGGGCGGCTCGACGATGCGGTGCGGGAGTACGAAGCGGCGCTCGCCGTCGCGCCAGACGATGCCGCCGCACACGGGAGCCTGGCGCTCGCCCTGGATGCGCTCGGCCGACACGAGCAGGCCATCGCGCAGCACCGGACGGCGGTCGCCCTCGCGCCGGCGCAACCGTTCGCGCGTTACAACCTAGCCGCCTCCTACGCCGCCGCGGGGCGCACCGACGAGGCCATCGCGACGTTGCGCGAGGCCCTGGTCCTCCAGCCGAACTGGCCGGAAGCGCGTGCCGATCTGGCGGCGCTCGAGGCGCAGTCGCACGGCGCGTCGCCGTGATCCGACATGCGCTCGATGCGCTCGCACGGATCGATCCGGACACGATCGCGGGCGCGATGCCGTTCGCGCACGCCGTCGTCGACGAATTCCTGCCGGCGGAGGTCGCCGACGCGCTGGCGGCCGAGTTCGACGCCGCCGGCCCGGCGTGGAAGTCGTACCACCACGTCAACGAGAAGAAGCTCGTAGCGAGCGACGTTGCGACGATGGGCCCGACGGCGCGATCGGTGGTGGCGATGCTGCACGACCCGGCGTTCGTGACGGCGCTCGAAGCGATCATGGGCGTGGACGGACTGCGTCCGGACCCCGAGCTCGACGGCGCCGGCCTGCAGCAGACGCGTGCGGGCGGCTTCCTGAACGTCCACCTCGATCACCTGTCGCATGCGAAGCGTCGTACCTGGAGCCGGCAGGTGAACCTGCTCCTCTTCGTGAACCGTGATTGGGATGCGGCGTGGGGCGGGGCCCTCGAGCTGTGGGATCCGGCGGTCACGCGCTGCATGCGCGCGATCGCGCCGACGTTCAATCGGTGCGTCGTGTTCCGCACCAGCGAGCGCTCGTTCCACGGCGTCGTGCCGGTCCAGTGCCCGGCGGACCGCACGCGCCGATCGCTGGCGCTCTACTACTACCGTGACGAGGGGCGGCCGCTGGCGTTGCGTCCGACGCGGTACGTGCCGCGTCCCGGTGACGGCCCGCTCCGTCGCGCGCTCATCCATGCCGATCGCTGGGCGCTCGGCGTCTACTCCGCGCTGAAGCGCTACACACCGCTCGACGATCGCCTCATCAGTCGACTGCTGCGCTGGTTCTGACGGCATGGCGGACGCGACGGGACGCGTGGTGGTGGTCATGCCGGCGTACAACGCCGCGCGGACGTTGCGTCGCACGGTCGAGGACCTGCCGGCGGGCCACTACGACCAGGTGATCCTGGTGGACGACGCCAGCGGCGACGACACCGTGCGTCTCGCGCACGAGCTCGGCCTGACCGTCTTCGTCCACGAACGCAATCGCGGCTACGGCGCGAATCAGAAGACGTGCTACCGCGAGGCGCTGCGTGCCGGTGCGGAAATCGTCGTCATGGTGCACCCCGACTACCAGTACGATCCGCGCGTGCTGCCCGACATCCTGGCCCCGATTCGATCCGGCAGGGCCGACGTGGTGTTCGCGAGTCGCTTCCTCGGGACGTCGGTGATGGCGCAGGGCATGCCGTGGTGGAAATGGCTCGGCAACCGCGTCCTGACGATGGTCGAGAATCGCGTCTTCGGACTCCAGTTGAGCGAGTTCCATACCGGCTACCGTGCCTATGCGCGCTCCATCCTCGAACGGCTCGATCTCGAGGCGAACTCCGACGATTTCGTGTTCGACCAGGAGATCACCGCGCAGCTCGTGGAGGCGGGGGCGCGTTTCGCAGAAGTTCCCGTCGCGACGCGGTATTTCCCCGAGGCGTCGTCGCTGCGCTTCGGCGGGAGCGTCGTCTACGGGCTGAAGGTCATCCGGCTGCTCGTCCGCCATCGTCGTGGTCGGTCGAAGTGATGCGCATGAGGTGGTCGATCGTCGCGATGCTCGTCGCTCCGGCGTTGGCCGTGGCGCAGGCGGCGGCGCCGGTGCCCTACCGCCTCATGACGCCGAAGGCGGCGCTCGCCGGCAGGAGCACCGCGCAGCTCGCCGTGCTCGAGAAGCTCAATCGTGTCGACCGCGCGCATCTGGCGGGGCTCGGGGTCGTCGTCGTGCCCGTCATGTGGGATGACGGCCCGACGGCGCATTCCCCGCTGCCGCTCGTCTGGTCCGCGGCGTTTCCGTACCCGAAGGCGATCGCGGTCGACGTCGCCGGCCAGGTGTTCGGCGCGTACGAGTATGGCGTGCTGGTGCGATGGGCGCCGGTCAGCAGCGGCCGGCGCGACGATCGCACGCCGCCCGGGTTCTACCATCTCAACTGGCACTCGACGGGTCGTCACAGCACGGTCGACCCGAAGTGGTTCATGCCCTGGTACTTCAATTTCGGCAGCCGCGAGGGCATAGCGTTCCACCAGTTCGATCTCCCCGGTCGTCCGGCGAGCCATGCCTGCGTGCGCCTGCGCGAGGACGACGCGCGCTGGCTGTGGGACTGGGGCGAGGGCTGGACGCTCGCGGAGGATGGGCGCTCGGTGCTGACGCGCGGAACCCCGGTGGCGATCGTGGGCACGTACACGTTCGATCGTCCGCCGCCGTGGCGATCGCTCGCGTGGCTGGCGCAACCGGTGGCGTTGCCGCTCGTGTTCCCTGATCAGTCGCCGGCGCGAAAGGGCTGATTGTCGGACGGGCGTGGCGGTGGCACGGGATCCGGCACGGTCGTGGCCTGGTCGGTGTAGTCGGCGAACCAGCGCAGGATGCCGGCGCGATCGAGCACGGCGTCGAGCGCGGGCGTCCGCGCCGCCACGTAGCGCGCCAGCAGGATGCCGCGCGCGATGGTGAGGAAGTTGGTGGTCGCGATGGTGGCGTCCTCGCCGTGCTCGAAGTGGACGACGGCCGCGCCGTCGCGCGTCGCCGCCGCCACCCAGGGCAGGTAGTGGCGCCCGGTTTCCGCGAGCACCGTGACGAGCGAGTCGGGGAGCGCGGTGGCGTCGAGCCAGGCGCCGAGCTGCTGCGCATACGGTGCCTGCATGGCGTGCGTATACGCGACGACCGCGGGGGCTTCGCTCTCCGTCCAGTCGCAGCAGACGGGGTCGTTGATGAAGTGTGCGACGTTACCGCCGAAGAGTGCCAGGTCGGCGAGGGACGGACGGCGACCGAGGAGGTAGCCCTGGGCTTCGACGTGGGCGCCGAGCGCGCGTTGCCAGGGGAGCAGCGACTCCTGCACCCAGGCGTCGATGTTGCCGGGTGTCGTGCCGAGGCGTGGCAGGCAGCTGGTCATTGCCGCCGACGCCAGTGCACGCGTCGCGGCGATGCTGCCGCCCGGCACCTCGAGGCTGCCCTCGCGCGCGATGTCCCAGCTCCCGGAGGCCGCGTTCTGGGGGAAGAGCCAGCGCGTGCCGACGGCATGCCGGTAGAGCCACTCGTCGGAGAAGTCGTCGAGCAGGTACGCGAGGAAGGCGAGCGTCGGGTCGGCGGGGACGACGGTCGTCTCGGGCCGACGGTGGTCGAGGTGCAGGATGATCGCGGTCGAGTCCCAGATGCGCTCGCCGTCGGGTGTGGTGACGACGGGAATGCCGCCGTTCCAGCCGGCGCGATTGGCTTCGAAGTTCATCCCGATGCTGGGGCGGAGCTGCCAGGGAAGGCCCGCGTGATCGAGGTACCCCGTCACCTTGCGCGTGAAGTAGGAGACGGTGAGGCCGTGGACGAGGAAGGGGCGGGTCGTTCGCACGGGGGGTGGAGTAGGCGGTGCGGGAGAGGTGTGCAAGCCGCGGCGTATGTTCGTTGACGGGGTCGCCAACGGTCGCGCGACGTGGCACTTTCCCCCCCATGCCTGACTACAGTCTCTTTGGCGAAGAGCACGTGCGACAGTACGAGGCCACCGGCGGCAAGGTCGGTCACGACTGGAACGACGCGGCGGTTCTCATCCTGCACACCACGGGCCGCAAGTCCGGTGAGACGCGGAAGTTCCCGCTGATCTACGGACGCGACGGCGACGACTATGTGCTCGTCGCCTCGAATGGCGGCGCCCCGAGCAACCCCGGCTGGTACAAGAACCTCGTCGCCCACCCCGACGTGGACATCCAGGTGTGGGGCGACGTCATCCCCGTCACGGCGAGCACCGGCACGCCTGCGGACAAGAAGCGCGTCTGGCCGACGATGGTGAAGGAATGGCCCGCGTACGACGACTACCAGGCCGGCACGAAGCGCGACATTCCGGTGGTGCTGCTCCGTCGCCGCTGATGCCGATGTGACCGTCGAGGCGGCCTACACCACGTGGTCCGCGACCTACGACGCGGATCGCAACCTGACGCGCGATCTCGATCAGGACGTCACGCGGCGTGTGCTCGGCGACCGGCACTTCCGTTCGGTGCTCGAGATCGGATGCGGGACGGGGAAGAACACGGCGCTCCTGGCCGGGATCGCCGAGCGGGTCGTCGCGCTGGATTTCTCGGAGGGCATGCTCGCCCGCGCTCGGGCGAAGATGCGTGCCGACCACGTCGTCTTTCTCCGTACCGACGTGACGCGTCCGTGGCCGTGCGCCGACGGCTCGGTGGATCTCGTCATCGGCAATCTCGTGCTCGAGCACATCGAGCATCTGGACGCGGTGTTCGCGGAAGCGTCGCGATGCCTGACCGCCGATGGCCGGCTGTTCGTCAGTGAGCTGCATCCCTTCCGGCAGTACCAGGGGGCGCAGGCCCGATTCGTCGACGCTGCGAACGAGTCCACCCGGGTGCCGGCCTTCGTGCACCACGTCTCCGAGGTCCTCGACGCCGCGACCCGGGCGGGCGTGACCCTGCTGCGCTTCGGGGAATGGTGGCACGACGAGGACGCTTCACGTCCTCCACGGCTGGCGACGTTCGAGCTCGTCAAGCGGTAACGGGTGGCGCGCTCTACGTATTACGGATATTCCTATCCAGCTGCATGCGCAGCTGGTAGATTGACGTGCGCTGGGCACTCTTCCTCATGGCGGCGCTCCTCGGCCTGATCGCCTGTACCGATGCCGATGCCGGCACACGGCGTGATGCCTGCGCGGACACCGCGCGCTGGGTGGTGGTGGGAGGACCGCTCGCCGTCGGGCCGCTGGGTGACCTGCGTGTCTTCTCCATGACCGATCGCGTACGCGAGCTGCGACTCGAGCCGCTCGAGACCATCGAACCCACCCGCGACGACGTCGAATGGCGCATCAAGGGCCCGAAACGGCTGCGCGCGGGGCGCCTCCAGGCCCGCCACGCGGCCACCGGCGCGCGGCTCAAGGCGCGGATATCGAGCGGATGCGAGACGCTGCGGGGAACGCTCATCGTGGGAGCACGGCGCACCGCGTTCGAGGCCCAGCCGTCCCGCTGCGGCGACGGGTCGGTCGACGCGGCGATCGGCGAGCGGTGCGACGCCGCTTCCGGCTGCGCGGATGGGGATTGCGTGGCGTGCCGGTGCCACGACCGGAGCCTGTGCGATGTCGGGCCGGGGCCGATCGATGCGGGGTTCGGCGCGGGGGGGATCGTCGTCGACGAAGTGACCGGCGATTTCCCGCACGTGGAGCACCTGGCAATCCAATCGACCGGCGCCGTCGTGCTGGCGGTTTCGACCAGTGCGTTCAACTTGGTGCTGCGGCGCTTCACCGAGGGCGGCGTGTCGGACGATGCCTTCGCGGTGAGCGAGCTCGGCATTCATGCCAAGCGCATGCTCATCCTCCCAGACGACCGCATCCTCCTGGCCGGCTATCTGTTGACCGAGGGAGTCGGGGTGCTGGTCGGTCTGAATGCAGACGGCAGCCGCGACGACGGATTCGGAATCGGGGGGCTCGTCAGGATCCCCCTCGACGGCACGCGTGGGGTCGTGACCGATCTGCATCGCGAACCCGACGGTGCGCTGCTCGTGGCGGGCGTCGTCGATGGCGGTCTGATGCTGGCCCGCTTGGACGCCGGCGGCAATTTCGATCCGGCGTTCGGAGAGGACGGTGTGATCCTCGGCGCACTGTCCGAATCGGGATCTGGCGCCGTCCTCCTGGATAGCGCGCAGGTGATGATCGCGCAGACCCCGGGAACGGGTCTGCTCAACCTCCGGCGGTTCGGTCTCGATGCGATGCTCGACGAAACCTTTGGCGACGAGGGGCTGTTGCAGACCTCCCCCGGAACCTATCTGCCCGTGTACGTGACCGGTTTCCGTCTGCTCCGCAACGGTGTCGCCCAGCTGCGGTGGCACCAGAACGGCGTCGATTGGGCGCCGCCGCCGCATGGTATCCCTCCGAGTGATCACTGCGTGTGGGTGGCTCCGACGGCGACCGCGCTCCCCGCCTGTCCCGTGGCCGTCCTCGCGGAAGACGATGCGGGCCGGATGTACGGCGCGGATCGGTGCCTGCACCGGCACGTCGCCGACGGCACCCTGGATGCTTCGTTCGGCACACGCGGCGCGGTGCAGTTTCCGGGCACGCCGTGCGGGGGCAGGCTCGAGCAGTGGCCCGACCTGACCGTGGCGGCGGTGGATGCGACGGGAAGGGTCGTGGCTGCCGGGACACTGCCGGCCTCGTGCGGGTCCGGGAACGTCGTGGTGGGGCGCTGGTTGCCGTAGGCGCGCCATGATCCTCGTCACCGGCAGCTTCGTCGCCCGCGACGGCCACCTTACCGAGGCGCTGGCACTCAGCCTCGAGCACGTGCGTCGCTCGCGTCTCGAGCCCGGCTGCATCTCGCACGCCGTGCACCAGGACGCCGAGAATCCGTCACGGCTGGTGTTCGTCGAGGAATGGGCCGATCAGGCGGCGATCACGGCGCACTTCGCGGTGCCGGCGTCGCGCGCGTTCGCGAAAGCCATCGCCACGCTTTCCGAGGGGGCGCCGACGATGAGCGTGTTCGAGGCCAGCAAGCTCGGCCGCTGACGGCGCTGCTCAGGCCGGTCGAGCGGTGACCGGCGGCGGCAGCTGCGTGCGACCCGTGCGCATGCCCTTCGGACGGAACGAGCTGCGCAGCTCGCGCTTGCGGAGCCGCACCGTCGACGGCGTGACCTCGACCAGCTCGTCGTCGTCGATCCAGGCGAGGCTGTCCTCGAGGCCCATCAGCGTCGGCGGCGTGAGGCGCACCGCTTCGTCGTGGCCCGACGCGCGCATGTTGCTGAGCTTCTTCTCGCGGCAGACGTTCACCTCGAGGTCGACGTCGCGCGAGTACTCGCCGACGACCATGCCCTCGTAGACGGGCGTACTGGCGGGGACGAAGAGGACACCGCGGTCCTGCAGGTGGAAGAGGGCGTACGGCGTGGCCGTGCCCTCGCGGTCGGACACCATGCCGCCGTTGGTGCGGGCGGGAATGCCGCCGTGCCACGGCGCGTAGCCGTTGAAGAGCGCATTCATGGTGGCTGTGCCGCGCGTCTCCGTGAGGAAGTTCGAGCGGAAGCCGATGAGCCCGCGCGACGGCACGCTGAACTCGACGCGCACGCGCCCGCTGCCGACATGATCCATCTTGGTCATGATGCCGCGACGGACGCCGAGGAGCTGCGTCACCACGCCGACGTAGTCTTCCGGCACGTCGACCAGCAGCAGCTCCATGGGCTCCTGGATGACGCCCTCGCGCTCCTGCACCACCACGATCGGCTTCGACACCTGCAGCTCGAAGCCCTCGCGCCGCATCGTCTCGATGAGGACGGCCAGCTGCAGCTCGCCGCGGCCGAGAACGCGGAAGGTGTCGGTAGCGTCGGTCTCCTCGACGCGGAGGCTGACATTGCGGCGACTCTCCGTCAGCAGACGATCGCGCACCTGGCGCGACGTCACGCGGCTGCCGTCGCGGCCGGCCCACGGGCTGGTGTTGACGCCGAAGAGCATGGCGATGGTGGGCTCGTCGACACGGATCGGCGGCAGCGACTTCGGTCGCTCGCGATCGGCGACGGTGTCACCGATGGCGATGTCCTCGATGCCGGCGATGGCGACGATGTCGCCGGCGCGGCCGCGGTCGATCTCGGCGCGCTTGAGGCCCTTCCAGCCGTAGACGCGCGTCAGCTTGCAGGCCACCTGGGTGCCGTCGTTGCGGCAGAGCGTGTACTGCCCGCCGGGCACCAGCTCGCCGGCGACGATGCGTCCGATGGCGATCCGGCCGACATAGTCGTCGTAGCCGAGGTTGTTGGCCTGGAACTGCGTCGGCGCCTCGGGGTCGTGGATCGGTCCAGGGAGCTTCTTCACGATGACGTCGAACAGCGGCTCGAGATTCGTGCCCGGCTCGGCGATGTCGCGCGTCGCGGTGCCCGCCTTCGCGATCGTGTAGATGACCGGGAAGTCGAGCTGCTCCTCGTTGGCACCGAGATCGATGAAGAGCCCGTAGATCTCGTCGAGCACCTCGGCGACGCGCGCGTCCGGCCGATCGATCTTGTTGAGGCAGACGACGGGCTCGAGACCGAGTGCCAACGCCTTGCCGAGCACGAAGCGCGTCTGCGGCAGCGGGCCCTCCGAGGCGTCGACCAGCAGCAGCACGCCATCGACCATGGCCAGCGTGCGCTCCACCTCACCGCCGAAGTCGGCGTGGCCTGGGGTGTCGACGATGTTGATCTGCACGTCGTGCCAGCGGACCGTGGTGTTCTTCGCCAGGATCGTGATGCCGCGCTCGCGCTCGAGGTCGTTCGAGTCCATGACCCGCTCGACGACCGCCTCGTTGGCGCGGAAGGTGCCCGTCTGCCGGAGCATGGCGTCGACCAGGGTGGTCTTGCCGTGGTCGACGTGAGCGATGATGGCGATGTTTCGGACGTCCGGGCGGCGCTGCGACATGAACCGCGCAGTCTGACCGGCTGAGGGGGAAGGGTCAATGGCAAGCGTGGGCCATCGCATGCTAACCACGCCCCGCGCATGGGGCGGCAGGACCTGACGATCCTGGGCGGCGGACCCGCCGGGCTGGCTCTGGCCTGGTATGCCCACCGTGCGGGTATCCCCTTCACCGTCTTCGAGCGGGCCGCCGAGCCAGGAGGCCTCTGCCGCACCTTCGACTGGGACGGGCATCGCTACGACGCCGGGGCGCATCGCTTTCACGACCGCGACGCCGACATCACGTGGGACGTGCGCGGCCTCCTCGGCGCCGACCTCGCGACGGTGGAGGCGCCCAGTCAGATCCTGACCCGCGGTCGTTTCATCGACTTCCCGCCCACCCCTCTCAATTGGCTCCTTGGCCAGGGCCTCGGCGAAGCCGGCCGCGTCGCGTTCGACCTCTGGCGGGCGCGCCGCCACCCGCGGCCCGAGCGGACCTTCGAGGACCACGCCCTGAACCGCTATGGCCGTCGCCTCGGGAAACCGCTGCTCCTCGACTACTCGGAGAAGCTCTGGGGCCTGCCTGGCGCGCAGCTGGCTCCCGAGGTCGCCACCGGGCGGCTGTCGGGCCTGTCACTGGGCGCGCTCGTGCTCGAGGTGCTGCGACCGAAGCGCAAGCGCGCGCACCTCGACGGCAGCTTCCTCTACCCGCGTCACGGCTACGGCGCGATCGCGGCGCGCATGGCCGCGGCGCTACCGCCGACGCGGCTCGAGCTCGGGTGCGAGATCACGGGGTTGGCGCGCGCGGGACGCCGCATCGAGGGCGTGGTCCGCGCCGACGGCAGTGCGCAGCCCGTCACTGGACGAGTCGTCAGCACCCTGCCGCTCTCGCTACTGGTGCGCTTCCTCGGTGACGCCCTGCCGCCCGACGTCCACCAGGCGACCGCGCGCCTGCGGTTCCGCCACGTGCGCATCGTCTACCTGCGGCTCGCGATGCCGCGAGTGTCGACGAACGCGACGCTCTACCTGCCCGATCCGGCGCTGTGCGTGTCGCGGGTGTCGGAGCCGAAGAACCGCTCCGCCGCGATGGCGCCGCCGGACGAGACCGGCCTCGTCGTCGAGGTTCCGTGCTCGACGGGGGACGCGTTGCATGCGCTCTCAGACCACGAGCTGGCCGCGCGAGTCGTCACCGAGCTCGACGGCACGGCCTGATTCGTCGCGACGTCGTCCGCGGCTGGCGTCACCATCTCCTCGCCAACGCCTATCCGGTCTACGGCCTCGATTGGTCGGCGACGGCGAGCTACGTGCGCGACGCCATCGGGACGATCGAGAACCTCGATCTGCTCGGGCGCGGTGGCCTGTTCTGGTACAGCCATCTGCACGACCAGATGCGTCTGGCGAAGGACTGGGTGGCGTCAGTGACGGGGTCGCAGCAGGTCGCCGCACATCCGGAGATCCGCGGCGAAGCTGTACCAGAAGCGCCCCGGCCGTGACGGCGTTGCGGCGCGCCCGGTGAGTGCGTTGACCACGCCCCCAAGGACGCTCGCCGACGGGCGCGTCCACGATGTCGGCCGGTTGCGCTCGAACGCGAGGTGCCCGGCCCAGCACGGCAGGACGGCCAGCAGCGGCGCCGCCAGCAGCGCCGGCAGGCTCCACCTCCACGCGGCCACGACCAGCGCGGTCAGGGCCGCGACCTTCGCGGCCAGGTGCAGGGCGCGGTTCAGTGGGTGGCGATGCGCCGTCAGGTACCCGGCGTAGAAGGCGTCGAATGATTCGGTTCGCTCGCGCATTGCTGGTCGAAATCCTGCTCCCGATCGGAGTGGCCGTGGCGGCTGGCGCCGCCGTGGCCTCGGCGGTGTCACCGCACTGGCGCGCTCCCGGGCTACCCTGGACGCTCGGCGACGGCAAGAACGTCGAGACGACGGCGGTGCTGCTGGGCCTGCTGGCGGGGGCGGTGAGTCGAGCCCTCGTCGAGATTCGCGGCGTGCGCTGGCTGCTGATGGTGCCGGCGCTCGCCGGCATCGGGCTGTTGGTCGTACGGGCCGATCTCGCGGGACTCGCGAGTGCGTGGGTGCAGCTGCTCGCCACCGGCACGGTGGGCGCGCTGTTGGCGTGGTGGTGGACGCCTGCGCCCTCCCCGACCCGCGCCGATCCCGTGCCGCCGTGGATGGTGCCGCCCGTCCTCACTGGGCTCGTGCTCCTCGCCTTCGTGCTCGCCGTCCGTCCCCTCACCATCGACGTCATGCACCACGGTGAGGTCCTCGCCTCGGCGCTCGATCTGCTGCGCGGCGGCCGGCCGTTCACGACCTGGCTCTGGCCGCACGGCGCGCACGACACGGGGCTCGCGGCGCTCTGGCTCGCGATCACGGGCAAGATCGGCACGTCGCCGGTGGCGCTCGCCGGCGCCACCTGCGGCGCGCTCGGCGTGGTGTCGTTGTGGATACTGGCGCGGCGGATCCTCGGCTCGCGCACCGAGGCGTTGGCGGTCGTCGGGGTGGTGGTCCTCGCGCCCGTGCTTCTCGTCGGGAGCGCGGTCGACGCGTCGTGGCGCGTCGTGCTGCATCAGATCGGCATCCTGGTGTTCGTGGTCGCCGCGTTCGGCGTCGCGACCTCGACGTGGCGCGGGCGCGACGTGGCCGCGGGGGCGTGTCTCGGCGCCGCCTACGTCTTCCGCATCGAGACCTCTGTCTACGGGATGCTCGCCGTCGTTGCGCTGATCGCGGTGCGCGAGGCGGTCGCGGCCGACTGGGGTGCTGGCGCGCTGCTGCGTTCGCTCGTCGCGGCGGCGCTCCGCCTCGTCGTCGGGTTCGCGCTCGTGACGGGTGCCAGCCGTCTCGCCTTCGGATTCCCCGACGCGGTCTGGTTCCGCTACACGTTCGACACGCTGCCGCGCTATCACCGCGACGCGGTCGGGCTGCCCTTCCCCTGGCCGATGCCGGGTGCGCACCTGTCGCCCGGCATCGAGAGCGTGCGTTCCATCGCACTCGGCTGGCTCCTGCTCGTCCTGATGCTGCTCGTGCAGGCGGTGCGCGTGCTCGTCACCGGCGGTGAGCGGCCCGCCGCACGCAGCGTAGCGCTCGTCTTTGCGGCGGCCTTCGCGCTGCTCGCGACCCGCACGGTGCTCGACCGCACCGATGCCAGCCACGTCCTGCAATGGGGCGCGATCTCGGCGTTGGTCGCGGTGCTGCTGGTGTTGGCGCTGCTGCGAGACCGGCGTGGATGGGGCCCCGGGCGAGCGGCGGTGGTCGCGGTCGTCGTGTTCCTCCTGCTCGACGTGCCCGCGCTCCGTCCAGCGCTTCCGCACGTCGCGTCGCCGGTGGCGGCGATGCGGCTCCTGGCGGTCCAGGGGCGGGTCGCGGCAGAGCACCTGCGGCCGAATCCGGCGGTGGGCGCCTGTGCCGATACGAGCTTCACCGTGACGGAAGCGGCGATGTCGACGAATCGGGAGTTCATCGACGCCACCTGCACCGTCGAGCAGCTGCTGCGCGCGAACGGCGTGACGTCGCTCGTGTTGGCGCATGCGGCGCCCTGGTATCAGGTGCGGTTCGGGCTTCCGCCCAAGACCAGGTACTTCGCCTTCGCCCGCGCGTACAATCCGACGCTGCAGCGCGAGCTGCTCGACGAGCTCCGACGTGGACGGCCGCAGGCGATGCTGCGTGCGCAGACCAATGGCGCGCTGGCGTTCTTCGACATTCCGGATCAGCTACGCGTGCCGGTGGTCGATGCGTGGTTGCGAGCGCGGCGCGGCGGCGTGCCATCGTTGCCGACCCCGCTCGGCGACCTCTGGCTGTGGGACGAACCCGCGCCGTGCCGTCCGACGGTCGTCCCCGACGCGAACGACGCCGGCGGCCTGGTGATCTACGCCGAACCCCTCACTTGGGTGCCGTCGCAGGAACTGCTCTACACGTCGGGCTGGGCGGCCGACGTGTGGCATCACGGCCCGTTGCGCGCGCTCACCATCGACGACCCGTCGGCGATCGAGTACGGGCTGCACCGACCCGATGTGGCCGCGCGGCTCGGGGTTGCGGCGCTGGCGCCCACGGGGTTCGAGCTGGTCGCGCACGTCGACGCGGCGGGATGGGCTGCGTTGCAGGAACGCGGCACCCTCGACCTGCACGCCGTCGGGGCCGACGGACGGCAGGGACGCCTGACGCTGCCGATCGCGGAGGCGCGCGTCCTTCCCGCCATCGACGACCCGCCCTGGGACGACGTGCAGCACCTCGTGCAAGAGGCGGCAGCGCTCGGACGCGCCGATCGCGCCGCCGCCGGCGCGGGTACGTCGCCATGTCCACGCTGATCGCCGTTGGCTCTGCTGCTCGATGCCGACGACACGCTCGACCCGTCCGGCGTCGCCGTCTGCGCGCGTCGGTGCAGGGCGAGCTAGCTAGGCCAGTTCGATCGCGGCGCAATCCGCTCCGCTACTCTTTCGGGCCCTCCGTCGTTACCCTGCCCCGGTGCCCCGTCGCCTGCATCGGCTCGACGTCGCGCTGCTCGCCGGCATGTCGCTGGCGGCAGCGGCCGTGGCGTCGAGGTTCATGGAGCCGGGTTATCCGTCGGCCTGGGACGGCGGCGCCCACTTCGTGCGGCTGCGGGCAATGGCCGAGCTCTTCCTGCCGCATGGACGCACCGACGGCTGGTGCCCATGGTGGTTCGACGGCTTCGTGCCGTTCCAGTTCTATCCGAGCCTCTTCTTCGTGGTGGTCGCCGGGCTGTACCATCTGCTCGGCGGCACCGTCGCGCTGCTGACGCTCTTCAAGCTCGCGATCATCGCGGCGTGGGCGTTGCTGCCGCCGGCGGTCTGGGTGCTCGCGCGCACCTTCCGCTTCTCGCGCTATGGCGCGCTCGTCGCCGCCGGCGCCAGCCTTGGGCTGTCGGCGCCGCAGGGGATCGGCATCCAGGGGTTGTTCGGCATCGGCCTCATCCCGCAGGGCGTCGGGCTGCTGCTGTTCTGTCTCGGGCTGGCCGCGCTGCACGTCGGCATCACGGTGGGCGGACGTCACGTGCCGCGCGCCGCGCTGCTGGCCGCGGCGGTCGTCTGCACGCATATCATTTCGGGCGTGTACCTCGCGATCGCCGGCGCGCTGTACGTCGTCATGGCGCTGTCGCGGCGACGCTGGCGACGGCGTCGCACGCTGCGCCGCGCGTTCGTCATCGCCGCGCTCACGACCGGCATGTGCGTGGCGACGCTGGCACCGCTCGTCATCTGGCCCGAGCTGCGCGGACCGGGCACGGGCTGGTCCGACCACCACTTCCTGCCCGACTTCCTGGCGGGCCGGCTCTTCTCGGGGCCGATCGTGACGTGGCTCGCCGTGGCGTTCGTCGTCGGGCTGCGCGTGCGGCGCTTCGAGACCGCATTCCTCGTCACGCTGGCGTTGCTCACCGCGCCGTTCGCCGCCGGCGCCGTTACGACGGGCATTGGTCCGGTCGACGACGTCGCGCGGCAGATACTCCGCCACCGCGCGCTGCCCTACCTGGCGCTGCTCACCGCTCTCTTCGCCGGTGGCGCGTGCGACGTGCTCCGGCGTTGGGCGGCGCGCGTGCCGCTGGCGGGCTACGTCGTCGCCGGCGTGCTCGCCACGCTGGTGGTCTGGGAGACGCAGGCCGGTGTGCGCAGTCTGGCATGGATCATCCAGGTCGACGCGCACCACACCACGACCGAAAAGGCCAACTTCCTGAAGGCGTTCCACTGGCTGCGCGACCACGCGGCCAACCCGACGGTCGTCGGCTTCGACGACCGCTACGACGAGCGCTTCGGGGAGCCAGGCTACACGCAGCTGGCCAGCCGCATCGTGCTCGAGGCCGAGCGCTCCACGCTGCTCGGCAACCAGCCGGAGGCGACGCTGGCGCACAACGGCGAGGTGCTGGTGCACCTGCACGACTGGGAGCCCGACCGCATCCTCGCGGCGTTGCGTCGCTACGACGTCGGCTATCTCATCGCCTGGGTCGACGAGGTCGAGCAGAACCTGACGCGGTCACCGGCCTTCTCCGTCGTCTACCGCGCCGGCGGCGTGCGCGTGTTCGCGGTCGACGGCGTCGGCGGCTTCGCGAGTGGCGACGGCATCCGCGTCGAGGCCGCCGACCTGCAACCCGAGCGCATGGTCTGGCTGCTGCGAAACGACCAGCCTGCGCCGGCGCAGGCTACGCTGGCGGTGGCGTGGCATCCGAACTGGCGCGCGGCGCTCGGCGGGCTTCCGGTGCCACTCGGCGAGACCGAGGACCACCTGAGCACGGTGACGCTCGGGCCCGGGCCGGTGCTCCTGACCCTCACCTGGGTGCGCCCCTGGTGGAATCCGGTGCTGAACCTGGCGTCGGCCGGTGTGCTGCTGGTGACCGTCCTGATCTGGTGGCGGAACCGAAAGCATACTTAGTCCTTGACAGGCGCCGCGTCATGTTTGGTAGCGTCGAACAGTGCGCGCCCAGACCGTCCAGATAGTCTCCCAGCAGGCGCGAACCGAGTTGGTGCGTCGTGCCGAGGCTGGGACGCTCGTCCTGACGGTCACGGGCGGTGTCATCCGTGGGCACACGACCCTGCTGACGAAGCAGCTCCAGACGCGCTTCGGCGTGCACGTCGGGTTCAACGAGCTGGTCGCCGATCCCACCGTCAACGGGCGTCACCTCGTCGGTGCGCTCGCCATCCTGCTGCAGGAGGTCGAGCGCGTCGAAATCATGGCGCGGGCCGCGGGCATCGATCTGTCCGCCCGTCCGATTCATGCCGCCTTCAAGGTGCAGCCCTACCACGTCACCACCGACGAACGCGTCGGGCTGTTCGCGGTGGCGCGCAACAACGTGTTCTCGATCCGCGATCCGGTCCGCGCGACGGAGTCGATCGTGCGCGGCATGCTCGAGATCACGCTGCTCAACGCGGTGTCGGGACGAGCGCCGGCGCCGGATCTCCGATCGATGGTGTGCGAGGGCGCGGACCTGTCGCACGTCCGTGGCCCGGGCTTCGCGAGCGGCGTGGTGCCCGCGATGGCCGTCGACGTCGGCGGCGTCCGCCGCACGGTGCCGTTGGATCCGTTCGCGCAGCACGCGCAGCACGTCATCGCGGCGCGCGACTACTCCTCGCTCGGTGACGGCTTCGTGCGATACTTCAGCCACTATCCCGTGCTCGACGGGCCGGCCCTGAAACGCGCCCTGTGGCAGCAGACGCACGGCCAGCTGGGTGACGTGGCGGCGAATCGCGAGGCACGTGCCTGCGGTCACCCGAGCTGGCCGGCGATGGTGACCGCGCTGGAGCACACGCCCTCGCTCGAGTTCCACACGCTGCCCGAGGTGCTCCGCGCGCCCCTCCGCTTCCGTCGCACGGGCTGGCAGGCGCTCGTCGAGGCAATGGATGCGGCGGACGAAGCCGGGCACGGCTACACCGTGGTCGACAGCCTCGATCTGCTCGGACGGCCGCAGGCGTCTCTCGATGCGCTCGGTGCGCATCTCGGCTTGCGCCCGCGGGACGCGCGGTCGGTGCTGCCCTACGCGCAGTTCGACGCCGGCTACGACGGCACGGCCATCGCGACGGCATTGTTCTCGCGCGTGCAGGCCGAAGACGGTGTCCGGCCGACCGTGGCCACCACGCCCTTGCCGCCCGAGCGTCTGCCGGCGTTCCTGCTGCCGGAGATCGCGCGCTACTGGCCAATGTATTTGCGAGCGCTGCGCAGCGCGCATCGGCTGCGCCTGGCGGCATCGCAGCCGATCACGTCCGAGGTTGCCGACCTCGAACCCACGTCCGTCTATGCGCGGACGGTGGCCGATCAGCCGTCCGTGCCGCGTGGGCCGGTTCTGGCGCGCTTGCGCAGATCGAACCCGTCGCTCGCGCCCTGGTTCGACGCCATCGACGCCGTCGCCTGACGCTCACCGCGTCGCTATGCGCGCGAGCCGGCGTGCGATGCGCGAGAGCTCGACCAGACCCGGCATCGGGTCGTCGAGGACGAGCGTGTCCAGCCGCTCGCGGCGGGTGAGGAGCCGCCAGGCACCGCGCGCCACCTCGACGGCGAGTGCCGCACGTGCGCCGGGCGTGTGCAGCTGCTCCTTCAGCCACAGGAGATCGCGCGTCAGGCTGCGGCCGTACAGGCCGCGGCGGTAGCTCTGGGGAAAGTCGCGCCGTTCGTGCGCCAGCATCTGGTAGAGATACCAGGGGAAGTCGGCACCGGCGGCAACGGTCAACGGCAACGCCGCCCAGAAGCGCGCGTTGAGGTCGATCATCACCCACTCGCCGCGTGCGTTCTGCAGGAACTCGAACATCGCGACGCCGGTGTAGCGCAGTGCCCGGAACAGGGCGTAGGCGGGCTCGGCGATCGCCGGATCGACGGGCACCGTACGGCGGTATGGTGCGCCGCGATAGCTGCGGCCTTCGTGCAGGCGCACGTGCTGGAACGTCATCAGGACCTCACCGTCCCGCGCCAGCACGTCGACGCCGCCGCCGATGCCGGCGAAGTACTCCTCGACGACGACGTGCTCCTGTCCGGCGTACTCGCCGAGCATGCGCTCGAGGTCGACGGCCGTGGTCGCGGTGCGTACCGGCCGGCGTTCGGCGAGGTCGTCCCAGCGGTACGAGGTACGTGGCTTCAGCACGACGGGGAGGCAGAAGCGCTCGAGGATGGCATCGGCCGTCGTCGGCAGTGCGACCGTTTCCTGCCGTGGGACCGGGATGCCGAGCGAGCGCGCCAGCGCATGGCAGCCCGATTTGTCGAAGGCCATCTCGACGGCGGCATCGGGCAGGACGTAGAGGCGGCAGGCGTGCTCGAGATCGTGGTGATGACGCTGCAGGGGCACCACGGTCGGGTCGCTGGTGGGGATGACCAGATCGAAGCGCTCGCGCTCGCAGAGCGCACGCAGGGCATCGAGCCACGTCGTGCTCGACGGGGAATAGGGCGGCAGCGCGTGCGCGGCGTGGATGTAGCGGCTCCGGCGGGCGATGACCGTCGGTGGACACCAGCCGACGTGGACCTCGAGGTCGTGTCGACCGAGCGACCGCACGACGGCGAGGAAGCTGCGGTCGTCCTGCCCGAGCACCAGCACCTTGCCGGTCATGCCGTCCTCCGCTCGGCGAGGACGCGCTCGAAGATCGCGCTCATCGCGCGCACCTGCTGCTCGAGGCCGAAGACGTTGGCGGCGCGTCGTCGCGCCGCCGCGCCCATCACCGCGCACCGCGCGGGATCGATCACGAGCGTGACGATGGCGGTCGCGAGGGCGTCGGCGTCGCGCGGCGGCACGAGGAGGCCGGTCTCCCCGTCGTCGACGATCTCGCGCGGGCCGCCCTCGGCCGGCGCGATGACGGGACGTCCGGCGGCCATCGCCTCGAGTACGACGCGGCCGAACGGCTCGGGTGTGACCGACGCATGCAGCACGACGTCCATCGCGTCCATGCAGGCACCGACGTCCTCGCGCGCGCCGAGGAAGTGCGCGTGGCCGGCGAGATCGGGTGCGCTGGCTCGCCTCTGCAGCTCGGCGCCGTACGTCGCGCCGTCGCGGTGGACGCCGCCGACGACGAGGCAGGCGAGCGCGGGGACGGTGCGGCGGGCGCGGGCCACCGCGTCGAGGACCAACGCCTGTCCCTTCCAGGGTTGGATGTGTCCCACGATGCCCACCACCGGCACGTCGGAGGCGATGCCGAGTCGCGCGCGTAGCGCCTGACCGCCGCCGGTGGCGAAGCCCGCGACGTCGATGCCGTCGGGGACGACGTCGAAATGCTGGGGCCGTAGCCCACGCGCCTGGTAGAAATCGACCAGCGTCGCGGTCATGCCGACGGCGACGGCGACCCGACGGGACGCCCAGCGGTCGAGCCGCCGTACCTGGCGGAAGCCCTTCAGGTGGCAGACGATCGGGATGCCGGCGCGGGCCGCCGCGAGCACGGTCGCGAGGTGTGGCCCGACGCCGTTGGCGAGGTAGACCAGCTCGGGACGCTCGGTTCGCAGGAGACGTCCGATGCGGACCACGCGCAGCGCCAGCGGTGCCGTGCCCGCGACGGCGATGAGCGCACGCACGGGGCGCGATGCACCCGGACGGCTCGGCAGCGACGAGACCACCGACATGTCGACGAGACGTAGCGGGGTGGCGTCGAGCTGCAGGCCCGGTTTGCGCTCGGCGAGGACCAACGACGGCGTGAACCGGCGTCGATCGAGGCCACCGAGCAATGCGAGCGCACCGGTGAGCGAGCCGCCCACCACCCCGCCGCGACTCGACTCGAAGCAGAGCAGCCGCCGCGGGGTCGTGGACGCCCCGGCCGGTCCAGGCTGCGGGACGCCCATGCCGGGCGGCACCCTACGCAGCCAAGCCAGCCGCCGTCAACGAAAGAAAGAGCGGTGGCGTCTCAGGCAGCGAAGCCGCCGTCGATCGTGAGACTCGCGCCGGTGACGAAGCCCGCCTCGGGGCCGGCGAGGTAGGCGACCATCGCGGCCACCTCGTCCGCGCGGCCGTACCGGGTCAGCGCCATGGCGGCGCGCATCGTCCCGGCCAACGGCCCGTCGGCCGGATTCATGTCGGTGTCGATCGGCCCGGGCTGGACGTTGTTGACGGTGATGCCGCGCGGACCGAGATCGCGGGCGAGGCCACGCGTCAGCCCGGCGATGGCGGCCTTGCTCATCGCGTAGACGGCGGCGCCGGCGAACGGAATGCGGTCGGCGTTGGTGCTGCCGATGGTGATGATGCGGCCGCTGCCGTCCTGCATGTGCCGCGCCGCCGCCTGCGCCGCGACGAACACGGCGCGCACGTTGATGGCGATCGTGCTGTCGAAGTCCTCGAGCGTGAAGGTGTCGAGCGTGCCGAACCGCGCGACGCCGGCGTTGCTCACCAGCACGTCGAGACCACCGAGGCTTCGCACCGTCTCGGCGACGGCGCCGCGCACCGCATCGGCGTCGGCGCTGTCGGCTCGCAGGGCCAACGCCTTGCCGCCCGCGGCCTCGATGCGACGGACGACGTCGTCGGCCTTGTCGCGCGAGGCGCCGTAGGTGAGGGCGACGGCGGCGCCGTCCTGCGCGAGACGAATTGCGATGGCGGCGCCGATGCCGCGCGAGGCGCCGGTGACGAGCGCGACACGACCAGTGAGGGTTGCCATGACGCCCAGCGCTACGTGCGCCGGCTGCGCGGGTCAACTCGATGGTCGCCGGCGCTCCTCCATCTCCTCGAGCGTGCGCGGCCAGTCTTTCTTGAGGAGGCGCGACAGGGAGCGGTCGGCGAGCAGCCGCCCACCGGTCTGACAGGTGGGGCAGTAGTTGGTCTCGTTCTCGGCGTGGACGATGCGCTGCACCGGCGAGCCGCAGACGGGGCAGGGCTTCCCGTAGCGCCCGTGCACCGCCATGTCGTCGCGGAAGGCCGTTACCTTCTCGGGAAAGCCGCTGCCGACCTCGCGTCGCATCCGCTCGGTGAAGTTGAGCAGCACGCGCTGGGTGGCCTCGAACAGGCGCGCGATCGCCTCGTCGTCGAGCTGATGGCTGAGCGCCACGGGCGAGAGGCCGGCGCGGTGCAGGATCTCGTCGGAGTAGGCGTTGCCGATGCCGCTCAGCAGGTGCGGGTCGGTGAGGGTGCGCTTCAGCGTGTGATGCTCACGCGTGACGGCGTCGCGAAAGGCGGCGAGGTCGGCGTCGAGCGGCTCGAGGCCGCCGGCGCTCAGCGCGTAGAGAGCGGACACGCCACGCACGACGTGCAGCGCAGCGCGCTTGCGGGAGCTGGCCTCGGTCAGGACCAGCGTGCCGGTGGGGAAGTCGAAGACGGCCAACCCGAGCTTCCCGGGTGGTTTGGCGCCGCGCGCCCGCCATCGCAGACGCCCGGCGATCATCAGGTGCAACACCAGGAAGAGATCGTCCTCGAGCTCGAGGACGATCCGCTTGCCGAGGCGCCGGAGCCCCGTCACCCGCTTGCCGAAGGTCTCGGACAGCGCGGGCTCGACGGTGCGGAGCAGGAACGGGCTCGCCAGACGCACCCCCTCGAGTGGCTGCCCCACCACGCGTGGGGTCAGACACTCGAGGTAGATGGTGACGTCGGGTAGCTCCGGCACGCGTCCTTACTGGTCGTTGCGGTCCGTGACCTCGAGCGAGACCGAGGTCTCGTTGTTGGACGTGTTGCCCATGTCGTCGCCGGCGGGCGCGGTGTCCGTCGCCACGGCTTCGACCACGACCTCGCAACGCCCCGGGGCGCTGAGGTCGACGGTGGTCCAATCCTCGAGTCGCGCGGTGACCTCGAACGACGCCTTGACGCGACCGCCGCGCGGAATGTTGGCGGTGGCCTGCAGACCCGGCGTCAGCGCGTCGGCGTCGATCTGCGTGACGCTGCCGCTCGGGCACGAGCCGCCGACGGCGCGCAGCGAGTAGCTGCGCGAGCCCGGCGCGTTCGGACCGAACTCGCGGTTGGCGACGATGACCGTCACCGAGCGCGTCTGCCGTGCGCGGTTGCGCCCGACGACGAGCTTCACCGGCTTGATGGTGGCGATGGTGAGGTCGACGCCCTCGGCACGTGTGTCGGCGATGCCGTTCGGGCCCGAGCTGACGACGGCGTCGGTGGCCAGGGCGCAAGGGCTGCCCGGGGCGATCAGCTGGACGTCGTCACCCGTCGGGTTGGCGTTGTTGGCCGTCGTGTTCGCGACCAGGTTCGCGCCGCAGCGGATCACGGGCGTATTCGGCGTGGCGGTACCGAAGGCCAGCACGCGCACGTCGTCGGCGCCCACCGGATCGGGCGTGTCGGAGATGCCATTGCCGCCGGCGATCACGCAGGGCGTGTTGCTGGGCGCGAAACCGACCGCGGTGGCCTGGGTGTCGTCACCGGCGGCAGCGGTGTTGCCGATGCCGTTCTCGCCGGTGTCGATGACGGCGATGTTGGCGTTGGCGCACGTGCGGCCGACTGCGATCAGCTGGCGGTCGTCGCCCGCGGCGGCGGTATCGACGATGAGGTTCGGGCCGCAGCGGACGGCGTTGCGGAACGGCGTGCCGCCGTCGATCTGGGCGAGCTGGATGTCGCCGCTACCGGCGTGCGTCTCGCAGCGACCGTTTGGCCCGGTGCTGACGACGACTGCGTTCTGCTGCGCCGTGCCCGGGGCGAAGACCTGTTCGTCGGCGCTGGCGGGGAGCGCAGCGGCGAGAGTGGCGGCCAGAGCGGCCATCAAGCGAAGGTGTGACGTCATGCGTCGAAAGGTCGCACGGCTGCGCCGGCATGGTCAACGTAAAAGTGCTGCGGCACAACGATTTCCGCGTCATCGATCGGGCATGTTTGCACGGTTCTTGCGGCCGCTGGGCGGGCTGCTGTGCGATGTTCGTTGCGTAGGCGCGACCGCGGCGGCGACCGCCTGCGCCACGTCGGCCACGAGCCGGTCGAGGGCGGCTCCCATGGCGATGGGGAATGCGTCCGATCCAGCGCCGACGGCGGCCTGGTCGGCGGTGAATCCGCGGTCCACGAGACGCCGGCCGCTGCCGTCACGCAGGACGACGGTGACCGCGATCTGCGCCGCGTACGCCGGCGCCAGCACCTCGTCGAAGGCCGTGACTTCGACGCTCAGCACGTCGGCGCGTGGATCGTCGGTGAGGCGGATGCCCGGTGTGCGCGCCAGCTGGGTCGTGAGCGCGCGCTCCACGTAGCTCGCCGGCAGCTCGAGCCATTGCCGCTGCTCGTAGACACCGTACTCCACCGCCGACGATCGCCACACGATGCGCTCGCGCAGGATCGGCGTGCCGTGCACCGGACGAAGGCGGATGGGCGTGCCGCTGTCGGATGCGGGTGGCGTCGTGACGTCGTCGAGCGTCGCCGCCGCGGGCCGATACAGGCGTGGGGCATCGGCGTTGCGGAAGATGCAGCCCGACGTGGTGATCAGCAGCAGGATGGACGCCAGGCGGATCATCGCGTTCCTTTCGCCGGCGCCGTGTCCTTCGGGACGCCGCGCAGCAGACGGCTGGGATCGCGGTCGAGCGATGCCGCCAACGCGCGGACGGCATCGAGCGTCTCGCGCAGCGCCGCGAGCGTGTCCTGCAGGTCGCCGCGCACGCCGCCGATGCCGTCGGCGGCGGTGCCGACGCTGCCCGACGCGCTCCGCAGCGAGTCGGTGGTGGCGCGCAGGTTGGCCTCGTCGGCGGCGTGCTCGAGGCGGACGGCGGTGGTGGTGAGGCTCGCGAGCAGGCGCTGGAAGCGGCCGTCCTCGCCCTGGAGCGAGCCGGCGAGCTGCTCGATCGATGTCAGCGTGGCGTTGAGCCGGGTGAGCGTCACGCCGGCGGCGTCCTCCAGATTCGGGAACTTGTCGAGGATCTCCGTCACCGAGTCTTCCAGGCTCTGCAGCGTCGACGGTGCCGACGGCACGTAGTTCCACGGCACCTCGAACGGCAGCACCGGGGGCGGATAACGGACGGGATCGACGAAGTCGGCCTGCAGGAAGCGCACGCCGGTGATGCCGGCATTGGCGAGACGGATGCGGATCTTCGAGTCGAGGAACTCCTCGCCCATGGTCGGCGGTGTCACGCGCAGCCCGAGGCGCGCCATGGCGTCGACGTAGATGGCGGACGTCACCTGCACGTGCCGGTGATCGGGCGCGACGGTGATGTTGGACACGCTGCCCAGGGTGACGCCGCGGAACTTGACCGGCGAGCCCACCTCGAGCCCCTGCACCGATTCGTCGAAGTACGACACCGCCGGGTACGATTCGCGGCTGAAGCGACGGGCGCCCAGCCAGAAGCCGGCGGCCAGGAGTGTCGCGATCGAGACGACCACGAATATGCCGAGCTTCCAGTGGTTCGTCGCGGTGGCAGCCATCTATTACGCCGCCGTCCGGGGGCGCCGGTTGAGGAAATCGCGTACGCGCGCGTCGTCGGAGTTGTCGCGTAGCTCGGCGGGGTTGCCGCGCGCGACGATGCCGCCCACGTCGCGGTCGACCAGGATGCAGTCGCGTGCGATGGAGAAGATGCTGGCGAGCTCGTGCGTGACGATGACGGTGGTCATGCCGAGGGCGCGGTTCAGCGTGCGGATGAGCTCGTCGAGCTCGGCCGAGCTGATCGGGTCGAGACCGGCCGACGGCTCGTCGAGGAAGATCAACGGCGGATCGAGGGCGAAGGCGCGCGCGATCCCGGCACGCTTGCGCATGCCGCCCGAGATCTCCGCCGGCAGGTGGTTCTCGAAGCCCTCGAGGCCCACCAGCCGGAGCTTCGCGCGCACGATCGTATCGATGGCCTCGGCGTCGAGGTTGGTCCAGTGCCGCAGCGGCAGGCTCGTGTTCTCGGCCACGGTCATCGAGCCGAACAGCGCCGCCGACTGGAAGAGGACGCCGAAGCGTGGCGCGCCGCTCACCTCTGCGGGCGGCACGCCCTCGACGAGGATCTCGCCGGCGAGCGGGCGGTCGAGGCCGATCAACGCGCGCAGCAGCGTCGACTTGCCGCTGCCGCTGCCGCCGAGGATGGCGAACACCGTGCCACGCGGGACCTCGAACGCCAGATCGTGCAGCACGACGCGCTCGCCGTAGCCGACGGAGAGGTCGCGCGCGATGACGATCGGCTCAGCCATTCAGCAGCACCGTGAAGACGGCGTCGACGAGGACGATGGCGAAGAGGCTGGTCACCACCGCGGACGTCGTCGCGCGGCCGACGCCGTCGGCGCCGCCGCGGGTGGCGAGCCCGCGCTGACAGGCGATCAGCGCCACGGCCACGCCGAACACCACCGACTTCACCAGTCCGGAGCCGACGTCCCAGAGCTGCACGGCTTTCGTGGTCTCGATGAGATAGGCGCTGGTGGTGAGGTCGAGCTGCAGGAGTGCCACCAGCAGGCCGCCGGCGAGCCCCACCACGTCGGCGAGGATGGTGAGGAGCGGCAGCACGATGACGAGCGCCAGGACGCGCGGGAACACCAGGAACGGGAAGGGATCGAGGCCGAGGGTGTGGAGCGCGTCGATCTCCTCGGAGACGCGCATGGTGCCGAGCTCGGCCGCGAACGCCGCGCCCGAGCGGCCGGCGACGATGATGGCGGTCATGAGCGGTGCCAGCTCGCGCGTCATCGACAGGCCGACCAGGTCGGCGACGAAGATGTCGGCGCCGAACTGCCGCAGCTGCAGGGCGGCCTGGAACCCCGTCACCATGCCGACCAGGAAGTTGATGACGAGCACGATCGGCACGCCGTCGGCGCCGGCGCGCTCGACGAGTCGCGGCAGGTCAGCCCAGTTGATCGTGCGCGGCGCCGCCACCGCCTGCGCGCCGGCGACGGTGACGTCACCGACGAAGTCGAGCCCGGCGCTCTCGCCGAGGGTGGCGAGCGTGTCTCGGCCGATCTGATCCAGGATGCCGATGCGCGGCGGTGGACCCACCAGGCTCGGGCGTGGCGGGTGCGAGCCGTAGAGGTCGAGCATGGCGCGCACCGGCCCCTCGGCGCCGACGATGCGGGTGTCGGCACCCTCGGCGGCGATGCGGCTCTGCAGGTCGAGCAGGAGGGCGGTCGCGGCGCCATCGATCAGGCGCACCGCACCGAGGTCGAACTGCATCCGCGGCGCCGGCGGCTCAGCCAGCTCCTGCACACCCTGCCAGGACGGAAAGCACTGCCGGAAGCGGAGCTCGCCGGTGAACTGGAGTGCGGCGGACCCGTCGCCCTGGTCGATGCGTTCGACGTGGTACCCCGGTCCGTCCGCGCTGCGCACCGCATGGACATGCGACGGACACCCCGGTCGAGTCAACGAACGCGGTCAGGACGGGGGGCGGCGCCAGCGTTCGAGCGTCGCCGCGATCTCGTCGTGCACGCGATCGATGAGCGCGAGGTGGTCCTCGTCGGCCCGACGCGCGATGGGTGCGCCGATGTGCACCCGGACGCGCGTGCCCCACGGGACGGGGAGGTAGTTGTGCTCCAGGAGGCGCCACGACTCGTCGATGGTGACCGGCAGCACGGGTGTGTCCGGGGCCTCCTCGAGCAGGGCCAGCGTCCCGGCCGGCTTGAAGCGCCCGAGCTCGCCGTGTCGGGCACGGGTGCCCTCGGGGAAGATCATCGCCGAGATGTCGCCGTCGCGGATGCGCCGGCCGAGATCGCGGATGGCCTCGAGGGCACCGGGTGCGTCGCCACGGTCGATGAGGACGTGACCGCCGACGCGGAGGTTGTACGACACGGTGGGAATCCACTTCCCGAGCGATCGTTTCGAGATGTACTTCGGGAAGTTCGACTGCAGCAGCCCGCCGAGGATGACGATGTCGAACATGCTCTGGTGGTTCGAGACGATGATGTACGACGTCCACGGCTTCTGCTCGGGCGACCGCTCGACCGCGACCCGCGTGCCGCAGATGCCGAACGTCTTCACCAGCAGCCACTGCACGAAGCCGGCGACGTACTCCTGCGGGCGCGTGCCGAAGAGGCGCGCCACCCGCTGGGCAACGTCGAACGTCACCATCACCAGCCCGAAGACCGGCAGGAAGATGATCGTGGATATCCAGGACAGCACTGCGTGCATGTGCGCCCCGCTCTATTGGCCAATCTGGCGTCGTGCTTCAAACGAACACGGCGGCGGGCTATGGAGGTCGCATGGCCGACGCGCCCGTGACGCTCGAGGGCTGGTACACCCTGCACGACATGTACGCCGTCGACTGGGGGCGTTGGAATGCCCTCGACGGTGCCGAGCGCGACGCCATTCTGCTCGAGGCCACCACCGTGTTGGAGACACAGGCGGCGCCGCCCGAAGGCCACAGCGCGTACTACACGCTGGTGTCGCAGAAGGGCGACCTCTGCGTCATGCACTGGCGGCGCGACCTCGAGGCGCTCCGTCGCGAGGAGGTCGCCTTCGCGCGCACGCGGCTGCGCGGGTTCCTCACGTCGACGTACTCGTACCTCGCCGTCGTCGAGCTCGGCACCTACGAGCTCGGTGCGCACGCGACCGCCATGCTCGGCCGCAAGGGCCTGGTGCCGGGCGCAGACGGCTTCGACGAGGCGCTGCGCGAGGAGATGGCGCGCATGGCGCGCCCGCGGCTGTACCCGGAGGTGCCGGCGCGGCGCTACCTCTGCTTCTACCCGATGTCGAAGCGGCGCGGGGAGCAGGTGAACTGGTACGACCTGTCCGGCGCCGAGCGCGGCGCCTTCATGAAGGGCCACGGCGAGATCGGCCGCAAGTACGCCGGCCAGGTGCAGCAGATCATCCAGGGCTCGGTCGGTCTCGACGACTGGGAGTGGGGCGTGTCGCTGTTCGCCGACGATCCGCTCGTCTTCAAGAAGCTGATCTACGAAATGCGCTTCGACGCCGCCAGCTCGCGGTTCGCGCTGTTCGGACCGTTCTACGTCGGCATCCGGTTCGAGGCGTCCGCGCTGGGGGCCGTCCTGCGCGGCGACGTCCCCAGCGCGGTCTCCTGATCACGGGCAGACGAACGAGCCGGTGACGGGGTGGGTGAGGCAGCACACGCCCTCGACGCACGATCCTCCGAACGCCGGATAGCATTGGAAATTGGCCGTGCAGTTGCGCGTGTGACACTCCCCGAGGACGCAGGCGTCGC
>DASYLJ010000055.1:0-16060 GCA_036009625.1 Binatia bacterium
CTCGGACAGATCGCCGTCGACGGCGACGACGTCTACTGGGTCGAGACGCGGCCGGTGGAGGCCGGACGCTCGGTGCTGGTGCGCTGGCGCGGCGGCGAGGGCGCCGTCGATCTAACCCCGCCGCCGTGGGGCGTCCGCACGGGGGTGCACGAGTACGGCGGCGGCGCGTTCGCCGTCGGCGGTGGCATCGTCTGCTTCTCGCACGACGCCGACCAGCGCGTGTACCGCCTCGGCGACGACGGGGTGCCCACACCGATCACGCCCGCTGGCCGCTGGCGCTACGCCGACGGGGTGGTCGATCGCGCGCGCGGTCTGCTGCTCGCGGTGCGGGAGGATCACACCGCGGGCGGCGAGCCGGTGAACGCGCTGGTGCGCATCGATCTCGCGGGCCGCGCGACGCCGCAGGTCCTCGCCGCTGGCGCCGACTTCTATGCCGCGCCCCGCCTGAGCCCCGACGGACGCCAGCTGGCGTGGATCGAGTGGAACCATCCCGACATGCCCTGGGACGGCACCACGCTGTGGACGGCGCAGCTCGACGCCGCGGGTGACCTCCACGACGCACGACGCGTCGCCGGCAGCCGCGACGAGTCGATCCTGCAGCCCGACTGGTCGCCCGACGGGGTCCTGCACTGCGTCTCCGATCGCAGCGGGTGGTGGAACCTGTACCGTGTCGGCCGTGACGATCTGACCGCGCTCTGTCCGCGGGCGGCGGAGTTCGCGCTGCCGCCGTGGGCGTTCGGGACGTCGAGCTACGCGTTCCTGTCGGCGACGATGCTGGTGTGCGCCTGGGCCGACGCGGGTCGCTGGCAGATGGGCCGGCTCGACGTCTGCAGCGGTGCGCTCGAGCCGTTCGATCGTCCGTGGACGGAGATCGGGAGCGTGCGCACCGCCGGCGGCCGCGTCGTCCTGCGCGCGGCATCGCCGTCGACGTCACCCGCGATCGTGGTGCTCGATGCGCCCGACGCGTCGCCGCGCGTGCTGCGCCAGTCGGTGGACGTCGGCCTCGACGCGACGTGGGTGTCGACGCCGGAGGCCGTGACCTTCGCCGGCGCTGGCGGCGCGGCGTCGCACGCGCTGCTGTATCGCCCGGTGAATCCGGAGCACGTGGCGCCCGCCGGTGAGCGTCCGCCGCTCCTCGTGCGCTGCCACGGTGGTCCGACCGGTGCGGCGAACGCGGCACTCGACGTCGGGCTGCAGTACTGGACCACGCGCGGCATCGCGGTGCTCGACGTGGATTACGCTGGCAGCACGGGGTACGGCCGCACCTACCGCCGTCGCCTCGACGGGGGCTGGGGCATCGTCGACGTCGAGGACTGCATCGCGGCGGCGCGCACGGCCGTGGCGCGCGGGTGGGCCGACGAGGCACGGCTGGCGGTACGCGGATCGAGCGCCGGCGGCTTCACCGTCCTCTGTGCACTGGCGTTCCACGACGTCTTTCGCGCCGGGGCCAGCTGGTACGGCATCGGCGATCTCGAAGCGCTGGCGCACGACACGCACAAGTTCGAGGCGCACTACGAGGAGCGGCTGGTCGGCCCGTACCCGGCCATGGCGGAGCGCTATCGTGCCCGCTCGCCGCTGCACGCCGCCGCCGGGATCACCTGCCCGGTGATTTTCTTTCAGGGCCTCGACGACCCCGTCGTGCCGCCGAGCCAGGCCGAGGCCATGGTGGCGGCGATGCGGACGCGTGGCTTGCCGGTGGCGTATCTCGCATTCCCCGGCGAGTCGCATGGCTTCCGCCGCGCCGACACCATTCGCCGCGCATTGGAGGCCGAGCTGTCCTTCTACGGCCAGGTGCTGGGATTCCTGTCGGCCGACGCAATCGTGCCGGTGGCGATCGACGGCTGGCCCGCGAAGTAGGGTCGCCGTCGCCTGGCACACGTTTTTCTTGAGTCCTCGCACATTAGTGTGGTGTAACCGCCCCGGTTTCGTTGGACAGAGGGGGGATCGTCAATGGGAAGCCGGATCCGGAGTCTCGGCCTGCAGGTGCTCGCAGGTCTGATCATCCTTCTGGGATGGTGGGGTGGGGCCGTCGCGCAGTCGGCCGGAGGCGCGTTCGTCAACTTCGAGAGCGGCCATGTGCGCCCGCTCGCACTGTCCCCCGACGGCACCCGGCTGTTCGCGGTGAACACGCCCGACGGACGGCTCGCGATCTACGACGTCACCGCCGGTGGGTTGACGCTCGCCGCCGAGGTCCCCGTCGGTGTCGAGCCCGTGGCAGTGGCCGCGCGGACCAACACGGAGGTCTGGGTCGTCAACCATCTGTCCGACAGCATCAGCATCGTGCAGATCAACGCGGCCACGCCCTCGCTGTCGCGCGTCAGCCGGACGTTGCTCACCTGCGACGAGCCGCGCGACATCGTGTTCGCCGGCCCCGGCGGCAATCGCGCCTTCATCACCGCGGCGCGCCGCGGTCAGAACTGCCCGATCACCGTCGTGCCCAACAACGACATCTTCATCACCGAAGGCGTCGAGCGCGCCGTCGTGCAGGTGTTCGACGCCACCAACCTCGGCGCCACCCTCGGCGGCACCACGCTGACGAACATCCTGCTGTTCACGGACACGCCGCGCGGCCTCGCGCGCACGCCCGACGGCTCCACTGTCTACGCGGCCGGCTTCCACTCCGGCAACCGCACGACGGCCATCAACGAGCAGATCGTCACCTCGGGCGCCGGCCTGCCGGCGCCCCCGGCGGGGTCCACGCCCGGTGCGCCGCCGACCGGTCTGATCGTGCGCTTCAACGGCACGAACTGGGTCGACGAGCTGAACCGCAACTGGAACGCCGGTGTCGCGCTCTCGCTGCCCGATCGCGACGTCTTCATCATCAACGCCAACGGCAGCCCACCGGCGCTTGCCGGTGGCACCAACGTCGTCGTCGGTGCCGGCACCATCCTCTTCAACATGGCGGTGCGGCCGAACGCGTCGGGCCAGCTCTACGTCTCGAACCTCGACTCGCGGAACAGCGTGCGCTTCGAGCCGCGCATCGTCGGTGATCCGCTCGGCCGCGGCGTCCAGGGCCACATCGCGGAGAGCCGCATCACGGTGGTGAACGGCACGACGCCGACTGCGCGTCACCTGAACCCGCACATCAACTACCTGTGCACGCCGCCGGGCTGCATCTCGCCGCAGTCCGAGCGCGACAACTCGCTCGCATTCCCGACCGACATGGTCTTCTCGAGCAACGGTCAGCGCGTGTACGTCGCCGGGCTCGGCTCCGGCAAGGTCGGCATCTTCGATGCCGCCGGGCTCGAGGCGGGCACGATCAACGCCAGCACGAAGACGCTGGTGGGCGTGGGCGGCGGCCCGTCGGGCCTGGCGCTCGACGAGGCGCGGAACCGGCTCTACGTCATGAACCGCTTCGACCACGACATCTCGATCGTGAGCAACGCCAACAACCCGGCGACCGCGTTCGAGTCGTCGGTGGTGCCGCTGCGCTACGATCCGTCGCCGGCGATCGTGCAGGAAGGCCGGCAGTTCCTCTACGACGCGCGCAACACGTCCGGTCACGGCGACTCGGCGTGCGCCAGCTGCCACATCTTCGGTGACTTCGACAGCCTCGCCTGGGACCTCGGCGATCCGTTCGGCGCCAGCGTGCCCAATCCGAACCCCTTCCGTGTCGGCAGTGGTGGCCCGTTCCATCCCCTGAAGGGCCCGATGACGACGCAGACCCTGCGCGGCATGGCGGGAGCCGGCCCGATGCACTGGCGCGGTGACCGCACCGGCGGCGTGACGGGTGGCGACCCGCTCGACGAGGACCTCGCTTTCAAGGCGTTCAATCCGGCCTTCGTCGGGCTCCTCGGTCGCTCCACCGAGCTCACGCCGAGCGAGATGCAGGCGTTCGCCGACTTCATCCTCACGGTGGTCCTGCCGCCGAATCCGATCCGATCGCTCGACAACGTGGCCACGGCACCGCAGGCCGCGGGACTGAACCTCTTCCAGAATCAGGTCACCGACGCCGGCGCGCTGACGTGCGTGTTCTGCCACCGGTTCCCCTTCGGCACCGACGGCTTCTCGACCATCGAGGGCGAGACCCAGGAGTTCAAGGTCGCCCACCAGCGGAATCTCTACACGAAGGTGGGCATGTTCGGCCTCGCCGGCGTCACCGGCAACCTCGGCGAGCAGGTGCGGGGCTTCGGCTTCCTGCACGACGGCAGCGTGCCGACGGTCCAGAATTTCATCGGCAGCGCCGTCTTCCAGAATCTCACGCTCACGCAGGAGCGGCAGATCGAGCAGTTCCTGCTGGCGCACGACACCGGGCTCGAGCCGGCGGTCGGCCAGCAGGTGTCGATCGACAGCGCGACGTTCAACACCGCGGCGTTCGTGAACCGCATCAATCTGCTGGTGGCGCGCGCCGACGCCGGCGCCTGCGACCTCACGCTGAAGGGCAACTTCGGTGGCGAGTCCCGCGGCGCGGTCTACGTCGGGGGCAACAACTTCCGGACCGACCGCCATTCCGAGGCGTTGCTGACGGTGACCGCGGCACGCAACCTGGCCGGAACCGCCGGGCAGGAGCTCACGTTCACCTGCGTGCCACCGGGCCTCGGCGAGCGCGTCGGCGTCGACCGCGACGAGGACGGCGTGTTCGATCGCCGCGAGCTCGACTGCGGCACCGATCCGGCGAACACCTCGAGCTTCCCGCCGACGCTCGTCGGCGCCTGCGGCGGCCCGACGACGACCTCCACCACCACGTCGACGACGGTCACCACGACCTCGACCAGCAGCACGACGCTGGCGACGACCACCACGTCGACCAGCACGACGACGACGAGCGACAGCATCACCATCACCACCACGTCGTCGACGAGCACGACCACGACGACCACGATCCCCGGGCCGCCGTTCGTGCTGATCCAGACGACGCAGCTCAGCCTGAAGGATCGCATCACGGCGCCGCCGAATCCGAATGCGCGCAAGGTGAGCTTCAAGTCGGACACGAAGCGCGACGCGTCGCCGAATCGCATCGTCGTGCCGTCGCGTGCCGGCATCGCCGACCCGACGGTCCACGGTGCGACCCTCACCGTCTACAACGCCAATGGCAGCGGCGAGTCGTTCACGGTGCTGCTGCCTGCGAGCGGCTGGTCGGCCTACGACAGCGCCAGCCCGCCGAAGGGGTACCGCTACAAGGGCGCCGACTCGAGCGCGGCCATCACCCGGATCACGCTGAAGGCCGACCAGGTGAAGGTCCGTGGCGGCAAAAGCAACTGGGGCTACACGCTGAACGAGCCGTCGCAGGGCCGCGTCGCGGTGCGGCTGCGCTTCGGCACCGGCTCGATCTGGTGTGCCGCCGCGCCGGCCAAGTCGGGTGGCAACAACGACACGGTCGACAAGTTCCAGGCGCAGCCGAAGACCCCCGCGCCGGTGAGCTGCCCGGCGGCTCCCTGAGCGCACGACGTCTGCAGCCGTCCACGGGGCGCCCTCGGCCCCGTGGACGCTGCGCTTTGCCCTCGCGTCGAGCATCGTCTAGGAAGCCGCAGGGCGTGGGGAGGGACGGGGCATGACGCTGACGTCGGCCAAGCGACGCGGACCGCGGAACCTGGGGCTGGTGCTCTCGGGTGGCGGGGCGCGCGGGGCATTCCAGGTCGGTGTCTACGAGCGGCTGCTCGAGGACGACCGCTTCGCCGGCGGCCCGGCGATCCTGTCTGGCACCTCGGCCGGCGGCATCAACGCGGCGCTGATCGCCGCCGGCAAGACGCCGCGCGAGATGCTGGCCTTCTGGCGCGGCATCGCCGACGACCCGCCGGTGGTGGCCAGCTCGCTCTTCTTCGAGGGTGTGCTGCGCGGCCTGGTGCGGCTCACGATCGAGGAGTCGCGCTACTGGGTGGAGAGCCTGGTGCCGCTGCGCTCCTTCCTGCAGCGCCTGCGCAACCACCTCTCGCCGTCACCGGCGAATCTGCTCGCCTTGTGGGTCGAGTACCTGCTCACCTCCCGCTTCGAGCTGGTGAGCCGGCTGCTCGAGACCATTCGCGAGCCGTTCCTTGCCGACACGGCGCCGCTGCGCGAGCGGCTGGTCGAGGTGTTCGGGGGCGAGCGCGTTCCGAACCGCGGCATGCGTCTCGCCATCAACACGGTCGACGCGCACACCGGCCGCGTCGTGCGCTTCGTCACCGCGCCGGCGCCGATCACGCGCTCGCCAGACTACGTCGTCGTCGACGCCATCACCGTCGACATGGTGCTGGCGAGCGCCAGCATTCCACTGCTGTTCCCACCGGTTCGGATCGGGCCGCATCTGCTGTGGGACGGCGGGCTGCTGGTGAACACGCCGCTGGCGCCCGTCGTGACGCTCGGCGCCGAGGAGATCGTCACGGTGCTCGTCACCGAGCCGTCCGAGGCGGCGAGCGGCGGGCTGGTGCACTTCGGTCGCGCGGTCGAGCGCTCCGTCGACAGCTTTCTCGAGAATGCCTACAACATCGACCGCAAGCTGCTGCTCGAGCGCAATCGCGTCGCGCGCCTGCAGGGCGGCCCATATCGCGCCGTCACGCTCTACGAGGCGGTGCGTCCGGCGCGCGACGCCTGCTTCAGCGCGGGGTCGTACCTGTACTTCGAACGGCGCGTGATCCAGTCGATGTACGAGGCGGGACGACGGGCAGCGTCGACGTGGCTCGCGCACGGGCCGCGCGTCGACCATCTCGACGAGCCCGAAGGCGCTGCCGAGCTCGGCGCCTGAGCGACGTCAGGAGCGACGGCGATAGGCCGCGACCGACAGCTTCGGTCGCGACGGAGCGGCGGACGTGGCTGGCGGGAACGCGACGACACGACCGCCGCGCGCGCGCAGCTGCCAGTCGTCGGCCGACGCGAGCTCACGGTCGAGCGCCTCGCGGAACGCCTCGACGTCGATGGCGAGACCGACGCAGACGTTGTGGAACGACAGCGGCCAGCTGGCGTCGTCGGAGGCGAACCAGCCGAGCGTGTCGGTGACGGTGCGACGTCCGTGCGGGTGCGTGCCGAAGGCGTACTCGCGCAAGAGGGCGACGGCATCGAGCAGGACGGCGAGCATCAGACGGTCTTCCGGGATGCGGGGCTCCGTGAGCTGCAGCAGCATCTCGGAAGCGAAAGCCTGCGGTGCGGTCGCCGTGCGCGTCATGACTCGTCTCTCATCTTGTCTAGACCAACGCAGCGCGAAAAACTACCCCAATCGGTGTCATCGGGTGGTTCGGGGGATGGTGAGCACAGGAATGGTCGCGTGTCGGAGCACTTTTTCCGCAACGCTGCCGATGAGGAGATTGGCGAGGCCGGTGCGACCCGTCGTGCCGAGGACGATGGCGTCCATGCCGCGCGCGCCGTCCAGGATGCACTGCGCGGGATTGCCGATCACGACACGGCATTCGACGTGCGGTCCATCTGGCGACGATAGGGCGCGCCCCACCAGGGCTTCGAGCCGTTTCAGCTGGTGCGCGATGAGCTCGGCCGGTGGCATCCACGCGCCGAGTTGCCCGGTGGCGATCTCTGGAACGTTCTCATACGGCGTGATCGCGTGCAGTACGCGGATGCGACTTCCGGGCGCGGTCGCCAATGCGGCGGCGATGCGGAGCGCGCGCGTCGCCTCGCTCGAGAAATCGTGGGGGACGAGCAGGCGCCGAAAGCGAATCACGTCACCCCGCGAGTGCCGAGCGCAGCAGCTCCCCAACCAGTTGTGGGTTCGCCTTGCCGCCTGTGGCTTTCATGATCTGCCCGACGAGGAACCCGAGCACCTTGTCCTTGCCGGCGCGGAACTGCGCCACCTGATCCGGATTGCGCGCGATGACGTCGGCCACCGCCTGCTCGAGCGCGCCGCGATCGCTCACCTGACCGAGGCCCTCGGACGCGACCAGCGTCTCCGGATCGACGCCCGTGCCGAGCAGGCGCGGAATGAGCTTCTTGGCGGTGTTGCGATTGACGGTACCCTGCTCGACGAGGCGACTGAGGCGCGCGAGCTGCACCGGCGTCAGCGGCCACTCGCGGATGACGAGCTGCTCGTCGAGCTTCTGCTCGCGCACGATGCGCAGCAGCTCGGTGGTGATCCAGTTCGCCAGCTCCTTCGGTGACGCGCCGGCGACGATGCCGGCCTCGAAGTAGTCGGCGACGTCCTTGCGCTGTGTCAGCACGTCGGCGTCGTAGACCGAGAGTCCGTGGTCGCGGACGAAGCGCGCGCAGCGCGCCTCCGGCAGCTCCGGCATGGCGGCGCGGATATCGTCGACCCAGGCGGCGTCGATGACGAGGGGCTGCAGGTCGGGCTCCGGGAAGTAGCGGTAGTCGTGCGCGCTCTCCTTGCTGCGCATCGACCGCGTCTCTTCACGGTCGACGTCCCAGAGACGCGTCTCCTGGACGATGGCTTCGCGGGTCTGCGTGGCACGCACCTGCCGCGTGAGCTCGTAGGCGATGGCGCGCTCGACGTTGCGGAAGGAGTTCATGTTCTTGATCTCGACCTTGGTGCCGAGCGTGGTGGCGCCCAACGGGCGCACCGACACGTTCGCGTCGCAGCGGAAGCTGCCTTCCTCCATGTTGCCGTCGCAGATCTCGAGGTACTGCAGGATGGAGCGCAGGGTGCGCAGATAGGCGCCCGCCTCGGCGGGGTTGCGCATGTCGGGCTCGCTGACGATCTCGAGCAACGGCACCGTGGAGCGGTTGAAGTCGACCAGGCTCCCCGACGCGTGTGCGTCGTGGATGTTCTTGCCGGTGTCCTCCTCCATGTGGATGCGGGTCAGGCCGATGCGCCGCGGGGTGTCTTCCACGACGAGATCGAGCCAGCCGCCGACGCAGATCGGCGCCTCGTACATGCTGATCTGGTAGCCCTTCGGCAGGTCCGGGTAGAAGTAGTTCTTGCGCGCGAAGCGCGAGCGGGGCGCGATGCTGCAATTGGTGGCGAGGCCGGCGCGGATCGCGAACTCGACGACGCGACGATTCAGGACCGGCAGCACGCCGGGCATGCCGAGGCACACCGGGCAGACGTTGGTGTTGGGATCGGCGCCGAAGGTGGCGGAGCAGCCGCAGAAGATCTTCGACCGTGTCTGCAGCTCGGCGTGCACCTCGAGCCCGATGACGGCCTCGAAGCCGTCCAGCGTCCAGGGCGCGCTCACGGGATGGGGCTCCGAGCCGTCCAGTCGGACGCGGCCTCGTAGGCGGCGGCGATGCGCAGCAGCGTGGCCTCGTCGAACGCTTTGCCGATGAGCTGCAGGCCGATCGGCAGGCCCGCGGCGTCGAGCCCGCATGGAAGCGAGATGCCGGGCAGGCCGGCAAGGTTCAGTGAGATGGTGAGGATGTCGGAGAGGTACATGGTGAGCGGATCGTCGACACGCTCGCCGAGGCGGAACGCCGTCGACGGGGCGACGGGCGCGATCAGGGCGTCGACGTGCGCGAACGCCTGCTCGAAGTCGCGGCGGATGAGGGTCCGGACCTGCTGTGCCTTCAGATAGTACGCATCGTAATAGCCGGCCGACAGCGCATAGGTGCCGAGCATGATTCGACGCTTCACCTCGGGGCCGAAGCCCGCCGCGCGCGATCGCTCGTACATCTCGGCGAGCGTGCCGCCGCCGGCGGCGCGGAGCCCGTAGCGCACGCCGTCGTAGCGGGCGAGGTTCGACGACGCCTCGGCGCTGGTGATGAGGTAGTACGTGGCGATCGCGTACTCGGTGTGCGGGAGCGACACCGGCTCGACGGTGGCGCCCTGGGCCTCGAGCGTGCGCACCGCGGCGCGAACGGAGGCCTCGACGTCGGGCTGCATGCCCTCGACGAAGTACTCGCGCGGCAGCCCGAGCCGCAGCCCGCGCACGCCGCCCTCGAGCGCGGCGACGTAGGACGGCACCGGCCGCTGCGACGAGGTGCCGTCGGCCGGATCGTGGCCAGCGATGGCCTGCAGCACGAGCGCGGCGTCTCCGACGTCGCGCGCCAGCGGACCCACCTGATCGAGCGACGACGCGAATGCGATCACGCCGTAGCGCGAGACGCGGCCGTACGTGGGCTTCATGCCGACGACGCCGCAGAACGACGCCGGCAGACGGATGGAGCCGCCGGTATCGCTGCCGAGCGACGCGTGCACCTCGCGCGCCGCCACCGCGGCGGCCGAACCGCCCGACGAGCCACCCGCAACGCGTTCCGGATCCCACGGGTTGCGCGTCACGCCGAGTGCGGCGTTCTCGGTCGACGAGCCCATCGCGAACTCGTCGCAGTTGAGCTTGCCGACGAGCACCGCGCCGGCCTGCTGCAGGCGTGCCGCGACCGTTGCGTCGTAGGGCGGGACGAAGGCCTCGAGGATGCGCGAGCTCGCGGTGGTGCGGATGCCGGCCGTGCAGATGTTGTCCTTGAGGCCGACGGGGACGCCCGCGAGCAGGCCGGGATCCTCGCCGGCGGCGACGCGGCGGTCGATGATCTCGGCGGCGGCGAGAGCCTCCCGCTCGCAAATGGTGAGGATGGCGCCGACCTGCGGCTCGACGGCGGTGATACGGCTCAACGCGGCGCGGGTGAGCTCGGTGGCCGAGACCTCGCGGCGCCGGACGCGGGCGGCAGCGTCACGGGCGGTCAGATCGTGCAGGGCGCTCATGGGGAAAACGGCGTGACGGCTACTCGATGATCTTGGGCACGCGGAAGAGGCGGCCATCGCGTGCGGGGGCGTTGACGAGGAGGCCGTCGCCGGCCGGTGGATTCGTCACCGCGTCGTCGCGCATGGGCACCGGGACGTCCTCGACGTGGGCCATCGGCTCGATGCCGGTGGTGTCGAGGGCTTCGAGACGGGTGAACGCCGCGAGGATGTGGTCGAGGTCGGCGGTGAGGCGCTCCTCCTCGTCGGGCTCGAGCCGGAGCCGCGCCAGAGAGGCGACCCGACGGACCTGCTCGCGGGTGATGGCCACGGGGTTTTGTTACCGCACGCCCCGTCGGGCCGCAACGCGCACGCCTTGCGACGTCGTGAGGCCGCGAGTAATGTCCCCCGCCGATGAGCGGGCCGATGGGCGGTCGAGGTGAGCTCGGGCGGCGGGGTGAATCGGTGGCAGAGGACTTCCTGCGCGATCGTCGGTACACCATCGTGGCTCGCAACTTCCGCTGCCGTGCCGGAGAGATCGACCTCGTGGCCCTCGACGGCACCACGCTGGTCTTCGTCGAGGTACGCAGCCGGAGCGGCACCATAATGGGCACGCCCCTCGAGTCGGTCGACGGCCGCAAGCAGGCCCAGGTGGCGCGGGTGGCGCGCCACTTCCTGGCGATGCGCGGCTGGAGCGAGCGCTGCGCCCGCTTCGACGTCATCGGGGTACGATTCGACCACGAGCCGCCTGCCGTCGAGCACGTGCAGGGCGCCTTCGAGATGGCAGGGTAGGGCATGCTCGACATCAAGATCCTCCGCACCGATCCGGCGGCGGCGAAGGCCGCGCTCGCAACCGTCGGCGTCGAGCCGGCGCAGGTCGACGAGGTGCTCGCGGCCGACACGCGTCGTCGCGAAACGATCCAGGCCATCGAGTCGCTACGCGCCGAGCGCACGGTGGCGTCGAACAAGATCCGCGACCAGAAGGACGCGTCGGCACGCGAGGCGGCGATCGCCGCCCAGCGCGGCGTCGGCGAGCGTATCGCGGCGGCCGAGGCGGCGGCGGCCGAGGCCGAGGCCGAGTTCCTGCGGCTGATGCTCGAGCTGCCGAACTTTCCGCACCCGGATGTTCCCGTCGGTCCCGACGAGACGGCCAACGTCGTGCTGCGCACCGAGGGCACGCCCCGTACCTACGACTTCACGCCGCTGCCGCACTGGGAGCTCGGACCGAAGCTCGGCATCATCGACTTCGAGCGCGGCGTGAAGATCTCCGGCAGCCGCTTCTACGTGCTGCGCGGCATGGGGGCGCGCCTGCAGCGCGCGCTGATCACGTGGATGCTCGATCTCCACACGCGCGAGCACGGCTACGACGAGGTCTACCCGCCGGCGATGGTGAAGGGCGAGTGCCTCGTCGGCACCGGCAGTCTGCCGAAATTCGCCGACACCGTGTATCGCGACATCGAGGAGGACTTCTGGTGGGTCCCCACCGCCGAGGTCCCGGTGACGAACCTCTACCGCGACGAGATCCTCGACGGCGCGTCGCTGCCGATCCGGCACGTCGCATACTCGCCGTGCTTCCGGCGCGAGAAGATGTCGGCGGGGCGCGACGTCCGCGGCATCAAGCGTGGTCACCAGTTCGACAAGGTCGAGATGGTCAAGTTCGTCCACCCCGACACCTCCGACGCCGAGCTGCTCTCGCTCCTGAACGACGCCGAAGACGTCTGCCGTCGCCTCGGCTTGCCGCATCGCGTGCTGCAGATGTGCACCGGCGATCTCTCGTTCACCGCCGCCATGAAGTACGACGTCGAGATCTGGTCACCCGGCTGCGCCGAATGGCTCGAGGTCAGCTCCTGCTCCAACTTCCGCGACTTCCAGGCCCGCCGCGCCGCCATACGGTTCCGCCCGATTGGCCCCAAAGCGAAGCCGGAGCTGGTGCACACACTGAACGGCTCCGGCCTGGCCCTCCCGCGCGTCCTACTGGCGATCCTCGAAACGTATCAACGCGCCGACGGCACGATCGAGATCCCCGAAGTCCTACGCCCCTACGTAGGCGCCGACGTCATCTCATAGCCGTGCGTGACGGCATGTCGCGCCGGCTTCGCCGGCCGCGACACGAGGATCGAGCGGTCCACCCAGGTTCCAAACACCCGTGCTTTGGGATCGAGCCGAAGGCTCGGTCCTAAAGCAGGTTCGGAAACCAGGGTGCGCCGGTGCTCGACACGTCGTCGGCGGCGACCACGTCGTAGAGCACCTGGCTGCCGACGCGCATCTCGGGGACGAGCACGCCGCTCACCTTCACCCAGGTGTCGAGCTCCTCGGTGACGGGGCCGTTCACGCGTACCAGGATGCGACACTCGCGCTCGTCGGCGATCTCGAGCAGCGTCTCGCTGCCGACGGCCTCGCGCCGGGCGATGCGGCCCTTGATGCTGACCTTCTCCTCGTAGTGCTGCTCGGGGCGCAGGTTCAGCTCGCCGATGGAGACGCTGCACGCCGACAGCGTCGCTGCCACCATCACCGAAGCCACCGTCACGAGTGCTCTGCCGCGAAGCCGCATACCGGCCAGGGCGGCTAGCATGCGTCTGGCGGAATTGCAAAGGAGCGTCCGCCAGAACCCCAGGGTTGACGACCGAAAGGGCCACCAATACATGGGTCGGATGCGGAAGATTGCTCTCGTCGTTCTCGCGCTCGCCATCGCTCCCGTCGCCCGTGCGGCGGACGACACCGTCGCTACGGTGGGGGGAACGCCGATCACGCGCAGCGCCCTCGAGAAGCACGTGCGCCCGCAGCTGATCGAGATCGAGAACGAGCGCTTCGAGGCTCTGAGCGGTGGCCTGGACGAGCTCGTCGCCGTGTCGCTCTTCGAGAAGGAAGCCAAGTCGAAGAACATCACGAGCGAGGTGCTGATCGCGCAGGAGATCACCGCCAAGGTGCCCGAGCCCAGCGACGCCGACATCCAGAAGGTCTACGAGGAGAACAAGCAGCAGCTCGGTGGCGCCGCGCTCGAGCAGGTGAAGCCGCGCATCGTCGAGTTCCTGAAGCAGCAGAAGGCCGAGGAGCGGCACGAGGCCTACGTCACCGAGCTCAAGAAGAAGTACCCCACCACGATCGCGCTCAAGCCGCCCGTGATCGAGGTCGGCACCGCCGGTCGGCCCGAGAAGGGCGGCGCCAAGGCGCCGGTCACCATCATCATGTTCTCCGACTACGAGTGCCCGTACTGCAAGCGCGCCGAGGTGGTCGTGGCCGAGGTCACCAAGACCTACGGCGACAAGGTGAAGCTCGTCTTCCGCGACTACCCGCTGCCCTTCCACGCCACGGCACGCCCCGCGGCCGAGGCGGCGGCCTGCGCCAATGCGCAGGGCAAGTTCTGGGAGTACCACGACAAGCTGTTCGCCGCGTCGGACCTGTCGAACGACAAGCTCAAGGCCATGGCCGGCGAGCTCAAGCTCGACCAGAAGAAGTTCGACGACTGCCTCGCGAAGCAGGAGTTCAAGGCCGTCATCGACAAGGACATGGAGGAGGGCGCGGCCGTCGGCGTCAACGGGACGCCTGCCTTCTTCATCAATGGTCGCATGCTGTCGGGCGCCCAGCCGTTCGAGAAGTTCAAGGAGATCATCGACGAGGAGCTGGCGCGCTCGCCTGCTCCCGCGGCCTGAGGTCGCGCGACGGCGTCGCGGCGGTTCGCCTCGACCGCGCGTCGTCACGTCGATCGTGACGACGATGCTCCCTGGTGCGAGGACGATGCCGAGAGGTGTCGTTCTCGACGAGCGGTGTGTGTCCTGATCAGCCGGGCGCGCGCGCGCTGAGCGATTTGGCAACGCGCCACGCAAAGTGGTAGCCCCGGCGGCCGGAGGGGTGGCCGAGTTGGTTTAAGGCAGCGGTCTTGAAAACCGCCAGGGTGGCAACACTCTCGGGGGTTCGAATCCCCCCCCCTCCGCTCGTCCGACCACAAAAAGGTCTATCGCCCGGCGCCCACCGTGCCATTGAGTTGTCGACCAGCGGCACATGGGCATCGAGATCGACAAGGCGGAGTTCTCCGCCGACGACTTCGCGCGGTTCGCCGAGCGGCTGCCGCGCCAGGTGACGGCGCTCGGACGATTGCTGGCGCGCCCCGGCTTCGGCAGCGGTCCCGCGAGCATCGGTGCCGAGCTGGAGCTGGTGCTCCTCGATGCTGACGGTCACGCGCTGCCGATCAGCCTCGACGTCGTCGAGCGCGTCGACCGTCCCGCCGTCACGCCGGAGCTGGCGCGGTTCGAGATCGAGCTCGGCACCGATCCGGTGCCGCTCGCCGGCCGTCCCTTCGCCGCCCTCGCGGCCGACATCGCCCGCACGCGCGGCGCGATCGACGCGGCGGCGGCGGAGTGCGGCGCGCGCACCGGGGCGTTCGGCATCCTGCCGACGCTCCGTCGCGAGGATCTCACCGTCCACGCCATCACCGACCAGCCGCGCTACAAAGCCCTGACCCGTGGCCTGCGTCGGCTGCGCCAGGCGCCGTTCCATATCCACATCCAGGGCGACGACGAGCTCGAGATCATGTCCGACGACGCGGCGATGGAGGGCGCCAACACCGCCTTCCAGATGCATCTGCGCGTCGAGCCGGCGGCGTTCGCCAACGTCTACAACGCGGCGCTGATCGCCAGCGCGCCGGCGCTCGCGGCGGCAGCGAACTCGCCGACCTTCCTCGGACGTCGCCTCTGGGACGAGACCCGTGTCGCGCTGTTCACCCAGGCGGGCGACATCCGTTCCGCGGACGGCGGGGCCGACGACTGGCAGCCGCCCGCGCGCATCGGCTGCGGCACGGGGTGGATGCGCGACGGGGCCGCCGAGCAGTTCGGCGAGAGCGTTGCGCTGCACGATCCGCTGTTGCCGATCCTCGGAGACGAGGACGCCGAGGCGGTCGTCGCGCGTGGCGGTGTGCCGCAGCTGGCCGAGCTGCGCCTGCATCACGGCACGGTGTGGTACTGGAACCGCGCCGTCTACGACCCCACCGACGGCGGCCACCTCCGCATCGAGCTGCGCGCCCTACCGTCGGGGCCGACGGTGACCGACATGCTCGCGAACGCGGCGTTCCTGCTCGGTCTGACGCTCGACCTGGCGCACGACGTCGATACGCTCCTGCCGGCGTTTCCCTTCGCCTGTGCGGAGCGCAACTTCCACCGCGCGGCGCGTGACGGCCTCGCCGCCGAGCTGCTGTGGCCGCGCGACCGCTCGTCGGCACCCGAGCCGGTCGAGGCCCGCGTGCTCCTGCCGCTGCTCGTCGATCGCGCCCGCCGCGGGCTCGCGCGTGCCGGCGTCGATGCCGGCGAAGTCGCAGCGCGGCTCGACGTCTTCGCGGCGCGCGTTGCGAGCGGGCAGACCGGTGCGGTGTGGCAGCGCCGGGCGCTCGCCGTCGCGACACGCACGCACGGCGGCGCCCGTGCCCTGAGCGTCATGGTGAATCGCTATCTCGCGCACGCGGCGACCGAGGCCCCGGTGCACACGTGGCCGCTGGACGACGCATGACGGGGGTCAGCGCGCTCGACGCCGACCTGCACCTCGACGCGACGACCCTGGACGGTTTCCTCGCCGCGCAGCGCGCCG
>DASYLJ010000056.1:0-45292 GCA_036009625.1 Binatia bacterium
CTCGCCGCTGGTGCGGATCAACAGATCGGGATCGGGCACGCCCTTGGTGTCGAGATGCTGCGCGAAGACGTCGGCGTTGATGCGCTCCGGCGAGAGCTCGCCCCGCTGCACGCGTCGCGCGATCGCGCGCGTGGTCTTCGCGATCTCCTCGCGGCCGCTATAGCTCACCGCCAGGATCACCGTCATGCCGGTATTGTGGCGCGTCGCCGCGATGCTGGCGCGCAGCGCCTCGCGGACAGCCGGCGGCAGCCGCCGCAGGCTGCCGACGGCGAGCAGGCGGATCTGATGCTGCATCATCTTGCCGAGCTCGCTGGCGAGATACTTTCGCAGCAGCGTCATCAGGCCGTCGACTTCCTTCGGCGGCCGATGCCAGTTCTCGGTGGAGAAGGCGAAGAGCGACAGGTACTGGATGCCCAGCTGCCGGCTGGCTTCGACGATGGCGCGAACCGACTCCTTGCCGACCCGATGGCCGTGCAGTCGGCTGAGGCCGCGTTGCTCGGCCCAGCGCCCGTTCCCGTCCATGATGACCGCCACGTGGCGTGGCAGCCGGCTTCGATCGAGCTCCACCATCACACCGCCATGATCTCGTCTTCTTTGATCTTGAGCATCTTCTCGAGGCGATCGATGGCGTCCTTGGTGAGCCCTTCGATCTTCTCGCCGGCGTGGCGGCGATCGTCCTCGGTGATGTCCTTGTCCTTCTCGAGCTCTTTCAGCATCTCGAGGGAGTCGCGCCGATGGCTGCGCATCGACACGCGATAGTCCTCGGCGACCTTCTTCACGTGCTTGACGAGATCACGTCGCCGCTGCTCGTTGAGCGGCGGGACGGGCACACGGATGAGCTTGCCGTCGCTCTGCGGGTTGAGCCCGAGATCGGAGGCCTGGATGGCCTTCTCGATCGCCTGCGTGACGGTCTTGTCGAAGGGCTGGATGACCAGGAGCGTGGGCTCGGGCGCGGACATCGTCGCCACCTGGTTCAGCGGCGTCTTCGAGCCGTAGTACTCGACCATGATCGAGTCGAGGAGTGCGGTGTTCGCGCGACCGGTGCGCACGTGCGACAGCTCCTTCTTGAAGGCGCCGACCGTACGATCCATCTCCTGCTTACAGGACTCGAGCACCTCGTTCGTCATCGGCGTCCCCCGTGCACCAGCGTACCGATGCGCTCACCCGACACCGCCTTCAGCACGTTCCCGGGCTGCATCATGTTGAACACCAGGATCGGGAGGTCGTTGTCCATGCACAGCGAGATCGCAGTCGAGTCCATGACCTGCAGCTGTCGATTCAGCACCTCGATGTAGGTGAGCTGCTCGAAGCGCACGGCGTTCGGGAACTTCTCCGGGTCGGCGTCGTAGACGCCATCGACCCGGGTGGCCTTGAAGATGACCTGCGCGCCGATCTCCATGGCGCGCAGACTGGCGGCCGTGTCGGTCGTGAAGAACGGATTGCCCGTCCCGGCCGCGAAGATCACGACACGACCCTTCTCGAGATGCCGCGTCGCCCGCCGTCGGATGTAGGGCTCGGCGACCTGCTGCATCCCGATGGCCGACAGCACGCGCGTGGGCACCTCGAGCTTCTCGAGGGCGTCCTGCAACGCCAACGCGTTGATGACGGTGGCGAGCATGCCCATGTAGTCGCCGGTGGCGCGGTCGATGCCGCGCGCGCTGGCGGCGATGCCACGGAAGATGTTGCCACCTCCGATGACGAGCGCCAGCTCGCATCCGGCTCGATGCACGTCACGGACTTCCGCCGCGAACCCGACGAGGACGGCAGGATCGATGCCGTACCCCACGGAGCCCGCGAGCGCCTCCCCACTGATCTTGAGGAGGACGCGACGATACCGCCCCGCACCAGGTTCCCCCGGCGCGGGCTCAGGCTCCGGGCGCGCCTCCAGCGGGGTTCTCCTTTTCCTCCGCCCGTCGCTCCAGCGACTCTCCGAGCTGGAAGCGGGCAAAGCGACGGACTTCGACGTTCACCCCGAACCGGACGATGGCTTCCTTGACGATCTCGCCCACGGTCCGGTCACTCTGCTTCACGAACGGCTGATCGAGCAGACAGACGTCTTTGTAGTAGCGCTCGATCTGGCCGGTGACGATCTTCTCGATCACCTGCGCCGGCTTGCCGCTCTGCTGGGCCTGCGCGCGATAGATCTCGCGCTCGGCCTCGAGCTCGGCCTCCGGCACTTCCTCGCGACGCACGTAGCGCGGCGCGGCGGCCGCGACCTGCATGCCGACGTCGCGCACGAGCTGCTGGAACTCGTCGGTCTTGGCGACGAAGTCGGTCTCGCAGTTGATCTCGACCAGGACGCCGACCTTGCCACCCGGATGGATGTACGCGCCGACGGAACCGTCGGTGGCTGCGCGGCTGGCCTTCTTGGCCGCCTTCGCGAGCCCACGCTCCCGCAGGAGACGCAGCGCCTTGTCGACGTCGCCCTCGGCCTCGCCGAGCGCCTTCTGACAGTCGAGGAGTCCTGCGCCGGTCTTCTCGCGCAGCTCCTTCACCAGCACCATGCTCATGAAGGCGCTGCCTCCATCGCCTCCGGCTCCGCCTCGGGCTCGCCGTCCGACGACGGACCGCCGTTCGAGCCACCGTCGGGCTCGACGCCCGCACCGCGCTGGCGCTCCTCGTACAGATTGCGACCTTCGATCACCGCCTCGGCGATGGCCGCGCAGAACAGCCGGATGGCGCGAATGGCATCGTCGTTGCCCGGGATCTTGTAGTCGATGAGATCGGGATCGCAGTTGGTGTCGACGACGGCGACGACGGGGATGCCGAGCTTGTTGGCCTCCTTCACCGCGATCTCTTCCTTCTTCGGGTCGATCACGAAGACGGCGTCGGGAAGCTTGCGCAGACCCTTGATGCCGCCGAGGGTGGCCATCAACTTCTCGCGCTCACGGCGAAGCCCATTGAGCTCCTTCTTCGTGAGCGCATCGGCCACCACGGAATCCTCGAGCATCTCGTCGAGCTTCTTGAGGCGGTCGATCGACTGCTTGATCGTCTGGAAGTTGGTGAGCATGCCTCCGAGCCAGCGCGAGTTCACGAAGAACGCGCCGCATCGCTCGGCCTCTTCCCGGATGGCGTCCTGCGCCTGGCTCTTCGTGCCGACGAACATCATCTGTCCGCCCTGCGCCGTCCGCTCGCGCACGAAGTTGTAGGCGTCGCGGAACATCTTCACGGTCTGCTGCAGATCGATGATGTAAATGCCGTTCCGGGCGCCGAAGATGTACGGCTTCATCTTCGGGTTCCAGCGGCTCGTCTGGTGGCCGAAGTGGACACCGGCCTCGAGCAGATTTTTCATCGTCACATCCGTCATACGCGCTCCTAGGTCATCCCTCCCCTCAGCGAGATTGGGAAAACGTGGTCCCTTACCAGAAACTTCGAGGCTGGCGCAATGCGGGCCTCACTGGCCCATGGCGTCGAGGAACTCCTGATTGGCCTTGGTACCTTTGATCTTGTCGTGCAGGAACTCCATGGCTTCCACGGTGTTGAGCTGCGTCAGCAGCTTGCGGAGAATCCACACGCGGTTCAGCACGGCCTTCGGCAGCAGCAGCTCTTCCTTGCGCGTGCCCGACCGCCCGACGTCGATGGCGGGGAACATGCGGCGGTCCATCAGGCGGCGATCGAGGTGGACCTCCATGTTGCCGGTGCCCTTGAACTCCTCGAAGATCACCTCGTCCATGCGGCTGCCGGTCTCGACCAGCGCCGTACCGATGATGGTGAGGCTGCCACCCTCCTCGATGTTGCGCGCCGCGCCGAAGAACTTCTTCGGGCCGCGGAGCGCGTTCGAGTCGACGCCACCGGAGAGCACCTTGCCGCTCGGCGGCACCACCGCGTTGTAGGCGCGCGCCAGGCGGGTGATCGAGTCGAGCAGGATGACGACGTCGCGACCGTGCTCGACGAGACGCTTCGCCTTCTCGATGACCATCTCGGCCACCTGGACGTGCCGCGTCGCCGGCTCGTCGAACGTCGAGCTCACGACCTCGCCCTTCACCGACCGCTGCATGTCGGTGACCTCCTCGGGCCGCTCGTCGATCAGCAGCACGATGAGGACGACGTCGGGGTGGTTGGCGGTGATGCCGTGCGCGATGTGCTGCAGCATCATGGTCTTGCCCGTGCGCGGTGCCGCGACGATGAGGCCGCGCTGGCCCTTGCCGATGGGCGTCAGCAGGTCGACGATGCGGGTCGTGAACTCCTGCTGGTCGAACTCGAGCCGCAGGTGCTCCTCGGGATAGAGCGGCGTGAGATTGTCGAAGAGGATCTTGTCGCGCGCCCGATCCGGGTCCTCGAAGTTGATGGTCTCGACCTTGAGCAGCGCGAAGTAGCGCTCGCCTTCTTTGGGCGGACGGATCTGCCCGTACACGACGTCGCCGGTGCGCAGGTTGAAGCGACGGATCTGGCTCGGCGACACGTAGATGTCGTCCGGCCCCGGCAGGTAGTTGTAGTCGGGGGCGCGCAGGAAGCCGAAGCCGTCGGGGAGGATCTCGAGCACGCCCTCCCCCGACACCGCGCCGTTCTGATCGGCCTGCGCCTGGAGGATGGAGAAGATCAGCTCCTGCTTGCGGAGCGCGGCCGCGCCCTCGATGTGCATCTCCTTGGCGAGGGCCGCGAGGTCGGCGATCTTCTTGTCCTTCAGCCACTTGAGATTGAGCACGGCGACGTCGGGCGACGGCGCGTGTGCGGCTTCGGCCGCGATCTCGGCGTCGGCCTCGGCCGCAGCAGCCTTGCCGCGCGGACGCGTAGCGGTGTCGGCGCGTTCCCGCGTGCTCACCGCTCACCCCAGAGCGTTAGAAGTGCCATGGCAGACTGCGGAAGCGCCACCAGCTCGGCGAACCGACCTGTGTCCGGACGCGATGCAAACATGACCGAGAATGTGAGTGTGTCGGGGAGCGTGGCGGCGTGAAAAGCCTGCGTGGACACTAGGGAATGACCCCCAGGGTGTCAAGCAATTCCCGCCCCGCCGAGGGCCGTCACGAGGGCTCGGATGTCGCCCGGAACGGGCGCGGCGACGGTCATCTCGACCCCGGTCAGCGGGTGCGCGAACCGGATCGACTCGGCGTGCAGCGCCTGGCGCGAACACGCAGCGAGCGCGTCGTCGGACAGCCGGGCCGCGCGACGGAGACCACCGCCGTACACGCGGTCGGCGACGATCGGGTGGCCGAGCGCCGCCAGGTGCACGCGGATCTGGTGCGTACGTCCGGTCTCGGGGGCGAGGCGCAGCAGCGTCGCGTCGGGCAGGTGCTCGAGGACCTGCCAGCGGGTGACCGCCGCCCGTCCCCGTGGACTGTGGACGCTCATCTGCTTGCGCTCGACCGGATGACGGCCGATGGCCTGGTCCATCACGCCGCTCGCCGGCTCGACCCGACCGTGCACGACGGCGAGGTAGCGCTTGGCCAGCGTCCGCTGCCGGAACTGTCGCGCCAGCCCCTCGAGCGCCTCGGCCGTGCGCGCCACCAGCAGCACGCCCGAGGTGTCGCGGTCGAGGCGGTGGACGATGCCCGGACGACCGGTGGCGCCGACGCCGTCGAGCGCACCCAGCCGGTGCAGCAACGCGTTCACGACCGTCCCGCGCGGCGACCCCGGGGCCGGGTGCACCACCATGCCGGGCGGCTTGTCGATCGCGAGCAACGCGTCGTCCTCGTACAGGACGGAAAGCTCGAGCGCCTCGGGCTCGACCGTGCTCGCCACCGGCGGCGGCACCACCACGACGACGCGTTCGCCGCTGCGCACGGGGTGCGACGACTTGCGCGACACGCCGTCGACAGTGACGTGCCCGCCGTCGATGAGCTGCTGGACGCGCGAGCGCGTGCCGATGCCGGGCAGCGCGGCCACGAAGCGGTCGAGCCGCGTGCCGGCGTCGTGCTCCGGCACCACCACCGTCACGGGGTCGGCCGCAGCCACGCTCAGCCCGCCAGGTGCTGGCGCGCGGCGATCACGTCGGCCTTGATGGCGGCGACGAGCGCGCCGGGGCCGCTGAACTTCATCTCGCCGCGCAGGCGCTCGACGAGATCGATGCAGAGCCAGCGCCCGTAGAGGTCGCCGTCGAAATCCAGCACGTGCGCCTCGACGGTGCGCCGCAGCTCGCCGAACGTCGGCCGCACGCCGACGTTGAGCACGGCCGGCCGGCGCACGCCGTCGACCGTGGCCCACACCGCGTACACCCCGTCGGCCGGCAGGAGGACGCCGGGCTGCTGGTGCATGTTGGCGGTGGGGAAGCCGATGGTGCGACCGCGACGATCGCCGCCGACGACGCGTCCGCGCAGCTGATGCTGTCGGCCGAGCAGCCGCGCCACGCGACGCACGTCGCCGGCCGCGATCAGGCGTCGCACGACCGTGCTGCTGACGTGATCGCCGTCGACCATCACCGGTCCGACGGCGTCGACGGCGAAGCCGTACTGCGTGCCCAGCGCCCGCAGCGTGTCGACGGTGCCGGCGCGGTCGCGGCCGAAGCTGACGTTGTAGCCGACGACGACGTGCAGGAGCTCGAGACGACGCATCAGCAGGTCGCGCACGAAGGCCTCGGGCTCGAGGCCGGCGAAGGCGCGGGTGAAGCGCTGCACCACCGCCACCTCGACGCCGAGCGTCCGCAGCGTCAGCAGGCGCCCGTGCAGCGACTGGATGCGGGCCGGGGCCCGATGCGGCACCAGCACCGCGGTGGGATGCGGGTGGAACGTCAGCACCACCACCTGGCCGCCGACGGCACGCGCCTCGGCCGCCGCACGCTGTACGATGGCCTGGTGCCCGAGGTGCACGCCGTCGAAGTTGCCGAGCGTCAGCACCACACGCGGCAGGGCCGGCGCCTGGTGGGACAGGTGGCGGATGACCCGCATCGTCCCGCCTATATCGCAGCGTCAGCGGCTATTGAAGGTTACTGCTCGATCTCGGACAGCTTCTGGCGCGCCTTCGCCGCCTCGGCGGAGTTCGGGTAGTCGCGAATGAGCTTCGCGAGCGCCAGGCGCGCGTCGGGCGTATCGCCGATCGACAGGAACAGATTGCCCTGCAACCACAGCGACGTCGGTGCCTTGTCGCTCTTCGGATAGCGGGTGACCACGTCGTAAAACTTCGAGATGGCCTGGTTCTGGTCGCCCTTGGCGGCATAGCAACGCGCCGCCCAGTAGAGGGCATTGTCGGCCAGCGCCGAACCCTTGCGGTTGGCGGCCATGCTGTTCAGCTGCGGCACGGCCTTGTTGCAGTCCTTCTTCGACAGGCCGTCGAGGATGCCGAGGTACTCGGCCCGTTCGGGCACGTTCTGCGTGCCGACCGCGGCCTGCTCCTGCGCCACCTCGCGACGCCACTCGTCGTTGTCGACCGGTGGGGGCGGCGCCGGGGTGGTACGGGCCGCCGTCTCGACGGGCGGCTCGGGCGGCGGAACCACGGCATTCGGGTCGGCCGCGGGATCGGTGGGCGGCGGTGCGTTGGGGTCGACCGGCGGCGTCACCGCGGGCGGCGTGGGATGCTCGATCACCGCGAGACGCTGCTCGATGGCGGACATCCGCTCGTCGGGGGCCTTGCCGCCCACCTTCCGACCGCCGCCGTCGTCGACGTCGGCGCGCAGCTTCTCGACCTCGCGCTTCACCTGATCGATGGCGCGCTTCTGGTCCGCGATCATGCTGCGAACGCGCTTGTCCTGGGCGAGGAGGTCGGCGCGCGTCGCACAACCGGCGAGCCCAGCGGCCGCCAGCAGCACCACGGTCGCCCGGGCGATGCGTGAGCTCACTGGCCGAGGATCACGAAATGAACGCGCCGATTGCGCGCCCAACAATCTTCGGTCTCTTCCTGACACAGCGGGAGCTCCTTCCCGTAGCTGATGGTGGAGACCCGCTCGGACGCGATGCCCTGCGTGACCAGGTAGTCCTTGACGCTCTTCGCTCGCTTGGCGCCCAGCGCGAGGTTGTATTCGATGGTGCCGCGGCTGTCGCAGTGCCCTTCGAGCTCCACCTTGGCGCGACCGTTTTGTCGCAGCCACTCGAGATTCTGATCGAGGACGCCGTTCTCGCCCGGCTCGACGTCGGAGCTGTCGTAGCCGAAGTGGACGTCCTTGAGGATACCGTCTTCTTCGGGGCCGAGACCCTTCTGCGCGCGGTTCAGGCTGGAGCCGCTGAGGCCCTCTTCGCCCATGCCCGCGCCGTTGGGTCCACCGACGCCGTCATCGGCACCGGGACCCTTCTTCGAGCAGCCTCCACCGAGCGGAATCAGCAGGCACAACGCCAGCAGCCAAGTCCACGTCCGCAGCCTCGTCATGCCCACGACCTCTCTCATTCCATCCGCGGCGACCAGGACGGCGACGTATCATCGCCCGCACCGCGGGTCAATTCTTTCTGCGTCCGTCCGTCGCGATCGGCCATCCACAATTTGCGTTTTCCACCGCGCGACGACGAGAAGACGAGATAGCGACTGTCGGGCGCCCACGACGGATCTTCGTTGCTGCCCGCGCTCGTGATCGTCTTGCCGACGCCGTCGAGCGGCTGCACGACGATCTGGAAACCACCGCCCGCGCGCGTGCTGTACGCGATGAGATCGCCCTTCGGCGACCAGGCGGGCGACGTGTTGTAGTTGCCGACGCGCGACACGCGACGCGGCTCGCCGCCGTCGATGCTGGCGACGTAGATCTGCGGCGCGCCCGAACGCGCCGAGCAGAACGCGAAGCGACGGCCGTCCGGCGCCCACGCCGGCGAGACGTCGATCGCCCAGTGATCGGTGAGACGGCGGATGAGCGCGCCGGCGCGATCGAACAGGTAGATGTCGGAGTTGCCGCCGCTCTCGCGCGTGACGAGCAGCTTCGAGCCGTCGGGCGACCAGCTGCCGCCGAGGAACGAGCCCTTGTCGTCGAGCACCTCGCCGACGCGCTTCGTCGCCAGCTCGACCTGGAACAGCCGCGGCTGATGCATTTTGTACGAGGTGAAGAGGATGGCGCGCAGATCGGGGCGCCAGCTCGGCGCGACGACGATGGAGCGCTCGTTCGTCACCTTCACCGGCGCGTCCATGTCGAAGGTCCAGACGTTGACCTCCTTCAGTGGACCGCCGCGCGTGCTGGTGAGCGCGATCTTCGAGTCGAACGGGCCGCGCTCGCCGGTGAGGAACTCGAGGATGCCGTCGGCGGTCCGGTGCGCCATGCGCGCGACGTCGCCGCGACCGCCGGCGAAGCGACGTCCGACCTGCGGGACGTCCTTGCGTCCGGGGACGTCGAGAAGTCGCACCTCGACCGTGATCTGGTCGCCGTTGACGGTGACGCTGCCCTTCACCACCTCCTGCGCCCCGATGCTGCTCCAACCGACGAAGTCGACCTCCTCCGCGGTGATGCCCGACGTCTGCGGGTTCTCCACGAACGTCTTCGGATCGACCAGGCGGAAGTAGCCGGAGAGATCGAGGTCGCGCGACAGCACGCGCGCGAACTCGTTGCCGAGGGCGACGCCTGAATCGCCGCTGAGGCTCTTCAGCGGCACGACGGCGATGGGAAACGATTCGCTGCCGGGGCCGAAGATGCTCCCCGTGACGACGGCGTCCGCCGGCCGCGCGACCGCGAGCGTCGCCAGCAGCACCAGACTCATGCGCAGGATCTTCGTCATCCGGCTCCCTGCCCTCCTTCTTCGGAATGGAACTCGATCATGAACTCGCGAAACTCGTTGCGGTACTGCGTCGGGGGCGGCGGCAGCGGATTCGCCCGCTGCACGGCGCGCGTCACCGACGTGTCGTATACGGCATCGCCCGACGGGTGCACGATGCGGATGTCGCTGACGGCGCCGTCGGGGCCGATCTGGAACTGCACCTTCGCCACCAGGCCCGGCTTGCGAAGCGCGTTCGCCCACTGCTCCTTCACCACCTGCACGACGCGCTGGCGATAGGCGAGGAACTCGATCCCCACCACCTGCCCGCCACCGCCACCGGTCCCACCTTCGCCGATGGGGCCCGAGGCGCCTTCGGGCCCGTTGAGACCGCCACCGCCTCCGGCCTTCGTCTTCCAGCGACCCGCCGCCGCGGAATAGGCGTCGTTCGCCGGTGCGTCGCTCGGGGCGTCGCCGGTGCCGGTGCCGCCCGCCGCACCGGTGGGCTTGCCCTCGGTGGGCTTCGCTGCGGGCTTGGCGGCGTCGGCGGGTTTGGCCGTCGTCGGCTTCGCGTCGGCCGGTTTTGCGGCCTCGGGCTTCGGCGGGGTCTCCGCCGGCTTCGCCTCGGGCTTCTTCGCCTCCGGCTTCGGCTCGGGTTTCGGCTCCGGCTTCTTCGCCTCGGGCTTGGGCTCGGGTTTCGGTTCTGGCTTTGGCTCTGGCTTCTTGGCTTCGGGCTTCGGCTCCGGCGGCTTCGGCTTCTCCGGCAGCTTCACCACCGGCTCCTGCGGCTTCGGCGGCTCGACGGGCACGGGCTTCGGATCTTCCGCCTTCGGTGGCTCCACCGGCTTTGGCGCCTCGACCGGCTTCGGCTCCGGCGGCGTCTCGGCCAACGGTGCCGGCGGCTCCGTCGAGCGCGGCACGGGCTTGGGCCCACCGGGCGCCGGTGCCGCTCCGAGCGGCTTGTCGAGCGGCCCCGGCGGCAGGCGTCCGCCCAAGCCGCGCAGGTCGGTGAGCTCGACGGTGTACGCCGTGATCGGCGGCGGTGGCGCCGGCGTCAACGTCTGCGCCAGGATCAGGAGGATGATGACGACGACGTGCGCGCCGGCGGAGACACCCACCATGCGGGTGAATTGCGGGTCCCACTCGGGAGCGAGCCGCATGGGGGTCACGCGCGGCATGAGCGCGACTACCGTCCCGGCGGGGGCTCGGTGACCAGTCCCACCTTGACGAGCCCGGCATCGCGCACCGCGCCCATCGCCCGCATGACGTCACCGTAGGGCACCGCCTGATCGGCGCGCACGTAGATCTGTCGGTCGGGCTTCCCGGCCGCGATGGCGCGCAGCTTGATCGTCAGCTCGGGCAGACCGTACGGGGTGTCGTTCAGGTACACCTGACCCGTCTTCGCGACGTTGACGACCAGCTGCTCCTCGTCGCCCGCGAGCGGACCGGCGGCGACCTTCGGCAGATCGATGGGCACGCCCTGCTGCAGGATGGGGGCCGTCACCATGAAGATGATGAGGAGCACCAGCATGACGTCGACCAACGGCGTCACGTTGATGTCGGAGATCGAGCCGCCTTCGTTCTGTCCGCCGCCGAACGCCATGATCTACTTCTTGAGGAAGTGCCGCTCTGCGATGTTGAGGAACTCGGCGCCGAAGGTGTCCATCTCGGCGCTCAACACGCGAAGCTGCCGTGCGAAACGGTTGTACATGATGACGGCCGGAATGGCCGCCGCCAACCCCATCGCGGTGGCGATGAGCGCCTCGGCGATACCCGGCGCGACCGCCTGGATGCTCGACGACGTGGTGGTGGAGAGGCCCATGAAGGCGGTCATGATGCCCCAGACCGTGCCGAACAGCCCGATGAAGGGTGCCGTGCTGGAGGTGGTGGCGAGGAACGTGAGCCCGCGTTCGAGCCGCGTGACCTCCTGGGTACGGGCGCGCTGCATGGCCCGCTGCACGTTCTCGATGCCACCGAACTCGACCTCTTCGGTCTCGCCGGCGTTGCCGCGTTTCGCCTTCGTGAACCGTTGCAGCTCCTGAAAGCCGGCGCGGAACACCTGGGCGACAGGGCTTTCCTTCATGTCGGAGCTGGCCGCCTGGATGGTGTTCAAGTTCTTCGCGTCCCAGAAGACGTCGATGAAGCGGGCCGACTGCGTGCGTGCGCGCCGCATCTCGCGGCTCTTGGCGATGGCGATGCCCCAGCAACCGACCGAATAGGCGATGAGGGTGAAGAGCACGAGTCGGACGACCCATCCGGAGCCCCACAGGAGGTGCCAGAACTCCATCTGCGGCGGTGCGGGTGCTGCGATGGGAGCAGCGGACTGTGCGGCGGCGAGCCCCGGCCCGATCAGCGTAGCCACGATCTCAGGAACCACAGCGCCTCCCCACACCCAACGTGCGAAAGTTCCTACTCCGCGGGTCGGAACCCGTCAAATATCGCGAGCCTGTATTTCTTGACGTTCGCGGCGCACGCGTGAGATACGCGGCGCGGTCCGCCGCGTCCCGTCAGGAGGTGCTCCCGTGCGACAGCTCGACGCTCTCGATCCAGCCGGCAAGCGCGTGTTCGTTCGCGTCGACTTCAACGTCCCGCTGAAGGACGGCACCATCACCGACGCCACCCGCATCGACGCCACGCTGCCGACGCTGCGATGGCTCCTCGAGCGCAACGCGCGGCTGGTGCTGGCATCGCACCTCGGGCGTCCGAAGGGTCAGCCCAAGCCGGAGCTCTCGCTGAAGCCGGCGGCGACGGCTCTTGCCGAGCGCCTCGGACGACCCGTCACGCTCGCGCCCGACTGCATCGGCGCCGAGACGGAGCGCCTGGTCGCGGGTATGAAGGACGGCGACGTCGTGCTGCTCGAGAACCTTCGCTTCCATGCCGAGGAGGAGAAGAACGACGCCGGGTTCGCCTCGCAGCTCGCCAAGCTCGCCGACGTCTACGTGAACGACGCGTTCGGTGCGGCGCATCGCGCGCATGCGTCCACCGCCGGCATGGTGAAGCACTTCAAGGAGCGCGCCGCGGGGCTGCTGCTGGCGCGCGAGGCCGAGGTGCTGGGACGTCTGCTGTCGTCGGCCGAGAAGCCGTTCGTGTCGATCCTCGGCGGCGCCAAGGTGTCGGACAAGATCGGCGTCATCGACCACCTGCTCGAGCGCGTGCAGTCCTTCGTCGTCGGCGGCGCCATGGCGTACACGTTCCTGAAGGCGCAGGGGAAGCCGGTCGGGCGCTCACGGGTCGAGGAAGACAAGGTCGATCTGGCGCGCGAGACGCTGGCGAGCGCCGCGAAGCGCAGCGTGTCGGTGCTGCTGCCCGTCGATCATCTCGCGGCAGACAAGCCGGAGGCCGGTGCGCGCACGCAGATCGTGTCGGCCGACGCGTTCCCCGACGACATGCTCGGCGTCGACATCGGGCCGGAGACGGCGAAGCGCTACGCCAAGGAGATCGCCGGCGCGCGCACGGTGCTGTGGAACGGGCCGATGGGCATCTTCGAGATCGACGCCTTCAGCAAGGGTACGATGGCGATCGCCGACGCGCTCGCGGCATCGAAGGGGACGACGGTCGTCGGCGGCGGCGACTCGGTGGCCGCGCTCGCGCGTGCCGGCAAGACGGACGCCGTCACCCACGTGTCCACCGGCGGCGGCGCGTCGCTCGAGTTCCTGGAAGGCAAGACGCTGCCGGGCCTGGCCGCGCTGGAGGATTGATCGATGGCACGCATCCCGATGATGGCCGGCAACTGGAAGATGCACGGCACCCGCGCCGAGACCGCCGCGCTGGCGGGCGCGCTGGTGAAGAGCGTCGGCACGGTGTCGGGACGCGAGGTAGTGATCGCCCCGCCCTTCACCGCGCTCGAGACGGCGCGGCAGACGATCGCCGGCAGCGTCATCAAGCTCTCGGCGCAGAACGTCCACGGCGAGCCGAAGGGCGCGTACACGGGCGAGATCTGCGCGGCCATGCTGGTCGAAGCTGGGTGCACCCACGTCATCATCGGGCACTCGGAGCGCCGGCAGTACTTCGGCGAGACCGACGCCAGCGTGAACCACCGGCTGAAGGCTGCCCTCGCAGCCGGCCTGGTGCCCATCGTCTGCGTCGGCGAGACGCTGGCCGAACGCGAGGGCGGGACGACGGAGGCGGTGGTCGATCGCCAGACCAAAGGTGGGTTCGCGGGGATCGATGCCGCCCAGCTGCGCGGGTGCGTGGTGGCCTACGAGCCGGTGTGGGCCATCGGAACCGGCAAAACGGCCTCGCCGGAGCAGGCCCAGGACGTCCATCGGTTCATCCGGGGGGTGCTCACGGGCCTCGGGGGCAACCAGGTGGCAGGCGCCATCCGGATCCTGTACGGAGGAAGCGTCAAGCCCGACAACGTCGATGCCCTCATGGCTAAGGAAGACATCGACGGGGCCCTCGTGGGTGGTGCCAGTCTCGACGCGGCGTCGTTCACGCGAATCGTGCAGTTCGAGGAGTCCTGATGAGTTCCGTCTTCATTGGCTACATCGTTCCCACCATCCACGTGGTGTCGTGCCTCTTCCTCATCGTCGTGGTGCTCCTGCAGACCGGCAAGGGCGCCGACATGGGGGCCGTCTTCGGTGGCGGCAGCCAGACCCTCTTCGGGTCGGGCGGCGCCGGCAACCTGCTGACGAAGCTCACGACGGGCACGGCGATCGCCTTCATGCTGACGTCGTTGATGCTCACCTACGGCCAGAGCCGCTCCCCGTCGTCGGGCCTGATCGACCGCCTGCCGCCGCCGGCGACGGAGATGCCCGCGACGGCGCCGACGCCCGACGCGGCGATTCCGACGCCGAACGCGGGTGATGCTGCGGCGCCTGCGCCGGGTGCGGCCGCCGAGGCGCCGCCGGTCGCGGCCAACGATGCACCGGCACCGGTCGCGCCGGCACCTGCAGCGGAGGCGCCCGCCCCTGCCGCCGAGGCTCCCGCGCCGACGCCTGCACCAGCTCCCGCGCCGTGAGCCGTTCAATGCTCGACAGCCCAGGAGTGCTCTGTTAGGAAACGGCCCCTGCTCGAGTTCGACCCCTTGTGCGAGGATGGCGGAATGGCAGACGCGCTAGTTTGAGGGGCTAGTGGGGTAACACCCGTGGGGGTTCAAGTCCCCCTCCTCGCATTCCTTAGCATCCGAGATTGCTGGATTTTTTCGAGAGTGTGTCCGCCGCATTCAGAACCCCGACACACCTGGGTCGCTCGGGAGAGTTGCGAAGCTCTTTTGGGCACCGAGCCCTCGATGACGTAGCACCGGATTCATTCGCAGGACGGCGGTCCATTGAGGATTCGTCGAGCCCTGCAAGTCCATCATGAGAAGCAAATCGGCGATCGTTCTTCGAGGACCTGTCGGTGTCGGGAATCGACCGCGATCCGACACTTGGGATCACGATATGATCCCCACTCGAGGTGTCGTGCTCGACCATGGCTGGGGCAAGCCAAGATTCCCAGGCGACCCCACAGCGTGGCGGTACCTCGGTGGCTCCGGTCGCTATTCGGATCTCCGCGCTGCCGAGCCCGTCCTACTTATCGAACTTGCATGCGGTGAGCCCTTCGACCGCTCATTCCGTCGCATGACTTATTGCCCCTACGCCCGGACGCTACCTTTCGTCCAGCGACCGAGATCGGGTTAACGGCGCCATGCAGCCACGACCCAGTTTGGCCGGACTCGTCGGTGGTCAGGCCATCCGCACGCCAACCGCGGTCACGCGCGGCACTTCGGGCCGGGGGGGCAAGGCCCGCGCGCCTTCGCCCCGCGTGCGGTGAAGACCGCACCTACGGCGCTTAAGGCACCGCTCCCTCCCGCTAACCCGACCACCTAGCCGTTGCCGACGATATTGCCATCGGACGCTCTCAAGATATCCGGCCACGGAAGGTCACCATCCCACAACGGTTTGCTGCCTGCGTCGCTGAAGTCGACCGCGTTCGTACCTGCGATCAGGGCTTCGACCGCATTGGCCGACGCGTGAATTCGCACTCCCTTGAAACCGGACGGTGGAGCCGCAAACGTATCCGCGATGGCAATTGGCGTGATCACATCGAGGGCGATTCCCGACGGCGGAGTCGCTACTAAGTCGAAGTCATAGACTCCATCAACCGGCGGAGCAACATAGACCCAGGGAACGAGGCGAGGGCAACACCACCCGCTTGAGGTCACCGATGCGACGGCGAACACAGCGAGCGTTTTCGGGGTCGAGTTCAGGACACGCATCTCCACGCTATTGATCTTATACGCTTTGACCACAGCGTCCTCCTCTGTTGGCTTCGGATCCAAGGTCAGGCCGGCGGCAGCAGCTCCCGCGAGCGAGCGCAGGGTAGCGCGTAACAGACATCAACCAGACGCGTCCAGCCTCCGGAGAACCCCCCGAGGCGGTTCAAGCCGGCGCGTAGCGTGGGTGTGTACGCCATGGTGGCCCTACCAAACCACAGGCCGAGCCCGCCTTCCCGGCCGAATAGTGTCCGGGCGGACACAATTCGCGGCGCTTGGCGGCGGTTCACGGCGGTAAGCCACTGCGATTCCTGAACGCTTTCTGCGTCAGCAGACGGGTTCAAGTCCCCCCTTCGCATGTCCTCAACTCTCGGAGTTGCTTCTAACTTTTGGGTCGCGGATTTGGGATTGTGGCCGAGGCGGACATAGTTTGACGCGAACAGGCCCGGATCGGACTCCAATAAACCGCGCCAGCTCGCTCTCTTCGTCGCGCGGTATCCACTTCTGTAGTGCCTGCGCAACGTCGCGTGGTCGACGCCCGTCTGCTCCTCAAGCCACGCGATCTTGACGCCGACTTGAACCGCCCCGGCTTTCCCGGAGGCCTCCAGAGAAACCGGGGCGGTTCAGCCTCCAGCGCGACCAGGCAAGGCGGCTGGCCACAACCGCTCCTCGCGTTGACGCTCTCGCAGGCCGCGTGCGACACCAAAGCCGTGGAGAACAGTCACATGCGCTACGTCTCACTCGCGCTCGCCGCGATGCTCGTCTCGGTCGCGATCCCCGCCGGCGCGAGCGTGCTGTGTCAGAAGAGGTCGGGTGTGGTCGTCGTCCGCGACGTCTGCAAGAAGAAGGAGCTCCCCCTCGATCTGTCATCGTTCGGGGCGGTGGGAGCCCAAGGCCCCCGAGGACTGCCGGGGGAGCCGGGACCGCCCGGGCCCGGCGTGGCCACCCTGGTAGGGGCCATCAATGCGGACGGAACGCCGCAAGCCTCGCCCACGAAGTACACCTCGGCACGCATTGAGACCGGCGCCTACACGATCACCTTCCCAGCCGGGACGTGGGCCAGCGCGCCCATCTGCGTCGTCATGCCGATCGGAAGCAACGTGGTGGTGGACACCATCTTCGAGATCGGGGGCAATGACGGCTCGGCCGTGGTGCAGATCGAGCTCGGCGCCGACATCCTCTTCAACTTCATCTGCGCGGACTTCGGCGTCTGATCTCACACGGCCGCTCCGTCGCCGACGAGCCGGGACGATACGGAAGGACAACCCAGCGCGGTTGACCAGAGTCTCACCTCGGTGCGGCCATCGTCTTCGCGTCATGTCCGAGCCGGCCACAATTTCCGCATGAGGGCCCCCACTACCCGGGTGACGCGATGGATGGTCGCCGTCGTGGTCGCAGTCGCGTTCGTCGTCCGACTCGTCAGCGCCCTGACTATGCACGTCGACCCGCGTGCGACTTTTCTCCACGACCCGAGCCTCTACGACTGGCTCGCGCGCCAGCTCGCGGCCGGGAATGGATACATTGGATATTTGGGCGCACCGATGCTGCTCTTCCCGCCCGGGTACCCGGCGGCCCTCGGCCTCGCGTACGGCATCTTCGGCACGAGTCTCCAGGTCGCCTGGACGCTCAATGCCGTGCTCGGTGCCCTCACGTGTCTGCTGCTCTACGCGATTGGCTCGCGACTGTTCGAACGCGACGTCGGCCTCACCGCCGCCGCCATGCTCGCGGTGTTCCCGGGCGACGTCTTCTTCTCTGCGGTGACGCTGACGGAGGCGACGTTCACCCTGCTGTTCGTCGCGGTGCTCTTCCTGTTCGTCCGCTGGACGCCCACCACCGCGCGCTGGCACTGGGTGACGTTCGGCATCGTCCTCGGCTTCGCATCGCTGGTGCGCGGCGTCGCGCTCCCGTTCCTCGTGGTCCCAGCCGTCGTGTGGACTCTGAACGAGGGCGTTCGAGCAACGCTCCGGCGCTGCCTCCTCGTCGTCGCGGGGCTGGCCCTGGTCGTGCTGCCCTGGACGGCGCGCAACTACCGCGTCTCGGGCGCGCCCATCCTGCTCTCGACGGACGGCCCCTGCGCGTTCTTCTTCGCCCACAATCCGATCGCCGAGGGAACGGACTCGCACACCATGGACGACCTGCGTCGGCAGGAGTTCCCGTCGCTCGAGCTGTTGCCCCGTCCGACTCGCGACGTGGAGCAGGCGAAGGTCGACCTACGGTACGGCGCGCGCTACCTGCTCACGCATCCCCGGCATGAGCTGACCCTGATCCCGCGACGGCTCTACTACCTGTTCGCCCACGACCACCACGTCTGGTCGATGCACCGCGACGCGGTCGTGATCGGCGGGGCGCCCGTCGGGCCGGTGCTCGACCGCATCGTGCGCGGCGTGTCCGATCTGTACTTCTTCGGCGTCCTCGCGCTGGCGCTCGTCGGTCTGCCGAGCGTGCTGCGCGCCGCCCATCCGGCGGCGCTCGTCCTGCCACTGACCGTCGCCTACTTCCTGCTGCTGCACGGGGTGATCTTCTTCGGCGGCGTGCGTTACCATGCGCCGCTCATCCCGGTGTTCTCGCTGCTGGCGGCCGTGGGTTTGCAGCGCGTGCGGGAGCGCCTCGGGTCGCGCGAAGTCGGCTAGTCCTTCCGTGCCGCTCCGCAGTGCTCCGTGGCGGCCATGATCACGGGATCGGCACCGAAGGCCTCGCCGACCGAGATGTTCTCTTGCTTCGCCCTGCTCACCGCGAGTGCTTCCTTCTGGCCGAGCTCGTGATGCGTCATCACGGCCTGAAGGTCATGGAGGAGACAATCGCAGTACGCGACCACCGCCTCGTCCGGGGTCGTCGGCGCAGCGGCGGCACGACCGTTCCTGAGGCATGAATCCCGAAACGTGATCTGGACCGCCTCGGGCCAGCCGTCACCGCTGCACCCGGACACCAGCGCGAGCGCTACGAGCCCGAGGATCCGCCCCCACCCGCCGTTTTGCATGACACTCCCCTACCGCGGGCCGTTCAGCAGTTGAAGCGTGTGGACGTTCTCCGTCGTCAGGGCGGCGAGATCGGTTGGTCGATCCGGACGAGCGTTCCAGACCAGAAGGCACGACAGTCGTCGTCGGTCTCGTAGGCGGTGCGCCAGCCGACGGTCAGCGTTGCCGGCTTGCCATCCGTAGGCGGGAACGCCCGCGCCGAGAGCACCTCGGCAGGTGACAGATCGTGAAAGCAGGCAACACCGCCGTCGTCGGTGACGCCGCCCTCCCCGCACGGATTCATCGTGATGTCGCCGGTGCACAGAATCTGGAGACCGCCGACCGGTACGCCAGTGATCCTGACCGTCTCGACGATCGTCGTCGGAGCCCACGGGCATGCATCGAAGTCGAGTCGCGTTCCGATGAAGCTCCAGAAGCCTTCCCACGCGAATGCTTCGGCGAGCGTGGTGGTGGTCGTGCTCGACGGGAGCGCGATCGTCGTGCTGCTCGACGGCACGGTACTCCCGACCATCGTCGTGGTCGTCGTCGACGTTGGGAGGGCGCACGGTCCTCGCGCGACGACGCAGCGCTCGATGATGCGCGCCAGCCGCCTGCATCGTCGCGACGACCCGACGCCCTCGTCGGCGCAGTGCTTCACGACGTTGCCGCATGCGCGGACACAGCGTCGCCTCGGCGGCGTCGCCGCGACGGCCGTCGACGCAACGAGCAGAGCCACGAGCGCCAGCGGCAACATCCGGTAGTGCAAGCTAGCTGCGAGGTTACCGCACTACCGCGACGCGCGTCTAGCGCATCGCGCCGATTCTCAGCAGGGCCGGTCGCCCACCACCGTGACGCGCTCCATGACGCGCGTCTCGGGCCAGTAGTCCGAGCTGGCGTAGTGCTGCGTCGAGCGGTTGTCCCAGAACGCGATCGAGTCCTTCTTCCAGCGGAAGCGCACTTGGTACTCGGGAAGACTCGCCTGCTGGTAGAGGTAGCTGAGCAGCCGGCCGCCTTCGTCGCGGTCGAGTCCTTCGATGTGGCTCGTGAAGCCACGATTGACGTAGATCACCTTCTCGCCGGTCTGCGGATGGGTGCGCACGATCGGATGCGACACCGCGGGGTACTCGCGCTGCTTCTCGGCGAGCTTCTCCGGGGACATCGTGCGCCCGAACGTGATCGTGAAGTCGTGCACCGCGCGCAGGCCGTCGATGCGCTCCCTCACCTCGTCCGGCAGACCCTGGTACGCGGCCGCCATGTCGGCGAACAGCGTGTCGCCACCGACCGGCGGGCACTCGCGGCAGCGCAGGATCGAGCCCAGCGACGGCGCCACGCGCCAGGTCACGTCCGAGTGCCAGCCATTCTCGTAGCCACCGACGGTTTCGCTCTTCGCGAGCAACACGACCTCGGGACAGCCCTCCGGCGCCGGCAGGAACGGATGCACCTCGAGCTCGCCGAAGCGCCGGCCGAAGGCGGCGTGCTCGAGCGGCGCCAAGTCCTGATCGCGAAAGAAAATGACCTTGAAGGCGAGCAAGGCGCGCTCGATCTCGGCGAAGGTCGCATCGTCGAGCGGGCGGCGCAGGTCGACCCCGCTGATCTCGGCACCGAGCGTCGCCCCCATCTGCTCGACGTCGATGCGCTCGAAGCGCATCGCCGCCAGCTCTTCGCGGCGCGTGCGCAGGAACTTGCGCGGTCCGACGGGGGCGATGAAGTCGATCTTCATGGGGCGCAGCATGCCACGGCCCCGGCGGCGCGATCCAGCGTCTTTTCCGGTGCGCGACTCAGTGGCGCGCGAGATGGCTCATGACGTCGGCGAATCCTGGATCGGCACTTGCCCAGGCAGCATTCGCTTCCAGCATGCTCTTGAACGATTTCCCGCTGAACGACCGCCCCTGTCGCCAATCCACGCCGCGTTCGAGCAGCAGCAGCACCGCCTTCCAGTTGCGCGCATCGGCTGCGTAGAACAGGACGCGCTCGCCCTTGGGACCCGTCGCGTTCAGATCGGCACCATGGTCGAGAAGCATCGTCATGACCTCCGTGCTGACGCCGTTTCCCGCGCCTCCGAAGTAGATCGGCGGCCCCATCAGTGTCGTGCGATTCGGATTCGCACCGGCTTCGAGCAGCAGCTTCACCGGGCGGGGCCCGGTGCGCTCCACGGTCTGGAGCGCCATCTCGAGCGGCACTTCGTATTCGGTGCCCTTGTTCGGATCGGCGCCGGCCGCGAGCAGCACCTCGAGCACCTCCTGGCGATCCGGCGTGTCTCGCAGCTGTCGCAGCGCACTGATCAGCAGGGTCATGCCGTCCATCCCGGCGTCGTTGACGTCGACCTGCGGCACCAGCGCTGCGACCGTCGGCGCATCGTTCCGCCGGATGGCCTCGACGATGTCGCGCTTCGGTCCCGCCCTGAAGAACGTCAGCTCGCCCAGCTCGTTCGAGTTCAGCAAGAATTGCGCGCGCGAGAATGCCAGCGTGCCGGCACAGAGAACCACCGGAGCAGCCGCGACGACGAACCCCACCACCCGCCAGGCCCGGGCATGGCTGCGGACGAAGAGCAGGATCGACGAGACGAGCCCCAGCCCCGGGAGGACCAGCAGATACAGGGCCACGGACATCGGATTCGTCCTGGACGGCCCGGCCGCGGCAAGGCCGAGCACGAACAGGAGCAGCAACCCCATCGTGTCGACGGCCACGAAGACCCAGTAGATCGCCTTGATCATTCCGCGCCCGGCCGGGCTTAGCAGCTCGCCGTGCATGGCGCGATGACTCAATATCGCCTTGACCACGCGCTCCGTCCCGCGGTAGCGCCTTCCGAGCATGGCGGACGATGAGTCGACGGCAGCCTTCACACGCCGAGCGTTCCTGACCGCTGCCGTCGCCGGCGCCACCGCGACGCTGGCCGGCCGCACCTGGGCGGCTTCGGCCCGGGGCGTCGTGTCTCCTCCACGGGCCGTGATCGTCGGCGCAGGCCTGGCGGGGCTCACCACCGCACTCGACCTGCGCGACGCCGGCTGGGACGTGGTGGTGCTCGAGGCCCGCGACCGCGTCGGTGGACGCGTGCATACGCTCTACGACGCGTTCTCCTCCGGGCTGCACGCCGAGGCCGGCGGTGAATCCATCGACGACAACCACGACCGGCTCCTGGCCATGGTCGCGCGCTTCGGCCTCACGACCGAGCTCCGTCCCCCCGACAAGCTGCTGCAGTCCGTCGTGTTCCGCCGGCGGCATCGCGGCCCGCTGCTCGATCTCCTGGGGCTGCGCGACGGTGCGGTCCTACGCGACTACTTTCGCTTCGACGATGCCGTCGCCGAGGTCGCGGCCGGTGTCGATCCCGAGCATCCCGAGCGTGCAGCCAACGCGATCGCGCTCGATCAGCTCAGCCTCGACACCTTCATCCGTCGACAGCATCTCGTCCCCGAAGCCGATTTCCTCGTCCGTCTCGAGCATCGGGCAGGTTTCAACGCCGAGCCGTCCGAGGTGTCGATGCTGTTCGTCGCGCAGCAGGCGGCCGTCGTCGCCGACATCGGCGACGCCGGCGCCGAGACGATGCGTATCGCGGGCGGCAACTCGCGGCTGGTCGAGGCCATGGCCGCCGATCTCGGCGATCGGGTGCTGCTCGGTGCGGCGGTGACGCGCGTCGAGCACGATGCGGGTGGTGTGCGCGTGATCGCCGGACCGCACACCGTCGACGCCGACCATCTGGTGCTGGCCGTCCCGATGCCGCCGGTCCGACGCATCACCTTCGCGCCGGCACTGCCGGCTGCGCTCGCGGCAACCATTGCCGGGCTCGACCTCGGTCCGGCAGCCAAGGTCATCACCGAGTACGACGCGCGCTTCTGGGAGGCGGACGGGGTGCCGGGGTTCACCGTGACCGACCTTCCCTTCCACGTCGCGTGGGCGCCCACCGACTCGTACACGTCGACCGGCGGGCTGCTCACGCAGTTCATCACCGGTCGTCCGGCGCGCACCGCCGCCCGCATGACCGACGTCCGTCGCATCGGCACGTTCCAGCGTCAGCTCGACCGCGTCTATCCCGAAGGGGTGCCGCACCGGACGGCGCGTGCGGCCACGATGGCGTGGGCGAACGAGCCGTACACCGGCGGCGGCTACGCGGTCTTCGGCCCAGGGCAGATGGTGCCGTTCTGGCCGGCACTGCGCGACGGCGTCGGGCGGATCCGCTTCGCGGGCGAGCACACCGAGTCACTCGCCGGCTACATGGAGAGCGCAGTGCGCAGCGGCCACCGCGTCGCCGCTGCGCTGCTGTCCGAGTAGACGGGCTCGTCTCAGTCGTTCATCGCCCCCTGCAGGATCCACGTCGAGATCGTCGCCTGCTGGAGCGCGGGGAGCGGCGAGAGGTGGAGCGGCATCGGTGAGCCGACGAAGCACGGACCGCTGCCGACGATCTTGTGCATGAGGTAGCTGGTCGAGGGACTGCCCGGATCGACACGCTTCGTCCCCGGACACTCCCTGCTGCTGACGTCGACGAGATTGGCGTACGACGCCGGCGACGAGAGGTTGAGCCCCACGGGCGGGAAGGCCCCGGTGTGGCAGAACACGCAATTGGTATCGAAGATCGGCTGCACATGGGTCGCATAGCTCACGATCCCGGGGACCGTGCTGGACGTCGTCGTGGGGACCGTCGAGGTCGTCGACGACGACGTGGTGGTCGTTGCGGCGCCGCTCACGGTCGCCACCACCGCGGCCGCGATCGCCTCCATGGCTGCCTGCGTCGCCGAGGCATCCGCGCCCGTCGAGCAGGCGCCGTGGGCGGAGCTCTCCGACTTGTCGAACGGCCGCACCAGCTTCAGCTGCGCCCGATCGAGACATGCGGCATCGGGAGGGCGCCCGCGAGCGCCCGCACCGCGTGGCACCGGAGCACCGCGCTGAGATACGCGCCGGCGGCGTTCCGTCGCGTCGAGGCGCACCGCCGGCTGCCGTTCGAACCATCGTCGCCGAGATTCTCCTCCGCGAACGTGACGACGCCTTCCAGTATCCCCGCGACCTGCGGGGCGTCGTCGACCGTGAGGCAGCCCCCGCTCGCCTCGGCGCGTTCGAACGCCTGCAGCAGCTTCAGGGACGACTTGTCGAGACAGGCCTCGTCGATCGGCACCCCCCCGCTGCTCGCCCGTGACACGCACTTGGCATCGGCGGCCCCAATGTTGGCGGCCGCCTTCATCTTTGCCGAGGTGCACTTCTGTGCCGGAGAGGCAGCGACTGCCTCTCCGGCGAACGTCAACAGCAGGCAGAATCCCACCGCAGCGCGCATCGCGATCGCGCTCAGGTCAACGTCGGGTCGACGAACAGCGCCAGGAGCTGGCCGCCTTCGATGAGCTCCGGATCGGGGTTCGCCTTGTGCACCTGGACGTCGAGGAGGAACCATCCCTTCCCGAGAATTTCCTCCGCGTCGACGATGCCCGACGACTCCTCGTCCTGCGTCACGAAGACCGGGTTGTCGGGGATGCTGGCGTCGAAGATCTGCGGATTGTGCGACGCGATCTGCGTCAGCGTCCCGCTCGCGATGTGGTACATCCATATCTTCGCAAGGCGCGAGCTGTTACCCGGGTCCTCGTCCATCAGGATGCGCCCACGGCGATCGATGGTGACGTTGTCGAGCATGCCGTGGCCTTCGTCGCCCCGGAGCAGGATCGTGATCGTCCCGCCCCGCTCGGGCTTCTCGACGTTGTCGAACCGCAGGCGCCAGAGTCGGCAGTTGGCGGTCAGGCTCGCGGTCGTGACGAAGTAGAAGTCGTCCTCCTGCTTCGGGTCCCAGGCGCCGTCCTCGACGCGCTGGAAGCGACAGACCTGCTTGTCGATGGACTCCTGCTCGAACTGCGCAGCATTGGTGAAGCCGGAGACGTCACCGCCCGGCCCGAGCTCCACCAGGCTGAACCGTCCCGAGCCGACGAACGCGGTGCTGCCGAGACCGAAGTCGTTGCGCTCGCCGGCGATCGTCGTGCCGTCGTCGAGCGACACCTTGAGGCCGTAGAGCTTGCCGTTGGTGAGCCCGGCCGATTCCACGGGATGCCCGCCGCGCACCTTGGTGCCGATGTAGACGTAGACCTCGCTCGGGAAATCGGTCGCGTTCGGGGTGGTGGTCGGGAACGTGTTGATGCTCGAGTCGTCGAGGCACACGACGACCGTCTTCCGCTGCGGGTGCGGGCTGGCGACGACGTTCTCGAATGCCAGCCGGCCCAGACGCGGCAGCTCCCAGCTCTCGCCGGCGTGGTCGCCGGTGACGACGTGCGCCCACGCGCGCCCTTCGGTGACCTCCTCGCCGTTCAGGTAGATGCGCTCGCGGGTGCCGTGGCTCTGACTGCCGAGCGCCTTCTGCGAGGGGAGGTCGCCGGAGCAGAACCGCTCCCAGCGCGTGGTCCCCTGCGAGTAGGTCTTCTGCGCCGGATCCCAGCGGTGCACGTGATCGGGCGACAGCGTCTGGTCCCTGCCGTCGATGACCTCGAGGGTCTTCGCGTCGATCGTCCACCGCGAGACGAAGGCACCATTCGAGCCGTGCGCACGCACGATGCCCGGCGCTCCAGCGGTGATCTCGTGGTTCATGAGGAGCGTGAACTCTCCCCGCTTGCTCTGGAACGCGCCCAGCCCGTCGGGGATGCCCACCATGCGATACCCGTCGGCCGCGTCACCCACCGTCAGGATCGAGACCGTCTCGACACCGTCGACGCTCGGAACCAGGTACGGCGCCGTCGTCGTGCTCGGTCCCGTGCTCACCGCGGCGCGCGCGGCGCGTGGCTGCAGGAGCGACGAGCCGAGGAACAGCAACGGCGCGGTTGCGATCGCCCCCTTCAGCACGGTGCGGCGTCCGATCCCCGTCGCGTTGGTTTCCCCAGTTGCGGACTCGTCGTTTGCGGGACTGTCGTCGTTCATCAGCGTCCTCCTCGCGCGTATCGCGGAGAGCACTGAATGACAGACGACGTTTACGGGGTGCGTGCGCCGAGGTAACAGTCTCGTGACGTCTGCCGGCCGTCAGCTCATCAATCGGACGATGAACGACTGGCTGCCGGTCGCGAGGAGCCGCCCGTTCTCGCCCCACAGGTGGATCAGCCCGTGCCCGAAGCCGTGCTCGATCGCGAGGACGCGGATGTCGCACAGGATCCATTCCGACGGGAACACGTCGACGATGCGCAGCGTGTTGTCGAGGCTGTTGCCGCCCGCCCAGCGCCCGAGCGCGTGGCTGATGCCCGACGGCATCCAGTCGGCAATGATCGCGAGCGCCGCGGCCGACGTCTCGACCCCCTCCGGGATGCGCACCCAGATCGCGGAGCGACCGTCGCTGCTCGGCGTGCCGTCCTTGTCGGCGCCGTAGCGTCCCATCCCGACGCGTAGCTCGACGCGTGAGTGGATCGTGCGATCGCCGCCCTCCATCATCGGGGCGGGTCGGCACGCGTCCGGCGGCGGGACGTCGGGCATCTGCGCCCAGGTGCCGTGAACGTCGAGCGTGCGGCGTCCGAGCGACGCGTTGACGGTGAAAATCTCGCGATCGCCGACGTGGCCCGTCGCCCTCGCCTGCGAGCTGTGCCTGCCGCTGACGGGCACGGTGACGTCGAGGTCGAGGATGTCGGGCGGGCGCGCGTAGGAGAGATACTGCGCCGTCGCCCAGACCAGCTGCCGTCCCGTCACCGCCTCGAGCGCCGTCACGGCCGCTCCGAGCCCGCAACCGCCGAAGAGGAAGCCGGCGTAGCGCACGCAGATGCCGGGCTCGACGGGTAGGACCCAGCGATGGGGATTGTGCGTGGCCCGGAGACCCAGGAATTCCTGCGCGTTCATTCCCGGTCGACCTTGCGGTCCGGTCGCACCGAGTCAAGCGATCGACGACGAACGGGTGCGGCGACGCATTTCGAATTGCAGGGCTCGTTGCTGCATTTCGCAATGGCTTCCGCACGACGCCGGGCGGCTTCCTCACCATCTGCGAGCTCCAGGACGGCACGGCCCATGCTTCCATGAGTGACCCGTACCCGGGTTGTCTCGGCCTCGATCATTGGTAAAGCCGAACCAACGGCCTGCACGACCATGCCGACCCGAGTCATCGCAACCGATCGAGGGAGGTGGACGATGCCGAACCCGAAGAAGCCTACCGAGGAACGCATCCTGGTGTGCGTGAGCTCGAACCCATCCTCGGCCCGCCTCGTGAGCGCGGCCCACGCGATGGCCACCCGGCTCCATGCCCCCTGGTCGGCGGTCCACGTCGAGCCGCCCAAGATGGCGATGCTGCCGGACGCCCGCCTCCGTGCCGCCGACAACCTCCGCCTGGCGGAGGAGCTCGGGGCGGAGGCGGTCACGCTGGCCGGCAGGGACATCGCCGAACGGATCGCCGATTTCGCACGGGAGCGGGACGTCACCAGGCTCATCGTCGGAAAGCCGACACTGCCCTCCTGGAGAAGCATCTTCTCGGGGAGCCCCGTGGATCGCCTCCTGCGCATCACCCGCGACGTCGACGTCTACGTCACCTCCGGGGATCTGAATCCCATGCAACCCCGGGAAGAAATCCATGTCGCCCGCCCCGGGCGAATCCACCTGTCCGACTACGGCTCCGGCTTCGTCTTTCTGATCCTGGCGACCGCGATCTCTTTCCTGATGTACCCGTACTTCCACCTGAGCAACATCATCATGGTCTATCTGCTGGGCGTGACGCTCACGGCCACGGAATGCGGGCGCGGCCCGGCGGTCCTGATGTCGCTCCTGAGTGTGCTGACGTTCGATTTCTTTTTCGTTCCACCCCGCTTCTCGCTGACCGTGGAAGAAGGGCAGTACGTCGTCACGTTCGTCGTGATGGCGCTGGTGTCGCTGGTCATCAGTCACCTGGCGGCCGGGATGCGAGAGCAGGCGGCGATCGCCAGGCTGCAGGAACGACAGGCGGCGGCCATGCACGGTCTCAGTCGGCAGCTTGCCAGCACACGTGGCGTCGAGAACATCCTCGAGCTCGCGGTGCGATACATCTCGCAGATCGTCGACGGGGCGGTCGCGGCCCTGCTGCCGGACGACGGCCACAAGCTGAAGTGGGCTGCGGGCGATCTGTCCTCGGTGATCGAGAAGGACATCACGAACGAGATCCACGTGGCCCGCGCCGCCTACGACAGCGGCCGGATGGCGGGGTGGGGAACGCCCGTCTCACCCACGACGGGGAATCTCTACGTGCCCCTGCGGGCGGCCGACACCACGGCAGGGATTCTGGCCGTGCGCCCAACGCATCCCGAACGCTTTCTGCGACCGGAGCAATTGGACCTCCTGGAGTCGCTGGCCAAGCAGGTTGCCCTCGCCCTGGAAGTGGAACGCCTGTACCAGCACCCGCACCCCGCCCGCCCCGCGCAGGGATTCTGAGACGCTGGTAGCGCTCGAAGACACGTTCTAGAAGGCTCCCCGGTGCCGACGACGATCGACTACGCTGGGCAGGCCCTCGTCTTCGACGCCGTCGGCGAGGCGGTGACGATCCACCCCTACTGCGTCTTCGTCTGCCCCGAGCGCATCCGACTGGGAAGCCACGTGCGCATCAGTGAGTTCACCTGGATCCATGGTGGCGCGACGACCGTCGTCGGCAACTTCGTGCATCTCGCCAACCACAGCAGCATCGGCGGCGGCGGCACGTGCATCGCCGAGGATTTCGTCGGCTTCAGCGCCGGGGCCCGCGTCGTCACCGGCACCGAGATGATCCATGGCGAAGGGCTCACCAACCCGACGATCCCTGCCGAGTTCCGTGCCGTCCGCCGCTCGTTCGTGCATCTGGCCCGCCACGTCTTCCTGGGCACGAACGCCGTCGTCCATCCCGGCGTGACGATCGGCGAAGGCGCGGTGATCGGCTCCGGCGCCGTCGTCACGCACGACGTCGAACCGTGGACGATCAACGCCGGTGTCCCGGCGCGTCCCATCGGCACGCGCGACGGCCGACGCCTGCACGTGCTCGCCGACCGTCTGTACGAACGCCTCGGCGTCACACCGCTGGATGCGACGCCGCTACTCGCGCTCAAGACCGAGTCGCGGCAGGTTCCGACGGACTAACCCCCGACGCCGAGCCGCACGCTGCGCGCGAGACGCGACAGCTCTTGCGCCAGAGTGAACCGCGAGCGGCCGTCGTACCGCGCCGCGTGCGCGTATGGCAGCTCGATCATGCGTCGGTCGCGATTGCGCGCCAGAAACTCCGCCACCCATCCCTCCCCAGGATCGTTCCGGAACCGCGTCGCCCCCGCGAAGCATTCGCGGCGTGCGAGCATGAACCCGTTGGTCGGGTCGGTGAGCGGCAGGCGGCACAGCGGCGCGATCATCCCGGCGACCAGGCGCACGCCGGCGCGCCGGAGGAGTGGCGCGTCCCACGTCGACCCGTCCAGGAACCGACTGAAGCGGACGACGTCCCACCCCTCGGCCAGTCGCGCATGGGCCTGCACCAGCGCCTCCGGCGGATGGCTGCCGTCGGCGTCCATCGTCACGATGGTCGGCTTCGACGCCACCGCCACGCCGGCGTACACCGCCGAGCCGATACCCAGCCGGCACGGGCGCTCGACGACGATGGCGCCATACTCGCGCGCCACCTTCCGCGACCCGTCACGGCTGGCGTCGTCGACGATCACGATCTCGCCGACGACCGTCCGCAGGCGCGGCAGCAGGCGGCGGAGATTCACGGCCTCGTCGATGGTTCCGAGGACCGCGGTGATCGGCAGGGTCACCCGGCCGCTCGCAGCGCCGCGACCAACGCCGCCGCGATGACGTCGACGTCGGAGCGCTCGAGCCCGACGTACGTCGGCAGGCTGAGCCCGGTGCGCGCCAGCCGCGGCGCAACCGTGAGCCGGCCTGTCCGGGCCGTGCTGAAGTGCGGCAGCTCGTGCATGGGGCGCGGGAAGGGACGCGTGTCGATGCCGTGGCGTTCGAGCAGCACACGTGCGACGTCGTCACGTGCGCCGCCCCGTCGCGCATCGTCGAGGACCGCGGCGTAGAGCCAGCAGACGTCTGCATGCGGCGACGGCGCGAGGAGGCCCTCCTCGCGCGCCACCGCCAACGCGGCATCGTAGGCGGCGCCGATGGCGGCCCGCGCATGGCGGAACGCGTCGAGCGACTCCAGCTGCGCGCAGAGGAGCGCGCACTGCAGGTTGGTCAGGCGATAGTTGAACCCGACGTGCGCGTGCACGTAGTGCGCGCCCGGCACGACCGCCTGCGTGCGGTAGGCGTCGGCGGCGGCGAGCATATCCGGCCGGTCTTCCGTCGTGACGAAGCCGCCCTCCCCGCTCGTGAGCACCTTGCTGCCGTAGAAGCTCCACGTCGAAAGCTCACCCCATCGCCCTGGCCGACGCTCGCCGAGCGGTGCGCCGAGCACCTGCACGCAGTCCTCCACCAGCCAGAGCCCGTGCGCGTCGCAGAACACGCGCAACGGCCCGAGGTCGCCGACGATCCCGAACAGGTGCACGGCGATGACGCCACGGGTGCGCGGTGTCACCAGCGCCGCGAGCGCCGAGACGTCGAGACTCCAGTCGCGCTCGCGGACGTCGGCCAGCACCGACGACGCGCCGACGAACAGTGGCGCGTTCGCGGTCGCGACGTAGGTGAGGTCGGGCACGATGACCTCGTCGCCGGGACCGACGCCGAGCGCCAGCATGGCCAGGTGCAGCGCCGCAGTGCCGCTCGCGCACGGCACGCCCGCGGTCGCACCGACGGCGCGAGGAAACTCGTGCGTCACCCGGTCGACGTAGTGTCCCTGCGACGACACCCACCCGCTGTCGAACGCGTCGAGCAGATACTCGCGCTCCCGCGCCCCGAGCGACGGGCGCGCGACCGGATAGCGGATCATCCCCTCGGGTTGAACGACATCGAGGCTGGCGCCGTCAAGCTTTTCGTTGACGCGGGTCCGGACGGCGTACTACGCCTCGCCCCGAATGCCGACGGGTTACGCGCCACGTCACACCCTCGCGGCGCTGCTCGTGGTCGGCATTGCAGCGATCTACTTCGCGACCTTCGTCCACTACGGCATCCTGCTCGAGGACGAGGGCCTCCTGCTCCAGCAGATCGCACGGACGTTCCACGGCGAGCGCCCGTACGTCGACTTTCACACCGGCTATCCACCCGCCACGTTCTACCTGAACGCGGCCCTGTTCCGGCTGTTCGGGGTCTCGGTCGTCCCGGTGCGTTGGATGCTCGTCGCCGTCAACTCGACCAGCGTCGGGCTGCTGTTCGCCCTCGCCCGGCCGGTCGCCGGCACCGCACTCGCCGCCACCGTGGCGCTCGGATGGGCGGCGTACATGCCGGTGTTCGTCGGCCTGTTCGCGGCGTTCAACGTGCCCTACCCGTCATGGTACGGCACCTGCGCGTTCCTCGCCGCCCAGGTCGCGTTCGATCGCCATCTGGTGACCGGACGCCGGCGAGCCCTCATCGCCGCCGGGATCGCCGCCGGCGTCGGCTTCGCCTTCAAGCAGAACGCCGGCGCGCTCGCGGGCCTCGCGTGTGGCCTCACCCTCGCCTTCCTGCACGCGGGTCGCACCGATCCGGAACGCCACCTGGCGCGCACGCTGCTGGTCCTCGCCGCCGGCTTCCTGCTCGCGGGATTCACCGTCGCGGTGACGACGGTCGAATCGGCGTTCATCCTCGGGCCAACGGTCGTGCTCATCGCGGGTCGTCTCCTGTGGGCCACGGGATCGATCCCGCACCCCACCGGGCGGCTCGCAATGGCGATCGCGCTGCTCGCGGCGACGATGGTCGCGGTGTCGCTGCCGTGGCTCCTGCCCTTCCTCGCGACGCTCGGTCTGAGCGGACTGCTGCGCGAGATCTTTCTCGTCGGCACGGACTTCGACCTGGTCTACGCGATTCCCTACCCGATACCCGTCGGCCTTCCCGGCGGGTGGGCCGCTGCCGCCGCCGTCGGTCTCATCGCGTTCGGCCTCGTCGGTATGGCGCTTCGGCGCGAGCGGGTGCGGAGCATCTGGGCGGCGGCGCTCGCCCTCGGCGCGATCGCGTGCGGTGGCGCCCTGCTGACGCGCTGGGCACGTTTCCCCGAAGGCCTGGCACGGTCGGTCATGCTGCAGGTGGGGCACATCGGCTTCTTCGCCGCGCCCCTGCTGTACCTCGTCACGGCGATGACGTTCCTTCGCAGCGTCCGCGCCAATCGACCGCTCTCGCCGCAGTTGCTCGGCATCCTCGTCTTCGCGCTGTGCATGTATGCCGAGCTGTACCCACGCATCGACTCGACGCATCTCCTGATCGCGCTGCCGTCGGGCCTCGTCCTCGCGGCGTGGGCGACGGCGCGCACGATCGACGCGTGGGCGAGCGCGCTCCGGGTGTCACCGCGCCTGCTGACCGGCGCCGCCATCGCGACCTGCGTCGTGCTCGCGCTCGCGGCGACCCTCCCGAGCCTGTCGGCGGTCGTCGTCGTGCGCGACGGCACCGTGCAGGCGGCACCGGGGATCACGGTCGCGTCGGCGGCGGCCCCCGTCGTCCTCGAGGAGAGCCGCGGCTCGGACGTGCGCGCCCTGAACGCCTTGCTGGCCTGGCTGCGCGCGCGGCTCAAACCCGGCGAGCCGATCTTCGGCTTCCCCGCCGTCGCGCTGGTCCCGTTCCTGCTCGATCACCCGTCCGCGACGCGTCACGACTACTGGTACGCCGGCCGGCCCGATCATCTCGAGGAAGCCGAGGTGGTCCGTGTGCTGACGGCGGACCCGCCGCGCTTCGTCGTCACCGTCAACCGCAATCTCGGCTTCTTCTCGAACTCGGCGCGCTACTACTTCATCCTGCGCGCGTTCGTGCAGGAGCACTACGTCCTCGCCGCACGCCTGGGTCGCTACGACGTGCTCCGTCGCCGCGACCTGCCCGCCGAGCCGGTGACGATCGACGACTTCACCCCCGTCGTGGGTGACGACCTCGGGGCCTCGCTGGCCGACCCGATGCACGAGGCACGGCGCGCCGCCGTCCTCGCATTCCTCGCGCGCGCGCCGGCCGCCGGCGGCGTGGCGTCGCTCGCCGCCACCGTCGCCGGGGACGAAGCGACGCAGCTGCTCCTCCTGCGCGCATTCGCACAGGCACCCGACGCCCGGACGGTCCCGTACCTGGCCGACGTCTTCGCCCACGGCGGGTGGCGGGTGCGGAACGAGGCCGCGGCCGCCCTCAACTACACCGCCCTGCACGCGAGCGAGCATCGCTACGTCCTCGGACGGCGCGACGACGACCCGGAGCTCACGGCCTCCGACCTGGTGTCGCTGGTCGACCCCGCGACCGTGCGCACTTGGCTCGGCGCTACCGCCGATCGTCGCATCGTCGGCACCTTCGCCGCCTGGCTCCTCGCTGCCACGCCCGACCCCGACGCCATTCCGATCCTGCAGGCGGCGAAGGCCGACACCAACGACCCCTATTTCGAGACCATCGCGACCTATGCGCTCGTGCGCGCGGGACGCCTGGAATACGTCTGCGACCTGGTGCAGTTCCTCGGCCAGCGCCGACACGAGATGCAGGACGCCACCCCGAGCCTCCTGATCGACCTCGCCGCCGAGCATCCGTCCGCGGTGGCATCGTGTCTGCGTCGCGGCATCGTCGACTCGACGGCCCGCGGACGCGAAGTGAGCGCATGGACGGCCGGCGCCGCCCGCCTCGACGCCACTGCGCCAGCCCTGCGCGACGCCCTGCACGATCCGGAGCCCCGCGTGCGCGCGGCCGCGACCTGGGCGCTCGAACGACTCGATCGCGCCGCGCCATGAGCGGCCTGCTCGCGCAGCTCCTGTTGGTCGTCGCCACCACGCCGCCGTCCTTCACGCCACCGCTTTCAGCACCGTCAGCAGCATGTCCTTCACCGGCACCTCGACCGCGGCCACGAACACCAACGGAATCGCCGCGGGCAGCAGCACCATCGCCACCGTCTGCTTGCCGATCAGCATCACCCCCATCTTCTTCACGGCATCGTAGAGCGCGATCGTGTCCGCGACCGGCCCGATCTCCGGCGCGCTCAGGAGGTCGCTGTCGGTGGCCTCGTTCAGGATCCAACGCCGACGCACCAACCGGCCGTGCCGACCGACGAGCGCGCCGTAGTCGAGCAACGCCTGCCGCTTTGCCGCCGCGAGTGGCTTCGTGAACGCCAGCAACGGCAGGTGGAACACGATCAGCACGACGACGAGGAAGGTCGCAGCCGGGAGCTTGAGCGAGTCGATGTGGACGCCGTGGTACATGACGTCGTGTCCCCACCGCGACGCGAGCACGCTGGAGATGGCCAGCACCACGGGCGCGAACGCCACCGGAAGGCGCTGCAGGAAACCCAGGCCGCCCAGACCGTCGGCGTGCGTCGGGACGATCGCCAGCGGCAGCTTGGCGATCCCGGCGAGCAACCGGTTGGTGAGCACCAGACGCCAGAGCCAGCCCAACAGCAGCATCAGATAGAGCGGCCGGGTCACCCACATGAACCACCAGCCGCCGAAGCCGTACCCGAGGTGGCCGTCGACGGTCTCCGCCGCCCAGGCCACCTCGTGCACCTGGGCTTCCGGCGCGGGCGCCACGGTCACGGCGATGACGAGGGCGAGGATGCTCACCCAGGGCAGCGAGGCATCCCGCAGCCGTCGCATGCGCTCCAACACGTCGACGAACCGACCATGCTCTTCCGCGGGCACCATCCCCGACGTGAGGAAGTAGGGGATCAGGGTGAGCATCAGGCCGTGCCCCACTCCCTCGGCGATCACCAGCAAGGGGATGGCGAGCAGCGCCCGAACCTGCACGCCGAAGTGCTGCAGTAGCGGCTCTCCGGTCACCGCACCGAGGACGCGTCCGTAGACGGCGGCCCAGATCGCGATCGGGACCCAGGCGACGGCGGCGAGGATGAGGGCGCGGCGACCGACGCCGAGGCCCGTCCGCGGCAAGAGGTGCAGCACACGCTGAAACCGGAGCGACGGATCGTCCTCCAGCAGCGACAGACCGGGCACGGGCGTCGGTTCCGAGCTCATCGAGGATCCTCCAGCGAAGCGTTGCTTCGCGAGGACCTTTGCCATCATGCGGCCCCACGCACCAGATCGGGATCGACCCCGATCCAGGCGCGGCCACCAGCGCGTGCGATTCGCGCGACGAGATGGGGGCGGACAGGCCGCCCCGACCCGCTACACCCTCGCTGCTGCAGGCGATCGCGGTCGACGACGACCGCCGGACCGACGAGCCGGCGGGGTTTCCCGCGGCTGCACCGATCCGCGATGGGGCGTCGCCGAACGAGACCCGGCTTCGAACCCCTCGATCACGCTCCGCGGGACCGTCGTGCCGAGCGACCGCTCGATCGCATCGAAGCGCTCTTCCTCTTCCGGCGACACGAACGTGATCACCTCACCCACCGCGCCCGCACGACCGGTGCGACCGGCGCGATGGATGTAGTCGTCGGAGGAGTGCGGCACGTCGAAGTTGATGACGTGCGAGATGCCGCTGACATCGAGACCGCGCGCCGCCACGTCGGTGGCGACCAGGACCGGGAACTGCCCCCGACGGAATCCCTCGAGCGCAGCCACCCGCTCCTCCTGCGAGCGATCGGCGTGGATGCTCGTCGCCGCAACGCCACCACGACGGACCGAGCGCGCCAGCTGGTCGGCGTCGATCTTGCGTCGCACGAAGACGATGACGGACGTCATGTCCTTCCGGCGCAGCAAGGTGGACAGCAGCGACGCCTTGCGGTTCTGCTCGACCGCACAGACGCTCTGCTCGATCCCGGTGGCCGGTGCCTGGCGATCGACCGTCACGGTGACGGGATCACGCAGGATGGTGTCGGCGAGCTGACGGATGGTCGGCGACATCGTCGCCGAGAACAGCAGCGTCTGTCGCTCCGCGGGCAGCACCGCCAGGATGCGCTGGATGTCGGGCAGGAAGCCCATGTCGAGCATGCGATCGGCCTCGTCGAGCACGAGGACCTCGACGCCGCTCAGGTCGACGTAGCCGAAGCGCATGTGGTCGAGCAGACGTCCGGGCGTCGCCACCACCATGGCGCTGCCCTCACGGAGCGCGCGCTCCTGCGGGGCCATGTTCACACCACCGACGACGGCGACGGCACTCAGCCCGACGTGATAGCCGAGGGCGAGCGCCTGCTCGTCGATCTGCATGGCCAGCTCGCGCGTCGGCGAGATGATCAGGGCCCGGCAGCGGGTGGTCTCGCCGCCGTTCAGCCGCTGCAGGATCGGCAGCAGGAAGGCTGCCGTCTTACCGGTTCCCGTCGCCGCGCACGCGATCAGATCGCGACCGGCCAGGGCAACGGGAATGGCCTTCGCCTGGATCGGCGTCGGCTCGGTGTAGCCCATGTCCGCCACCGCATCGACCAGCGCGGGCATGAGCTCGAGATCGTTCATCGAAATTGTCATCGTCCTCCAGGACATGTGCTGGACCTGGCGCCACCACGGCGTCAGGACACTCTCCTCGCGCATCGACCCAAAGCTGCGTGGGGACGCGCGTGATGGTCGCCGAGGCGTCGATCACGCTGCGAGGCAGGCTCCCAGCGGGGTACGCAGCGGCGTTCAGACCGCTACGCTACCGTAACCTGTATCCTTTTCGGGGGTCATGACACAACCCTGCGTACGCGCCCGGGTTTACAGCACTCCCTGCTTACGCCAAACATCCCCCATGCCAGCCATCGATGTCATCCGCCGCCGCCTGAAGGAAGATCGCGTCCCCGATATCCCGGACGAATTCAGCGAAAAGAAGAAGCGGCCGCGCGAGGTGGCGTTCATGGACGTCAACCTGTGCTTCCCCTGCGGCAAGTGTCCCGAGTTCTGCCCCGTGCAGTGCATCGAGTACCTCAGGCCCGATTCCGTCCCCGGGCGCGGCGTCCAGCCGGTGCAGGACCGCTTCCAGGAGTGCATCGGGTGCTACATCTGCGTCGAGGTGTGCGCGCTGCTCACCGACTACGACGCCGTCCGCATGTACGACGTCTCGCTGGTGGAACAGGCCATCGGCGTCGAGATCGGCGACAAGAAACCCGACGAGCCCACCCCCGCCGAACCCTACGAGGAGCTCTTCTCCGAGGGCGGGATGTACCGTCACCTCGGCAAGGGCTCGCGGATCAAGGACAAGATGAACGCCGAGGAACGCGCCATCATGGCGCGCGAGCGCGGCTAGATATTCATGACGCCTGGCCGGGGCGTGGTCGTCCCCCACGTCTCGGCCGTGAGCGTCACCCCCATCTCGCCGAGCACCGCGCGGTGCTCCGTCGGCGGCGTGCGCATCATGCGATCCTCGATCGCCTTCAGCGTCTGGAAGCTCGGCAGGCCCAGCACCCGATCGACGAATGCCTTCGTCCGCGGCCACCGCGCACCGTCGACGTGGAAGCGCGCGAAGCGCGCATTGCGGAACGGACACGCGATGGCGATGTCGGCGACGGACACGTCGCCGAAGAGGAAGCCGTCGGCGGGCACCTGGCTCTCCAGATAGTCGAGCACCTGCGGGACATCCTCGGCCAGCGTGCGATCGACCACCGCCTGGTCCGTCGGACGACCCCAGATGAAGGGGCCGATCACCAGCTGATTGTAGAGCCGCCAGATGAACACCTCGCCCATGCGCGTGTCGGCGAACTCCTCGAGCCAGCGTGCGCGCGCCCGATCGGCGACGTCGGCGGGCAGCAGCGGCGGCGACGGGTAGCGGTCGTTCAGATACTCGACGATCACCGTCGAGTCGCTGAGCGTGACGCGATCGTCGATCAGCACCGGAATCCGCCGCACCGGGCTCACCGCGGCGAAGCGATCGTCACCGAGGAACGGCACGATGGGGTCGATCTCGTAGGCGATGCCCTTCAGATCGAGCGCCACCAACACCTTGCGCACGTAGGGCGACAGGAACGATCCGATGATCCGCACGCGATCCGCCATGCGGCGCTCATACTGCGAATCGCGGGCCCGACTCCATGGCTCCGCGTCGACGTGACGGATTGGCTCCCCATTGGCCCTTCCAGAGCCAATTTGCCTTCGCTAGGGTCGTCGCGTGCTCGACATCGCCTTCACGCCCGACCGCGGCAGCGACGTCGCCATCGCGCGACAGCTCGCCCAACACCTCGCGGGCCTGATCGACGCCGGTCGCCTCACCGCCGGCACGCGCCTGCCGCCGGCGCGCGAGGTGGCCAGCGCGCTCCGCCTCGGGCGCAACACCGTGAACGCGGCCTACGCACAGCTCGCTGCGCGCGGCCTCACCACCGGCCACGTCGGTCGCGGGACGTTCGTCGCCTCCCGCACGACGCCCCCGCGACCCACGGTCGTGCCGCTGCCACCCCGGGAGTTCGGCTGGGCCGGGCTCTTCGCGCGCGCCGGCCGCAGCGCCACGGTGTCCTCCCTCCTCCGTCGCGTCGCCATCACCGACGGCCTCCCCTTCGACTTCGGCGGCGGCCGGGTCGATCCCGACGCGCTGCCGGTGGCGGACCTGCGCTGGGCCTTCGCCCGCCCCTTCCAGACCAAGGCGACGTTGCGCGCGATGGCCGCGCACCGCGATCCCCGCGGCTGGCCGCCGCTGCGGCGCGAGATCGCGCGACGCCTCACGGAGCGCGGCATCGCGTGCGACGCCGCCGACGTCGCCATCGTGAGCGGCCTGCAGCACGCCATCGACCTCACCGCCCGCACCGTCGTCGACCCCGGCGACGCCGTCGTCATGGAGCAGCCCGGCTACTTCGGCGCCGCCCTCGCCTTCGCCGGCTGCGGCGCCGACGTCCTCGGCGTCGACGTCGACCAGGAGGGCCTCGACACCGACCGCCTCGCACGTCTGCTGCGGGTGCGCCGCGTGAAGCTCGTCTACGTCACACCGGCGGCGCAGAGCCCGACCGGCGTCGTCCTGAGCGACGCCCGTCGCGCGGCTCTCATGGCGCTCGCCGACGAGTACCAGGTGCCGATCTTCGAGGACGACTACGACAGCGAGCTGCGCTGGGACACGCCGGCCCGGCCGGCGCTCAAGGCCGGCGATCGCGCCGGGCAGATCGTCTACGCCGGCACGTTCTCGAAGGTGCTCTTCCCCGGGCTCCGCGTCGGCTGGGTGGTCGCCGCCCGACCGCTCCTCGAACGCCTCGTCACGATCCGCGCCCTCGCCGACTTCGGCACCGGCGTCGTCGAGCAGGCCGCCCTCGCCACGCTCCTCGCCACCCGCGGCCTCGAACGCCACGTCCGTCGCATGCGACGCCTCTATGCCGAGCGACTGGCGGCACTCCAGGCCGCGCTCGCGCGCGAGATGCCCGACGGGGTCCGCTGGCTCGCACCCCAGGGCGGCCACCTCGTGTGGGTGACGCTGCCGGCTGGGCTCGATCCCGAGCGGCTGCAGCACGCGGCCCATGCGTGCGGCGTCGTCTACGCGCGTGGGGAGCTCTTCTTCACCGACGGTCGCGGTGGAGAACACCTCGGCCTCGCCTTCACCAGTCTCGGGTCGGACGCCATCGCCGACGGCATCGCGCGTCTCGCCGGCGTCATTCGCGAGCAGCTCGCGGCACGCACACGACGGACCGCGCACACCAGACAGCCGGCGCCTCGTCGCCGCACGCGGAGGTCCCATGCCGCCCACTGACCGCACCGATCCCTGGCGTTGGGGCCTCGCCATCGGCGGCCTCGCGAATCTCGGCAATGCCGGATGGATGCTCGCCGATCCTGCCGGCTGGTACGCCACCCTGCCGGCTGCCGTCCCCGACACCGGCCCGCTCAACGAGCACTTCGTGCGCGACATCGGCAGCGCATTCGGCGTCATGGGGGTCGCGATGTGCTGGGCCGCGTTCCGTCCCGCGCTCCGCGTGCCGATGCTCGCGCTGGTGAGCCTCTTCTACGTGATGCACGCGCTCGTCCACGTCACCGACACGCTTGCCGGACGGCTCCCCGCTTCGCACTGGGGCATCGACTTCCCCGGCGTCTACGCGCCCGCGATCGTCCTCGTCGTCCTCACGGCGATGGCGGCGCGCGCCGCGCCACGATGAACGGCGTCGCGCGCATCCTCCTCGGGCTGGCGCTGGGCGCCCTCCTCGCCAGCCTCCCGTTCCTCCATTTCCGGTACGGCGCCAGGCACGCGCACGGACCGGACGCAGCCAGGAAGGAATCCGATCATGCGTCTCACAGCCATTGAGTCACCACGCAACCCGATCCTGCGCGCGCTCTATCGCCTCACGCAGCGCCAGTTCGGGCGCACCATGACGCCCTTCAAGGTGATCTTCGCACGCCTGCCCTGGGCCATTCCCGGGCAGCTCGGCATCTACGTCGGCCTCGGCAAGCGCCTGCCGCTCGACCCGGCGCTGCAGCTTCTCCTGCAGCACCACGTCGCGCGGCTGAACGGCTGCGCGTTCTGCGACGACATCGGCCGCGCCATGGCCGTCTACCAGAACCTGTCGCCCGAGAAGCTCGACGCCACGGAGCACTGGCGCACGAGCCTGCTCTTCACGACGGCCGAGCGCGCCGCCCTGGCGTACGTCGAGGAGGCGACGCAGACGAAGCGCGCCAGCGACGACACCTTCGCCGCGCTGCGGGCCCACTTCGACGACCGGCAGATCGTCGCGATCACCTGGATCAACGCCGTCGAGAACTACTTCAACCTGCTGAACGGCCCGCTCGGCATCGAGTCCGACGGCCTCTGCGCCATCGCCGAGCAGCGTACGCGGCGGCGCACGTCGGGCGCGGTCACCGCAGCCGGGGCCGCATGATCATGACGGTGAAGTCGGACGTGAGCACGCCGGTGGAGATGAGTATCTCCTCGATCGCCACCAACATCCGGATGATGGTCGAGTGCTCCTCGTTCTCGGGCACGAAATTGCCGACGATGTTCTCGAGCAGCTTCTGAAGGATGGTGCCGCCGTAGTCGTGGCGTTCGATGGTCTCGAAGTAGGTGTCGAGCACTGCGGGGATGTCCGCCGATCGTACGCACTCCGACGGGTCGCAGCGCAGCCACTCCGCGATCGACATGCGCGTGATCGGCTCCTTCGGCATGCGCTCGGGCAGCCGTGACAGATCGATGCGCAGATACTCCGGCAGCTGCGCCAGCAGCTGGTTGCACACGGCCAGCTGATGCGGCGTCCACTGCATGCGCGTCGGACCGATGAACTCGTCGACGAGGAGGACGCCGTTCGGCCGCAGCGACGCGCGCACCTGCTCGCAGAGATGCTCCAGGCGTTCGATGTGGTGCAACGCGTGCGAGAAGAAGGCGACGTCGAACGTGTTCGTGGGCAGCTCGATGAAGTTGAGATCGGCGCAATGGAACTCGGCCGCCGGATGCTCGCGGCCGACGGTGGCGTTGGCCTGGTCGACGCACGCCGCCGAGATGTCGTACCCGACGTAGCTGTCGGCGAAGTTGCGACCGATCAGGAGCCGCTCGAGCGCGCCCTCGCCGCAGCCCAGCGTGACGCTGGCCTTCGGGCGCGGCGCGCTCAGGTAGGTGGTCTGCGCGTGATCGAGCCACCAGCGATCGGGATCGCCGGTGGTCATGCGATTCACGTAGCGCGCCACCTCCGGATGCCCGAACCAGCTCACCTGATGCAGCTGCAGCCGGAACTCCGGCGCCGCCGCCTTCGCCCAGAACGCGCTGACGCGCTCCGAGGGCGCATCGGCGTCGCGGTCGGGGGCGGCGTTCGACGGCATGGGTTCGGGTACCAGGAACGACTCGGCCGTACAATCGAGAATCATCGCCTTGCCCGTCACATCCCGGCGTGGAATAGGTCGTGCCACTCGCCGGTGCGAGGCTCATGGACGCCCCCGAACTGCAGTCGTCCATTCGCAAGCGACGCTCGCTCGGCGTCCGCCTGCTGCGATGGATCGTCCCACGGATCTTCTTCGCGTACTCCTATCTGTTGTTCCGCTCGTGCCGCATCACCTACGTCGCGAAGCACCACGAGAACCACTTCCTCGACCAGGGACTACCGGTCCTGTTCGCCGGCTTCCACGAGGGCATGCTCTATCTGCCCTACCACTTCCGCGACCGCGACGGCGTGGTGATGGTGAGCGCCAGTCGCGATGGCGACCTGATCGCCGACACGATGGCGCTCTTCGGGCTGCGTGCCGCCCGCGGCTCGAGCACGCGCGGCGGACGCGCCGCGCTCGACGCCATGGCCGACGAGATCAACGCCACGCGCTGCAGCGGCGGCATCATCGTCGACGGCCCGCGCGGCCCCGCGCTCATCGCCAAGATGGGCGCCATCACGCTCGGCGCCGCCACCGGCCTCCCGGTCGTGCCGGGCGCCTGGTGGGCGCGCCGCGCCCTCCGCCTCAAGTCGTGGGACGGCACCATCATCCCACTGCCGTTCACGCGGATGGTGTTCGCGTTCGAGCCCGCGCTCGAGGTCCCGCCCGATGCCTCGCCCGCGGTGCGGGAGGCGATGCGCGACGAGCTGACCGCCCGCCTCGCCCGCGCCCGCGCCACGGCGCAGGCTGCAACGTCTCAGCGCGCGGGCATCACCAACATGGCGCCGCAGTCGACACAGAACGCCGACTGACGACGCCGGGCGGCGGCGTGCTTTCCCTCGTCGCAGGCAGCCGACCCGATGGCGGTGTTCACGGGCCCGCCACACTGCGGACAGTGACGCACCGGAGCGTCCCGCCGGCGGTGGTTCATGTTGTCACACGCATTCGCGGCACGCGGTCGAATCATCGGCTCAACGCGCCTTCGCCGGCGGCGACTCGGGCCGCGACGTGGATGGTGCCGAGTGATCGGCCATCAGGAACGTGGAGCGCGTCACCGGCACGACCTCGTGGCAGCGCGGGCACTTCGGGGTCATGCTGCTGCCCGATACCCCGTGCAGGTAGGACAGCGCGCTCTGACAGTGGGGACAGGGGCCGAACCAGCCTGTCGACATGGAACCTCCGCGCCCTGGTGCATGCGACGGTGACGCAGCGACCGGGCCGTCGGCCTGGTTCACGACACCCCGCCGCGGGGGCCATGTCCTCGGCGCGGTGACATCGTCTCTCGCGCCGCAGGCGCGGTCACGGACACGACATGTCGCGACCGTATCGGGCGCGCACCGTCGATGTCAACCGAGATGCACCGAGAACGCGGCGCGGAACGTCGCGCCAGGGTGCACCACCGGCAACGCGGCTCCCCCCGTGACGAGGGCGTTCGTCGGGGCCGTCATCGGCTCGAAGCAGACGAACGACCGCCCCGCCGGGGCGAAGACCTGCGTCATGGGAAACCCCTCGAGGAACGTCACCGCGATCGTCCGTCCGCCGCCCGACAACGTGAAGCGCGCCGGGGTGTCGAGGTCGGTGAAGGCATCGTCGAAGGCGCGGGCACCGAGGGCCCCGGGCGCCAGACGCACGGGGCTGCTGGCCCCGGTCGGCAGCTGCCGGGCATCGAGCTCGAGGCGCCGTCCGACCGGCAGCGCGACGACCCACTCCTCGCGCGGCACCCCTGGCAGCCGGAGATAGGGATGGAAGCCGAACGACACCGGCACCGGCACGTCGGATGCCGGCGTCAGCGTGGCCATCACCGCGAGCGTCGTCGTCGACACGGCGAACGTCAGCCGCAGCACGTGCGGAAACGGAAACGCCGCCAGCGCCGCCGCGTCGGGCGAGAAGTCGAGCCGCGCCGCCAGGAGTGCCTGCGTGTCGTCGGCCGCGCTGCGCTCGACGATCCAGTGCGAGCGGCTCGGCACCAGGCCGTGCAACGGCAGGCCGTTCTCGTCGAGGTGCAGCAACGATGCATCCGACGGCAGCGTCACCCGACGACCCGCCGCCGTGTAGGTGAACCCGCTCAGCCGATTCGCCCACGGGTGCAGGAGCGGAATGCCCATGGTGGAGCCGGTCGCCGCGAAGCGCGCGACGCCACCGCGCGGGTCGAGCAGCTCGTCGCCCCGGTGGCGCAATGACGACACCACCATGCCGGCACCGACCACGACGGTGACGGCGATCTCCGCCGACGACAGCACCAGCGCGGCAAAACCGTCGACGGTCGTCTGCTCGATGCGATGGGTGGCGATGGCGCTCCGCTTCGCACACCATCACCGCGGCGGCAACCGCGCCGACGTCAGCGCAGGAAGGTCGCGATGATGCGCTCGCCGCAGTCGACGCAGTACGCCACCTGCCGTCGACGCGCGGCCGCGTGCTTGTCGTCGCCGCACGACGACGCGGCGGCACTCGCGTTCACCACCTCGCCGCACTGCGGGCAGTGACCGACGGGGGCATTGGGACGGCGATGGTTCATGTTGTCGCACGCCGTCGGCTGCTTGTAGGGACGCAGGGAGTGCATGATGTACCGGCGCCGCGGAGCAACATGCATGCCGCGGTGGATGCGGCCGTATCGCGGCATCACGAAACGAGCGCGCGGCCCACGTCGACGCAGCCGCCACCGCGTCACGCGCGGCGCACCGCATGCGGCCCGACATGTACGTCGCAGGGCCAGCCGACGCATCGATAGCGACTCGTTGCGTTTTGGTCGCTCCGAACCTGCGCGATGGGTTGCCGCTTGGCCTGAAGGGCGGCACAGGCGTTGCAAAAGGACTTCGAATGCCCGGATCCCCCGACGCGCGCCGCGAGCGCTCGACCGCCGCTGCGTCCGGAGGTCGGACCGATGGCGCGAGCCAGAAGCTCGCCGAGCGTCTCCACGAGATCGCGGCCCAGGCTCCGGCGCCGGAGGATGCGCTCGAGCCGGCGCTGCGTGCCGTCCTCGAGGCCTGCGGCGCCACGGCGGGGGCCATCTGTCTGTTCGACCAGCGCAACGAGATGCTCCGTCTCGCCGCCGAGGTGGGTCTCTCGGACGAGGGCTGCCGCCAGCTCCGCAGCGTGCGCCGCGGCGGCATGGGCACCTGGGACATGCCGCTGCACAGCCTGCTCAATCGGCGGGCCTACCTCATCGAGAGCGCGGCGCGGAACCGCTACGTCCCACCGCTGGTGGAGCCCGCGGCCTCGGTGCGGACGCTGGCGTGCGTGCCGCTCTACGCCGGCTCCACACCGCTCGCCAGCCTGATCCTCGTCGCGATGATTCCCGCGTCGTTCAGCGAGCGGGACATTCGCGTCCTCGACCAAGCCATCCGCGAGCTCGTCAAGATGATCGAGGCCGTGCGTCGCCGCGCGCCGGGGCAGTCGTCGGCACTGGAGCCCGATGCGCCCGCTCCGCCACCACTACCATCGCCGGCCGCCCCGACGACCACCCGGACCCATGCGCGGGCGACGCTGTCGCCCGAGCTGAGCCCGACGGCACCCCCACACACGGCGGCACCCCCGGCGGATGCACCACCGGTGACCGCCGCCGACTCGGCGACCACCGAGGTACTCGCGACCGCACTCGCCGAATCGGAACACGAGCGCACCCGGCTCGCCACCGCACTCGACCAGGCACTGGGACGATCCGGTGGCATGCCGCCGGGCAACGACGACGAGCTGGCGCGTGCGACCCAGGCGCTCGAGACCGCGGAGGCAGCGCATGCCGCGGCCGCCGCAGAGGCCGAGGCGGCGCGTGTCGAGGCGACGCGCTGCCGCGTCGAGATCCAGCGTCTCGAGACATCCGACCGCGAGCACGTCGACGAACGGGCGCGACTCGAGCAGGCGCTGGCCGCCGCCACCGCGCGTACCGATGATGATGGCACGACGCGCGCGCGCCTCGACGCCGAGCTCACCGAGGCACGCACGCAGCTCGGCCGGCTCGCCGAGCTCGAGCACGAACGCGATGCACTCGCCCTCGAACGCGACCGTCTCCGTGAGGCCGCGGCATCGGCCGGCGAGGCGGAGGCGGCGCGTGCCGAGCTCGCCCACGCCCGT
>DASYLJ010000057.1:0-30173 GCA_036009625.1 Binatia bacterium
GCTCCGGCACCACGCCACCATAGGGACCATGGACGGCGTCCTGCGACGAGACGACGGATGCGGCAAGGCGGCCGTCCCGAAGGACGGCCGCCGCCGAATCGTCACACGAGCTCTCGACGCCGAGGACGATCACATCGTTCAGCTCGCCGGTTTGATGGCGAGGAAGATCGTGTTGTCGCCGCGACGCACCAGGAAGAGCACGCTCTTGCCGGCACCCGCGTCCTTCAGTGCTTTGCGATAGGCCGCGACGTCCTTCACGGGCGCGCGGTTCACTTCGAGGATGACGTCGCCGCGCCGCATGCCGGCCTCGGCCGCCGGGCCGCCAGGCTCGACCTGCGTGACGACCACGCCCTTGAGCGTGCGCTCGAGGCCGAGGTTCTCGGCCAGATCGGGCGTCAGGGTCTGCATCGCGAGGCCCAGGTCCTCGCTCTCGCCGCCCGTCGCCTGCGTCGGATCTTCCTCGTCCTTCAGCTCGGCGATCGTGACGGTGAAGGTATCGACCTTCTTGTCGCGGATGGCCTTCACCGGGACCGACTTGCCGACCGGCGTCCGCGCCACCAGCAACGGCAGCTCGGCGGAATCGGTCACGGGCTTGCCGTCGTACTCGACGATGACGTCGCCCTGCTTCAGACCGGCCGCCTCGGCGGGACCTTCCTTGACGACGTCGGCGACCAGCGCGCCTTTCGTCTCGTCGAGCCCGAGCGACTCGGCGATGTCCGGCGTGACCTTCTGGATCATCACCCCGAGCCACCCACGCGTGACGCGGCCCTTGTCCTTGAGCTGCGGCACGATCTCGGTGGCGAGATCGATGGGGATGGCGAAACCGATGCCGATGTTCCCACCGCCGCGGCTGAAGATGGCGGTGTTGATGCCGATGACCTCACCCTTGGTGTTGAGCAGCGGCCCGCCGGAGTTGCCGGGATTGATGGCGGCATCGGTCTGGATGAAGTTGTCGTACGGCCCCTGGTTGATGTGACGCCCGATGGCGCTGACGATACCCGCGGTGACCGTGTTCTCGAGACCGAACGGGTTGCCGATGGCCACCACCCACTCGCCGACGCGCAGCTTGTTGGAGTCGCCGAGGCGCACCGCCGGCAGGTCCTTCGCGTCACCCTTGATCTCGATGAGCGCGATGTCGGTCTTGGCGTCGCGTCCAACGACCTTGGCCTTGAACTCCTTGCCGTTGGACAGCTTCACGATGATCTCGTCGGCGTTCTCGACGACGTGATTGTTGGTGAGGATGAAGCCGTTCGAGTCGATCACGAACCCGGACCCCAGGCTCTTCGCCTTGTACGGACGGCGCGGCTGGCCGAAGAACTTCTCGAACGGACCGTAGAAGTCCTGGAAGGGATCGCCCTCCTCGCCACCAGGCGCGCCCGGCGCTCCGGGGGCGCCGCCACCGCCACCGCCACCACCACCGTTCGGACCACCCTGGCCGAAGGGCGTGCGACTCTTCACTTCCTGCGTGCTCGAGATGTTCACGACGGAGGGCGAGATGTGCTCCGACAGGTCGGCGAAGTCGGGGATCACGACCGGCGGCGCGGGTGCCACGGTCTTGTTGTCTTCCCCGCCGAACAGGTTGAGGGCCTGGCTCTCCGGGAAGAGGTCGTAGCGCAGGCTGACGCCGAGGCCGACGACGAATCCGAAAAATGCGGTCGCGACCAGCGCCCGACGATTGCTCCCACTGCTCATGCACCCTCCTTGCTGGCGCGACGGACGAGCTCCACGAAGCGCATGCGGAGATCGTAGAGGATGGCGTCGAGCAGCGATTGCTCGGCCTCCTGCAAATTGTTTTTGGTCTTCTCGCTGAGAATGCCGAGGATGTCGATCACCTGCTTCGCCGCCGGCAGGTCCTGCTCGGCACGGCCGGTGGTCGGATCGACGATCTCGCCTAGATGGAAGAGCGCCTGGGTACTGAGCCCGAGGATGAACGTGGAGAACGTGACGGGCGCGTCCGGGTCGATGGGGTCGAACGGCGGCTCGTCGGCCTGCGGCTCGGCCTCGACCTCCGTTGGAGCGTCGCTGGTGCTCTCGTCGGCGCCTTCCGTGAAGCGCCGGCGATCGGTCACGCGGAAGCCGCGCGGCTCATCGCTGTCGTCGGCCATGATCGTCCCCTGCGGGCTGGTGGTCTCCGCCGCCGGCGGGACCACGGTTTCGGTGTGCCCCATGCGCGTTCCGGCGTCAGCAGAACGCCGCGCGCCACGCGTCGGGCAAGGTGCCCCTCGTGGGGCGATGCGTGCCGTCCTCCGTCGACCGCGAGGCGGCGACGGGCGGCACGAAGAGGAGAAGTCTCGACATCCGTCGTGGTGGGTCGGCCGGAGAAGCAACACAGATTCCGGCGTTGGACGTTGGACACGCGCGCGTATTCTACCGTCGCGCGTCGAGGTGAAATCCGGGAAACTGTGTTATGCGCGGACGCTAGTCTCAGGGTCCCTCCTTGTCAAGGAGAGTTGCGCGCTCGAGCGCGCGCAGGACGCGACCGACGTGCACCGTTCCCGACACCACGCGCAGGCGACGACTCGGCGGTCGCCACCGACGCGGCGCCGTCGCCGTGAACAGCACGACGCCGCGCGCACCGACGGCACCCGCGAGGTGGCTGACGCCACTGTCGTTACCGACGTAGGCATCGATCTGCGCCAGCAACGCCGCCAGCTCCGGGAGCGGCCAGTCCGCGATGCGCGTGGCGTCGGGAAGCGGGGGCATATCCGTGTCCGCCGGACCGACGACGTCGAGCACGGCGCCGCCGCGCGCTTGCCACCAGCGCGCGACCGCTGCGAATCCCTCGGCGTCCCACCGCTTGGCGAGCGCACCGGCGCCGCGATGGACGGCCAGCACGGGGCGTCTCACGCCGTCGACGATCGTCCCCGCGCGCGCCGAGCACGGCACGTCGAGTCGACCCATTGCCGCCAGCGTGGATCGCGTCGCGCGCATTCCGGCGGCGCGGGCGTACGCCGCCGCTGCGTGGCGCGATCCCGGGCCGCGCTCGACGCGATGGAACGATGCACACGCGGACCATGCGTCGAGCCGGGTGCGGAACGCCGGGTCGTCGACGCCCATCCAGCAGTGCAGCGCCGGGGCGTCGCACAGCCAGCGGGGCGGATCGCCGTCGGCGAACAGACGGACCGTCTCGGCGGCATCGAGGTTCTCGATCGTATCCGCCACGGAGGTGAGCGCCGCGAGCGGGCGCAGCGCGTTTGACACCACCAACGTCCGATGTGCGCCCGTATGTCGTTCACGCAGCGCGCGGAACGCCGGGAGTGCGAGGAGCAGATCGCCCAGCGCGCCGGGGAACACCATCACCACGCGTTGAATTGACCCTGCGCGCACCCCGCGTATATGGTCGAAGACCCGCGACGTCGCCATCCATGCCGCTGCCCTCACAAGCCGCCGCCTCCGCGCTCGACCTCATCGGCAACACGCCGGTGGTGCGATTGGGGCGTCTACCGCAGCTCGCCGGCCTGCGTGCCGAGGTCTGGGCGAAGCTCGAGAGCGTCAACCCGGGCGGCAGCGTCAAGGATCGCATCTGTCGCGCCATGATCGAGCGCGCCGAGCAGGATGGGGCACTGCGACCGGGCGGCACCATCATCGAGCCAACGAGCGGTAACACCGGCATCGGGCTCGCCCTCGTCGCCGCCGTCAAGGGATATCGGCTGGTCCTGACGATGCCCGACACGATGAGCGAAGAGCGACGCTCGCTGCTCGTCGCCTACGGCGCGACGCTCGAGATCACGCCCGACACGAAGGGGATGCACGGCGCCATCCGTCGCGCAGAAGAGCTGCTCGCCGAGCATCCGGACTGGTACATGCCCCAGCAGTTCACGAATCCCGCGAATCCCGACATCCATCGCCAGACGACGGGGCCGGAGATTTTAGCGCAGCTGCCGGAGGTGAACGGGTTCGTCGCTGGCGTCGGTACCGGCGGGACCATCACGGGTGTGGGCGAGGTGTTGCGCGACAAGCGGCCCGGCGTGTGGATCGCCGCCGTGGAGCCCGCAGCGTCACCGGTGCTCGCCGGTGGCGAGGCCGGCTATCATCGCATCCAGGGAATCGGGGCCGGCTTCGTGCCCGACAACCTCGACACCGCCATCTACGACGAGGTCCTGGCGGTCACGGACGAGGAAGCCACCGAGTACACGCGCGCGCTGGCTCGTTTCGAGGGACTGCTGGTCGGCATCTCGTCGGGCGCGAACTGCGCTGCAGCAATTCGCGTCGCGCGACGGCTGGGCGGTGCCGCAAAGGTACTCACCATCTTCTGCGACACTGGGGAGCGGTACCTGACGACCGATCTGTTCCAGGCCGAAGGGATCTGACTCCACCCCGCCCGACCCTGAAACGCACGAGGGGCCGGGAGACACGCTCCCGGCCCCTCTCCTCCGCTAGGCACGCGGGGCGGACCGTATTCAGTTGGTGAAGATGGTGCGGAGCTCTTCCATGATCTTCTCCTCGCTGAACGACTTCGCGATGGCGAGCTCTTTCACGAGGAGATTGCGAGCGGTGTCGAGCATCTTCCGCTCGCCGAAGGACAGCTCCTTGTCACCCTTGAGCACGAACAGATCGCGCAGCACCTTCGCGATCTCGAGGACGCTGCCGGTCTTGATCTTCTCGGTGTACTCCCGATAGCGACGATTCCAGGTCTGCTGATCGATCTCGACCTTCTTGTCACGCAGGATGCGATACACCTTCGCGACCATGTCCTTGCCGATGATACGCCGCAGCCCGACGGCGTTGACGTTCTCGGTGGGAATCATGATCGTCATGTCGCTGTCGAGGATACGGAGCATATAGAACTTGCGCTCCGAGCCCGAGACGACCTTCGTCTGGATACCTTCGATCACGCCGACGCCATGCGCCGGATAGACGACCTTCTCCCCTACTTTGAACATCACGACCATGAGGCGGCCTCCGTGATCCCGCGAAAAGGCATATTACGCGATTGGATGATCTTCCGTCAACGTGACGCTCCGTCGCACCCGACGGAGACGGAATCCACACCGACGCGAGGATTCACTTCATATATGCCCAGTCAACCACTTAATTTCGCAATCGCGTGACGCATGGTGCATGCGCGCCTTCGGGTTGCATCCGCGCATCGCACACAGTGGTCCGCCCAGCACGATCTGGGCGCCGGATCGCCATGTGGCGAAGCCCGCAAACCATGGCCAAACCTGGGAAAGCCGTTGGCTAGCTTGCGGGAATCGTTCGCGCCCTTGGTTGCCAGCACAATGCGTTTGTGCCACAAACGGTCGCGCGGAATTCAGCCTAACCCCAAGACGGGGCACAGGAGGTGAGTGGGATGAAGGTACGGGCACTTGCGGGCGTTGGCGCCCTCGTGCTGCTGAGCACGATGTCGGTCGGCTGCTCGGCGAAGAAGGAAATGGAGCGCGCCGAGGCCGCGGCGACGCGAGCCGAGGACGCGGCTCGTCGAGCCGAGGCAGCGGCCAGCCGGGTCGAGGCAGCAGCAGGACGCGCAGAGGCGGCTGCCGAGAAGGCCGAGCGGCTCTTCTCGAAGCGGATGTACAAGTAGGCCGAGCTTCGGTTCGTCACTGCACAAACGAAGGGTGATGGGAATGAAAGCACGGTCGATCGCGGGCATCACGATGGTGGTTCTGCTTGGCGCCATGACGTCGGGCTGCAACTACCAAAAGGACGCCGAGAAGGCAGCTCAGCGCGCCGAGTCGGCCGCGAGCCGGGCGGAAGACGCTGCACGTCGCGTCGAGTCGGCAGCAAGCCGGGTCGAAGCGGCTGCGCAGCGCGCCGAGGCAGCAGCCGAAAAGGCCGAGAGCATGTTCTCGGGTCATCTACACAAGTAGGAGCTTCCGCTCCGACTTGTTCGACCAAGAAAGGCGAGGGCGAGAGCCATCGCCTTTTTTGTTGCCCGGAATTCGGCCCTCAGCGCAGCCGCTCGAGGGCCTCACGGATACGCTTCACGCCCTCCTCGAGCACGTCGCGCTTGGCGGCGTACGACAGCCGGATGTGGCGCGGCGCGCCGAACCCTTCTCCGGGAACCGTGGCCACGCTCGCGTGGCGCAGGAAATAGCCGCCCAGGTCCTGTGCCGACGTGATGGGACCGTCGGGTCCCTGCCGGCCGAAGTAGGACCCGAAGTCCGGGAACACGTAGAACGCGCCTTCCGGCAGCGTCGTCTCGACGCCGGGAATGCTTCGCAGCTGCTCGACCACCATGTCACGACGTGCCAGGAACTCGCGCGCCATAGCATGGACACCGTCGAGCGGCCCGTTCAGCGCCGCCACCGCCCCTGCCTGCGCGATGGACGTGGGATTCGACGTGCTCTGGCTCTGCAGCGCCGTCATGGCCTTGATGAGCTCCACCGGCGCCGCGGTGAAGCCGATGCGCCAGCCGGTCATGGCGTAGGTCTTCGAGACCGCATTCAGGATGACGAGGCGCGGACGGAGCTCCGGCACCAGGGCGCCGATGTGCTCGATGTGGTGGTCGGCGATGTGCTCGTAGATGTCGTCGCTGAAGACGATCAGGTTGCGACGGACGCAGACCTCGCCGAGGGCGCGCAGCTGGTCCGACGAGTACACCGCCCCCGTGGGATTGCTCGGACTGTTCAGGATGAAGCCGACGGTGCGCGGCCCGCAGGCCGCATCGAGCTCCTCGGCCGTGATCCGGAACCCGCTCGCGGGGGTCGTCGGCAGGATGCGGGGCGTGGCTCCCGCCAGCTCGAGCATCTCCGGATAGCTCACCCAGTACGGCGACGGCAGCAGGATCTCGTCCCCGCCCTCGAAGAGCGCCTGGAAGGCGTTATAGAGCGCGTGCTTGCCGCCACAGCTCGCCATCACCTCGGTCCGATCGTAGGTGAGACCGCTGTCGCGCTGGATCTTCGCCCGGATGGCGTCCTTCAGCTCGTTCGTACCGCCCACCGGCGTGTACTTCGTCTGTCCCCGCGCCAGCGCCTCGCGCGTGGCCGCTTTGACGTGCTCCGGGGTGTCGAAGTCCGGCTCGCCCGCCGACAGGTCGACGACGTCGGTGCCGGCGGCGCGCATGGCCGCGGCCTCGGCCGACATGGCCAGGGTCGGCGACGGCTTCAGCGTGCGAACGCGCGACGCGAGGTGGAGGCTCATGGCTGGCGCTTCTTCGCCTGCGCCACGAGGCGCGGCAGGACCTGATCGGGCACGAGGCCGGTGACGTCGCCGCCGAGGCTCGCGACCTCCTTCACCAGCCGTGAGCTCGTGTAGAAGTGCGATTCGCCGGTCATCATGAAGATGGTCTCGACGCGGGGCTGCAGGTGACGATTCATCATGGTCATCTGGAACTCGTATTCGAAGTCGGCCACGGCCCGCAGGCCGCGGATGATGACGTTGGCGCCGCTGTGGACCGCCCAGTCGACGAGCAGGCCGGAGAACGAGTCGGCGACGACGCGATCCCCTTCTGCCGCAAAGGTTTCCCGGATCATGCCGGCGCGCTCCTCGGGCGAGAACCAGGCCGAATCCTTGTTCGGATTGAACGCGACGCCGACGATCACGCGATCGAACACCTGCAGGCTGCGCCGGATGATGTCGACGTGCCCGTTGGTGATCGGATCGAACGACCCGGGATAGACCGCGACGCGCTTCACGCCGCACCGTCCGGACGCGCCAGCAGCGTCAGCGTCGTGGACCCATGTCGTCGCGTGGCGACCGCGACGAGGTCGCCGCGAGGCTCGCAGGTTTCGTCCGATGCGTGCTCGATGGCGATCCAGCCCTGCTCGGACAGCACCTCGCTGGCCGTCACCGCCTCGACCACCCGCTGCGCCCACCCCTGGTGATACGGCGGATCGGCCAGCACGCCGTCGACGCGGACGCCCTCACGACCCAGCGCCCGCAACGCGCGCGCGACGTCCATCGGCATCACGCTGGCGCGGTCCGACACGCCGGCCGCGTCGAGATTCTGCCGCAGCGTGCGCACGACCACCGACGACGATTCGACGAAGATGGCACCCGACGCCCCCCGTGACAGCGCTTCGATACCGAGCGCCCCGGTTCCCGCGAAGCAGTCGACGATGCGACCCTCCGCCAGCCATCCACGATGTTCGAGCATGTTGAAGAGCGCGCCTCGTACCAATCCCGAGGTGGGTCGTGTGCGACCACCCCCGGGTACCCGAAGCCGCCGACCGTGAGCGCGTCCCGCAATGACCTTGACTGCCATGGTCGTTGGCCGCCGCGCTTATAGCCGGATCCCGCGAGGCCGGGCAACCGAGCACGCCGTCACGACGACGCTCAGCGCCCGGTGAACCGCGGCGGGCGCCGCGCGCGGAATGCCGTGATGCCCTCGGTTCGATCGGCGGTCGTCTGCATCAGCACGTACAGGTCGTGCTCGAGACGGACGCCGTCGTCGAGCGGCAGGTCGAGCGCCCGCACGACCGTCTCCTTCGCGAGACGGAGCGCCAGCGGGCCCCGCGCTGACAGCTCCCGCGCGAGACGTTCCGCCGTGCCGTGCACGCGCGCCGGGGCGACGACGCGTGACACCAACCCCCAGGCGAGCGCCGTCCGCGCCGACACCTCGGTGCCGAGCAAGAGAAGATCGAGCGCGCGCGACGGGCCGACGATGCGCGTCAGCCGTTGCGTGACGCCGCCGCCCGCGAGCCGCCCCGCCGACGCCTCCGGCAGTCGCAGCACGGCCGTGCTGGCGGCCACACGGAGATCGCACGCGAGGGCCAGGGCTACGCCCCATCCCTGCACCTCGCCCGTCACGCACCCGATCACCGGCCGCGTGCATCGCGCGAGCGCGCCGACGCCGTCCGGCCACGTGGATGGCGGCCATCCCACGTCGGCCGGAAGGCCGCGACAGAGCGCCCTTCCCGCCCCCGCCATCACGACGACGCGCACGGCGTCGTCGGTGTCGATCGCCTCGCACGCCTCGACGAGACCGGCGCACACATCGACGTCGAGCTGCTCGCGCCCGAGCGTGACCCAGGCGACGCCCTCGTCGATCGCGACGTCGACTGCTGGGCGTCGCCGAGCCGTCACGGCACCTCGAGACGCAGCTCGCGACGCAGGATCTTTCCCATGGGATTCTTCGGCAGCTCGGCCAGGAAGCGGATGACCTCCGGCTTCTTGAAGCTGGCGAGGCGCTGGCGGCAGAACTCGCCGATCTCGTCGGCGGTGGCGGACGCCTCGGGCCGCAGCACGACGAACGCCGCCACCCGCTGCCCCCACTCGACGTCCGGGACGCCGACGACGGCCACCTCCTCGACAGCGGGATGCGACCCGACCACCGCCTCGACCTCGGCCGGCGCGATGTTCTCGCCGCCGCGGATGATCATGTCGTCCTTGCGTCCGGCGACGTACAGGTAGCCGTCCTCGTCGATCCAGCCGAGGTCACGCGTCGGCAGCCAGCCCTCGGCGGTGAACGGTGAATCCTTGGCGCCGGCGTAGCCCTTCATGGCGCGCGGCGTGCGCACGTGGATCTCACCCACCTCGCCCGTGGGCAGCTCGCCGCCGTCGTCGTCGACGACGCGCACCTCGACGTCGGGCAGCGGGCGTCCGATCGAGCGCAGCCGGCGGGTGCGACGCTCGATCTCCTCGGCGGAGCCCTCGAGCCGATGGTCCTCGGGGCCGAGCACCGTCAGCGTCGACGTCGTCTCGGTCTGCCCGAACGCGTTCACGAAGCCGACGGTGCGCGGGAAGTGCTCGATCGCCCGGCGAATGACCGGGAACGGCATGGGTGCACCGCCGTACGAGAGCACTTCCAGGCTCGACAGATCGCGCGTCGCGAAGTCGGGGTGATCGAGGATGTGCTTCATCATGGTCGGCACGACGAACCCGTGCGTGATGCGCTCGCGCTCGACGAGTGCCAGCCACGCACCGGCCTCGAACTGCGGCATGATCACCAGGCGACGCCCCGTCCAGATCGTCGTCATCATGTTGGTGGCGCCGGCGATGTGGTAGAGCGGCGCGCTCAACAGGGCCGCGCCGCGCGGCGTGCCGTCGGCGAGCTCGACGTTCGCGGTGACGTAGGCGGTGAAGTCGCCGTACGTGAGCATGACGCCCTTCGGCAGCGACGTCGTGCCGCTGGTGTACATGAGGATGGTGGTCTCGTCGTCCTCGACGTCGGCCTCCTCCTCGTGCTCGGCCGCGGCGGCGACGAGGTCCTCGAAGCCCGGCATGTCGCCGTGCGGCCCGTCGAAGCCGATCATCGTGCGCAGCTCCGGCAGCGAGGCGCGTAGCGCCTCGACGGCGGCGATGTAGCGCTCCCCGACCAGCAGGACGCTGGCGCTGCCGGCACGCAGCATGTGCTCCAGCTCGTTCTGCTTGGCGCGATAGTTCACCGGGATGAACACGCCGCCGAGCATGGCGGTGGCATAGTAGGCCTCGACGTAGCGGTGCGTGTTGGTGTGCAGCGCGGCGACGCGCGTGCCGCGGCCGACACCGAGGCGCGCCAGGGCAGCGGCCAGACGGCGCACGCGCGACTGCACGTCGGCATACGTGAAGCGCTGGTCCTCGAAGACGAGCGCCTCCTGATCGGGCACGATTCCCGCGGGAATCGTGAGGAAGCTCACGGTGTTCATCGCGGGCGTTCTAGCCCGAGCCCGAGCCGGCGCTCAAGGGCGATTCCGGCCTCGAGCGAGCCGTCGTGTGCGGCCCGCACGCAGCGGCGCGCGGCCTGTACCACGGCGGGATCCAGCGCGGCGAGCCGTCGCGCCAGGCCCAACGCCGTCGGCAGCAGCCGGGCACGCGGCACGACCCGCTGCACGACGCCGACGTCGAGCGCCTCGCGCGCCCGCATCCAACGATCGGCCAGCACCAGCTCGAGCGCGCGGCCCACCCCCACCCGCCGCGGCAGGGTCTGCGTCCCACCGACGCCGGGGATCATGCCGAGCCCCGTCTCGGGTAGCGCAAAGCGCACGTCGTCGGCCGCGATGCAGAGGTCGCACAGCATCGCCATCTCGAAGCCGCCGCCGACCGCATAGCCGTGCACGGCGGCGATCGTCGCGGCACGCAGGCCGAGCAACCGGCCCCAGACGTCACGCTGCCAGCGCACGGCGCGCGCGACGACGGCCGACGGCGCGCTGCCGAACTCCATGACGTCGCCGCCGGTCGAGAACGCTGGCCCGCGTCCGCGCAGCACGACGGCGCGCACCTCCGGATCCGCATCCGCCAGGCCGAGCGCCGCGAACAGGTCGTCGCGCATCGCGACGTCGTAGGCATTCAACCGGCGCGGGCGGTCGAGCGTCACCACGGCGACCGCCCCACGGCGCGCATAGTCCACGGTGGCGAACGCGCTCATCGGGACCACACCATCTCGCCGTCGACCATCGTGCAACGCACGACCGTCGCCGCGACCTCGGCCGCCGAGGCACACAGCGGATCCGGCTCGACGACGATGAGATCAGCCGGTCCACCGGGCACGAGACGACCGAGCGTGTCGTCACCGAGCGCATGCGCCGCGTTGCGGGTGTAGAGCGCCAGCGTGCCCTCGGCATCGAGTCGCTCCGCAGGACCGAGGATCGCGCCGCTCGCCGTGCGTCGACGGCGCGCCGTCGCGATGCCCAGCCAGGGGCTCAGTGGCGCGATCGGTGCGTCGGAGCCGGCGGCGACGACGATGCCCGCGTCCATCAGGCTGCGCGCGCGATAGAGCCACGGCCACGCGTCGCGCGACGTCTCCTGCCGATAGACGTCGCCCCGCACGTGCACGAACGACGGGTTGGTGACGACGGTGAGCCCGAGGCGCGCGATCCGTGCGACGAGCGGCGGCGGACACTCCGCCAGGTGCTCGAGCCGATGACGCTGGCGACGCCGTGCCGCCGGCAGCGCCGCGAACGCGGCGAGTGCCGCGACCAGGGTCGCGCTGCCCACGCAGTGCACGGCCACCGCCGCTCCGCTCGCCGCCGCCGCGTCGATGCGACGCGCGAGCGCCGCGGGTCCCGGTCGCATCCCCCCGGGGCCCTCCTCGACCAGGATCTTCACCGGGCCTGCCTGCAGACGCGGATGCGCCGGCCATGGGCGACCGGCGGAGACGCGCATCGCATGCACGCGCAGGCGGAACGTCCCGTCCGCGATCGCGCGACGCAGCGGCGCCAATCCTCCGGCACGACGCGGCGTCGCGTCGGCGACGGTGGTGAGGCCTTGGCGCGCGAGCTCGACGGCGACGTCGGCGAGCCCCGCGGCGAGCACTGCCTCGGACACGGGCCCGACGCCGCGGCTCACCGCCGTCTCCCGTCCATGCACCAGACCGTCGACGTCGGGGAGACCGCCGAGCCTCTCGAGCGCCGCCGTGTTCAGCACCGACGCGTGCCGGCTGCGATGACGCAGCCGCATCGGGCGTCCCCCGGCGACGCGATCGAGCTCGGCGCGCGTCGGCAGGCGGCCGAGACGAGACTCGTCGAGACCTTCACCGCGCACCCAACCGTCGGTCGTCGTCGCGCGTACCGCCGCCAGCACCGCGTCGACACTGGTACATGCGCTCAGGTCGACGTGGGCGCGACGCGCTGCGAGGGCCAGCAGGTGCAGATGCGCGTCGATGAGCCCGGGCAGCACCGTCGCGCCGCCGCAGTCGATGCGCTCGGCGCGCGGACCGGCGGCACGACGCACGCTGCGCACGTCACCGATCGCCAGCACGCGCCCATCGGCAACGGCAAGCGCCGCGGCGCGGGGTCGTCCACCGTCGAGCGGTCGCACGCAGGCGTTCTCGAACACCCAGGCGGTCACGCCAGGGGCCAGCTCGCCACGCGCGCGACGGTGACCGCGTGGCCACCCGGCACCGCGAGCTCGGTCCCCGCCTCCCAGTGCTCGCGTCGCACGAAGCCGAGCGCCGCCAGCGAGCCCGCGCCGTAGGCGTACGCGATGCTGGTGAGGTGGCCCACCTCTTTGCCCTCGCGTACCAACGGCGCATCGACGGCCGGCGCCGGGCCGGCGAGCAACAGGCCACACAGGCGGCGGTTCACATGGCCTCGCGCGGTGCCGCGCGCCACCACCTCCTGGCCGAGATAGCAGCCTTTGCGCGTGCTGACCGCGTCGTCGACGGGCAGCTCGAGCGACAGCGTCTTCGCGCCCATGTCGAGCCCGATGCGCGGGACACCCACCTCGACGCGCCGTCCCTCCAACGCGTCCATGCCGCACGGCCGCGCTCCAGCGGCGACGAGCGCATCCCACACCGTCACGACCTCGCCGACAGGCACGTGCACGATGACACCCGCGCCGCGGATTTCGCTTGCGCGCTGCACGCGGACCGTCACCCCGCCGACGGTGATCTCGCGATGCGCCCACGGCGGCAGGTCGTCGACACCAACGAGCGCGGCCGCGTGCGGCCCGTCGACCGCGAGCAGCGTCGTCGGCGCCGCCGGTGCCTGCAGCTCGACGTCGTCGGCGATGATGAGCGCATCAAGTGCCGCCACGAAGTCCTCGCGTGCGCGCACGTCGACCTCGAGCAGGAGCGCGTCGTCCTCGGCCAGGACCCGGACATCGGCGGTAACGCGGCCCTGGATCGTGAGCAGCAGTGCCGGACGGCCCTGCCCCGTCGTCAGGGCGACGACGTCATTCGAGAGCATGCCCTGCAGGAAGCCGACGCGGTCCGCACCGGTGGCACGCACCAGCGTGCGAAAGCCGAGATCGACGACGGCGGCACCGCCGACGAGCGCCGCATACTCCGCCGCCGCATCGCCGAAGTGTCGTGGCAACGCGATGCCACGATCGTCCGCGTGCACCGCGCCCAGAGCCGTCAGATGCGCGTGCAGCGGTGTCTCGATCATGGAGCGGTACCGTGCCCCCGCCGCTCCGGCTTGACAAGAGGCAGGGGCGCACGGGAGACGCGCGCATGGCCTACGAAGACATCCGCTACGAGACGACGGACGGCATCGCCTGGATCGTGATCGACCGCCCGAAGGTGCTGAACGCCTTCCGCGCCCAGACCGTCGACGAGATGATCGCCGCGTTCCGCGCCGCCTGGCACGATCCCGACATCGGCGTCGTCGTGCTCACCGGCGCCGGCGAGCGCGCCTTCTCCACCGGCGGCGACCAGAGCCAGCGCACCGACAGCGGCTACGACGGCGCCGGCGGCATCGGCCTCGACATGCACGGCCTGCACGGCATCATGCGCGCCATTCCGAAGCCGGTCGTCGCCATGGTGAACGGCTACGCCATCGGCGGCGGCCACGTGCTGCACGTGCTGTGCGACCTCTCGATCGCCGCCGACACCGCGAAGTTCGGCCAGGTGGGCCCGCGCGTCGGCTCCGTCGACCCGGGCTTCGGCACGGCCTATCTGGCGCGGCTCGTCGGCGAGAAGAAGGCGCGCGAGATCTGGTACCTCTGCCGGCAGTACACCGCGCAGCAGGCGCTCGACATGGGGCTCGTCAACGCCGTCGTGCCGGCGGCCGAGCTGCGTGCCGAGACCGAGCGCTGGTGCCGAGAGCTGCTCGACAAGAGCCCGACGGCGCTGAAGCTCGCCAAGCAGTCGTTCAACGCCGACACCGAGCACATCGGCGGCATCACCGAGCTCGGCTTCTCGGCGCTCGAGCTCTACTACCAGACCGACGAAGCCAAAGAGGGACGCAACGCCTTCCTGGAGAAGCGCAAGCCCGACTTCCGGAATCCGAGAAAGGGCTAGAGCGCGACCAGCACCGCGTCGCCGTCGAGCTTGGTCTCGTAGGTCGAGACCTTCATGTCGTCGGTGACACTCTCGCCGGTGGTGACGTCGAACTGCCACGCGTGCCAGGGGCAGGTGACGAGGCATCCCTCGACGTCGCCCTCGCCGAGCGGACCGCCGCGATGCGGGCACTCGTTGTCGATGGCGCGGAAGGTGCCGTCGATGTTGAAGAGGGCGAGCTCCTTGCCCTCCACCGTGACGGTCTTCCCGGTGCCGGGTGCGATGTCGGAGGCAGCGCAGGCCTTCACGAACGTGGACATGCGGGCGCTTCTGGCACGCGACCTGTGGAGGGTCAAGAACCGAGCGCGGCCGACACGGCAGGAACGGCATCGAGTCGCGCGAGCCAATCCACCACCGTCGGCGCATCGTCGAGCAGCCGCGCCTCGGCATAGTTGCGCAACCACGCCAGCTGCACGAACACCGCCACGTCGGCGATGGTGATCGACCGCCCGAGCAGCAGCGAGCGCTCGCCGAGCAGGCCTTCGAGCGTGGTGAGCCCGTCGCGCATACGCTGCTCGAAGTGGCCCAGCGCTCCGGAACCGTAGCCCTGGGCGCGGTAGCGTCGACCGATGCGCGCCGCCACCACGCGGCCGATGATCGGCGCCAGCGGTCCGCCGCCGATCTCGCTCATCGTGTTGCGCAGCGCCGCCGCGCGGTTCGCCGGGTTGAGCCACTTGAACGCGCCGACGATGTGGTAGAGCGACTCGTCGGCCCAGTCCTCGATGAGGTCGCAGTACGCACGCGCGGCCGGGTCGGCGGGCCGCAACGGCGGATCGGGCTGCTGCGTCTCGAGATGGCGCACGATGGCCGTCGAGTCGGCGATGACCTGCCCAGCCTGCACCAGCACCGGCACCTTGCCGAACGCGCTCAGGCGGCGCAGCTCACGCAGACGGCCGACCGTGAGCGTCACGCGCCGGAACGGGATGCCCTTCAACTGCAGGCATATCCGAGCCTTGGTGCAGAACGGCGAATCGGTGAGGTCGTAGAGCAGGGTCTCGTCGGGCATGGGACTGTGCGGAGACTTGGAGGTGGGACTCAGGAGTCGATCGTGCCGCGCGTGGCGCCGGCCAGCGTGGTGCCATACTGCCGCATCCGCATCGCGGGCACGATGATCACGCGATGCCTCCCATCACCCAGGCCTCGACCTCCTCGAGCTTCCGCACGCGCGAGATCCACACCGGCAACTCGTGTGGCGGCGCCGTGATCAGCGCGGCGCGCGCTGCGCGGACCGAGTCCGAGATGATCTCGCAGCAGCGCGCGTGGCAGCGCTGGTTCTCACGCTGCCGCCGCATGCGCACCCGCTCGGCGAACGCGATGATCTCTCCCACGGCGTGGGCGGAACCTACCATGCACCCGCGCGAAAGTGCTAGGGCAGTCCGCACATGGCAGCGGATCCGTGGAGCCCGGCGCAGTACGATCGATTCCGCACCGAGCGGCAGCAGCCGTTCGCCGATCTGGTTGGCCTGATCACGCCACGCGCCGAGATGCGGGTCGTCGATCTGGGCTGCGGCACCGGCGAATTGACGGCCCGCCTGCATCACGAGCTCGGCGCCCGCGAGACGCTCGGCTTCGACAGCTCGACGGAGATGCTCGCGCGGCAGCCGACCGCGATCGCAGGGCTGCGCTTCGCCGCCGGAGACATCGCCGCGTTCGCCGACACCGCGGCGTGGGACCTCGTCTTCTCCAACGCCGCGGTGCAGTGGGTACCGGATCACCCCGCCCTGCTCCGACGCCTGCGCGATGCGCTGCGACCCGGCGGCCAGCTCGCGATCCAGATGCCTGCCAACTTCGGCCACCCCTCGCACACGGCCGCGCGCGAGGTGGGCGCCGAGCCGCCGTTCCGTGAAGCGCTCGGCGGGTGGCATCGACACGTCCCGGTGCGCGAGCCCGAAGACTATGCCGTCGTGCTCGCACGGCTCGGTGCGCGGGCGCAGCACGTGCGCCTGCAGGTGTACGGCCACGAGCTGGCGTCGCGCGACGAGGTCGTCGAGTGGACGAAGGGGACACTCCTCACCGACTACCAGCGCCGCCTCGATCCAGCGACGTACGAGGCCTTCCTCATCCGCTATCGAGCCCGACTCCTGCCGCAGCTCTCCGACGCGCGCCCGTACTTCTATCCGTTCCGCCGCATCCTGCTCTGGGCCGCATTCTGATGTCGCTGCTGCTCCTGCCGCTCCCGGGCAGCGAGGCCGCGACGGCGGCGCTCGCGACCGAGCTCGACGCCGAGGTCGCCGCCCTCGAGGTGCGGCGCTTTCCCGACGGCGAGAGCTACGTACGCATCGACACCCCCGTCGTCGGGCGGTCGATCGCGCTCGTGTGCACGCTCCGCGATCCCGACCCGCTCACCATCCCGCTGCTCTTCACCGCCGCGACGGCGCGCGAGCTCGGCGCGGCCCGCATCGGCCTAGTGGCGCCATACCTGGCCTACATGCGGCAGGACGCGCGCTTTCGCGCCGGCGAGGCGATCGCGTCACAGCAGTTCGGCCGCCTCCTGTCGCAGTGGATCGACTGGCTCGCGACCATCGACCCGCACCTGCACCGCCACCACGACCTGGCCGAGGTGTATCAGGTGCCCACCATCGCCGTCCGCGCCGCGCCGGCGGTGGCGCGCTGGATCGCGCGCGAGGTCGACGCCCCGGTGCTCGTCGGTCCCGACAGCGAGAGCGCGCAGTGGGTCGAGGCCGTCGCGACCGGCGTCCCCGCGCCGCATCTGGTCCTGGCCAAGGTGCGGCACGGCGATCGCGACGTGCAGGTCTCGGTGCCGGACGTGGCACGCTGGCGCGAGCGCACGCCGGTGTTGATCGACGACATCATCTCGACCGCGCACACGATGATCGCCACCGTCGGTCACCTGCGCGCCGCCGGCCTGCGACCTCCCGTCTGCATCGGCGTGCACGCCGTCTTCGCCGGCGATGCGCACGCGGCACTGTTGGCGGCGGGTGCGGCGCGCGTCGTCACCTGCGACACCATCGTGCACGCCACCAACGCGATCCCGACGGCGTCGCTCCTGGCGCCGGCGATCCGCGATCTGGCGTAGCGTCAGTCGAGGGGCGCGGTGGCGCTGTAGTCGGTGCGGAGGAACACCAACGTCGGGTTGGGCGCGCCGATCGGGAACTCGAACGACAGCGCACACGACGCAGTCCCGTTCACCGGTACCCCGATGGCCGCGACGCAGGCATCGGTGCTGCTCCAGTCGCAGTAGTTCGGCTGGTAGGCGGCACCGGCAGCCATCAGGACGAAGGCGGTCGGCTCGAGCGTGAGGCCCGCGGCGCCATTGATGCTTCCGAGCGTCAACGCAACGCGGACGATCTGGAAGCCGACGCGCGGCACGCAGCTGCTCGAGGGGCGCGACACCTGGTTCACGACGAGGGTCGCCGCCGGACGCGGCGGGGGCTCCGGGATGGCGATCGCCTCACCCCACGCCATCACGCTCGACGGCGACCCCCCGAGGACCGGGCTGGCGCTCGTACTGCCCTCCGGCACCAGGAAGGCATAGCGGCAGGTGAGCCGCCCTCCGGGCCAGATCGTGACGTTCAGGCCGCACGCCTGGCTTCCAAGCAGGCCGAAGAACGGCGAGAAGCCGATGCCGTCGATGAGCAGCTGGATGCCGTACGGGCTCACCGTGTCGGGTCCGTCGTTCTCGACGGCGATATCGGCCAGCACGTACTCCGTGCCCGGTCTGGCGACGTTCCATTGATCGAGCGTGAAGACCACGTCGACCAGCGTACCCACGATGCGGACACCGGCCATGGACGGCAGCGTGGTGGTCGTGGTCGGTGCGCCCGGGACCTGCTCGACCGTCCGGCAGGCGGCGATGCCCCGACGACGACACGCCCGCACCATGTTCCGGCTGCAGCGCATCGCCTTCCCGGAGTCCTGGGTGCAGACGAAGATGGCGGCCCGACATGCGTCACGGCACGTTTCGCGCCGAGGTGCGGGCGGCGGCTGGCGCAGGCAAAGCGGCCAGGGTGGCCACGACCATGAGGAGGCCTGCCAGGGCGGCGCGCACGTGGTCTGCGCTACTCCGGAACCAGCCATCCCGTCAAGCCGGATCGCTAGAAGGGTCGTCCATCAATCGGGCCCTCCGTTTCTGGGATTGACCCGCTCGCGATTGCGGGCGCATTGGGTGGCATGACCTTCGTCCCACGTCTCGCCGCCCTCCTGCTGCTCATAGCCACCCCGATCGCGGCCCGTGCCGCCATGATCAACGTCCCCGCGGGTGACGAAGCCGCGCTGATCACGGCCATCGATACCGCCAACACGAACGGAGAGGATGACACCATCGCCCTCGCCGCCGGGTCGACCTATACGTTCACCGCCGTCAACAATGGGGTGACCGCGCTGCCCGTGGTGACGACCCGGATCACGATCCAGGGCAACGACGCGGTCGTCGAGCGCGGCGGCGGGCCGGAGTTCCGGCTGATCGACGTCGGGTCCACCGGCGACCTCACGCTCGATCACGTCACCGTCAGGGGCGGCCAGGTGACGTTCACGTCCGTCCCCCCGCCGTTCTTCCGCGACGGTGGCGCCGGCATCCGCGTGGTCGGGAGCGGCAAGCTCAGCCTCGCGAACGCGGTGGTGACGGGGAACACCTGCACGGGTCCCGTCTGCTTCGGGGGCGGCATCTTCGTCCAGGACGACGACGGACCCGTCGTGACGCTCGTCGACAGCGAAGTGAGCCAGAACTTCGCCGAGAGCGGCGGCGGCATCTGCATGAACCACAACGATCAGACGCTGCACCTGACCCGCACCACCATCCGTGGGAACAGCGGCATGGAAGGCGGCGGCATCGGCACATTCGGCGCAGACACCATCACGATCACCGACAGCCTGATCATCGGCAACTCGGTGTCCGCGCCAGGGGTCCAGGGCGGAGCGCTCGGCGGCGGTCTCCTCGACGTGAGCGGCGCCACCTGGACGATCTCCGGCACGACCATCACGGGCAACAGCGCGTCGGGCGCCAACGTCAGCACCGGCGCGACGAACATCTACGGTGGCGGCATGGCCGAGAACGGCGGTGCCACGATCACGATCGTCAACTCCACCATCACCGGCAACTCGCTGACCAACACGGAGGGCGGTCTCGTCGCCGGCGCCGGTCTCTTCTCCGAGGGTGGCGGCGACTGGACGCTCAACAACGTCACGGTCTCCGGCAACACCATCACCGCCTCGAACGGCTCGGGCGGCGGCATGGAGGCGACGCGTGGCACCTTCACGCTCCAGAACTCCATCGTCTACGGTAATACGGCGGCGACGAATCCGGACTGCTCGGCGCTCGGCGCCAATATGTCCAATCCGATCTTCGACTCGCTCATTCTGACCACGGGTCACAACATCGTCGGCGACACGACGGGCTGCGCCGGCTTCGTGGCGGCCACTGGCGATCAAATCGGCGTCGATCCGCTGCTCGGTCCCCTCGGCGACAACGGCGGCCCCACCCATACCCAGGCGCTCCTCGCCGGCAGCCCCGCGCTCGACAAGGGTGACCCAGCCGTCCCCGGCAGCGGCGGCACCGCGTGCGAGGCGGTCGACCAGCGTGGCACGTCGCGCCCGCAGGGCACGGCGTGCGACATCGGCGCGTTCGAGGTCGGCGGCCCCACCCCGACGACGACCACCACCCTCCCGGGCGGTTGCCCCGGCACACGCGCACCGACCTACGTCTCGATCGACTGCCGGCTCGACGCGCTCATCGCCGACATCGAGAGCGCGCAGGACCTCGGCAAGGTGAAGGCGGCGCTGCTGCGCTCGGCGACGGTGGCGCGCGAGAAGAAGGTCGCCGCCGAGAACACCGACCCCACCAACACGAAGAAGCAGAAGAAGCTCCTCAAGAAGTCCATCCGGAAGATGATCTCCTTCGGCTTCCGCATCCGCTCGCGGAACGCGGTGCGGCAGGTCCCGGATGCCGCGCGGCGCACGGCGTTGCGCACGATCGGCGCGGAGATCCAGGCCGACATGAAGACGCTGATGAGCTCGCTCTGACGTGCGACTGGTCTGCTTCGGTGACATCCACATGGCCTTCCGTTCGATCGAACGGCTCGGGCCCGTGCTCGCGACCGCCGACGTCGCCATCCTGATCGGCGATCTCACCAACTTCGGCGAGCCCGAGGACGCCTTTGCGGTGGTGAACGCCGTGCGCGCACACTGTCCGACGGTGTGGGCCGTCACCGGCAACCTCGACATGGCCTGGGTGATCGACGCCTTTCGCGACGGCGGCATCTCGCTCCACGGCGAGGGACGACGTCTCGGCGACCTCGGCATCTTCGGCTGCGGCGGCTCCAACATCACGCCCATGGACACGCCCACGGAGCTCGAGGAGCACGAGCTCGCCGCCGTGCTGGCGCGCGGCCACGAGCAGGTGGCCGATGCCCCGCGACGCCTGATGGTCTGCCACACACCGCCCTTCGACTGCCGCCTCGACCGGCTGGTGAACGGCACGCCCGTCGGCAGCCCCGCCGTGCGCGCATTCATCGAGGCGCAGCGTCCCGACGTCTGCGTCGTCGGCCACATCCACGAGGGCCGCGGCACGGATCGTGTCGGCGAGACGCTCGTCCTGAACGCCGGCGCGTGTCGCGACGGCGGCTACATCGTGGTCGAGGACGACGGCAGCCGTCTCACCGCCGAGCTGCGCAACGTCCGCACCGATCCCGCGTGAGCCTGCGCGCCGTCAGCCTCGATGCCGCGGGCACGCTGTTCGAGGTGGCGGAGCCCGTCGGCGAGACCTATGCGCGCGTCGCGCGTCGGCACGGCATGCGTGCGGATCCCGCCGTGGTCGAGCGTGCGTTCCGGGCGGCGTTCGCGGCGGCACCGCCCCTCGCCTTCCCGGGCGCCAGCCCGACGCGACTCGACGCGCACGAGCGAGCCTGGTGGTACACGATCGTGCGCCAGTCGCTCGGTGTCCGCACCGCCGACGCCGCCTTCGACGCGTGCGCCGAGGCGCTCTACGCGCACTACGCCGCTGCCGACGCGTGGCGTGTCTTTCCGGAGGTTCCACCGACGCTGGCAGCGCTGCGTGCGCGCGGTATGCGGCTGGTCGTGGTGTCGAACTTCGACGCGCGCCTGCCGCCGTTGCTCGACGCGCTCGGCCTCGCTGCCGCATTCGACCACGTCGCGTACTCGTCACGCGCCGGCGCCGCCAAGCCCGATCCGTCCATCTTCCACGCCGCGCTGCAGGCCGTCGGCGTGACGGCGGCGGACGCGCTGCACGCGGGTGACGCCGTCGTCGACGACGTGGAGGGCGCGCGCGCGGCCGGCGTACGCGCGCTGTTGCTCGATCGCCACGACCGCAGGCCGCCCCGCCCGCCCGACGTCGCCGTCATCGCCAGTCTCGACGACATCCTGCCGCTCCTTCACGCGTAGACATCGACCAGCAGGCCCCGCATGGGTCCGAGCCATCGGGTGTCGAGTGGCCATCGATCCTCGCGGGGCCGCCTCGACATGACCGGAGGGCGGTTCGTCGAACGACGGGACGGGATCACCAGCTCGGGAATCAGGACCGGCCGGCGGGACGCGACGGCAACGCTGGGAAGCTGCATGACGACGGTACCAACGCAGGCGGCGTGCCGCCGAAAACCGTCGTGCTGGCGTGGCCGATGCGCAGGCTGCCGCGCACCCGCACTCGACGCACGGGCGCATCATCCCGAAAACATACAGGCGACGGGTGCGCGCGCCGGTGCACACCTCGCTGCTCGTGGTGCGCAGCGGGCGGCGCGGCTCAGGACGGCGCGCCGTGCCCGATGCCGTAGCGCTTGAGCTTGTACAGCAGGGTGCGACGACCGATGCCGAGCAGGCGCGCCGCCTGCGTACGGTTGTTCCCGGTCTCGGCGAGCGCGCGCTCGATGAGCGTGCGCTCGGTACCGCCGAGCGCCGTCTGCACCGCATCATGGTAGCCGAGACCCGCCGTCGCGGAACCCTGGTCGAGCCCGAGGTCCGCGGGGCCGATGACGCTGCCGGCGGTCATCACCACCGCCTGCTCGATGACGTTCTCGAGCTCGCGCACGTTGCCGGGCCACGGCCGCGTCGCGAGTGCGGCCACCGCGTCGGGCGACAGGCGCAGCCCGGGCCGCTCGTGGCGCACCGCGAAGCGCGCCAGGAAGTGCTGCGCCAGCAACGGGACGTCCTCGATCCGTTCGGCGAGCGACGGCACGACGAGCGTCGCCACCTTCAGACGGAAGTAGAGGTCCTGACGGAAGCGACCGTCTCGCACCGCGGCCTCGAGATCGCGATGCGTGGCGGCCACGACGCGCACGTCCACCGGCAGCGCACGCGCACCGCCGACGCGCGTCACCTCGCGCTCCTGCAGCACGCGCAGCACCTTCGCCTGCACCGTGAGGCTCATGTCGCCGATCTCGTCGAGCAGCAGCGTGCCGCCGCCGGCGCGCTCTATCAGGCCGGCGCGTCGCTCGACGCCGGTCGCGACCCCGCGCTCGATGCCGAAGAGCTCGCTCTCGAGCAGCGTCTCTGGCAGCGCGGCGCAGTTGACGGCGACGAACGGCCCTTCGCGACGCCGACCACCCCAATGCAGGGCGCGCGCCACCATCTCCTTGCCGGTGCCGCTCTCGCCGAGCAGCAGCACGGTGATGTCGGCGTCGGCGAGGCGCTCGAGGACCGCGAGCATGGCGCGGAACGCCGGCCCGACGCCGATCAGCGCGCTGCGACCGAAGCGATCCCCCAGCTCGGCGCGCAGGGTGCGGTTCTCGGCCGCGAGCCGCTCGTACAGCGACGCGTTCTCGAGCGCCATCGTGATGGGCGGCGCGATCAGCCCGAGCAGCCGGTCGCGCTCGGCGTCGGCGTCGCACGGCTCGACGGTGCCGAGCCCGAGCACGCCGATGGTCCGACCGCGCGCCACCAACGGATGGAGCACGAGCTGGCCGAGATCGGCCGCCTCGGCCGGCATGACGTCGGGCGGACACGCCACGACGGCGCCGGCGGCGGCACTGCCGAGCGCGCCGGCCGCGGAAAAGGGCACCAGTGGCGCGTCGTCGAGGACACAGGCCTCGTCGCCGCGTGCCATTGCCGTGAGGCGCACGCCGGCGTCCAAGGCATCGACACTCCACAGCGCCACCAGATCGAGGCCGAGCTCGTCGCGGAGCAGGCCCGTCACCGCACGGCCGATGGCCGTCACGGCCACCTCGCCGGCGAGCGCGTCGCCGAGCTGACGCACGAACGAGAGCTCCTCGATGCGGCGGATCAGCTCGGCGTTCGACGCACGGAGCGCCCGCTCGAGCGGCTCCTGGCTCATCGCGCGGCGGCCCGCGCAGGTGTCGGATCGTGTGCCTGGGCGAGGTCGGCCTCGAACACGTCGATGATGCGATCGAGGTCGCCGGGCGCGAGGCCGAGGCGCTTCCACGCCACGGGGGCGATCGGCGGCACCCGGCGGTCGCCCCCGAATCCGTAGCCATAGGCACGCACGACGGTGTTCGCCACGTGCACGACTGCGGTCTCGATCGGCGCCGCCCGCGACATCTCCGGGTGATGGTGGTGCACCACCGGCTCCACGATGCGGACGGGAAAGCGCCAGCGCGTCAGCAGCCAGGACGCTACCTCGGCATGATCGACGCCGAGGAGCGCGCGCTCGGCGTCGCGGAACGGGATGCGCTCGTCGCGCGCGCGGGCGAGGACCGCGGCGAACGCCTCGGGCGCCTGCTTGTAGAGAACGACCTTGCCGAGGTCGTGCAGCAGCCCGGCACCCGACACCTCTTCCGGCCGTGGCAGGCCGAGGTGCTTCGCAATGGCACCCGCGGCGACGGCGGTGCCGATCGAATGCTCCCAGAAGCCGGCGAGATCGATGTGCAGGTCGAGCACCGACGTGCTGAAGACGAGGCCGCGGCTCACCGTCGTGCCGAGCACGGTCAGCGCCTGCGCGACGGTGCCGATCTGGCCCGACAAGCCGTAGAAGGCCGAGTTGGCGAGTCGCAGCAGCTGCGCCGTCAGCACCTGGTCGGTCTCGATGAGCGCCGCCACCCAGCCGAGGTCGACGTCGGGACGGTCGAGCGCGTCGGCGATGCGGGCGACGACGTTCGGCAGCGTCGGCAGCTCGCGCAGGCGCTCGACCTGACGGCGGATGCGGGCAGCGTCGGGGGCGGTGCTCACGGGGTCTCCTCGAGCCGGCGTGCGCGTGCGACGAGGCGGTGGCGCAGGCACTCCTGCAGGGCGTCCAGGACCGGATCGGCGACGTCACCCGCGAAGCGCGCATCGAGCGCCGCGAGGGCGCGATCGAGCGCGGGGTCCTCCTCCCACTCGGCCACCTGATCGGCCTCCTCGACCCAGACGCTGTCGACGCCCACGGCGAGCAGCGAGCGCACCACCGATGGACCGAGACCCGTCCCGACCCCGGCGACGAGCTGCCCATCCGCGGTGGTCACGGCACGCGCGAGGTGCAACGACGACCGGGCGGAGCGCAGGTGGAGGCGAATCACTCCCCAGAGGCTATCGACGGTCCTGGTGAGTCTCAAACCAGCGACCCACAGGGGTTTTCCACCCTTGACAGATAAGGATCGAACTGTGATTCGTCGAAACCAGGTGAGGTCGCGAGGGGCGGCCCCCGCACAACGATCTGGAGGATCGATCAGTGATCGGACGAACTGTTTTCGCAGCGGTTGCTGCGCTGGTGCTCAGCGCGGGAATCATGATGACGCCCGCCATGGGCAAGGGCGGCCCCAAGTGCGGCCAGCTCTGTAAAACCGACATCACGGACGCCAAGGCGCTCTGCACGCAGCCGAAGAAGAAGGACAAGCGTGCCTGCCTCAAGGCCGCGCGCAGAGACACCATCGCGGCGTGCAACGCGCAGCCGAAGCCGCGCGAGCGGTGTCTGCCCGCGTCGCCCTCCGGCGCGTTCCTCGACTGATCGACTGACCCGAACGGGCCGGGACGTCACGCGTCCCGGCCCGTCACGTTTCAGCGCATCTTCGCGTCGGCGGGTGCCGGGCTCCCTGCCAGTCCGCGATTCCACAGCCACGAGAGCCACCCCACCGCCGGCACCTCGCCGTCGGCAATGACCGGCACGCTGGCGACCTCGTCGTCGCCGCGACGCACCACGATGGTGCCGAGCGACTGCCGGTTCTGCACCGGTGCAGAAACCAGGCGCGGGATGCGCGCCTCGACGGCGATGCTCTTGTCGTCGCTGCGCTTCACCAGCACGCGCAGATCGTCGACCGCCATCGCCTTCACGCCCTCGGACGATCCACCCGACACCGGCACCGTACCCACCGAGACGCCGCGGCGTGCGGCCACCACCATGCGGTAGTTGGCGAAGCCCTCGCTCATGAGGCGCGCCGCCTCCGTGAAGCTGCCCTGTTTGCCGGGCGAGCCGAGCACGACGGCGATCAGCGAGAGATCCCCGCGCCGCGCCGTGGCCGTCACGCAGAAGCCGGCCTTGGCGTAGTAGCCGGTCTTGAGGCCGGTGGCGCCGTCGTAGGTGCGCACGAGATGGTTCGTGTTGCGCATCACGAAAGTGCCGTTGCGGAAGGTGGACTCGGCTGTGCCACCCCATCGCGCCGCATCGGGATGCCGCATGAGCTCGCGGCCGAGCGTCATCAGGTCGCGCGCGGTGGTGAGGTCGGGCTGCTGGCCGGGCTCGGGCGGCAGCCCGTGCACGCTCTGGTAGATGGTGCCGGTGAGGCCGAGCGTCTTGGCGCGCGTGTTCATCAGGTCGACGAAGGCCGTCGTCGAGCCGGCGACGTGCTCGGCCACTGCCACCGAGGCGTCGTTCGCCGACGAGATCATCACCGCCTCGAGCATCTGGCCGAGCGTGAACGACTCACCCTGCGCGAGGTAGACCTGCGAGCCGCCCGTGGCGGCGGCCTTCGACGACACCGACACCGGCTCGTCGAGCTTCATCGTGCCGTCCCGCACGCGCTCGAGCGCGATCAGCACGGTCATCATCTTGGTCATCGACGCCGGTGGCCACTGCTTGTCGGCGTCCTTCTCGGCGAGCACCGTGCCCGTCTCGACGTCGGCGACCAGGTAGGCCACCGGTCCCGCCGCGGCCGGCACCTGCGGTGCCGCCTGCACCGTCGTCGCCAGCGAGACCAACGCGATCCCCATGACCCCACGCACCCACTGCCTCATCCCGACCTCCCCATCTTCCGTGCGCGCCGGACCCTGTCCGGCGTGATGCTCAGCTGGCGCGTCCGAGCGCCGACAATGCTTCTTCGCGGCGGATGAGCTGATCGGGCTCCGCCCGGATCACCTCGCCGCCACCTTCGAGCTCACCGTCGAGCAGCAGCCCGCCGATGTCGCTGGCCCGATGCAGGAACGTGACGAACGCCTCGCGGGTGAGACGCTGCGGCACGTAGCCGCGACCACCGACGAGGTTGCTCCACACCGGGCCGACGGCCGCTTCGCTGGTCCAGACGAACAACGTCCAGCCCCAGTCCCAACGACCACCGAGATACTCCGCCGCCATGCGCCGCGCCGGTGGACGCCAGAACAGCAGGTAGTCGCGCGTGCCGACGAGGGCGTTGCGTGCGGGGCTGGCTTCGACGATTGCGGTAGCGGTCGCTGCGCCCTTTCGCACGCGTCGGCGTGCGGTGAAATCGACCTCGATCACCTTGCCCCGCGTCGCCTGCACGCTGGCTGGCACGCTACCAGCGGGTCTGGAGGAGGTCAACGCGGAACGCCGCGCGGTCTGCTCGGATACCGGCGTTTTTGGCGTGCGGAGCACTACTGCGGCAGCCGTACGATCCGCAGTGCGAGGGGGCCGTCCTGCCGATGCACGAGCGGCAGACCGCTGCGCGCCGGATCGGGGTACTTCACCGCCGTCAGCCAGCAGTCGACCCAGTACCTGGCACCCGCGGCGCGCCACCGCTGGAGGTTGGTACGCGCATCCCAGTAGCCCACCGTCGTGCGACCGGTGAGCAGATGGACGAGCGCCGGATTGTGCGACGCCAGGATGGCATCGGGCTCGAGATGATCGCGCGCCCAGGCCAGCATGGCGACGTTCTCATCGAACGCGCGCGACCATGCCGGCGGCGGGTCGTCGCGGTGCAGCGCCACGATCGACTGCCCGTTGCTCCACGCGTTCACCACGACGACGGCGGCGAGGACGGCGAAGCGTACCGCGACGTCGATCCGCCGGCGCGCCACCAGCCGGCCGACGAGCCCGAGCCCCGTCGCTGCCGACAGCAGCACGATCGGCAGCAGCGGCAGCAGGAAGCGGAACGGCGGGAACGGCCAGACAAGCGCCGTCAGCACCGTCGCCGCGACGGCGAGCTCGGCCGGACGCACGCGCTCGCGCAGCGCCGCCGCCCAGCCCACCAGCGTCGCCACACCGAGCACGACGGAGAGGGCCGCCGTCCAGGTCGTGCCCGGTACGGCGTCGAGCGGCTCGATCGTCCGGAACCACGGATACGCCGACAGCGCGCCGGCATCGTTGAGCGCGATCATGCGGAGGTTGGCGAGGACGCGCGCGGGCAGCTCCGCCGCCGTCACCGTGCCCGACTCCGCGTAGCCGGCGACGCGCATCCAGAAGTGATCGGCGTAGCCGTGCACGATGGCGTCGTTCATCGATGCCTGCGCCGCCGCGTCCGGCGCATGGGCCGCGGCCCACCACGTCCACCCGCCGACGACGGCGCCGACGATCGCACCGTAGACGGCCGCCGCCCGCCACCGGCGCGTCGCGAGCAGATGCAGCAGACAGGCGACCAGCACGACCACCGCCATCGTGCGCACGAGCGCGGCAGCGGCGCCGAGCAGCGCAGCGATCACCACACGGCGCATCGTCAGGTCGCCGTGGGTCTCCGCCGTTGCGCGCTCCAGCGCCACCAGCGAGCCGAGCTGCAGCAGCGTGAACACCGGCTCGGACATCACGGTCGCGCCAGCGAGGAACACGAAGGCGGGCGACAGCCCGACGGCGAGCCCCAGCGCCACCGCCGCCTCTCGCCCGAGGCCACGATCGCGCTCGCCCCAGCGGACCGTCAGCACCGTCACGCCCAGCATGGCGACGACGGACACCGCCTTCAGCAGCCAGACGTTACCCGGAAATTCGGGAGCGACGACGAAGACGAGCGACAGCAGCGCCGGCAGACCCGGCGGATAGAACGGCAGGATGCCGGGCGCCGGCGCGTTGATGAGCCGGAAGCCCTCGCCCGACGCGATCGCCTTCGCGAGCACGAGGTACCAGGCGTCGTCGACGTACAGTCCGGCGACGTGATCGATGCGCGCCAGGTAGGTGACGCCCACCGTCAGCAGCGCACCCCAGAGCCACCACGAGTGCGCTGTCCGGCTCACGCGCGAGAGCGCATAGCCGAGGCCGGCGACCGCCGGCAAGCCATGTCAGTTCCCCCAGCGGGTGTCGGCCTGCATCGCGAGCTGCTCCAACATCTTCTGCTGCGCCTGCTGGACGGCGACGACGCGGAGCATCTCCTGCGTCTGCTGCGCCAGCGGGATCGACGCCACCATGCCCGCCAGCTCGGCGGGGCTGAGCTCGCCGATGGCGCCCTTCATCGTATCGAGCGCCTCGCGCGGCAGCTCGGGGACGTCGAGCGTGCCCACGACGTCGAGCACCCCGGCGAAGCGGCGGCCGAACTGCGCCCGCGCCTCTTGGCGCTCGTCGGCGGTGACGGTGGCGTCGAGCCGGGTGATGGCGGCCTCGAACAGCTCGTCGAACGCGGTGAGGAGGATGTCCTTCCCAGTCATGGCGCCGAACCTAAGCACGCGGTTCGCGGCTGCCAACCCCTGGCGACGACATTGACACCTCGGAAGGTGGCTTGTAGCGCATGACGCATGCGCGCAGGTGCGAGGTGGATGGTGGTAACGCTGCTGCTGACGGCACCGACAGCGGGCTGGACGGCCGGCTCGATCGACGACATGGCCGACCGCGCCGAAGCCGCCGCGGCGCGCGCCGAGAAGGCCGCCGATCGCGCCGAGGCCGCGGCCGTCCGCGTCGAGAAGGCCGCCGAGCGGCTCGAGCGCCTGCTCGAGGCGTTCGAGAAAGAGATGTCCGCAAAGCCATCCGCGCGACGCTGACCCGCATCTTGCCGCTCGCGGCGACGCCCTGTTAGAGCCGCGCCATGGACGGCACGCGAGACATGGGCGACGCGATCGGACGACCGCTGCCCGCCGCGGACGCGGAACAGGTGGACGGCGGCGGGTTGATCGGCGGCGTCCTGCGCGCGCAGGGCGTCGAGTACTGCTTCACGGTGAACGGTGGCCACATCTGGCCGATCCTCTCCCACCTGCGCGACAACGGCGTGCGCATGATCCACATGCGGCACGAGCAGTCGTGCGCCTACGCCGCCGACGCGTATGCCCGCATCACCGGGAAGCCGGGCGTGCTGGCCGTGACGGCCGGTTGCGGCCTCACCAATGCCGTCACCGGGCTCTGCGTCGCCGGGCTCGCTGGAAGCCCGGTGGTCTGTCTGTCCGGCCAGCACCCCACCACCGAGGACGGCCAGGGCTCGTTCCAGGAGGCGTACGGCGCCGACATCTGCCGGACGTTCTCCAAGTGGACGAAACGCGTGCTCGACTGGTCGACGATCGAGGTCGATCTCCGGATGGCGTTCCGCGAGGCCATGGGTCCACCGCCCGGCCCGACGGTGCTCGAGATCCCCACCAACATTCTCTACCAGCAGGGCGAGCGCGCGCGGCAGCGGCG
>DASYLJ010000058.1:0-14011 GCA_036009625.1 Binatia bacterium
CCACCGTCACCGCACGGACCGCACGACGTGTCGATGATCTTCTACACCTCGGGCACCACCGCCGAGCCGAAGGGCGTGCTGCACACACCGTCGACGATGGGATCGATCGCGCACTACCATGCCGAGCTCTTCGGCGGCAGCGCGGACGACCGCAGCCTGCTGCAGTTCCCGCTCACCCACATCGGCGGCATTGCGATGTTCGTGCTCGTGCCCATCGCGCACGGTGCGAGCGTCGTCCTGATGGACACCTACGACCCGGCCCTCGCCGTCGATCTCATCGCGCGACACGCCGTCACGTCGGCCGGCGGGCCGCCGGCCATCCTGCAGGGCATGTTCGCGTCGCCGAGCTGGTCGCGCGAGAAGGTGCGCACCGTGCGCACCAGCGGCTCGGGCGCGGCCGACGTCTCCCCCGAGCTCATGCACCGCGTGCAGTCCGAGCTGGCGCCGTTCGCCTACCGCTCCTACGGCCTCACCGAGTGCCCGATGGTGACGTGCGGCCGTCGCGACGACCCCGAGTCGGTGCGGCACGGCACCGACGGTCGCGCCGTGCCGGGCGCCACCGTGCGGCTGGTCGACGAGATGGGCCGCGGCGTCGCCGCCGGCGTCGAGGGCGAGATCGAGGTGTTCGGCCCGCAGATGTGCGTCGGCTATCTCGACCCGGCGCTCAACACCGCGTTCACCGCCGACGGCTTCTTCCGCACCGGCGATCTCGGCGTCATGGACGCGAGCGGTGCGGTGCGGATCACGGGCCGTCGGAAGGACGTGATCATCCGCAAGGGCGAGAACCTGTCCGCCAAGGGCATCGAGGACGAGCTGTCCGCGCACCCGAAGGTGGCCGACGTCGCGGTGGTCGGCGTGCCCGACGCCGCCAGCGGCGAGCGGGTCTGCGCCTGCGTCGTGCTACGACCCGACGCCGGCGCCCTGACGCTCGCCGAGGTGCGCACCTACATGGAGGGACGCGGCGTGATGCGCCAGAAGATCCCCGAGCAGCTCGAGGTCATGCCGGAGCTGCCGCGCAACGCCACCGGCAAGGTCCGCAAGGACGTCCTGCGCGCGCAGCTGCGCGGGTAGGAACGATCTCCGGCGCCGCCGCCGAATTACGACGACGCCGGATACCGTTGTCCGTGCTGCGGGAAGGGTTCTACTCGCCGACGCGGATGCCGTACAGCGCTGCCGCGTTGCCGTAGGTGATCTTGCGGCGCTCGTCCGCGGGGACGCCTTCGAACATGTCGGCGACGGTCTTACGGGAATGCGGCCAGTCACAGCCGTGGTGCGGGTAGTCGGTGGACCACATCACGTTGTCCACCCCGATGGCGTGTCGGTTCTTCACGCCGTAGTGATCGATGACGAACGTGAACATCCAGTTGGTCTTCACGTAGCTGCTCGGGTTGCGGCCGAGCTTGATCTTCGCCCAGTGGCGATTGCGCTCGTAGCGATCGTCCATCTGCTCGAGGAAGTACGGCACCCAGCCGATGCCGGCCTCGACCGACACGAAGCGCAGCTTCGGGAAGCGGTCGTGCACGCCGGTGAGGATGATCTCGCCCAGCAGCAACGGCATGCTGTCGAGGCCCGCGCCCGAGAGCGTCGACACCTGACGGCCGCCGGTGCCCTCGCCACGCGATGCCTTCTCCTCGAGCGGGGTCTTCGGCTTCGGCGGCGCCTTGGTGCGCGACGCGAGGCCGATGTGCAGGCTGATCGGCAGGCCGAGCTTCTCGGCTTCGGCGAAGAACGGGTCGTCGGCGGGCGACAGCGACGGGTTGCCGCTCGGCCACGACGACAGCAGCACGCCACGCATGCCCATGTCCTTGCAGCGGCGCATCTCGGTGACGGCGGCCTCGATGCCGATGGCCGGCATCTGGCCGATGGCGACGAGACGATCGGGGGCCTGGCCACAGAAGTCCTTCGCCAGCCAGTCGTTGTACGCGCGCACGCCGCCGAGGTGCAGATCGTCCTCGGTGCCCTGCATGAAGTGACGCATCGTGCGCTGCGGCGAATAGATGACCTCGGCGACCACACCGTCCTCGAGCATCTCCTGCACGCGCGCCGTCGGCTCGAAGTTGCCCTGGTTGATCGAGGCGTACTTCGCCCCCGACCAGCGCAGATCTTCGCGCGCGCGACCGCGCGTCACGGTGACGAGGCCCAGCGGGGCCGGTGCGCCACCGTCGTTGTACAGCCAGGCGTCACCACCCTCCTCGTCCTTGACGAGCTTCGGGGCGTACGGGCGCAGCTCGGGAGTGAGGTACTTCTCCCAGAGATTGGGCGGCTCGACGATGTGGGAATCGCTCGAGATCATCGGGTCCATGCAGAGTCCTCCGGCGTGTCGGGATGAACGATCGTTCGTTTAGGTGCCGTACCAGAGAACGGGTCCGTTTGGGAAGGGGGACAGCCCCTGCTAGAGCCAGCCGCGGTGGGGCAGGAGCGGCGGGGTGGGCTCGCGAGTCTGGGGCAGGCCATGCGGTCGTGGCGGACCGCGTCGGTGTCGCTGCTGTCGTTCTCCTCGGGGCTGCCGCTCGGCCTGGTGTGGATCGCGATTCCCGACTGGATGCGTGGCATCGGGCTCGACATCCGCGTCGTCGGGCTGATCACGCTGGCGCAGGCACCGTGGACCTTCAAGGTGCTGTGGTCGCCGCTGATGGACCGCTACCGGCCGCCGTTCCTCGGCCGACGGCGGGGTTGGGCGGCGCTGGCGCAGGTGGCGCTGTTCGCGTTCACGCTGATGCTCGCCGGCGTCGGACATCACCCCGACACACCGTGGGTCGTCGCCGCGCTGGCACTCGCGATCGCGTTCGCGTCGGCGACGCAGGACATCGCCATCGACGCCTACGCCGTCGACGTGCTGCGCCCCGAGGAGCAGGGCGTCGCCGTCGGCGCACGCATCGCCCTCTACCGCGCCGCCATGTTCATCGCCGGCGGCCTCAGCATCACGCTCGCGGGGATGTACTCGTGGCCGCTCGTCAACGTCGGGCTGGCGCTCGTCTACCTGCCGATGCTTGCGATCACGTGGGCGGCGCCCGAGCCGCCGCACACACCGCCACCACCACCCAGCCTGCGCGACGCCATCTGGCAACCGTTCCTGGGCTTCCTCTCGCGGCATCGCGCGCTCGAGATCCTGGCCTTCGTGCTGCTCTACAAGTTCGCCGACAATCTCGCGCAGGCGCTGACACGGCCGTTCCTCGTCGACATGGGGTACAACGAGTTCGATCGCGGCGTCGCGCTGGCGAGCGTCGGGCTGGTGGCGACGCTCGTCGGCACCTTCGCCGGCGGCTTCATGACGACGATGCTCGGGCTCGGTCACTCGCTCTGGCTCTTCGGCTTCCTGCAGATCTTCTCGAACGTCGGCTACGTGCTGGTGGCGGGCAGTCCGGTGGATCGCGTCCTCATGTACGCCGCGACCGGATTCGAGAGCCTAACGTCCGGCATGGGCACCGGCGCGTTCTCCGTCCTGCTGCTCCGGCTGACGCAGAAGCGCTTCTCCGCCACGCAGTACGCGCTGTTCTCGAGTCTCTTCGGATTGCCGCGGCTCCTCTCCGGGCCCGTCAGCGGTTTCCTCGTCGACGCCGTCGGCTGGCAGACGTTCTACTGGTGCACGATCGCGTCGGGCATCCCGGGCATGCTGCTGCTGGCGCGCTTCGTGCCGCTCGGGACGCGCGAGCCGGTGTTCACGGTCGAGCCACCGCACCAGCGCCTGCCATTGTCGGCGACGGCGCTCGCGCTGCGCGGCGTGCTCGGTGCCGTCGTCGCGGCGAGCATCGCGGCGGTCCTGTCGGCGACGCTCGAAGCGCTCAAGACGCTGCGCACCACGCCGGAGCACGGCTTCGACCTGGTCACGCCGTTGCTGACGATGCTGCGACCGGTCGACGTGGCAGGCTGGCTCGGCCTCGTCGGCCTGGTCGCGGTGGCCGCGATCTGCGGCCTGTTCGTGGCTGCCGTCGCAGCGGCTCGCCACGGCGCTGGCGTGGAACTCGACGACGAGGCGTGACGTCTAGCGCTGCAGCTCCTGCAGCGCTGCCGCCGCCGCGGTGTCGGACGGATCCAGCTCGAGCGCGCGCGTCAGCTCGGTCATCGCCAGACCGTCCATGCCCTCGCGCTCGTAGCAGAGGCCGAGGTGATAGTGGGCCGACGCGTCGCCAGGATTCGCCTGCACCACGCGCTCGAAGCAGTCGACCGCTCCGGCGCTGTCGTTGCGACGCTCGCGCACCACGCCGAGGTGGTACCACGCGATGACGTACTCGGGGTCGACGGCGATCGTGCGCTCGAAGGCACGCCCCGCTTCCTCGAGCCGGCCCAGGTGGAAGAGGGCGATGGCCAGACGGAAGTGCGCCGGCGCAGAATGCGGGTTGAGCTCGATGGCGCGACGCGCCGCCGCCGCGCACTCGCCCATCGCGCCGCGCCGGTAGTGACACAGCGCAAGCTGGAAGTGCGCCTGCGGATACGCGTCCTCGAGGCCGACGACCCGCTCGAAGGCGCGGGTGGCGTTGCCAGCCTCACCGAGGTGGTAGTACGCGAGGCCCAGGTTGTAGTGACTGTGCGCGTTGTCCGGGTTGGCGCGCAGCAGCTCGAGACAGCGGTCCCGCGTGCGCTCCGCGATGCCCATCGTGCGCGGTTCGGCGCCGCGCGCGCCGAGCGGCACGCCGCAGTGCTTGCAGAAGTTCGAGTCCGCCGTGTTCTCGACGCCACACTCGGAACAGGGCGACGGCCCGGGATCGGTCGCCATGGCCCTCCTTGTGCCCAATCCCCTCCATCGCGCAAGACCTTGACTCGCCGGGGCCGGCCCCGGATTGCTGCCTGCCATGGCATACGACCCGTTCGCACGCGGCCCCCATCCCGTCGGTGTTCGCTCCACACACCTCCTCGACCCCGCGCGCGACGGCCGATCGCTCGGCGTCGAGCTCTGGTACCCCGCCACCGACGAGCACGCGGGCGCCACGACCGACACCTACGAGCTGTTCCCGGGCCTCGAAGCCGTCGCCCAGGACGCCGTGCGCGATGCCACGCCACGTGCGGGGCGCCATCCGCTGATCCTGTTCTCGCACGGCTTCGGCGGCCATCGGCGGCAGAGCACGTTCCTCTGCACGCACCTGGCGAGCCACGGCTACGTCGTCGCGGCGTGCGACCACACCGGCAACACCATCTACGACGTGATGCAGGCGACGATGCAGGCGCGCTCCGGTGCGCCGTCACCCGACACGGTGGCGACGCTGCGCGCGTTCATCAGCGACCGCCCCGCCGACGTCACCTTCCTGCTCGACCGCGTGCTCGACGGCACCGCCGGTGGGCTCGACGCCCACGTCGACCCGGAGCGCATCGGCGTCACCGGGCACAGCTTCGGCGGCTGGACGACGCTCGCCGTCACCGCCGCCGACCCACGCGTGCGCGCCGCGCTTCCGCTCGCTCCGGCCGGCGGACCGAGCCCACTGCCGACGAATCCCCTCGGCGACGCGCTCGACTTCGCCTGGGGACGCCACGTCCCGACGCTCTACATCGTCGCCGACCGCGACACGCTCCTACCGCTGGACGGCATGCACGTCCTCCGCGACCGCACGCCCGGTACGCCGCCGATGGTGGTGCTCGAGAACATGGACCACATGCACTTCCTCGACCGTGCCGAGCAGATGCACGAGCTCTTCCGCATGATGCCGCCGCCGGGGGCGTTCGAGGCCATCGCCAAGCACGTCCCGCCCATCGGCCAGCTGGCCCCGCCCGACCACGCCTATCTCGCCGTCCGCGGCCTGGGGGTAGCCCACATGGACGCGGCCCTTCGCGGCCATGCCGGCGCGGTGGAGCTCCTGACGGGCGACGTCGCTGCCGTGCTCGCCGCCCAGGGTGTCCGGGCCTCCGTGCAATGAATCATTTGGGGCTTGACGCCCTGAGCGCCATACGCCACAGAATACTGCCAAGCCAGGAGGGCAGTATGACAAGAAAGAGCTTCCTTGCTCTGTTCGTGCTCGGGGCGGTGGCATGGATGCAGCCGCCTCTGACGGCAGGCCCACCACGCTGCGCCACTGGACGGTTCGTCGCCGACGGTGCGGAGTTCCCCGTCTTCGAACTCGATGACGGCACCATCGCGCTCGCGGGTCGGTGCCCGCCGACCCACGCGACGTTCGCGCCCGCCCAGCGAAGCGGCGTTCCGATGCGCGCCTCCTGGAATGCCTGCGCCGGCACCACCCGGCTCCATCTGCGCGGACGCATGGACACCGACTGCTCCGCGATCCACGGTGTGCTGCTCGAGGGCGGGCTCACCCGGCCATTCTCGGCTCACCGTACGCCGATCGACGCGGCGGCCGTGGGTGTGCCCGGCTCGGTGACGAGCGGCTAACGGTCGCGCAGCAACCGACCGAACGCCGACCGCGTGTGTCGCAGCGCGGCCTCGTAGCCCATGCGCTCGAGGTCGTCGCTGATGATCTCGGCCTCGTACCAGCCGCGGTAGCCGCCGGTCTCGAGGGCGTCAACGATCTGGCGCAACGGCAGGATGCCCTTCCCGAGCAGCGCGCGGTCGAGCGTCCGCATCGTGACCGCCTTGTAGTCGGAGAGCTGCACCGCGTGTATCCGACGACGCGCATCTGCCCGCACGACGTCCAGCAGGTCGCGTTCCCAGCCCGAGTGCCAGACGTCGAGGACGTAGCCGCCGCCCCGGCCCGCCCGCCGCGCGATGCCGCGAGCGTCGCCCAGCGTGTTGATGAACGACAGATCCTGCCGCAACGGATGGATCACCTCGACGGCGAGCCGCAGGCCGGCCGCCGTCGCCTCGGGCAGGAGGCTCGCATAGGCGTCGCCGTACGCCCGCGCCGCGTCGTCCCACGACCCCGTGCGACCGCCACTGATGAGGACGAGCACCTCGGCACCGAGCGCGTGCGCCCAGCCCATCGCGCGTCGCACCTGGCCGACGCCGCGACGCACCGACGCCGGCGTCGTGCCGAAGCGGCCCCACGACCCCATGTGCGCGACGCGCAGCCCCGACGACCGCACCAACCGCACCGCGCGCGCCGGTCCGTAGGCGTCGAGCTTCGTGCTCGCCAGGCTGATCGAGCGGAAGCCGAGGCGCTCGAGCTGGCGGACGTCCTCCTCCAGCGACCACTGGCGCATCATGTAGTGGCCGATGGTCAGCCGATCGAGCGCGTCAGACACCGAGCAGCACCGCCGACGTGGGTTCGAGCGGCGAGCCGGCCACCAATGCCACGCGCGCACGTGGACGGAGGTCGCCGCGCAGCGCGCGCACGGCCGCGACGACGTCGTTGATGCCGTCGAGGCTGGCTTCGGCGAGCTGTCCGCCGTGCGGGTTCACGCGCACACCACTGCCACGGAGGTAGGTCGCCGCCTCGCCGCGCGCACAGAAGCCGTAGTCCTCGAGCGCGATCGGCACCAGCCCGGCAGGATCGGCGTACAGGCAGGCGACGTCGACGTCCGCGGGCCGCAGGCGCGCATCGCGGAAGAGACGGCGTGCGGCGCGCGCGAGCGCCTGCTCGGCGCGGCGCGCGTACCATTCCGGCAGGTGACGGGCGACGGACGGCAGCGCCGCCTGCATCGACGACAGCACTCGCACCGGCGGACGGCGGAGCGTGCTCGCCTGCTCGAGCGTCGTCACCACGAACGCCGCCGCGCCCACGGACGCCGGCGCCAGGTCGGCGCTTCGCAGCGGCTCGGCGACGAAGGGACTCTTCCGATGCGCCGCCGCCGTGAGCGGTCGTCGCTGCAGAGCGCCGGTGTTGCGCGCGCCGGCGCGGCGCATGGCACAGGTGACGGTCGTCAGCAGCGCGGGCGTCACACCGCGTCGCCGCATCACGACCGCCGCCGCCTCGGTCGCCGACGTGATGCCACCCCACGCATGATCGCTGCCGGCCACGCCGCGCTCCACGCCGTGCCGCGCGTGATAGCCGACGACGACGCGGGCGAGACCGAGGCCGACCGCCATGGCGGCGAGACGCACCAGCGACGGCGCGCCGCCCGGGCCGAACGGGACCGCGCCGTAGTACGGCAGCCCGGCGAGTCGCTGCACGCCCGGCAGGTCGAACTCCCACAGCGCCTCGCGATCGAAGCGCACCACCCCGTCGACGTCGTCGATCGCGAGCCCGGCGTCGTCGAGCGCCTCGACGATGGCGCGCGACGCCAGCGCCGCCTCGGTGACGGCGGCCGTGCGCGCGAAGCGCGTGCGACCGATGCCGACGATGGCCGCCGCGGTCATGCCACGCGCCAGTGTGGCAGCGACACGTCGTCGGCGACGTCGTCGAACTCGACCTGCACCGCCATGCCGTCGCGCACCGCGTGCGGATCGCAGCCGCGGATCTGGCCCACCATGTACGGTCCCTCGTCGAGGACGATCAGTCCGGCGGCATACGGCACGAGCGCCTCGAAGGCGGGCAACGTCGGACGATGCACCACCGTCCACGAGTAGACGCGGCCGCGGCCGCTGGCCGTGAACCAGACGAAGCGCAGCGAGCCGCACGCGGGGCACGCCGGACGCGGCGAGAACCGCGCCTGCTCGCAGTCGCTGCAGCGCTGCAGCCGTAGCTCGTGACGGCGACAGCCCTCCCAGAACTCGAGCGTGTCGGGATTCGGTTGCGGCAGCGGCGGTGTGCTCATGTCGTCATCTCGCGAGCAGGAGCGCCCCGTACGGATCGCTCGATGCGGCAGCCACGAACACCAGCTCGGCGTCGGGTACCTGGCAGGTGGAGGTGCCGCGCAGCTGGCGCACCGCCTCGGTGAGGTTGTTGAAGCCGTGGATGAAGGCCTCGGAGAGCTGGCCGCCGTGCGTGTTGATCGGCAGTCGCCCGTGCGGACCGCGGATGGCGCCGCCGTCGGTGAATGGCCCGCCCTCGCCCGGGGCGCAGAAGCCCCAGTCCTCGAGCGCCAGCAGGACCATGGGCGTGAAGTGATCGTAGAGCATGGCGGCGTCGACGTCGTCGGGACGCACGCCGGCCGTGCCCCACAGACGCTCGGCTGCCGAGGTCATCCAGCGCCGCCGATCGACGGCGAACCAGTCGTGCGGATGATGATGCGCCGGCCCGACGCTCTGCACGGCGGCCAGCACGTGGGCCGGCGGTTGGCGCAGGTCGCGTGCGCGCTCGACCGACGTCAGCACGATGGCGGCACCGCCGTCGGTCTCGAGGCAGCAGTCGAGGAGGCGTAGCGGCTCGGCCACCCAGCGCGACGCGTGGTGCTCGTCGAGTGTCAACGGCGTGCGCATCAGCGCGTTCGGATTGGTGGTGGCGTGGTGGCGCGCGGCGCAGGCGACCTCGCCGAAGTGGTCGTCGGTGGTGCCGTGGTCGAGCATGTGGCGGCGCGCGATGAGCGCCATCTCCTGCACCGGCGACACGACGCCGAACGGCACCTGCCACTGGTAGAATCCGGCGATGCGCGGCGCGATCTTCTCCCACGGCCGTCCGCCCTGCGTGTAGCCCTTGCCGAACGACGACGCGCGGCCGCGATTGCGGGCGCGGAACGCCACCACCGTCGTCGCGTGACCCGCCGCGATCGCCGCCGCGGCACTCGCCACCACCGCGACGTACGAGCCGCCACCGTGGCTGTGCGTCGAGAAGAAGCGCAGGTCGCCGAAGCCGAACCCGGCCGCCACGTCGGCCACCGTGTTCGACTCGATGTCGAAGAGACAGATGCCGTCGACGTCGCTCGCCGACAGACCGGCGTCGTCGAGCGCCGCGCGCACGGCGATGGCCGCCACCTCCGCTTCGGAGACGCCGAGCTGCTTCGCGAACCGCGTCTGACCGATGCCGGCGATGGCGGCGCGCGCGCTCACACCGGCCAGCGCTCGCGCAGCCACGGCAGGATGAGCTCGCGCGCCGCACGCTCCTGCGGGTGCGGCAGCGACGCGCCTTCGATGCCGACGGGATAGAGGTAGTGCCCTGCCCATGGGATCTCGCTGTAGACCTTGTCGGTGGCGCCCGACCATTCGAAGGCGCTGCGACACTCCGACGGGTAGATGTCGAGGTCGGCGAGCGGACAGATGACGTGCGTCGGCACGGTGACGGCGGGCAGCGTGCGATCGAGCTCCGCCTGTGACGACAGGCCCGACCACGTCGACAGCCAGCCGCGCCCGCTCATCGAGCGCGCCAGCCCCTCGCCGTAATTGCCGACGATGGGATCGCGCCCGAACGAGAAGATCGAACCCAGCGGGCGCTGCGATGCATCGAGCGACGGATCGAGGTACCGCGGATCGGCGAGCGTGCGGTAGATCAGGAAGTAGCGACGCTGCAACGCGTTCCGCATCACGTACGCCCGCTCTGCGGGCGGCATCTCCTCGAGCTTGCCGAGCCGGCGACGGTGGTAACGCGACTCCTCGCACCAGGCGAGCGCCTGCGCGTCGAGCCGCGCACAGCGCGCCCGCTGCGCCGCACGATACTCGGCCAGGAAATCGGCAGAGTACGACGACGCGCCCTCGCCCATGGGACGGTAGCCGTTGCGCGCGTCGTACATGTCGAGGCGCGGATTCGTCGCCACCGGATCGCTCTCGTCGATCACCGAGGGGTCGAGGCGATCGAGCAGGAAGCGCCCCTCGCCGAGGTGCGCCGCCAGCAGCACCAGGCCGTCGGCCATCGGCATGTCGGTCTCGTGCAACGGCACCGCATCGCCCGAGGGCGCACGCGTGATGCGGGCCGACGGCGCCTTCGCCGCCTGCTCGAGGTAGAACGCGAACAGCGAGCCCCCGCCCGAGTTGGCGAGCAGGATGACCCTGCGGAAACCCTGCGCGCGCAGCCATGCGACCGTGCCCGCAACGTCGATCAGGAGGCGCTCGTGGAGCGCGTCGGCGTCATGGTGGAGGTAGCGCGTCGTGGACCCCATGAAGGCGTAGCCACCGTCCACGAGGTACGGCACCAGGTAGTGGCGCGAGAAGTCGACGCGCGGGTGCATCGCCAGCACCACCACGTCGGGATCGGTCCTGGCCGGTCGATGCAGCACACCCGAGAGCGGGAAGCCGTCGGCGGCGGCGTGATCGGTGATCTCGCGTCGCACCGACGGGTCGAGCGCGTCGTAGTGGTGCGGCAGCTGGATACGAACTTGCGGCATCAGTGGCGATCGCTCGTGCGCATGGGTTTGACGCCGCGGGTCATCGACCTTGCCGCGCGCCGAGGTTGTGTGCCAGGTTCCACCGCAGCTGGCAACGTGCCTCCGATGAACACCATCGCGCAGCTCCTCGACGAGCGCGGACCGCTCGTCCTCCCCGGCGTCTACGATCCGTTGTCGGCGTTGCTGGCGGCGCGCGCCGGCTTCCGCGCGGTCTTTCTCTCCGGCTTCGCACTGTCCGCAACGCACCTCGGGCGGCCCGACGTCGGCATCCTCGGCCAGGCCGAAGTGCTCGACGCCGCACGGCGCGTGTGCGCCGTAGCGACGTGCCCGGTGATCGTCGACATCGACACCGGCTACGACAACGTCGCCGCCACGGTGCGCGCGCTGATCGAGATCGGCGCCGCCGGCTGCTTCCTCGAGGATCAGGTGTGGCCGAAGCGCTGCGGGCACATGCGGGGCAAGCAGGTGGTGGCGCTCGACGACTACCTGCCGAAGCTCGACGCCGCGCTCGGCACCCGCGGCGATGCTCTCTTCCACGTCACCGCGCGCACCGACGCCCGCGCCGCCGTCGGGCTCGACGAGGCGATCACCCGTGCGACGGCGTTCGCCGCTGCCGGCGCCGACGCGGTCTTCGTCGAAGCCCCGGAGTCGACCGAGGAGATGGCCCTCGTCCGGGCACGGGTGCCCGCCGACGTCACCCTGGTGGCCAACATGGTCGAGCAGGGCCGCACGCCGCTGCGCCCGACGTCGGAGCTGGCGGCGCACGGCTACCAGATGGTGGTGGTTCCCGTGACCGGGGTCCTGGCGGCCGCACATGCGCTGGAAGCGGCCTACGGAACCCTCGCCCGCGACGGCGGCAGCACCGCCGTGGCCGCCGATCTCATGGGCTTCGACGCCCTGAACGCGCTCCTCGACCTCGACCCGAGCTACCGGCACTGACGTCGCGGCTTGTCTCTCGCCAGGCGCACCATACACTCGATTCGTCGTGCCTCGTCGGGCGTCGACCCCAATGCCGACATCCGCTAAGACACCCGCCATGCCCGAGGCGCCCACCCTCTCGGACCTGCTTCGGCAGGTCGCCGGCGAGGCGCCCATGGACGAGGCCTTCCGGTACCGTGACGAGCGCCTCACCTACGCCGACTGGGACGCGCTCGCCGATCGCCTGGCCGCCGGCATGGCCGCGCGCGGCGTCCGCGCCGGCGACGTCGTCGCCCTGCTGCTGCCCTCGACGCCGTTCTACCTCGTGGCCTACCTCGCCGCCGCGCGGCTCGGCGCCGTCACCACCGGCATCAACGTCCGCTATCGTCGCACCGAGATCGGCCACGTCCTGCGACGCGCCGAGCCGCGGCTGCTGCTCGCGGTCGACGTCTGGCACGACGCCGACTTCCGATCGATCGTCGACCCGCCGTGCGACGTCGTGTGGTGTCCGGCAGACGCGCTCCGCCGCGGCACCGCAGCGCTGGTCCACGCCATCGCCGGCGACGCACCGCCCGCACCCGAGGGGGCGGCACCCGACGCCCCGGTCGCGATCGTGTTCACGAGCGGCACCACCGGCGCGCCGAAGGGCGCATGGTACACGCATCGCAATCTGCTGGCCCTCGCCGCCATCGAGCGCCACCGCCATGCCGGCGGCGCGACGCCGAGTCGCACGCATCTCGCCGCCGGGCTCTCGTTTGCGCACGTCGGCACCATGGCGCGCATCGCCGTCCAGATCGGCACGCGCGGCGCCGTGCTCATCCACGACGCCTTCGACCCGGCCGCCGTATTGACCGCCATCGAGCGCGAGCGCCTGACCCACATCGGCGCCATCCCGACCCAGGCCATCATGCTGCTCGACCATCCCGATCGATCGAAACACGACCTGTCGTCGTTGCGGTCCGTGCTGGTCGGAGGCGCGCCGTCGTCACCGGCGCTGATCCGTCGGCTGCAGGAGACGCTCGGCGTCGTCGTGAGCGTGCGCTACTCGTCCACCGAGGTCGGTATCGCCACCGGCTCGCTGCCCGACGATCCGCCCGAGCTGCTGACGACGACCGTCGGCCGCGCCACCGAGGGCGTCGAGCTGCGCGTCGTCGGCGACGGCGACATCGGCGAGGTCGTGATCCGCTCGCCCGCGACCATGCGCGGCTACTGGCGCGACCCCGAGGCCACCGCCGCCACGCTCGACGCCGACGGCTGGGTGCACACCGGTGACCTCGGCTTCCTCGACGACGCCGGCTATCTGCATCTCCGCGGCCGGCAGAGCGAAATGTTCATCCGCGGCGGCTTCAACGTGTATCCGGGCGAGATCGAGGACCGGCTCGCGCGTCACCCGAAGGTGTCCCGCGTCGCGGTGGTGGGCATCGCCGACGACCGCTTCGGCGAGATCGGCTGGGCGTTCGTCGTCCCGCGAGACGCCGGCGATCCGCCCGATCTGTCGGCGCTGCGCGCCCACGTCGGCGAGGTGCTCGCGAGCTTCAAACGACCGGACGGGCTCACGCTGCTGCACGAGCTGCCGATCACGCCCATGTTCAAGGTGGACAAGCGCGCGCTCCGCGCGCTGTTGGAGGAGGGTTCCCCATCGATCGCGCCCCGACCTTCTCCCTCGTGATCCCGAGCTACAACCAGCGCGAGCGCACCCGTCGCGCCGTCGTCGAGGCCGCCGCCACGCTGGCGGCACTTCCCGGCGAGCGCACCGAGCTCATCGTGGTCGACGACGGCAGCCAAGCAGGCAACGGCATCCAGGCGGAAGACATGCCGCCCGGGGCCGTCTTCGTCGGGCTGCGCGAGAACCAGGGCAAGGGCGGCGCGGTGCGTGCCGGCATGGCGCGCGCGCAGGGCGACTGCGTCATCTTCACCGACTCCGACCTGCCCTTCTCGCTCGAGCCGCTGGCGACGACGCTCGCCTGGCTGCGCGCCGACGCCGACATCGTCATCGGCGATCGGCTGCACCCGGAATCATCCGTCACCGCGCCCGTCGGCCCGCTTCGTCGGCTCTCGAGCGCGGTGTATACCTGGC
>DASYLJ010000059.1:0-39980 GCA_036009625.1 Binatia bacterium
CGCCGCTCCTCGCGGCGGCCCGCCGCCATTCGTACTTCGCGGTCCGCACCATCGACATCCGCCATCGCGGCCAGCTCTCGCCCGAAGCCCTGCGCGAGGCCCTCGGCGTGCGTGAGGGCGACAGCATCTGGAACGTCGACCGGCAGACCGCCGAGGCGCGGCTGGTGGCGCGGCCGTGGGTGCGCTCGGCGAGCGTGCGGCGCGAGTTCCCGAATCGCATCGTGGTGCGCGTGCGCGAGTATCGCCCCGTCGCCATCGTGGCGGTGCGCGATCCCGTGCCCGAGCTGTTCTACGTCGCCGCCAACGGGCGCATCTTCGCGCCGGTGAGCGACACCGACGGCCGCGATCTGCCATACATCACGGGCCTCGCGCGCACCGACCTCGATGGTCGCGAAGGCTTCGGTCCGCAATCCGTGCGGCGCGCGCTCGGTCTGCTGCGTCTGGTGACGCGCGAATCGACGGCGCTCGGGACGATTTCGGAGGTCAGCATCGATCGGAATGCGGGACTGACCCTGCTGCCGGTGCGACCGGCCGTTCCCATCGAGCTCGGGACGGGCCAATATGTGATCAAGCTCGCGCGGCTCGCCGAAGTGCTGCCGCTGTGGGTCGGACGTGAGGGGGAGGTGCGAGGCGTGAGCTGCTTGTTCGACAACGAGGTCATCGTGCGGACCCGCACCGTGAAGGCGGCAGCGCCGGCACGTGGCGCTGTGGGGGCGTGAGCATGGGAAAGCGCAATCCGCTGGTGGTGGGGCTGGACGTCGGCACCTACAAGATCGGGGTGGTCGTCGCCGAGGTGGGCGACGGCGGGGTGGAGATCACCGGCATCGGCACGCATGCGTCGACGGGGCTCAAGAAGGGCACCGTCGTCAACATCGATGCCACCGTCGAGGCGATCCGCAAGGCCGTGGAAGAGGCGGAGCTCATGGCGGGCTGCGAGATACGCAGCGTCGTCGCCGGCTCGGCGGGCAGCCATACCAAGGGCTTCAACAGCCACGGTGTCGTGGCGGTGAAGAACCGCGAGGTGGCGCCGGGCGACGTGGAGCGGGTCATGGAGGCGGCGCGTGCGGTGGCGCTGCCCATGGATCGCGAGGTCCTGCACGTGCTGCCGCAGGAGTTCGTCGTCGACGACCAGGACGGCGTGAAGGATCCGGTCGGCATGGCGGGGGTGCGGCTCGAGGCGCGCGTCCACATCGTCACCGGCGCCATCAGCTCGGGGCAGAATCTGGTGAAGTGCTGCAATCGGGCCGGCCTGCACGTGCAGGACGTGCTCGGCAGCCCGCTCGCCGCCGCCGAGGCGGTGCTCACCCCCGAGGAGCGCGAGCTCGGCGTCGCGCTCATCGAGATCGGTGCGGGGACTACGTCGTTGGTGGTGTTCCATCAGAACGCCATCCATCACACGGCGGTGCTCCCGGTAGGCGGCGGCCACGTGACGAACGACCTCGCCGCCGCACTGCGTACGCCATTTGCGGACGCCGAGCGCCTGAAGCAGCGCAACGGCGCGGCGCTCGCGCTGACGGCATCGTCCGACTGCACCGTCGAGGTGGCGGGCATCGGCGGACGTCCACCGCACAAGCTGTCGCCGCGCGCGCTCGCCGAAGTGATCGAGCCGCGTGCGGAGGAGATCCTGGCGCTCGTGCGTTCCGAGCTCGAACGTGCCGGGTGCGAGGGCGTGCTCACGTCGGGTGTGGTGCTGACGGGCGGCGGCTCGGTGCTCTCGGGCATCACGGACCTCGCCGAGCGCGTCTTCCGCACGCCGGTGCGCGTCGGAACACCGCTACATCTGCATGGTTTGGTTGACGGCGTGGCGAGTCCAATGTATTCGACGGCCGTTGGTTTGGTGCTGCACGGACTCAAGCAGCGCGGGCACACCGATTCCGACATTGACTGGCCGGTGATGAGCTCGCTCCTGCGGGCCCGCCATCGGGTAGCAAGCTGGATCCGAGACTTTTTCTAATTTTTTGGGGCGGCGTGGCTGGGGTTGGACGCCGGGAGGGGTGGCCGATGGACGAACTCATCGAGGCCTGTGACGGTGCCCGGATCAAAGTGGTCGGGGTTGGTGGAGGCGGTGGAAACGCGATCAACACGATGATCGCGGCCGGGTTGCCCGGCGTCGATTTCATCGCGGCCAACACCGATGCGCAGGCACTGCGCGCCAACCTGGCTCCGGTCAAGATGCAGCTCGGCGAAAAGCTCACACGTGGGCTCGGCGCCGGCGGCAATCCCGAGGTCGGCAAGCGTGCCGCCCTGGAAGACGTCGAGCGTCTCGCCGAATGGCTGACGGGCGCCGACATGGTCTTCGTCACCGCCGGCATGGGCGGTGGCACCGGGACCGGCGCCGCACCCGTCGTCGCCAAGGTGGCGAAGGAGATCGGCTGTCTCACGGTCGGTGTCGTCACCAAGCCGTTCTCGTTCGAGGGCAAGCGGCGCCAGAAGCAGGCGGAAGAGGGGCTGCGCGAGCTCAAGAACAGCGTCGACACGCTGATCGCCATCCCGAACCAGCGTCTGCTCAACGTCGCCGGGCGCAACTCGTCGATCCTCGAGACCTTCAAGAAGGCCGACGACGTTCTGCTCCAGGCTGTCCGTGGCATCGCCGACCTGATCACGGTCCACGGCCTGATCAACCTCGACTTCGCCGACGTCCGCGCGATCATGTCCGAGATGGGCATGGCCATGATGGGTGCCGCCCTCGCCGCCGGCGAGAACCGCGCCGTCGAGGCCGCGCAACGCGCCATCTCGAGCCCGCTGCTCGAAGACGTGTCGATCCAGGGCGCGCGCGGCGTCCTCATCAACATCACCGGTGGGCCCGACCTCACGCTGCACGAGGTCAACGAAGCCGCCAGCCTCATCCAGGAAGAGGCCGACGACGAGGCCAACATCATCTTCGGCGCCGTCATCGACGAGTCGATGGGTGACGAGGTGCGCATCACCGTCATCGCCACCGGCTTCGGCGAGCCGGCGCCCACACGTCCCGGCATGCGCCCGCGTGCCCACAGCGAGCCCGCCGCCGATCTCCGCGGCATGCACGCCACGGCCGACGGTCGTCCCATCGTGCGCCACGGTCTGCGCGAGCCCGTCGACGAGCTCGACGTGCCCACCTGGCAGCGCCGGCAGCAGGCTCCGCCCGTGCCGTCGGCCGAACGCGCGCCGGCATCGGTGCCCGCGCGGCGCCCCGTCTCGAACGGCAACGGTGCCGACGCGGACGGCGATCAGGACTACGACATCCCGACCTTCCTGCGTCGCGGCGTCGACTGAGATCGCTCGACACCCGACGCCGCGAAGCTCGCGGCGTCGGGGCGCAGCTCCCGTAGTCGGTCGGTCCTAGAGCAGCGCCTGGATCAACGTGCGCTGCGTGGTCACCAACCCGGTCAGGGTGGTGCTGCAGGCGGGAGTGATCTTCGACTTCTTGGCGGCCTTCTTGATCGCCTTCAGGACGGCGGCCAGCTGGCGGTCGGACTTCTTCGTCAGCGCACGCTGCTTCTTGGCCTTGGTCGATGCGGCGGCCTGTTCGAGAAGACCTTTGGCCTTCGTCACCTTGGCGTCCATCGCCGTGTCGAGCTTCGCGTCCACCGTGTCGGCGGCGCAGAGGCCGCTCGCCAGCAGATGGGCGAAGGCGCAGGTGGCCCCGTCGTAGCCCGGCAGGATCGTGCTGGTGCAGAGCTTGGCGGCGCAGGTGTCGGCCGTGCAGGCGTCGGCGTCGTCGCAGTCGGGGTTGGTGGCGCAGCCGACGTCGAGCGCCTGCTCGACGCTGAAGGTTTCGGGCGGCGTGCCCTGGCCATCGTCGGCGCCGCCGGTGTCGGGGTCGACGGCGATCAGCGCCAGGCCCACTGAGACCGGACCGGGCGTCGGCGGGTTGGTGAGCGGGCCCGCGAACAACGTCACCGTGATGCGTGCCGAGAATGGCTGATCATTGGTGGCGGGGTCCTGGTCGCCGCCGTTCGGTGCCAGCACGGTGAAGACGTTGTCGCTTGTCCGCGTGATGACGGCGTCCATCGGTGTGGGCGTCCCGCTCAGATCGATGTCCGCGTACGCGGTATCGGCGCCGGTCGACCGGATCCACGTCGAGTAGTCGACGAAGCCGTCGAGATTGAAGTCGATGCTGTAGGTGCCGACGCGGGAGTTGCCCGGCAGCGTCGCGAGAAATCCGTTCCAGACGAAGGCCTCGGGATAGCTGATGGTGGCGGAGTAGCCCTGGCGGTCGCCGGCGGCGACGTCGAACACCGCCACGTGGGTGGCGTCGCGCCCGGGGGCCAGCGTGCTCAGCGACAGCGACGCGTCCGGCGGCGGGGCGAACGTCGCTGCGGTGAAGCCGATGGTCTCGGCGGTCGTGGCGCAGCTGTTGCCGGTGATCAGCGGCGGCAGGACGCAGATGCACTCCTCCACCTTGGCGAAGAAGATCTGATAGCCGCCGGTGTTGTTGCCGAAGTCGCCGGGCTCGTCGTTGTAGCCGAACACCAGCTCGCCGCTCTCGCCCGCGCCGCCGGTGCCGACCGTGTAGAGGAGATCGCTGGTGATCGCGAACCACGGTCCGGTGCCGATGCGTGCCAGCGCCTGGCCGACCTTGCCGGTGGGTCCGGGAAGGGCGGGCACATGCCGCTGCAGTCCTTCGCGATGGGGTCGCAGGGAACGCCGGCGATGCTGCGGGACCCGTCGCCGGAGACGTCGGGTGTCCCGCTGCAGCCCGGCTGGCCTTCGGTGCCGTACGTGCTCGTGCCGGCGATGCTGACGTCGCTCAGCCGGAGGACGTCGCCTGGTAGGAGCATCAGGCCGGTGGGCTGCGGCGAGACGTACGGATCGGCGAACTCCGCCGTCAGGAGGTTGTAGCTGCCGCTCAGCTCGTTCGTGACGCATTCGCCGTCGGGGCAGCTGCCGCCGTCGCACATCGTCGGATCGGCCGCGGTGCAGCTTCCCGGCTCGGGTGCTTCGCAGACACAGTCCTCGGTCTGCTCCTGGTGGTCGGCCGGTGCGCAGAAGGTACCGGCGCCGCAGCCGAACCGCGATGCGCACGCCTGACCACCATCCGTCGCCTGGTCGCAGGGCTGGTTCATGGACGTGCAGTTCATCAGCCCGAGCGCGAGGAGGAATGCGAAGACGACTTTCATGCAGACGAAGTCTCTCGGGGGCGGTGTCGAGTCTCAAGCAGACGACGTCGCTTGAAAGCGACCGGCGAAGCCGTTAGCGCCGACGGTCGATGCATCCGACGCTGCACCTGGGCCCGCTCGCGCTCTCCGCGTACGGTCTCGCGTTGGGCACCGCCTTCGTGCTCGGCTCGCTCACGATGCGCGCGCGCGACGCGCCATGGCGTGCCGCCGGCGCGGGTCAACGACGTGACACTGCTCGCCGCCGTGTGCGCGGTGATCGGTGGCCGTCTCGCGTTCGTCGCGGTGCATCCCGAGGATTTCGCGGCCGACTGGTGGACGGCCGTGCAGCCGTGGAGCCACGGCGGGCTCATGATGTATGGCGGCGCCATCCCGGCGATCGTCGCCTGCATGTGGGCGTTGCGTCGCTGGGGCGTCGACCCATGGCGCGCCGCCGATGCCGCCGCGCCCGGCATCGCGGTCGGCATCGCGGTGACCCGCGTCGGCTGCTTCCTGGCCGGCTGCTGCCTCGGGACGGAGACGTCGCTCCCCTGGGGCGTCCACTTCCCGGGCGACGCCATCGCACGCCATCCCGTGCAGCTGTATGCGACCGCCTTCGGGCTCGCCCTGGCCGCGGTCTTGCTGGTCCTCGATCGTCGTCCCCGCCCGCCGGGCCGACTCTTCCTGCTGTTCCTGCTCCTGCACGGCACCGGGGCCATCCTGATCGACGGTATGCGGGCGTGGGACGTCGCCGCCACCGCCCTGCCCGGGCCGCTGGTGACGAACCAGCTCGTCGCGCTCGCCAGCATGCTGCTCGCCGCCGCCCTGCTGTGGCGGCGGTCACGGCTTGAGGCGATTCCCCACCGGGGCTAAGGTCGCGGGCTCGACGATGCCCCGCCCCCCCTTCGACCGCTCCACCCGCCTCGCCGCCGAGCGGCGACTGTTCACGCCGGGGCCGCGGGGGGCGCTGTCGGTGTGCCTCGTCTACCCGAACACCTACCCGGTGGCGATGGCCAACCTGGGCTTCCAGGCCATGATCCGTCTCCTGGGCGAGGATCCGCGCGTCGACGTCGACCGTGCCTACCTGCCAGACGGGCCCCGCAGCGGCTGGCCGCGGACGCTGCGCTCGTTCGAGCAGGACCGTGCCGTCGCCGACTTCGACGTCATCGCGTTCTCGATCTCGTTCGAGACCGACTACCTGCACGTGCTCGACGTGCTGTCGCTGGCGGGCCTGCCGCTGCGTCGCAGCGATCGCGGTCCGACGGCGCCGCTCGTCCTCGCCGGCGGTCCGGCGACGTTCCTCAATCCCGAGCCCATCGCCGAGTTCGTCGATCTCTGTCTCATCGGCGAGGCCGAGGAGATGCTGGGCGAGTTCCTCACCGGCGCGGTCGTCGGACCGATCACGCGCGACGGCATCCTCGAGCGCACCGAGCAGGTCGCGGGTGCGTATCGTCCCGCGCGCTGGACGCCAGGCTACGACGACGCCGGTGATCTCGTCGCGTTCGAGCACGACGGCCCCGGATCGGCGCGCGTCGTGCGCCGCTATGTCGCCGACATCGACGCCTTCGACACCCGCACCGAGATCCTCACCGACGAGGCGGTATTCGCGGACAAGTACGTCATCGAGGCCAGCCGCGGCTGCGAATGGGGCTGCCGCTTCTGCGCCGCCGGCTTCATGTACCGTCCCGTACGCTACCGCAGCCCCGAGCGCATCGGCGCCAGCATCGATCGCGGGCTCGTCGAGCGCGACGGCATCGGTCTCGTCGGCGCCGAGATGGCGAGCCAGCCCGGCATCGTCGGCCTGTGTCAGAAGATCGCGGCGGCCGGCGGTCGCGCGTCGCCGTCGTCGCTCAAGGCCGACGTCATCACGCCGGCGTTGGCCGCGGCGCTCGGCGCGAGCGGAAATCGTTCGGTGACGATCGCGCCCGAGGCCGGCTCGGAGCGCATGCGACGGGTCATCAACAAGAACCTCACCGAGCCGGAGATCCTGCGTGCGGCCGAGTGGCTCGTCGGCGGCGGCGTCGATGCGCTCAAGCTCTACGTCATGGTGGGCCTGCCCACCGAGACCGACGACGACGTGCGCGCGATCACGGCGCTGGCGACCAAGCTGCGCGGGCGGCTCATGGCGGGCGGGCGGCCGAAGTTCGGTCGCATGCTGGTGTCGATCAACCCGTTCGTGCCGAAACCGTGGACGCCGTTCCAGTGGGAGCCGATGGAGGCGTTGCCGTCGCTCAAGCGCAAGCTGGCGCGCGTCCGCCGCGACCTCTCCGTCATTCCCGCGCTGCAGGTCGAGACCGAGAGCCCGCGCGAGGGCTATCTGCAGACGCTGCTGTCGCGCGGCGATCGTCGCGTCGCCGACATCCTCGAGCGTCTGCACGCGCGGCCCGACGACTGGTGGGCCGTGCTGAAGGGGCTGCGTGGCGGCCGCGAGGACGTCGTCGATCCCGACCGCTTCGTACATCGGCCGTTCGGCGCCGCCGAGCTGCTGCCGTGGGACTTCATCGACCACGCCGTCGACAAGCGCTACCTGCTGGCGGAGCGCCGCAAGGCGCTCACCGAGGTCCAGACGCCCCCATGCGACACCCATACCTGCCACTCCTGCGGCGCCTGTTGAGGCGGCGGTGATCGCGGGGATCGGCATCGACATCTGCGAGGTGTCGCGCATGCGGAGCGCGCTCGAGGCCACCACGGGCGCGCGCTTTCGCGACCGGGTCTTCACGCCCGCCGAGCAGGCCTACTGCGAGGCCCGCAAGCGCGGGCGCTTCGAGAGCTATGCCGCCCGCTTCGCCGCCAAGGAGGCGGCGATGAAGGTGCTCGGCAGCGGCTGGGGGCAGGGCGTCGGCTGGCGCGACATCGAGGTCGTGCGCGACGAGACCGGGCCGCCGTCGCTGCGTCTCCACGGGGAGGCCGCCGCGCTGGCCCGCCGGCAGCGCATGGCGCGGTGGTTGGTGACGCTGAGCCACAGTGACAGCAGCGCCATCGCGTGGGTGCTGGCCGAGCGCGGCGGCCGCGTCAGCGCATCGAGCTCGACGTCGGCGCAGAGCCGTCGCGCCGCGGCAGCAAAATCAGCACCGCCACGGCCCAGATCCCGCCGATGAACCCGAGCAGGGTCCACAGGTTCTTCGGGTAGCCGTTGTTGTGCGCGACCAGCCGGCACATGATCGCGTCGCAGATGTGGAGCCCGAGCGCGGTGCCGAGCAGTGTCGGCAGCGGCATCGGCGGGGCCACGAAGGCCAGCGCCGTCCAGTACCCGAGGACGGTCTCGAGCGTCATCCGTCTTTCCCTCGACGACGTGCCCCTCTATAAGGGCCGCGGCGCGCGCGCCGCGGAGGTGTCGTCATCCTGAGCAAGGACAAGCTGTCGAAGCTGGCCGAGGATCTTCTCTCGAATCCACTGTTCGCGCAGGCGTTCACCGCCGCGGTCCAGAAGGGCTTCGAGACCAAGGGCGCCATCGACCGCAACCTGACGACCATGCTCGGCCTCTTGAATGTCCCGTCGCGCGCCGACTTCGCCAAGCTGCTCACCAAGCTCGAGGTCATCCAGGGCACGCTGGTGAACCTCAACATCAAGGTCGATCGGCTGATGGCCGCCGAGCGCCGGCGTCGCCGGGCCGAGAAGGCCGCGACCTCGCCCGACGACGACCTGCCGCCCGAGTAGCCGCTCACCGGCCCTGTCCCTGCGCCGACGGCGTCGCCGCGTCGTCGGGAGGGCAGAGATGGCGCGCGATCACGTCGAGGTCTTCGAGCGAGCAGGGCGGCTCCGCCAGCAGCGGCACCTCGGCGAGCAGGGGCGCGTTCGCGGCCCGCAGCAGCGGCTCGAGCGTCGCTTCCTGGCGTAGCGCCAGCGTGTGCAGGTCCTCGAAGCTGCGTTCGAGTCGGGCGGCGAGCGCCGCAGACAGCCCCGGCAACGGCGGCGGGTTTGCCGCGGCGCTGCCGAACGTCGCGCGGGGCAGGGCGCGGTTGACGATGACGCCGTCGACGGTGAGGCCGACGAGGCCGAGCGCGCTCGCCAGCTCGGCGGTCTCGCTGGTGAGCCGCGGCTCGGGGGCGGACACCAGGACGAGTGCCGTGGCCTCGCTGCGGAGCAATGCCGCGGTGCCCGCGACGCGCGTGTGCAACGCCGCCGTGAGGCCCTCGATCAGGCCGATGAACTCGCCGATCTCGCGCACCAGGCCGATGCCGGTGAAGCGTTCGAGCCCACGCAGCACGCCCGAGAGCACGAGGTGCGCCAACCGCGAGCCGGCGGCGGGCAGGATGCTGGTGGGGTCTTTCATGATCGCGAACGCGCGCGAGTCGAGGAGCGCCAGCAGCCGACGCGGGGCATCGAGGAAGTCGACGGCGTGGCGCGACGGCGGGGTGTCGACGACGAGCAGATCGTAGTCGCCCTCCTCGGCGAGCCGGTAGACGGTTTCGACGGCCATGTACTCGGCGGTGCCGGCGAGCGTGCCCGAGAGGTTCTGGTACAGGCGGTTGTCGAGGATGCGCTGCGCCTGCTCGGGCGTGGTGGCGAGCCCCATCACGAGCTCGTCGAACGTGCGCTTCACGTCGAGCAGCATGGCGTCGAGGTGGCCACTGCTGCCGTCGAGCGGTACGCGACGCGGCTTGCCGTCGAGCGTGCCGAGGCCGAGCGCATCCTTCAGCCGCTGCGCCGGGTCGACGGTGAGGACGGCGGTGCGTCGTCCACGACGTGCCGCGCAGGTCGCGATGGCGGCGGACGTGGTGGTCTTGCCGACGCCGCCGCTGCCGACGCAGAGGATGACGCGCCGGCTGTCGATGGTCTCGGCGAGCGTCACGCCGCGATCCCCGCGGCGTCGGCGAGCTGGGCGGCGAGCGTCTCGACGCCACCTGCGGCCTCGGGGCCGCCGAAGAGGAAAGGCAGGCGCACCGGCGCCGTCGCCAGTGCCTTCCGTAGCGCGGTCACCTGCGCCGCCGCCTGCCGGCGACGATCGATCAGGAAGCGCGCCGCCTGCACGTGCGGATGCGTCGGAAAGCTGGCCTCGAGCCGGTCGAGCGCGGCCTCGTCACCGGTGGCGAAGCGGCGCGGCGGCATCGCGTTGACGATGGGCGGCGCCACCGGCAGCCCGAGCCGCTTGGTGAGCTCGCGATGCAGCTCGATGGTCTCGCGCACGGCGAGCTCCTCGGGCGTCGTCACGAGGCAGACGAGCGTGGCAGCGGGATCGACGAGGCGCTCCTCGATGCTGCGCAGCGTGTCGGCGATGGGACCGATGCGTGCGAGCGTGCCCAGCGTCTTCGGTGCCGACAGCAGCGGCAGCGAGTGTCCCGACGCCGGCGCGTCGACGACGATGAGGTCGTGCACGCGCCGTCCGAGTCGTCGCGCGTCGAGCCAGCCCGACAGCTTGTGCAGCACCAGGAACTCGGGGAGGCCGGGGGCCGCTGCGGCCAGCACCTGGAACGAGGTGCTCTCGAGGAGGCGTCGGGCGAAGACGCGCAGCCGGAGCACGCCGAGCACGAAGTCGCCGAGCGCCTCCTCGGGCTCGATGACGACCGCCGAGACGCCGCCACCGACGGTCGTCGGATCGGTGCCGAGTCGGTCGGCACCGAGCAGCGGTCCGAGGCGGCCGCGACCGACCTCGACCGCCAGCACGCGCCGGCCGGCGCTGGCCGCGGCCCGGGCGAGGGCGGCCGTGACGGCGCTCTTCCCCACGCCACCCTTGCCGGTCACGACGACGAGACGCTGCGAGGTGAGCGGGAGCCGGGCGGCCACCATCGGCTCATATCCGCGCCCCGTCGGGAGTGCAATTTCGATCGGCCGCTGCAAATCCGGCGTTGATCGTGAACGGGGTCAGGTAGAAATGATTTGACCCCGGGAGAAGCAAGGCGGTATCCCCCGTGATGGGGGGAATCCGAGATGCCGATCGCTCGTCGCCGCATCATGAGCCTGTGCGTTGCGACCATCGTATGGATTGCATCGTCCGGAGCCGTACTCGCCGCATGCGCCGATCCCGCGTCCGCAGCCGGGGCGCGGACGGCGATCGACGCCGCGTGCCCCTGCGCCAGCGCCACGTCGCGGGGCGCGTACGTCGCGTGTGCGAGTCAGGTCGTGAAGGCGCGCGTCGCCGCGGGTCAGCTGTCGAAGTCGTGCCGGCGGGACGCACTCGCGCACGCCAAGCTGTCGGTGTGCGGCCGTCCGGGGGCGGCAGTCTGCTGCCGCGTTGGGGTCACCGGCAGTGCGCGGCATCGTGTCGTTCCCGATCCGGCACGGTGTGCGTCCACCACCCGTCTGAGCGCCTGCGTCAGCGCGTTCCAGAGCGTACCCACGGGATGCGACCTCGACGGCTGCATCGACCCGGTCTGTGGCAACGACGTCCTCGAGCCGGGCGAAGCATGCGATCCGCCGAACAGCGTCGACTGCGACACGAACTGCCAGCCCTCGTCGTGTCCGGTCCCCACGTCCGCCTGTGGCAACGGGATCATCGACGGCGGCGAAGCCTGCGAGCCGCCGGGAGCCGGCGATTGCGATGCCGAATGCCAGACGAGCTCGTGTACGACACCGGGCCCGGAGGAGATCGGCATCGCGTGTGTCGACCTCGCAGGCGATCTTGCCGTGCCGTCGGTCGCGGCCAGCGCCGACGCGAGCGGATACCTGGTCGCCTGGAACGGGCTGTTCCGACGGACCGCCAATGAGGCCATCGCGCGGCGCTTCGACGCCGATGCGATGCCCGTCGATCCGGGCGTGCGAATCCTGAGCGACGGTCAGCGCTGCGGTACGCAGTACCTCGCCGAATTGAGCGCGGGTTCCGACGGGTCGGGGCACTACGTCGTCTGGGCGCATGGCGCGGGCACGGTGTCCGGCAGCGTTCCGTATGCGGCGATCGCGGGACGGCGTATCGACGGGAGCGGGGTCCTGCGGCCCGCCGACGAGCTCGCGTTCGGCTACGTCGTCGGATCGTGCTCATCGGCCGACAGGGGCCCGACGGCGGTCACCGGCGCGGGGCTGGACGCCTACGTCGCATTCTGGACACTCGCGTCTGGCTGCGCGGGTCAGAATCCCGAGGGAACTCGACTCGCGTTCGCCGGCAGCGGCCCGCCGACGCTGACACCGATCCATCCGGGGTTTCCATTCACGCCACCACCCGGCGCGGCCTCGCAGTCGGCGGCGAGCCTGGCCTCGCTCGGGTACGACACCCTCTCTGTCTGGCATGCGATCGCCGTGTTCGAATCGTCGCCGCCCTACACGGAAGTGCCGTTCGTCTCCTTTGGCTGGCCGAATCGGATCATTGCCCCGCCGATCCTGAGCGGTCGCACCCGTCTCCAGGTCGATCGGCCCGGCGTCGCGGCGGCCACGTCGCACTTCCTCGTGGCCTGGGCGCAGGGAACCGACGATGCCGCCGTGACCGCGACCGAGATCCGCGGCGTGCGCGTGGCGCCGCTCGGCGGACGCATCGACCCCGACGGTGGCCTGCTGCTGGCGACGACGGGCGGCGGCGTGACGCGTGGCCCCGTCATCGCATTCGACGGCACCGTCTGGCTGGTCGCCTGGGTCGAGGCGAACGGGACGGCGCGCGACCTGCGCGGGGTCGCGGTCCGTCAGGACGGCACCGTCGTCGACGCCACGCCGCGGCTGTTCGCGGCGGGGATCTCCGACGCCACGCTCGCCGCGGCGTCGACCGCCGACGGCCGCGTGCTCCTGGTCTACACGCGCGCCGACGGCGCGGAGACGGCGGTCCGGGCGAGGCTGGTGCCGGGGACCTGAGCCCGGAGTGGTCCCAAGCCGTCACGCCGCAATGGTTCTTGGTCCCGACCCATCCGGAGCGTAGGGACAGGACCATGCCGCACACGGTCTTCCGCACCTGCACGCTCTGCGAGGCCAGCTGCGGTCTCGCCTTCGACGTCGACGGCGACCGCATCACGGGCGTCCGTCCCGACCACGACGACGTGCTGTCGCACGGCTACGTGTGTCCGAAAGGCATCGCCATCGCCGCGGTCCACGACGACCCCGACCGCCTGCGCCAGCCGGTGCGGCGTCAGCCCGACGGCAGCTTCGCGCCGATCGGGTGGAACGAGGCGCTCGACCTGGTGGCGACGCGGCTCCGCGCCGTGCAGCACGCGCACGGGAAGGACGCGGTCGCGGTCTACGTCGGCAATCCCGTCGTGCACAATCCGGGCGTGCTGCTGCTGCGCTCCGCGTTGCTCGCGGTGCTCGGCACGAAGAACAGCACCAGCGCGGGCTCGCAGGACACCAGCCCGCGCTTCGCGACCTCGTGGCATCTCTACGGCTCGTCGGTGGCGATCCCCGTGCCCGACGTCGATCGCACCGACTACCTGCTCTGCCTCGGTGCGAACCCGGTGGTGTCGAACGGCAGCTTCCTCACCGCGCCCGACATGCGCGGGCGTCTGCGCGCCATCCAGGCGCGCGGTGGTCGCGTCGTGATCGTCGACCCGCGCGCGACGGAGTCGGCGAAGCTCGCCGACGAGCACGTGCGCATTCGGCCCGGCGGCGACGCTGCCCTGCTGCTGGCGATGGTGCACGTGCTGGTGCGTGAGGGTCGCGTCGATCGCGCCCGCATCGCGCGGGTTGCGACCGGCTGGGACGCCGTCGAGACGCTGGTCGAGCGCTTCGCACCGACGCGCGTCGAGCCGCACACCGGCATCCCCGCCGCCACCATCGAGCGCCTCGCGCTCGAGCTGGCCGACGCCAAGAGCGGCTCGGCGTACTCGCGCGTCGGCATCTGCAACAACGCGTTCGGCACCGTCGCGACATGGGCGACCGACGTGCTCAATCTCGCGGCCGGTCGTCTCGGCGAGGTCGGTGGCGCGATGTTCCCGTCGCCCGCGATCGACGTCGTGCAGCTGATGGGCATGGTCGGCGGCGACGGCCACGGTCGCTGGACGAGTCGCGTCCGCGGCCTGCCGGAGACGGCGAGCGATCTGCCGGCGTCGATCCTGGCCGAAGAGATGGAGACACCCGGACCGGGGCAGGTGCGTGCGCTGCTGACGTTTGCCGGCAACCCGGTGCTGTCGACGCCGAACGGTCGTCGCCTCGATGCCGCGCTCGCGAAGCTCGACTTCGTCGCGTCGATCGACCTCTACGTGAACGAGACCACCCGCCACGCCGACGTCATCCTGCCGCCGGCGTGGTCGCTCACCGAGGATCACGCCGATCTCCTGATGCCGAACTTCGCGGCGCGCAACGTCGCGCGCTGGTCGCCGAAGGTGGTGCCGCTCGGTCCGGGCGAGCGCCACGACTGGGAGATCGTGCTCGATCTCGTGAAGCGGCTCGGCGGCGGGCCCACCGGGAAGCCATGGCAGGACCGGCTCGTCGCCGTCGGCGAGTGGCTCGGCTGGCGCTGGACGCCCGACGCCCTGCTGAGCCTGGCCGTGCGCATCGGACCGCGCGGCGATCGTTTCCTGCCGTGGTCGAGCGGGCTCACCATGGACAAGCTCCGCGCCGCACCGCACGGCATCGACCTCGGCCCGCTCGAGCCCGGCATCGCGCGCCGCGTGCAGCGTCGCGACGGCCTGGTGCACCTGGCGGCCGCACCCATCCTCGACGACGCGCGCCGGCTGGCGGCGACGCTCGACATGCTGCGGTCGCGCGACGAGCTGCTCATGATCGGTCGGCGCGACATCCGCAGCAACAACTCGTGGATGCACAACGTGCCGGCGATGGTGTCCGGCCGTGCGCGCTGCGTCCTGTACGTCCATCCTGCCGACGCTGCGCGCGCCGGCGTCGCCGACGGCGACACGGTGACGCTCGCGAGCCGCGTCCATCGCGGTGAGGTGGCGATCCGCGTCACCGACGAGATCAGCGCCGGCGTCGTCAGCCTGCCGCACGGCTGGGGCCACGCGCCGTCGGCCGCGTGGCAGCGCACGGCCGGCGCGCATGCCGGCGTGTCGGCGAACGACTGGAGCGACGATCAGCTCGTCGAGGGCGTCGTCGGGCAGTCGGTCCTGAACGGCGTGCCGGTGACGTTGCACAAACGCGACGTACAGGACACACACGCGGCGTGATGGCGCGACCCGACTTCCCGCGACGGATGGTGTGGCACGGGACGGCGCTGTTCCTCGCCGGGTTGTTCCTGGGGATCGCGCCCGGCGCGATGGCGAATCCGCGCATGGCGCTGTCGGCACACGTCGGGACGCTGTTGAACGGCACCTTCCTGATCGCGCTCGGTGCGGTGTGGCGGCAATTGCGCCTGCCTCCGTTGCAGGCGGTCGCCGCCTTCTGGCTGCTCGTGGTCGGCAGCTGGGGCAGTGCGCTCGGCCTTCTGCTCGCGGCGACCCTCGGCACGCGCAGCGCAACGCCCATCCACGGCGCCGCCGAGCTGGCCGCTCCCTGGCGCGAAGCGCTCGTCACCGCGACGCTCGGCCTCCCGGCGCTGGCCGTGCTGGCGGGCACGGTCCTGGTGCTGCGCGGCTTCGGTCGCACCGACCGGGCGGGCTCGGCCTAGATCAGCGCCCCGACGGCGTGCGCGTCAGGTCCTTCGTCAGATTCTTCTGGTGCGCCTCGAGCGTGCCGCCCCCGATCTCGAGCAGCTTGGCGTCCCGCCACAGCCGCTCGACGGGGAACTCGCGGCAGTAGCCGGCGCCGCCCATCACCTGCATCGCCCAGTCGGCGCACATCTTGCCGACGGGCGCGGCGAACAGCTTGGCCGCATCCGAGCCGAGGCGCGCGCGACGGTTCGGTCCGACGTCGCGCGCGACGTTGTAGACCAGTGCCTTCGCCGCTTCGGTCGCGGCGTAGCCGTCGGCGATGTAGCGCTGGATCTGGCCGTAGCTGGCGATCGGCTGGCCGAAGGTGTGCCGCTCGGTGGCGTAGCGGATCATGATGTCGACGCAGCGATCGGCGATACCGACGCTCATCGCCGCCAGCGTGAGACGCTCGAGCTCGAGGTTGCGCATCATGTGCACGACACCCCCGCCGACCTCGCCGACGAGGTTCGCGCCGGGCACGCGGCAGCCGTCGAAGATCAGCTCCGACATGGTCGAGCCGCGCATGCCGAGCTTGTCGATGTGCTGCGACGTCGAGAAGCCGGGGCAGTCGCGGTCGACGATGAACGCGGTGATCCGGCCGTCGACCTTGGCGTAGACGAGGAAGCAGAAGCCCTCGCAGCCGTTGGTGATGTACGTCTTCGAGCCGTTCAGCACCCAGTCGTCGCCGTCGCGGACGGCGGTGGTGCGCATGCCGAGCACGTCGGTACCGGCGCCTGGCTCGGTCATGCCCATGCCGGCGACCCACTCGCCGCTCATCGTCTTCGGCAGGTAGCGCTCGCGCTGCTCGGCGTTGGCGCAGTTGTTGAAGTTGTTCACGAACAGGATCGCATGCGCGAGGTAGGCGAGGGTGAACCCGGGGTCGTACTTGGCGAGCTCGTGATGCACGATCACCGCTGCGACGGTGTCCATGTCGGCGCCGCCGGCGCTGGCCGGCACGGTGATGCCGAGCACGCCCAGGTCGCCGAGGCGCCGGAACAACGCGACGTTGAGGACGCCCTTGCCGTCGTACTCGGCGGCCTGCGGATCGACCTCGTCGCGCGCGAAGGCGGCGATGGTCTGGCGCAGCAGGCGGTGCTCGTCGGTCGGGTCGAAGAGGTCGGCGGACGTGGGCATCGACATGGTGCCGGACCTTGGCATCCCGCCAGTGGCCGTTCAAACCAGCGCGACGGGATCGCCTTCCCGCATCCGCCTCCCGGACTCGGGCGTACCCACCCCAACGCGGGTACGCGCCCGCGACGGAGGGTTCGATGGAGACGACACGACTGGCGCCCCGAGTGACCGCCCTGGCAATGCTGCTGCTGGTCGCGACGGGGATCGCCATGCCGGGCCGGGGGCATGCCGCAGCACGCGGCCGACGCCCCGCCAGCAATGGGACGGCACCCTGTGAGGGGACCTTCCTGGTGAAGCGCAAGCCGCTCGTGGGCGAAGCCGCCGCCGGCTCCGATGCCGTCGTGGTCGAGATCGCCGGCGCCGCCGAGCAGACCCCGCCCATGGTCACCGTCCGCAGCGGCTGTGCTCCCGCGGCGGCCGACGTCACCGCGAATGGTCGCCATACCGTCGTGACGGCGGAGCTGTCGGGCTGCGGCGGCGAGGGTACGGCGACGCTGCGGGCGCGGATCGACGCTCGCTGCGAGACGATGCGCGGCCGGTTGCGGGCCGGCCCCGCGTCGCGACCGTTCCTCGCCCGACGCGAGCGCGCCGGCGTTCCCGGGCGTGTGACCGGCCGGGTGTCGGCACGCCACGGCCTGGTGCCGATCGCCATTCCCGGAGTCCAGGTCTTCCTGCGGCGTCGCGGCGGCGGACGGCGGCATCCCGCGGTCGAGACCGATACCGCGGGCGCGTTCGTGCTCCCGGAGACGAAGCGTGGCCGCTTCGACATCTGCGCCACGGCCGCGGGGTTCGAGCCCGCCTGCGCGCCCGAGCTGGTCGAGCTGCAATCGGGTACCGACGCATATCGTGACATCGAGCTGGTGCCCGTCGGCGGCGCGGTGCACGGTCGCGTGCTGCTGGCCGACGGTACGCCGTGCTTCCAGCCGCCGACGCCGCTCGACGGCGGCGTCACCGCGGACGTGCGCAGCGCCGGCAGCGCCGCACGGAGCCGCAGCAACACGACGGCGACGTACCTGCTGCCCGGCCTCGCGGGCGCGGGCGCGATCACCATCGACGTCACCTGCGGCGACAGCCACGTCGCCGTCCCGGTCACCATCGGCGAGGAGCAGCTCGGTGGTGCCGCGACGGTCGACCTGACGTTGCCGAACAGCGCGCCGAGCATCACGCTGCTGGCGGCGTCGCAGTACGGCGTCGGTGTGCGGTCGGCGGCGCCGGGCACGCTGGTCGACGTCGTCGCCGAGGTCACCGACGTCGACGGCGATGCGCTGCACTACGTCTGGATCGACGATCTCGGCGGCGTCACGACCGTCGATGCACCGGTGGCGCAGTGGACGCTGCAGTCGGTGCCGGCGTCGAACGTGCTCACGCTGCTCGTCAGCGACGGCAAGGGCGGCTATGCGTCGCGCGGGCTCGCGGTGCGGGGCGGCGACGCCGTCGCGCGCTTCACCGGCATCGTGAAGGGGCGCGGCGGCGACGTGGTCGCGGACGCCGTGGTCACCGTCGACGGTGTTGCCGGTGCCACCGATGCGGCCGGTGCCTTTCGCCTCGACCTGCCCGAGGCCACGCAGCACGTGCTCACCGTGAAGGCGCCGGGCTTCGCCCCGTACGCGCATACCTTCGACGGCGAGTCGGTGGGGCTGCACGTCGAGCTGGCACCGGCGCGACGCTACGTGGTCGACGACCCGGCAGACGGCTTCGAGATCAGGGACGGTGCCAGTGGGCACGTCCTGACGTTCCCGGCGGCTGCGCTCGTCGCCGACGACGGAACGCCGGCCACGGCGCCGATCACCGTCGACGTCCACACCTACGAGCAGAACCGCGGCGAGTTCCCCGGCGATCGCTTCGCGCAGGGCGCCGACGGCGAGCTGCACGGCCTGAACCTCGAGACGTGCCTCTGGCTCGCCGCCATCGACGCCGCCGGCCGTCGTCTGCAGCTCGCGCCCGACAGCCGCATCGACATCTCGTTCGCCGTGCCGGCGCCGCTGATCGACACGCCGCCCGAGGCCATCTCGCTCATGACGTTCGACGAGACGAGCGGGCGCTGGGTCGTCGACGGGACGGCCGTGCACGTCGACGATCGCTACAAGGGTCAGGTCGGAAGCCTGGCACCCGTCGGTGTGGCGGTGTTCCCGGACGAGGGCGACGCCTGCATCCGTCTCGAGGTCGACGACGACCAGATCGAGCGACCGTTCCGTCTGCTCGTCCAGGTGTCGCCGTTCCCGGTCCTCGGCGGCAAGGTCGTCGCTGACATCTTCGTGCAGGAGAAGACCTCGGCGCTGTACGGGTTGCCCGCGAACGCGTTCGCCACCCTGACCGCCCGCCCGCTCACCGACACCGACAAAGTGCTGCAGGTCGTGACGGTGGCGACAGGCGCGAACGTGAAGCCGGCGAACCCGCCGTTTCCCTATGCGAAGTGCAAGCCGGTCACCCTGCGCACGACGCTGCCGGTGAACCACTGGCTCGATCACGCCGGCGTGGGCAGCGAGGAGAACGCGCTCGACTACTACCTGAGGATCGGCGCCATTCCGGCCAAGGACACGTTCCAGAGGTGGCTCGCGCTGAACGGCTTCATCGCCGGGGACACGGCCAGCGACGTGGTGTTCTTCAACAAGAACGACCTCGGCCTGACGCGCCGGCTCAACTGCCGCAAGCGGACCGAGCAGGGGCAGACGGTCGTCGGCTGCTACGTCACCAAGTTCGGTGAGGTCGGCGGCAACCCCGACGAGATGCTGCAGAACGGCATCGACGGGGCGGCGCCCGGCGACACCGTCGCCATGGAGTACTCGTTCGGCGGGCTGCGTCCCGAGCGCAACACCAAGTTCTTCATCTACGGGCCGGACGGGAAGATAAAGACCAAGACCGCCTTCGACAGCCAGGGCTACACCAAGTTCGTGCCGACGGTGTGCAACTACTGCCACAGCCAGCGCCACGACTCGGGCTTCAACCTGGCGGACGTCAACGGCCAGTTCGTCACCCTCGATCCGCACGAGTACAAGTTCCCGGCGTCGGGACCGTACTCGCTCGACAACCAGCAGGAGCGCTTTCGTCAGCTGAACGAGATCATCTCGTTCGCGCAGCGCCACACCGGGCAGGCCTGGGAGCTGATGGACTCGATCTATCCCAGCACCACCGGCGGGATCGGCGTCCACACGCCGGGCACGAAGGCGCGTCCTGCGCCGGTGCCGGACGGGTGGCGCGATCTGCCCGAGGTGTGGAGCGACGTCGTCAAGCCATCGTGCCGCACCTGCCACATGCACCTGCAGCCGGATCGCAACTTCGACGATGCCGACGACCACTTCCTCGGTCTGGGCGCGCAGCACGTGTGCACGGGTGTCATGCCCAATGCGATGGCGCCGATGCTTCGCCTGTGGCGTACGTCCGATCCGTTCCTTCCCGACCTGTTCAGCGAGTCGCTGGGCGGCGTCGGCTGCGGCCCGACCGGCCGGCGCAACACGGCGCCGTTCGTCGGCATCATCACGCCGCCACAGGACGACCTGCACGTGCCCTACGGCGGCGTGAACGGGTTCCCGTTCAAGGCCTTCGCGAGCGACACCGAGGACGGCTCGGGTTGCTGCCGCATCGACTGGGTCGACGACGACGGCAACGTTCTCGGCACCGGCAAGGAGCTCAAGATCGTGCTCTCGAAGCCGGGCGTGACGCGGGTGCGCGCCATCGCGCACGATTTCAACGGCACGCCGTCGCGCGCCGAGGAGCGCCGCGTGTTCGCCGACAACGTCGCGCCGACGCTCACGATCAATGCGCCGCTGGGGAACGGCGTGTTCTTCCGCTTCGTCCCCTATGCCCTGCGCGCGACGCTCTTCGATCCGAACCAGGACGTCTCGTGCAGCGACATCGTGTGGACGGGGTCGAACCTGCCCGTCGGCGGCGTGCGTGGCTGCGAGCCGTTCCCGATCGCCTTCCAGACGCTGGGGCAGCACACGCTGACGGCATCCGTCACCGATGCCGCCGGCGCCACCACGACGAAGACTCGTACCGTCACCGTCGTCGAGGCTCCGCCGCACTCGGGACCGGTCGCGGTGATCTTCCTGCCCGCCAATGGCACCGTCCTGAACCCGACGGTGGCCACCGAGCTCGGTGCGACGCTCGGCGATCCGGACATCGACGACTGCATCGCCGATCCGAGCGTCTGCGCCGGCTTGGAGCAACCCACCTTCACCTGGACGGTGCGCTTCGGCGCCAACTTCGAGAAGGAGGACAAGATCACTCCCAACAAGACTGGCCATTTCTTGTGGACGCCGGCCAAGAGCAAGATGAAGAGCTGCGGTCCGACGCCCGCCGATCTCGTCTTCAAGGCGACGGATGCCGACGGCAAGTTCGTCATCAGCATCCGGCGCGTCACCGTCGCGCTGCCGCCCTGCTGAATTGGAGGATGTGATGACGCCGGTGCCCTGCGACTCCGCGCCCGTCCCGATCCGTGGGGTCGCCGGGCGGGTCGGGATCGAAGACGACCCCGACCCGAGGCGTCATTTCCGTCGCGGGCGAGCCGGTCGGACCGGTGCCGCGAGCGCCTTCGCGCGTTCCTCGAAGTCCTCGGCGGACGCCGGATCCAGCTCCCACCGCTCCTCGTCGCGCGCGTCGACCTTGTCGAGCGCCAGCGGATGCTCGTCCGGGTACGTCACACCCACTGCCTCGCCCAGCTCGTCGACCATGTCTTGATCGGGCGTCGGGTTCGAGCCACCGACCGCTTCCTCGCCGGAGTCGCTCTTGTCCCAGGCGGCGTCGATGTCACCGCCGGTCAGGACGGGGGTGTGCGCAGCGTCGGTCGACAGCTGCACGTTCGAGTCGTCCTCGAGGATGCTCGTGTCGGCGGCGATCTCGAGGTCGTCCACGTCGATGTCGTCCTCGTCCAGGATAACGGACGCTTCTTCGGTGGCCGCCTGGCGGCGGCGTGGGGTGGTCGTCGGAGTCCTCTTTCGTTGCGTCGTCGTCATGATGCCCTCGGACCGCGGATGGGCTACCCGATATGGGTCGTCGCTCGTGGGCGGCGGTCGCGGACCTCCCTCCACGAACGGTGCCAGGCGTCCGGCGTTGGCTGGCCGTGCGCGAGCACCCCGATCGCACACGCGTTTTACAAAGCGCCGGAAGAAACTACGTGCCGAGCGTCGTCGAGCGGGTGAGGCGCGACGGGTCACGCCTGCCGCTGGCGGTCGCCTCTGCTGGTGGCGCCGGTCAGGGGTCGATCGAATCAGGGCGACCCGCGATCAGCGTCACCGCGGGGCCATCCCCGCGCCCGCGTGGGTCCCACCGTCGCCGCTGCCGATGTCGGCTGTCCACTCCAGAGGACACGGTGGGCTCAGGCCATGCAGCGGCGTGGGGCGGGTCGTGCGCAACGCGACGATCAACTGTTGACTTTGAGGTGGCACCGCCGCTAGTCATTGGCACGTCAAGATAGGGCGAAAGTCATGCGAACTACCCCGTTGAACTCCGTCTTCTGGGACCGGTTGCTCGGCTTCATCGGCGACCGCAAGGTCATTCCCGTGGTCGGGCCGGAGCTGTCCACCATCGAGGTGGGCGGCGTCAGCGTGCCGCTGGTGGTTCATCTGGCGGAGCGATTGGCGGACTATCTCGGCGTCGCGCCGTCCGAGGACGGTCCGGCCGATCTCAACGACGTGGCCTGTCGCTACCTCGCGGACCGGCGCGGAGATCTGCAGGACATCTACTCTGGTCTCAAGGTCGTCATGCCGCCCGACGAAGACCTCGCCATTCCGCCGGCGCTGAGCAAGCTGGCGCAGATCGAGCCGTTTCGGCTGTTCGTGTCGACGGCGTTCGACACACTGCTCGAGCGCGCCATCAACGCGACGCGGTTCGATGGCCAGCCGCGCACGGAGAGCTACTCGTATTCCCCGCAGCGCATCGAGGACATTCCCGCCGAGCTGGCCCGTCTGCGTGATCCCGTGGTGTTCCAGCTCATGGGGCGGATCTCGGCCTCACCCGAGTACGCGGTCACGGAAGAGGACTCGCTCGAGTTCATCCATGCCCTGCAGTCGGAGACGCGGCGGCCACGACTCCTGTTCGACGAGCTCACACGCCACCATCTGTTGATCCTGGGAAGCGCGCTGCCGGAATGGCTCGCGCGGTTCTTCATTCGCATCGCGAAGCGCGAACGGTTGTGGTTGGCGCGCCTGAAGACCGACATCGTCGTCGACTCGCGTACCAGTCGGAGCGAGTCGCTCGTGCGCTTCCTGAGCGCGTTCAACGAGCAGACGAAGGTCCTGCCCGCGCCAGAGGTCAGCGGCTTCGTCGACGAGCTGCATGCGCGGTGGATGCAATGGTCCGAGCGTCACCCCCGGCTCGGTTCGGGCGCGGTGGCGCTGCCGGCGGGAAAGCCGATGGAGCAGGGTGCGGTGTTCCTGAGCTACGCCAGCGAAGACATCGCTGCGGTGCGTTCGCTGCAGACCGTGCTCGAGAAGGCCGGCATCCCCGTCTGGTTCGACAAGGCCGAGTATGGGGACAGCGGTGCGGAGGAGCGGCGTCTGCGGGCCGGTGATGCGTACGAGTCCCGGATCAAGCGCAGTATCGAGAACGCGGCGGTCTTCGTTCCCGTCATCTCTCGACACGCGCTCACGCGAATGCCGCGGTTCTTCCGCATCGAGTGGCGCCATGCGGAACACGTCGCCGACCAGCTGCCGTCGGGCAGTCGGTTCATCTTGCCGGTGGTGATCGACGACACGGCGTATACCGAGGAGCTCCTCCCGCCTGCCTTTCGCGCATTGCACTGGACCCGATTCGACGGCGAGACGTCCGACGTCGAGATCTTTGCGGCCGCCCTCCGTGAGCTCGTGCGCGAGCATCATCGCGCGTTGCTGCACGGAGCGGCGTGATGTCCGCGGGGGCGGCGGCGGAGGTTCCCGCCTGGGAGGCCGAGAAGCCTTCGGTCGACGACGAAAGCCCCTGGCCCGGGCTCGAGTCGTTTCGCGAAGCCGACCAGCGCTACTTCCACGGGCGGGAGGTCGAGACCGATCTCCTGCTCGCGCTGATCCGTCGCGCCCGGCTCACGGTGCTCTGTGGCGTTCCCGGATTCGGAAAGACGTCGTTGCTGCAGGCGGCCGTGTTCCCGCGCCTGCGTGCCGAGAACCATCTCCCGGTCTACCTGCGCATCGACTACGGCGACGGCGCGCCGAGCCTGCGCCGGCAGGTCCTCGATGCGCTCGCCAAGGCCGTGCGGGTCGCTGCGGTGGAGGCACCGCCCATCGACGAGACCGCGACCCTCTGGGAGTATTTCCATCGGCGCGGCGCGGAGTTCTGGAGCGCACGGAGCCAGCCCGTGGTGCCGGTGCTGGTGATCGACCAGTTCGAGGAGGCATTCACGCTGGGGCGCGCCGGCACCGAGCGGAGCGTCGCCACCCGCGCCTTCCTGACCGAGCTGGGCGATCTGATCGAGGGCCGTGTCCCGCACGCGCTTCGGCAGGCCATCGACCGAGAGCCCACGTTGGCCGCCGGCTACGCTTTCACCATGCATGCCTACCGCATCGTGCTCAGCCTGCGTGAAGACTACCTCGCGGAGCTCGAGTCGCTGCGTGACGAGGTGCCCGCCCTCTCGGAGAATCGTCTGCGGCTCGAGCGCATGCGCGGTCCGAACGCCGTCGCCGCCGTCATTCAATCCGGTGGCCGCCTGATCCCGGCGGGCATGGGCGAGCGCATCGTGCGCTTCACGGTGGGCGGCTCGAAGGCGCCGCTCGATCAGCTCGCCGTGGAGCCATGGCTGCTGAGCCTGGTGTGCGGAGAGCTCAACAAGCGACGCCGCGAGCGGCGCGAGCGTGAGATCACGCCCGACCTGCTCGAAGCGAGTCAGACGGAGATCCTCGGCAACTTCTACGACGGATGCGTGAAGGACCTCGATCCGTCGGTGCGGCGCTTCGTCGAGGAAGACCTCCTGACGGAGTCCGGTGCGCGCAACAGCGAAGACATCGAGAATGCGCTCGGACGCGGCCTGGTGAACAAGGACGATCTCCAGCGACTGATCGATCGCCGCCTGCTGCGCATCGAGGATCGTGGAGGCCGCTCGCGGGTCGAGCTCACGCACGACGTCCTGGCACCGGTGCTGCAGCGGAGCCGCGATCTGCATCGCGAGCTCGAACGGCGGGCCGAGCAGGAGGCCACGGAGCGCGACCGCCTCCGCCGGCGGGTACAGCGGAGTCGTGCCGTGGCGGCGGTGGCGCTGGTCGTCGTGCTGCTCGGCGCCGCGGTGCTCTTCAAGGTGGTGGCGGAGCGCAACCGTGCGCAGCTGGCCCTGGCCACCACGGCGCAGTACCAGGGGCACGTCGCGCGTGACGGGGGTCGGCGTGCGCCTGCGCTGGCGCGGCTCGCGTATGCACTGCGGCTGGCGCCCAATGCGGCCGCAGCGTCGGCGGCGCTTTTCTCCGTCGTCGTCTACGATCACGTCCACGGCGAGGTGTTCTCCCCCGTCGGCGCCCCGTTCGTGCATGGCCAGCCGGTGCGCTGGGCGGCGTTCAGCCGTGATGGCAAACGGGTGGTGACGGCGTCGAGCGACGGCACGGCACAGGTCTGGGAAGTCGAGTCTGGGACCAGGCTCGGACCACCGCTGCGGCATCGTGGCCCGGTGGTCTATGCGGCCTTCCACCGTGACGGTCGCCGTGTGGTCACCGCGTCCGACGATGGGACGGCGCAGGTCTGGGAGGTAGGCAGCAGCAAGCCGATCGGGCCTCCACTACGGCATCGCGGTCCGGTACGGACGGCGCTGTTCAGCCAGGATCGTGTGGTCACTGCATCGGCCGACCACACGGTACGCGTCTGGGACGTCGGCAGCGGCAAGCCGGTGGGCCGTGCCCTGAGCCACAAGGACGACGTCCTACGGGCATCGTCCACGCAGGACGGCAGCCGCCTCTTGAGCGTTTCCACCGACGGGACGGCCAAGGTCTGGGAGCTCGTCTCCAAAGGCGGCCGGGACCACTACGTGCTCGGTAGAACGTTGCGGCATCGTGGCATCCGCTCGGGACAGCTCAGCCGCGACGGCCGGCGTGTGGTGACGGCGTCGGACGACGGTACCGCGCAGGTCTGGGACTTGGAGCATGACGACTGGAAACGCGTCGGTGGCCCGCTGGTGCACGCCGGACCGGTGTCGTGGGCCGCGTTCAGCGCCGACGGCCAGCGCGTCGTGACGGCATCGGCCGATCGGACCGCGCGGATATGGCACCTTGCTCCGGGGTCCGGAGCTCGGCAATGGCAGAGCGTAACGCTCGAGCACGGCAGCGCGGTGACGAGCGCATCCTTCAGCTCGGACGGACGATGGGTCGCGACCGCGTCCACCGATGGCAATGCTCGCGTCTGGGAGGCGCAGACGGGACGACCGGTCGGTCGCCCCCTCCATCACGATGGGCCGGTGGCGTTCGCGTTCTTCAGCTCGGACGCGACCCGGCTGGTCACCGCCTCGGCCGACGGGACTGCCCGGGTCTGGATGAGCCGTCCTCTGGGTGAGCCGTTGTGGCAGATCGCGAGCGGTGTCGAGGCGGCGACCCTGAGTCCCGACGGGACGTCGCTCGTATCCCTCGATCGCGATACGCGGACGGCGCAGCTCTGGCGTATCGACCTGCGGCAACGGGAGGGTGGGCCATACACCAACACGGCGCAGTCGATCGCCACCATGCTCACGCCCGACCGCCGTTGGATGATCACGACCGATGGGAAAGCGGCCAAGATCTGGGACAGGACCCGTGGCGTGGAGGTGGCGACGCTGCCGCATGCGGATGTGGTGCTCTCTGCCGCATTCCATCCGGATGGTCGCCACGTGGTCACGGCGTCGGCCGACAAGGTCGCCCAGCTCTGGAGCGAGACGGGGGACGACGGCGCCCACTGGGAGCGGATGGGCGGGCCGCTCCGCCACGAGGCCTCGGTCAACTGGGCGGTGTTCAGCGACGACGGCCGCTACGTGGCCACGGCGGCGCGCGACGACACGATCCACGTCTGGCTCACGGAAACGCAAGTCGAGGTGGGAAAGCCGCGGCGGCACCCCGGCGTGCGGTCGGTGGCGTTCAGCGCCGATGGTAGCCGGCTGGCGACGGCCGCCTGGGATGGTAGCGCGCGGCTCTGGGAGGTCGCGACCGGGGAAGCCCTCCCTGGGCAGCCCCGCCACGAGAGCGTGGTCACGTCGGTCGCGTTCAGTCCCGACGGGCGCTGGCTCGCGACGGCGTCCGCCGACCGAACGGCGCGCGTGTGGGATGCCGCGACCGGATCGCCGGTCAGCGTGCCGTTCATGCACCTCGATCGCGTCCTCGCTGCCCGGTTCACGCCGGACAGCCGCTGGTTGGTGACCGTGTCCGCCGACGGCTTGGTGCAGCGATGGGAGATCGGGGTGGGGATCCCGTCCGACGCGCCCATTCTGGCTGACCTGGCCGAGTCCATCGCCGAGCTCCGTGTCAACGAACAGGGGGGTGACGAACAGCTCGGCCAGGCGGCCCATCGCCCCACGTTCGACTCGGACGGCGCCGCGGCGTCGCCGATCGTCGACAGCTTGTTGCGCTGGCTCGAGTTGGACCCTCGCGAGCGCCCCGTCTCGCCGTCGTCGCAGGTCCGTATCGAGGACGCGCTCGAGCATCGCGCGCCCCCCGCCGACCCGCCAGCCGCTGCCCGCGTCGCGAACTAGCGGGCGTTCGGCGACCGCCTACGGCTTGTACTTGATGAGCAGCCCGAGGAGCTGCCGCGTCCGCTTCGTGTAAGGCGGGTAGAACATGTGGAGCAGCGAGAGACGGGGATTCTTGAAGACGGGACGCAGCTTCGAGAACTCGAGGAAGCCCTCGTAGCCGTGGTAGTGCCCCATGCCGCTGGCGCCGATGCCGCCGAACGGCATGTCGTGCTGGGCCACGTGCAGCATGCAGTTGTTCACGGTCACGCCGCCCGAGATCGTCGAGTAGACCAGCTTGTCCTGCGTCGCCGCGTCGTTTGTGAAGACGTAGAAGCCGAGGGGGCGGTCGCGGCTGTTCACGTAGGCGATGACCTCGTCGAGGTGCTTGTAGGTCTTCACCGGCAGCAGCGGGCCGAAGATCTCGTCCTGCATGATGGTCATGTCGTCGGTGACGCCGAGGACCATGTGCGGCGGGATCTTGCGCAGCTCGTCGTTGAACGACATGCCGGGGACGAGCGACACGACGTCGGCACCCTTCTGGCGCGCGTCGTCGAGCGTGGCGCGCAGGCGACGGTACGACTTGTCGTCGATCACCGAGGTGTAGTCCTGCTTGTTGGTGTCGGGGTAGCGCTGCGGCACGATACGCTTCGCGGCGGCGACGAACTGATCGCGCTTGCTCTCGGGGATGAAGAGGTAGTCGGGGGCCAGGCACGTCTGCCCGGCGTTCAGGTACTTCGCGTAGAGGATGCGCGACGCGGCCTCGTCGATGTCGAAGTCGTCGCAGACGATGGTCGGCGACTTGCCGCCGAGCTCGAGCGTCACCGGCGTCAGGTTCTCGGCGGCCGAGCGCATCACCGTGCGGCCCGCGTCGGCGGAGCCGGTGAAGATGATGTGGTCGTAGGGCAGGGTGGAGAAGTCCTGCGCGCGCACGCCCGGCAGGATGGCGAGCGTGTCCTCGGGGAAGACGGCGGCGCACTTCTCGGCGAGGAGCCGGCAGAGGTGCTGCGAGTTGCTCGCCATCTTCACCATGGCGCGGTTGCCGGCGGCGAGGACGCTGGTGAGCGGTCCGGCGGTGAGGAAGAGGGGGTAGTTCCACGGCGACACCACGCCGACGACGCCCTTCGGCATCGGGATCAGGCGGTTCGAGCCGGTGGCGAAGAGGATCGAGACGTGGCGGCGCTGCGGGCGCATCCACTTCTTGAGCTTCTTCCGGGCGTCGCGGATGCCGTCGACGCTGGTGAACAGCTCGGCCATCAGCGTCTCTTCGACGGCGCGGTGCCCGAAGTCGGCGTTGATGGCCTCGGCGATGGCGGTCGCGTTGTCGACCAGGACGCGCTCGAACTTGCGGAGGTTCTCCGCGCGCTCCTCGTAGCTCGGGTACGGCTTGGCGAGGTACGCGGCGCGTTGCAGGTTGAAGATGCGCTGCGCCTCGTTCTCGGCCGTGTCGATGCGTCGGAGCTGTGCCGTCTGGGCCATCGGAAATCCTCCCTCGAGTGAGTCCGCGGGATATTCGCGCGGTACGGGTCGCCGAGGCAAGCCCGTCGTCAATCGTGCAGATCGAGGTGGCGCAGGTCTTTCAGCACCGCCGACGGGGTCAGCCCGAACATGTCCCGGAAGACCCGGCTGAAGTGCGCCGAATCGGCGAATCCGCCGTCGAGCGCGGCGTCGGTGAGGGTGCGTGTCGTCGCCGCGCTCCGGATGGCACCCCGCAACCTCGTCCACAGCCGGTAGCGCCGGAAGCTCACCCCGGTCTCCGTGCGGAAAAGGTGGTTGAAGCGTGACGTCGACAGATCGGCCGCCGTCGCCATGCCCTGCCGATCGGTATCCCCGCCGGCCCGGAGGGACGGCAGGGTGCGGGCGATACGGGCGTCGATGACGGGCCCGCGGGACACGCCCACGAGGCCCTCGATGTCGAAGCCGAGCAGGCGTCGCTCGAAGGCACCCCGTCCGGTCGGCCGTGCCGCTAGGTCGTAGGCCACCGCGGCACTGCCGAGGCACCGCGCGCGTACGCCCAGGAATTCCGGCGCGTCGGGCTCGAGATACAGAACGGCAACCCGTTCCCCGCGGGGATCGAGCACGTGCTCGACGTCGGCCGCGACCATGGCGCTCCGGCAGCGCTCGCGCGGACCGCCAGCCAGCGCGACGTCGATGGGGCCGCTGAGCCCGATCAGTAGGACCGGAGCGCCATGCCGGTGCCAATCGGTGGCCGGGAGCTCGCCGACGTACAGCGAGCGGTCCGAGCCGAGTGCGAGGAGGCTGGTCGCCGTCATAGCCCAAACGTTCAATCGATCGTGAGAGGAATCGCGCTAGGTATCGCGCGCGATGATGACCCGAGACAACCCGCGGAGGTGCTCCTGACGCGTCCCGAATGGCTGGTCCTGGTGGGGTGCTTCTGCCTCACGACGGCGCTGGTCGAGGCCTGGTGCCTGACCGCGGTGCGGCAGATGCAGGTCGCGGCGATGAAGCGGTTGTTCCCGGACTCGCAGCAGCTCCTGCGGTCGCACATCGACTACCTCATGATGACGGGGCTGCTGTTCATTTCGTACCTGATGTTCCGGCAGCTCGACGTCGTGCCGCCGGCGCTGGTGCTGGCGGCGATGTGCATCGGATCGATCCTCAATCCGGCTGCGTTCCTGGCGTTGGCCATCAAGCCGAGCCTGGGCAAGGCGACGGGCGGCCCGTTCGGGGGCATCGTCGCGTTGAGCTTCGTGTGCACGACCGTCGGGTACCTCGGCGCGGCGTGGACGATCGCAGGCGCGGTGCTCTAGCGTTTCGAGACTGGCGTCGGCGTCACGAGATAGCTCACGATCAGGTCGGTCATCTCGGTGGCCAGTGCCCCGTCGCGCAGATGACCCGGGTGATGCACCACCGCGCCGTGCGTCAGCGCCTCGAGCGTCTGCCCGATGACGAAGGCGGCGAGTGGGAGGTCGGTCCTGGAAATCTCGTTGCGATGGGACTCGAGGAACGTCAGGAACATCTCGGCGAACAGGCGGTCGACGCGTCGTGACGTCTCCCGCAGGAGCGTGCGCGGCACCCGCTGGGTCAGCACCTCGTGCAGCTTGGGATCGACCGCGTGGGCCTCGAGGAGGAACTCGATCACTTCCCGAACTCCATCGCGCAGCGGCGCGGAGCGTGCCGCCTCGAGCCGGGCCGGGGCCAGCGCCAGCAGTTCGTCGATGTGCCGATCGGCCACCGCGAGGACGATGGCCTCTTTGCTCGGGAAGTATTGATAGAGCGATCCGATACTGACGCCCGCTGCTTCGGCGATGCGATTCGTGGTCGCGGACTCGTAGTCATCGCGAATCAGAACGCGAGCAGCCCCGCCCAGAATGGACGCGACCGTCGCCCGCGATCGATCCTGCGTCGGCCGCTTTCGCCGTAGAACGGACGGTTTTCTCTTCAGCACGGTGGTTCGCTCGAATGCGAGTGGAGGAACGTAAGCAATTACTCGCATTATGTCGGCGGCGGCAAGAACATTCGCCGGGTGACGGCGGTGTCGAGGGAGCGAGCGATGACGACGAGAGCGACAATGCACGTGGCGCTCCTCGCATGGCTGGGACTCGGTGCCGGGCTCCTCCCGTGTGCCGTCGCCGCCACCTTCACGGTGAACAGCACGGCCGACGCGCTGGACGACAACCCTGGCGGTGGCGTCTGCCGGGGCAACCCGATCGTCGCGTGCACGACCGACGCGCAGTGCGCGGCCACCGCCATCGGCCCGTGTGACCTGTGCGCCACCGGCGACACGGTGATGTCGCCCGAGGGCTTACGCCCGCAATGCACCCTGCGAGCGGCCATCGAGGAAGCCAACGCGACGTCGGCAGCGAGCGTCATCGACGTACCCGCCGGCACGTACAAGTTCGCGCAGACGAGCGCCTGCACCTACAGCGTCCAGCCCCAGCCGAACGTGTTCTGGACGTCGACGCAGGGATCGCTGTGCCTGAGCTCGAACGTGACCATCCAGGGGGCGGGGGCCGACACGACCATCATCGATGCCGATCAGCGGACGCGCGTGCTGTTCGTCTCGGCGCACGCCGTCGCCGAGCTGCGTGGCGTGACGATCGCGAACGGGGTCGGGGATCGCAGCTTCGGCAACCTGCACGATATCCCCTCGCGCGCTGGTGGCGGCATCATGAACGACGGGACGCTCACGCTCACCGAGAGCGTCGTGCGCAACAACTCGGTGCTTCCCGGGTCCGTCAATGGTGGAGGCATTCGCAACGCCGGGGTCCTCACGCTCGAGCGGAGCAGGGTGTCGGACAACGTCTCGACCGGCGGGCAGCTCGGTGGCGGCATCTACAACCAGTATGGGGCGGTGCTGTCGGTGCGTGACAGCACCATCAGCGGCAACTTCGTTGCCACCGCCGGCGGCGGGATATCCAACGACGGTGGCGTGGTCACCATCACCAACAGCACGGTGACCGGCAACATGACCAACGGTGTCGGCGGCGGCATTTCCAGCGCCGACAACGTTCCCTTCATCGCGGTGCTCACGATCGTCAACTCGACGATCAGCGGCAACACCAGTGGCAGCGCGGGCGGTGGCATCGCCACCACCAATGGCGTGACCGAGCTCAACAACGTCACCATCACCGACAACACCGGCGCGACCGATGCGGGCTCGGGTGGAGGCATCGCGTCCTACAACGGAGTCTTCGCCCTGCGGAACAGCATCGTCGCCGGAAACCGGGACGCGTTGTTGAGCGGGACGGCTCCCGACTGCTCGGGACGGTTCGTCTCCCGCGGCTACAACGTGATCCAGGACCTGGCCGGATGCATCGTCACAGGAGACCTGACCGGCAACATCGTCGGCCAGGACGCGCAGCTCGGGCCGCTCGGGGACTACGGCGGCCCAACCGCGACCCACGCGCTCCTCGCTGGCAGCCCCGCCATTGGTGCCGGCAACCCCGCTGCGCCTGGCAGCGGTGGCCTCGCCTGCACGGCGATCGACCAGCGTTGGTTCACACGGGTGGGGGACGACGGCTGCGACATCGGCGCCTTTCAGCGCACTGGTGCCGCCGGCGGTTTCTCGCTCGCCAGCATCCGGCCCGTCACGGGCGGCAATACCGGCTCGGTGGTCGGCCTCGTGTACGGCAGTGGATTCGAGTCCGGTGCGACGGTCCGTCTCACGCGCGCCGGCCAGGCGGACATCGTCGGCACGCCGATGCAGGTCGACGTCGCCGGGTCTGCGATTGCGGCGACGTTCGATCTCCTCGGACAGGCGATCGGTCCGTGGGACGTGGTCGTCCGGAACCCGGACGGCACGTCGAGCACGTTGGCCGCGGGCTTCACCATCGAGGCGGAGCGTGCCGCCGACATCTGGGTGGACGTGCTCGGGACGCGGCTGCTGAAGGCCGGTCGGCCGTCACGGCTCACGATCCTGTATGGCAACCGAGGCAACGTGGACGCCGTCGCGGTGCCGATCTCGTTCTCATTCCCCTCGGCCTATGCGCTCAGTCGATTCTTCCAGATCACCCCGCCACCGCCACACGCGGGGCAGGTCAGGGACGACTGGAGTCGCGTCCCGGTGAGCGTGCTGACCGACACCGCGAGCGGGTTCGTCAATGTCCCCCTGTTGCTGCAGGTGGTCCCGGCCGGCTTCACGGGAATGCTGCAGATAGAGCTGACGTCGCTCCCTGGCGCGCTGGACGGCCAGATCGTGGTCGCCGTTGGAAACCCGCTGTTCGACGGAGGCCTCGCTCCGGACGTCGTGACCAACGCCGTCGCGGGGGCCCAGGCGTATCTCCAGACCGAGGGCCTGACCATTCCGTCCGCGCTCGTCCCCGACCTCGAGCAGTATCTGATCGACCAGTTCCAGCAGGTGAAGGAGAGCGGACACGCGGCCTTCGTCGCCAACCTGGGGACGCAGCCGGAGGTCTACAGCACGTCGCAGCTGTTCTTCGATCTCGTTGCCTTCGCCGCGGTGCGGGCGGGGGGCGATGCGCACGCGGCCGCCATGCCCGCGACGGCCTGGATGTCTGCCCTGGGCCGCGTGCTCGTCTCGCGCGTGTCGCAGCTCGGACCGGCGGAGGCAGAGGCGCAGCAGAATTGTCCAGTCATCCCGTGCAACAGCGGGCAGGTGCTCCCAGGCGGATGCACCTGCAGCACCGGTAACGAGCCGTTCATCCCTCCAGAGGTTCCGATCCCTCCCGGCTGCGAGACCTTGAAGGATCGTCTCACCCTCGCGAAGTGCAAGCCCACCGAGGCGCACTGCAAGGACCTCGGAACGCACAAGGTCGTGGAACGCGACGACGGGACGACGGTGTGCGTTCCGAAGGACCCGCCGAAGGGGTGCCCGAAGGATCCACTCAAGATCGCGCCCGGAACGCAGTGCCGGACGTTCCCGCTCCGTCCGCGAAGCAGCTTCGATCCGAATGACAAGGTCGGCTCGCTGGGCGTGAGCCCGTCGCAGTTCCTCCTTGGAGCCACGCCGCTCAGCTACACCGTCTTCTTCGAGAACCTGGAGAACGCCACTGCCGCAGCCCAGGAGGTGGTGGTCACCGACCAGCTCGACGCGGCAACGATGGACTTCGACACCTTCCGTCTCGGTCGGATCTCGTTCGGACAGAACATCACGCTCGTTCCGGCGCCGGGGACGCAGCAGTACAGCGGTGGCGTGGATCTGCGCCCGGAGCAGAACCTCGTCGTGACGGTCGTTGCCGGCCTGGACAGGACCACCGGTGTCCTGTCGTGGCGCTTCACGTCGATCGACCCCGACACCGGCCAGTTCCCTGAGGATCCGTCGGTTGGTTTTCTGCCACCGAACGTCACCTCGCCGGACGGCGAAGGCAGTGTCGTCTTCACCATCGAGCCGAAGACGGCGCTCACGTCCGGCTCGGACGTCTGCAACCGGGCGCGCATCGTCTTCGACCTGAACGCGGCCATCGAGACGCCGCAGTGGTGCAACCGCATCGACACCGACGGACCCGTCACCGCGGTCGATCCCGTGTTAGCAGGGTGCTCGGGTGCCCTGTCGGTGCATTGGTCGGGAAGCGACGCCGGTGCCGGGCTCGACACGTTCACGATCTTCGTCTCCGAGGACGGTGCCCCGTGGAGTGTCTGGCTCGCCGACACGACCGACACGTCGGGCGTGTACCCGGCGCAGGCCGGCAGGACGTACGCCTTCTACAGCATCGGTGTCGACAACGTCGGAAACGTCGAGGCGGCACCAGGCTCGCCCGACGTCGTCGTCACGCCGGCGACGGGATGCTGCACGACGAACGTCGAGTGCGCCGACGGGAACGTCTGCAACGGCGACGAGACGTGTGACGTCGCGACCCGCGGCTGCGTCGCCGGTGCACCACTGGTGTGCGTCGACGACGGGGACGCCTGTACGACCGAGGCGTGCGCGCCCGCGACGGGATGCACGCACACGCCGATCCCGTCCTGTCCGGGAACGTGCGCCGCCGACTGTCCCGATGCCGATCCGTGCACCGTGGACGAATGCGTGGACGGTCGCTGCGAGCGGACGGAGCTCGACGGTACGGCCGGCGCGCGCTGCGTCTGTCAGCGTCAGGGTGCGCCGGCGTGCGAAGGACAGGCGCTCCCCGAGCGGCTGACCAAGAAAACCGCCGCGGCGTGCGTCGCGCTCGATCGCGCCGTGATGGCCATCGAGCCGAAACCGCGGAAGAAGCTCCTCAAGAAGGCCGCCTCCAGCTGGCGCGGGGCAGGAAAGCTGCTCGGCCGGCGGGCGGTTGCGGCGGCGCTGTCGGCGGACTGCCGTCAGGCGCTCGGGGCGACGTTCGATGATGCCGCGTCGCGGGCGCTCGGTGCGACGGCGATTCCCTAGGAGCGGTCGCGCCCGGTGTAGTACGGCCGGCCGCGTTCGCTCCACTCGTTGAACAGCTCGAGGAACTCCGGCGACGTCATCGGGTCGATGCCCTGGATGGGCATGGCGGCGCGGCGGATCGTCCAGTCGTCGGGCGAGAGCGCGCCAGCGCGCTCGAAGTGCCGCAGCGCCGCCTCGGTGCGACCGGCCTTGTGCAGATGCCACGCCAGCGCGAACTCGGCGCGCGCCAGCTGCTCGTCGGCGTTCGGCAGCAGGAGCCGTCGGCGCGCCTCCTCGCGGTCGAACGGCATGGCGCCGTCGCGCACCCAGGCGCGCACCTCGTCGAGGTAGGGACCCGACTCGAAGTTGGTCAGCTCCTTGAACGTGTCGTCGCCGAAGGCGACGTCGCTCGGACGGGCGATGGTTCCGTCGGCGTCGATCCAGACCGCCGTCGGGACGTTGATCATGCCGAACAGGTCGGCGACGCGATGCTCGCTGTCGATGAGGCTCGGATGCGTGGGCTGCGCGGCCTCGATGAACGGGCGCGCGTCCTCGGGGCTCTTGTCGAGCGCCACCGTCATGACGGTGAAGCCGTCGTCGGCGAGTTCTGCGTGCAGCCGCTGCCAGGCGGGCAGATCGTAGCGGCAGCCGCACCACGACGCGTAGGCGACCAGCAGCACCTTCTTGCCGCGCTGCTCGGAGAGCCGATGCGGTGTGCCAGCGAGATCGGGCAGCTCGAAGTCGGGCGCGGCGAGCGCGGCCAGTGCGGCGGCGCGCTGCTCGGCGGCGACGCCGAGCACGGCGGCGCGCTCCGCGGTGTCGAGCGCGAGCGGACGTCCGAGCAGCCGCGCTACCGCCGCCAGGTCGACCTCGCCGTCGACGACCACGCCGCTGCCGTCGCGCACGGGGACGCACACGCTGCCGCGGCAGAGGCCCTCGGGCTTGAGCTCCCAGCCGAGCGCGTCGCGCAGCGTCGCGGGGCTGAGATAAACCGCGTCGCCGTCGATGCGGGCCGGCACCTCGTGAACGTTGCCGTCGTCGATGATGGTCATGCGCATGGACGAAACTCCTAGCGCGACGGCGCGAGGACGGCGAGTGCCATCTGCCGGCTCTGCGCCAGCAGCCGGCCGTCGCGGCTCCAGATCTCCCCGTCCTCCTCGACGAAGCCGTCGGCGGCGTGACGGCTGGTGAAGCGCACGAAGCACCAGTCGTGTGCCGAGGGGGGCGCGTCGCGGAAGTGGATGGTGAGGTCGATGGTCGGCACCCCGACGAGCGTCGACAACGTCGTGAAGATGGCGGGCAGCCAGGCGTCGGTGAAGGCCGCGATCACGTGCGTGTCGGTGGGCTCCGGATCGGCCAGGCGGATCCACCCGCCGCTGACGGCGCGCTCCGCGGGCGTGTCGCCCAGCGGGAGCGGTCCGATGGCGACGCGCTGCTCGTAGCGTGCGCGGATCGTCGGATGGCGCTCGCCGACGGGGAACGACGGCAGCGCATCGGGCGGCGGGACCTCGGGCAGCGGGAGATGCGCGAACGTGGGTCCCGGCTGGTCGATCGCCAGGACGGCGGTGGCGAGCAGGATCAGCGCGTCGTCCTGCGTCATGCGCGCGGTGGTGACCGTCGTCGTGCGACCGATGCGCTCGGCCTGCACGATGATCTCGACCGGTCCTTCACGAGGGGGACGCAGATAGTGCACGGTCAGCGAGCGTGGACGGCGTGCCGCGTCGGCCACGTCGGTGGTGATGGCGCGCAGGACGACCGCGGCCAGGTAGCCGCCGTTCGGCCCGCGCTCGACCCACCAGCCACGCTGCATCGTCGCGCCGTAGCGGTGGTCGCCGATGGTCCTGACGGCGGTGTCGTCGGCGAAGCGGCTCATCGCGACGCTACTGCACCATCCACGCCCGACGCACCTCGGCGACGTGATCGACGACCGGCGAGCCCGACACGTCGACGACGACATCGTGCAGGATGCCGGTGAAGCGGAACGGCGACTCGTACGACGCGGCCACCGCCGTGCCGTCGTCGTAGCCGCAGCACATGCCCTCGCCGTGGAGCGCGAAGCGGAACGGCGCGGTGCGTTCCATGGTGGCCTTGCCGGCGACGGTGTCGTCGACGACCAGCGTCGCCTCCATGCCGAGCCACCGCGTCGGCGTCACCTCGACGGCGATCACGTGACGGCCGGGCGCGAGGGGCTCGCTCGCGACGGTGGTCTCGGTGAGGCCGGCGAAGTTGTAGGTGTAGTGGGCGCGGCCGTTCTGCACGTACAGCGCGTAGCCGCCGAACCGTCCGCCCTGTGCCAGCAGCACGCCTTCGGCGCCGCCCTCGGGGATCTCGACGCGCGCGACGATGTTATGCGGCCGCAGCTTCACCTGCGGCGCCAGCTCTTCGGGCAGTGCTGCCGCACCCGGTCGCAGGACGACGCGGTCGCTCGGCGGCACGATCGGCGGGCGACCGTGACCGAAGACGCGCAGCGCCTGCAGCGGCAGCGCGCCGTAGCGGTTCGCCTCCCGGAACCACAGGTCCTGCAGCTCCTTCAGCTTCTCCGGATTCGTCGCGGCGAGGTCGTTGCACTCGGACGGATCCTCGGCGACGTGGTACAGCTCCCAGCGATCCTCGTCGGGGTGGAGGGACGGATTGTCGCCCGGCTCGTACGGGAAGAGGGCGCGGAACGTCACCGCCTTCCAGCCCTGGTGGTAGAGCGCGCGGCACGCGAACTGCTCGTAGTACTGCGTCTCGCGATGCTCGGGCGCGGCGGGATCGGTGAAGGACGCCACCAGGCTGGCACCGGCGACGGGCTCCTGCGGAATGCCGTGTAGGACCGACGGCATCTCGGAGCTGGTGAGATCGAGGATCGTGGCGGCGACGTCGATGGCGTGGACGTACTGCGGTCGCACCGCGCCCGGGTCGGGAATTCCCGGCCAGCGCACGATGAGCGGATCGCCGATGCCACCCTCGTGGGTCTCGCGCTTCCAGCGCTTGAACGGCGTGTTGCCGGCGAACGCCCAGCCCCACGGGTAGTGTCCGTACGTCGTCGGGCCGCCGAGCTCGTCGATCAACGACATCGTCTTCTCGGCGTCGTGCGGCAGGCCGTTGAAGAGGAAGTTCTCGTTGAACGTGCCGTTGGCGCCACCTTCGGCGCTGGCGCCGTTGTCGGACAGCACCAGCACGAGCGTGCGGTCGAGCTCGCCCGTGGCCGCGAGGTGGTCGATCAGGCGGCCGACGTGATGATCCGTGTGCGACAGGAAGCCGGCGTACACCTCCATCATGCGCGCGAAGGCGCGTCGCTCCTCGGCGGACAGCGTCGACCAGTCCTGCACCCAGTTCGGGCGCGGCGACAGCCGCGTGCCCGGCGGGATGATGCCCATCGCCAGCTGGCGGGCGTGGGTGCGCTCGCGCCAGGCGTCCCAGCCGTCGTCGAACGCGCCGCGGTAGCGATCGATCCAGTCGCGCGGTGCCTGATGCGGCGCGTGCATCGCGCCGAGCGCCAGATAGAGGAAGAACGGCTTCGTCGGATCGGCGACGCGGAGGTCGTTCACCATGCCGATGGAACGATCGACGAGGTCTTCCGTCAGGTGGTAGCCGGCGGGCGGGGTGAAGTGGAACGGGGTGTTGTCCGAGATCAGCTCGGGGAAGAACTGGTTGGTCTCGCCGCCGAGGAAGCCGTAGTAGCGCTCGAAGCCCTGGCCGAGCGGCCAGCGCTCACGCGACGCCGCCGCGTGCGTCTCGTCGGCGGGCGCGAGGTGCCACTTGCCGACGGCGAACGTCGACCATCCGCGCGTGCGCAGCACCTCGGAGACGAAGCCGCACGACCGGGGGATGCGGCCATTGAAACCGGGGAAGCCCATGGCGAGATCGGCGATGCCGCCCATCGCGCACGTGTGATGATTGCGACCCGTCAGCAGGCATGCGCGCGTCGGCGAGCACATGGCGGTGGTGTGGAAGCTGCGATAGCGCAGCCCGCCCGCCGCTAGCGCGTCGAACGCGGGCGTGGCGATGTCGGAGCCGAAGCAGCCGAGCTGCGCGAAGCCGAGGTCGTCGAGCACCACCAGCACGACGTTGGCCGCACCGGCGGGAGCGCGGCGCGACATCGGCCATGCGGCCTCCGACTCGGCGAGCGTGAGCCCGACGCGTCCGGGGAAGGGGTCACCGTCGTGATAGATGCGGGGGTCGTCGGACATGGACCGGCATCCTGGCCCAAGGTGCGGGCCGGAGTCCATGGGCGCGACATCAGTTTCGGGCGAGCCGCCGTTCGTACACCCCGTCGAGGCTCGCGAGCAGGGTCCAGATGCCGCGCGGCGTGCGGCCAGCGAGCCGGTCGACGAGAATGTGCAGGTGGGTGTGCCACCCGCCGGCCACGTCCACCATTTCGTCGCGTGTCGCGAGACGTCGATGGGTCAGGACGAGGCGCGTACCCTCGGCGTGCGGCGCCAGCTCGAACGTCACCTCGGAGCACTCGTCGTCGCCCCACGTGTAGCTCAGGAGCGTGGGTGGCTCGCAGCGCGTGACGCGGCCGAGCATGGTGTGCCCGTTGACGGCCATGTCGGCGAAGCGCTCCGGCGGCGTCTCAGTGGGCGACGACAGGTTCGCATGACGGAAGTGAAGGGTGACGCGGCCCCCGACGCGCAGCTCCATGTCGCCGCTCGCGAACCAGGTGCCGCGCGCCTCGGAATCGGTGAGGAAGGTCCACACGCGGTCCACCGGCGCCGGCAGCAGGCGTTCGAAGCGGACCGCGTCGGGCGCGACGACGACGGCGAAGTCGCCACTGTCGAGCGTGCGCTGCAACGACCCGAGCATGGTGGTCCAGCCGGCCTCCGTGCGGCTCGCGTAGTCGGCCCAGCGCGCTGGCATCTCGTGCGTGAGCGTGAGCACGCAGCCGTCGCCGTCGGGTGCCACCTCGACGGTGACACGGCTCGGGTCGTCGTCCTCGGGTGCCACGGCCCATGTGAAGACGAGGCGGTGGGGACGCTCGATGGCGAGGT
>DASYLJ010000060.1:0-21957 GCA_036009625.1 Binatia bacterium
CGGATTGATCGCGCCGGACGTTCGCGTGACCGTGCCCTGGAAGACGCGGCCGGGCACCTCGCGCACGGTGACGTCCGCCGTCTGCCCCACCGCGATGGCGTTCGCGTACGACTGCGGCACGAAGACGAAGATGCGCAGCACGTCGACCTGGGCCAGGCGGAAGAGCTCGCTCGTCCCCTGCGTCGAGCCCGACGAGATGAGCGCGCCGGGATCGACGTTGCGCACCGTGATGACGCCGTCGAACGGGGCGTACACCTTCTGGAAGCTCTGGAGATCGAGCAGCCGGTGCACGTTGGCCTCGTCGGCGTTGACGGTGGCGCGGCCCGCGTCGACGATCTTCTCGGCGTCGGTGACGGCCGACGTGCGCTCGTCGATCTGCTGCTTCGACACGGTGCCCGGGCCGGCGGCGACGTAGCGCGCCAGCGTCGACTTCGCGAGGGCGAGGTCGGCCTCGAACTTCACGACGTTGGCCTTGTCCTGGTTCAGCGTCGCGACGGTGATCATGAGCTGCTGATCCACCTCGGGCGTATCGATGTCGGCCAGCTGCTGGCCCTGCACCACGCGGTCGCCGATGTCGACGTAGCGCGCCTTCAGGTAGCCGTCGGTGCGCGCGAAGATGCCGGTCTCGAGGACGGCATCCATGCTGCCGGGCAGCGGCACGTCGAGCACCGCGGGGGCGCGCTTCGGGCTCGTCGTCGTCACGATGGGGACGCGGGTGCGTACATCCTCCGCCTCCGACTGCAGCTGCCGGTGCAGGAGGAGGCGCGGGGCGACGCCGACGACGAAGAGCACGGCCAGCACCGCCGCGGCGGCGAGCAGGAAGCGGCGCAGCCGATGCGCGTCGAGCAGGTGCTCGGGGGTGCTCATTCCCGCAGCTCCGGCGGGATCTCGGTCACCGCCTGCGAACGCCGGAGCACGCTGTAGACGACCGGCACGAAGACGAGCGTGGCGAAGGTCGCGAGCGTCAGCCCGCCGATGACGACGCGTCCGAGCGGGGCGTTCTGCTCGCCGCCCTCGCCGAGCCCGAGCGACATCGGCAGCATGCCGATGATCATCGCCAGCGCGGTCATGATGACCGGACGCAGCCGGGTGGTGCCGGCGCTGAGCGCGGCGTCGTGGGCGTCGAGGTGCTCCTCGAGGCGCTGCTCGTTCGCGAACTGGACGACGAGGATGGAATTGCTGGTGGCGACGCCGACGCACATGATCGCACCCATCAGGGCCGGGATGGAGATGTTCGTCTGCGTGACGAACAGCATCCAGAGCACGCCCGCCATCGCGCCCGGCAGCGCCATCAGGATGATGAGCGGGTCGAGCCACGACTGGAAGTTGACGGCCATGAGCAGGTAGACGAGTGCGACCGCCAGCACCATGCCGCCAGCGAGCGCGGTGAAGCTCGTTCGCATCGTCTCCGCCTGACCGCGGATCGTGATGAACGTCCCGCGCGGCAACGTCGGGCGCACCTCGTCGACGATGCGCTGGACGGCGCTCGTCACCGACCACAGGTCGGCGCGATCGGCCGCCGCCAGCACGTCGAGGACCGGTTGCACGTTGTAGTGGCTGATGACGCCCGCCGAGACGGTGCGGCGTACCGAGGCGAGGTTGGTGAGGAGCTGCGGCTGCGGCTGGCCGGGCAGGGCGATCGGGGTGGCGCCGAGGGCGTCGATCGAGTCGATGCGATACGGCGGCGTCTGCACCACGACGGGGTAGTTCACCCCCGTTTCGAGGTTCAGCCAGTAGTTGGGCTGCGCCTGCGCGGTGCCGGAGAGCGACACCAGCAGGCTCTGCGCGACGTCGGACTCGGAGAATCCGATCTGCTGCGCCCGCCAGCGATCGACGTCGACGTGGAACTCCGGATAGCGCGGCACCTGCTGCAGCCGCACGTCGGCGGCGCCGGGAACCGCCGCGATCCGTCGCACGAGGTCCTCGGCGATGCCGACGTTGCGCGGATCCCGTCCGACGAGCTGGACGTCGATCGGTGCCGCCAGGCCGAAGTTCAGGATCTGCGACACGATGTCGGCCGGCTGGAAGAAGAAGGTCAGGTCGGGGAACCGCTGCGCGAGGCTCTTGCGCAGGCGCGCGGCGTACTCGGCGGTCGAGCCGTGCTCGGGCTGGAGCGAGATCAGGATGTCGCCGTCGGCGGCCGACACCAGCGACGCGTCGCTGAACGCGAGGTTGATGCCGCCCGCGGGCAGGCCGATGTTGTCGAGGATGATGTCGATCTCGTCGGCGGGGATCGTCTCGCGGATCACGTCCTGGACCTGGGCGAAGCGGCGCGTCGTCTCCTCGATGCGTGTGCCCGGGGGGCAGCGGACGTGCAGTCGGAGCTGCCCGGCGTCGACCGTCGGGAAGAAGTCCATGCCGATCAGCAGGAAGAGCCCGAGGGAGAGCGTCACGAAGGCCGCGAAGACGCCGGTGACGATGCGCCGGTGTGCGAGCGCCCAGCCGAGGAACCCGGCATAGCGGTCGCGGAAGCGCTCGAAGTGGCGGTTGAAGCGCTGGTGCACGGCCCAGATGGGTCCGCCGTCGGTGACGGTGTGCTCGGCGCCCGGCGCGTGCAGATGCGCCTCGGCCGGCAGCAGGTAGCGCACCATCGTCGGCACCACGGTGCGGGAGAGGAAGTAGCTCGCCAGCATCGCGAAGACGACGGCCAGGGCCAGCGGCGTGAACAGATACTTGCCGACGCCGCTGATGAAGACGACCGGCACGAACACGATGCAGATGCAGAGGGTGGCGACGAAGGCCGGCGTCGCGATCTGCTGCGCGCCGTCGAGGATGGCCTGGATCACCGACTTCCCCATGGCGAGGTTGCGGTTGGTGTTCTCGATCTCGACGGTGGCGTCGTCGACCAGGATGCCGACGGCGAGCGCCAGCCCGCCGAGGGTCATGACGTTCAGGGTCTGGCCGAACAGCGACAGGGTGATGATCGACACCAGGATGGCGAGCGGGATCGACACCACGATGACGAGCGTCGAGCGCCACGAGCCCAGGAAGAGCAGGATCATGAGGCCCGTCAGCGCCGCCGCGATGACCCCCTCGCGCAGCACGCCCTGGACCGAGGCGCGCACGAACACCGACTGATCGAAGAGCGGCCGCACCTCGAGGTCCGGCGGCAGCGTCGCCTGGATGCGGGGCAGCGCGTCGCGCACCCGCTGCACGATGTCGAGCGTCGACGCGGTGGGCGTCTTCAGGACCGTCACCAGCGAGGACGGCCGCCCGTCGACGTGGACGACGTTGGTCTGCACCGCGAAGCCGTCATGCACCTGGGCGACGTCGCGCATGTAGACCGTCGCGTCGCCGATCTGCTTGAGCGGCAGGTCGTTCAGCTTCTCGATGATGCTGGGCGAGGAGTTGGTGCGGATGTTGTACTCGATGGGGCCGATCTTGGCGGTGCCCGCCGGCAGGATGACGTTCTGGTTCCCGAGTGCGGTGGAGACGTCGAACGCCGACAGCCCCTTGGAGTAGAGCGCGCCGGGGTCGAGATCGACCATCACCTGGCGCACCTTGCCGCCCCACGGTAGCGGCACCTGCGCCCCCTGGACGGTGGCGAGCTGCGTGCGGATCCAGTTGAGGCCGTAGTCGTAGAGCTGCTGCTCGTTCAGCGTCGGCGACTGCAGCGCCAGCTGCAGGATCGGGACGTTGGAGGCCGAGTAGCGGATGATGAGCGGCGGCGTCGTGCCCGGTGGCATGATGCGGAGCAGGGTCTGGCTGATCGCGGTCACCTCGGCGTCGGCGGCCGCGATGCTGGCGTCGGGCTGGAAGAAGACCCGGATCAGGCCGACGCCCGCGAGCGACTGCGATTCCATGTGCTCGATGCCGTTGACGGTCGTGGTCATGGCCCGCTCGGAGATCGTGACCATCCGGCCCTCGACCTCGTTCGGCGACAGCCCCGAGAACTGCCAGATGACCGAGACCACCGGGATGTTGATCTCCGGGAAGATGTCGACCGGGGTCCGCACGATGGTGAGGGCGCCGCCGATGGCGATGAGCAGGGCCATCACGATGAACGTGTATGGCCGGCGCAGCGCGAGACGGACGATCCACATCTGCGCTGTAGAGGACGCAACTCCCGTGCCGGTCGGAATCCCGCCCTATCGCGGTTCCCAGTCCCAGGTATGCTGGGATTTCGGCATCGTGCCGAGATGTCGGCGGTTCGTGGGCGATGTGTCGTCCGCGACCTGGCACGACGACTGCAGCACACACACGCAGCATACATGGATGCCCGGATCACACTGCTCGCCGTCATGGTCGCGTATGCCGCGACCGGTGTGCCCGGGGTGTGCGCGTCGCCATTCTCGGCCCGGGAGACCGAGCGGGGGATGCGCATCGACCGTGCCGACGGCACCACGGAGGTGCTCGAGGCGAACGGCGAGTTCCAGCGGCCCGGCGAGCCCGCGCTCGTCTACCGCGTCGGCGGTGAGACCGTCGCCGGGGTCTGGCGGACGGGCAGCGATGCGGTCGCGGTCCGTCGTGGTTCGACCGAGGACGGGCCGCTGCTGGGCCGCATCGTCACCTCGTGGACCGACGACGAGATCATCCTCTCGATCGAACCCGCCGGCGGGGTCGCGATGCGCACTAGCCCGTTCGCGCGCGCGTCCGCCGGTGGCCCGACGTCGGCCCTCGATCGCGACATCGCGACGCGCGAGGCGCTGGCGGGCACCTACCGTGCCACGTTCCTCACCGGGGACGGCGAATCGGGATGGCTCAGCCTCGACGTCGATCGGGACGGAGTCACCACCTGGACGGGGGACGTCCCGGCGGCGATTTCACCCGCCCTGGCCGCCGCGGCGGCCGCCGTGGTCGTGGGCGAGGTGGATCTGATCTCGCGCAGCATCAGCGCCGCTGCCCCGCGCCGCCGATGAGCTAGGGCGCCGCCGCCATGCTGAGGGCTGCGGCGACCGCAGCCCTCAGATTGCGCTTCACCGCCCGACGCTGCGGAGGCCGAGCCCGCCGCTCGTCACCGAGTGCCGCAGCCCACCCACCCGTCGCACGCGGAACGGGACCACCGTGGCGCCGGTGGCGCGGCGGTTGTCACCCCAGCGGTGCAGTCCCCCGCGCAGGTAGGCGGGATCGATCGCGAAGAGCTGGCAGATGGCGATGAAGGTGAACGGCGAGCTGTCGTCGTCGGACGCGAACCATTCGCCGACCTCGCGGAACAGGCGTTGGGCGCGTCGGCCGGGGGCGCCTTCGTAGATCTGCCAGCAGCGGACGGCGTCTTCGAGGACGGCGAACAGCAGCCGGTGCTCCGGCGGCCGGCGGCCGTCGCCGCGGTTCATGTCGGCGTACTGCACTGGGAGGATGGTCTCCTCGTAGAGCAGCGGTTCCAGCTTCGTTGCGGTGGCGTGCATGCCGTCCAAGAGAGCAATCCGGGTGCCAGCACGCGGCGCCTGTACTCCATGTCGTCACGCGCGTGTCGTGCCGGCCACGCGTCGCGTGATGCCGTGGCGTCGGCACCGGACGCCGAGAAGCGCCCCGAGGAGCATCCATTTGACCTGGCGCCGCGGGCGGACAACGTGGGCGCCGGAGGTGCGAATGGAATACCGGCAATTGGGAGGCTCCGGCTTCATGGTCCCCGAGCTCTGCTTCGGCACGGGGACGTTCGGCGGCAGCAACGAGTTCTTCAAAGCGTGGGGTGCCACCGACGTCGCCGAGGCGACCCGCCTGGTCGACGTCTGCCTCGAGGCGGGTCTCACCATGTTCGACTCGGCCGACATCTACTCCGACGGCGTGTCGGAGGAGATCCTCGGGCAGGCGATCAAGGGCCGGCGCCACCAGGTGATCATCTCGACCAAGGCGACCTTCCGCGCCGGACCCGGACCGAACGACGTCGGCTCGTCGCGCCATCACCTGACCCGGGCGGTGGAGGCCAGCCTCCGGCGGCTCGGCACCGACGTCATCGACCTGTTCCAGCTCCACGGCTTCGACGCCAGGACGCCGATCGAGGAGACGCTGCAGACGCTCGACGACCTGGTCCGCGCCGGCAAGATCCGGTACGGCGGCTGCTCGAACTTCTCGGGGTGGCACCTGATGAAGTCGCTCGCCATCGCCGATCGCTACGGCCTGCCGCGCCACGTGGCGCACCAGGCCTACTACTCGCTCGTCGGTCGCGACTACGAATGGGAGCTGATGCCCCTGGCGCTCGACCAGCACGTCTCCGCCGTGGTGTGGAGCCCGCTCGGCTGGGGTCGCCTGACGGGCAAGATCCGCCGCGGCCAGCCGCTGCCCGAGAACAGCCGTCTGCGCAACAAGATGGTCACGGACAGCGGTCCCGCGGTGTCCGACGACCACCTCTTCAACGTCGTCGACGCGCTCGACGCCGTGGCCCGCGAGACCGAGAAGTCGATCCCGCAGGTGGCGCTCAACTGGCTGCTGCGACGACCGTCGGTGGCGTCGGTGGTGATCGGTGCGCGCAACGAGGAGCAGCTCCGCCAGAACATCGGCGCCGTCGGCTGGCGACTCACGCCCGGGCAGGTGGCCGCATTGGACGCGGCGAGCGCCGTGACGCTGCCGTATCCGTACTGGCACCAGCGCGGCTTCGCGGAGCGGAACCCCGACCCGACGATCGGCGTCACCGTGTGAGAGGACGCCGGGCTGCGTCATGACGACGGACGCCGAGTGCGTCATGACGCAGCAGCCCTGACGCCGGGTCGGGATGGTCCGAGCAACGAGGAGACCCGCGCATGCACCGATTCGCGAACGTGATGGTGGGCTTCGTCGCCGTGTCCCACGTCGGATTCATGATTCTCGAGATGTTCTTCTGGAATCACCCGATCGGCGAGCGGGTGTTCGAGCTGCCGCGCGACGTGCTGGCGTCGTCGGCCGTGCTCGCCGCCAACCAGGGCCTCTACAACGGCTTCCTCGCGGCCGGTCTGTTCTGGTCGCTGTTCGCGAACCGCCGCGACGTGAAGCTCTTCTTTCTCGGCTGCGTCATCGTGGCCGGCATCTTCGGCGCGTTCACCGCCAAGCCGTCGCTCTTCTTCACGCAGGGCCTGCCGGCCGTGATCGCGATGGCGGCGGTGCTGCTGTCGCCCCGGCCCGACCCCGCCCGCTGACGACATGCTCGCCGGACACTATGCCGCGTCGTTCGCGGGGAAGCGCGCGGAGCCGCGGGTGCCGCTCTGGGTGCTCTTCCTGGCGGCGCAGCTCGTCGACATCCTCTGGGCCGTGTTCGTGCTGGTCGGGGTGGAGCGCGCGTCGCTCGACTTCTCGTTGCCCTCGAATGCGCTCGTCGCGGAGTACATGCCGTACACGCACAGCCTGCTCGGCACCGCGGTGATCGCCACGATCGCGGCGCTGGTGGTGTGGCGGTGGCTCGGATCCTGGCGCGGCGCGCTCGTCGTCGGCCTGGTGGTCACGTCGCACTGGTTTCTCGATCTGCCGATGCACCGCCCCGACCTCACGCTCACGGGCGCAGGCCCGAAGCTCGGATGGCAGCTGTGGAACTACCCGCTCCTCGCGCACGGCTTCGAGCTCGGCGTGCTGATGCTGTCCTGGCTCCTGCTGCCGGACCGTCGTCGGGGGTGGGCAGTGATCCTGCTCCTGGTGCTGGTCGTCGTGCAGCTGTATGCCATCCTCGCTCCGCCACCGCCGACGGTGACGCAGATGGTGCTGTCGTTGCTGGTCGTCTACCTGGCGATCGTCGGACTGGCGGCGTGGCTGGAGCCGCGCTGACCGTGGTACGCCTGGTGCATGTCGTCCCATCGCGACCGCATCGTCGACCAGTTCACGCGCCAGGCGATTCCGTTCTCGACGGCGCCCGGGATCCGCGACGAGGCCGCGCTGCAGCGCCTCGTCGCGCTCTCGGGCGCCGGGACCGACGACATCGTCCTCGACGTCGCGTGCGGCCCGGGTCTGGTGGTGTGCGCCTTCGCTCGCGTCGCGCGCCATGTCACCGGCATCGACGTCACCGCTGCCATGCTCGAGCGTGGCGCCGCGCTCGCGACGCAGGCCGGGCTCGACAACGTCACCTGGCGCCAGGGCGACGTGCTGCCGCTGCCCTTCGACGACGCCGTGTTCTCGATCGTCGTCTCGCGCTTCGCCTTCCACCACTTCGAGGATCCCGGCGCCGTGCTCGCCGAGATGCGACGCGTCTGCCGGCCCGGTGGACGCGTGGTGGTGTACGACCTCCTGGCCGCCGACGATGCGGCGAAGGCGGCCGCCTTCCACCGCCTCGAGATGCTGCGCGACCCGTCGCACGTGCGCGCACTGCGCGGCGACGAGATCACGGCGCTCTTTCCTGCCGTGGGCCTGCCCGCCCCCGACGTCACCCATGCGCCGCTCGAGTTCGAGCTCGAGGAGATGATGTCGCGCTCGTTCCCACGACCCGAGGACGTGCCGACCATCCGTGCCACCTACCTGGCGTCGCTCGACGACGATGCGCTCGGTCTCGGCACGCATCGCGCCGGCGACCAGGTGCGCGCCGCCTACCGGACGGCGATCTTCACCGCGACGCGGTGATGCGCAGCGGTCGCGCCACCTCGGTCGCGTCGCTGCTGTCCGGATGCACCACGTCGCCGATCACGCGCTCGGTGACCTCGTCGAGATAGGTGCGGAGCGTCTCGGACAGCTGCTTGAACTCGGGCCACAGCGTCTCGTCGACGAATCGCTTCGGGACCCGCACCATCACCGTCGTGCGGCGCTGGCCAGGGTAGCGATAGGGGTCGAGGTCGTAGCGGCGGAGCAGGGCGAGGAACAGCTTGCGCGCCCAGACGTCGCTCAACGAGAAGCGATACTCGATGGGCGGGCTCTCGCGCTCGACCAGGTGCAGTCGCGAGCGGATGCGCGCCCGCGCCTCGGCCGCGGCGTTGCGCTCGCCCGCGGTGGCGGCACCCGCGAACAATGCCTCGATGCGCTCGAGCTTGGCCCGCAGCCGCTCCTCGTCCGACGCCATGCGCGGCGTCAATACTACGACGTGCGCTTGCGGAGAAACGCCAGCGTGAGCGGCCAGGCCTGTTCGGTGGCGCGAAGGTTGGCGCCGTCCTGCCCGTTCTGCGCGCGCAGGAAGCCATGACCGGCGCCGTCGAAGACGTGAGGGTCGTAGCGCGCGCCGAGCGCCGCCTTCGCCGGCTCGATGGTGGCGTCGACGCGCGCATCGTTGCCGCCGTAGAGGCCGAGGATCGGCGCCTTGCCGCCGGCGGGTTCCTCCGGCGACATGCCGTAGTAGACGACGGCGGCATCGAGACCCGCCTGACGCAGTCCCCACGCGAAGCTGGTGCCGCCGCCCCAGCAGAACCCGATGCTGGCGCTGCGACCGTTCGCCGCCGGCAGCTTCAACGCCCACGTCCGCACCGCGTCGAGCCGTGACAGCACCTCGTCGCGCGCCAGGCCCGAGACCGCCTTCACGGCGTCGTCGCGGCTCGGATACGCCTCGGTGCCGCCGCCGCCGGGTCCCTTGCCCGACAGGAGATCCGGCACCACCGCGATGAACCCCTCGGCGGCGAGCTGATCGGCGACGGCGCGGATCCAGTCGGTGAGACCGAAGATCTCGTGGACGACGATCACCACCGGCGCCTTCTCCTTGCGCTCGGGGTAGACGACCCACGTCTTCACCGCCGTGCCTGCGACGTCGACCGACACCAGCTCGCCGTGACGTGGTGACGTCTCGAGGCGTGCCTTCGCGGTGTCCTCCGACGCCGGTAGCGCCGGCGCGGCGGCACGGGCCACGCCGGCGGCGAGCACGAGACAGGTGGTGAGCGTCGCGAGCAGTCGTCCCATGCGTCGCAGCTACACCGCGGCCGTCCGTCCCACTAGCCCCCCGCGGTCGCGCCTGCTACCTCCGCGCGATGGACGATCTCGCCCTGCGCACGCTCGCCGTGCGACTCGCGGCCGAGGCCGCGGCGGTGCATCGCGCGGGGCGGGCAGGCGTGCTCCACGTCGAGACCAAGAGCTCGCGCACCGATCTGGTCAGCGAGGTCGATCGCGAGGCCGAACGCGTCATCGTCGACGGCATCCGCCGCGTACGGCCGGACGACGCGGTCCTCGGCGAGGAGGGTGGGGCGCACGACGGCACATCGGGCGTACGCTGGATCATCGATCCGCTCGACGGCACCACGAACTACGTCTACCGCTACCCAGCGTACGCGGTGTCGATCGGGGTCGAGGTGGACGGCGTCGTGCGTGTCGGCGTCGTGCACGACTCGGTGCACGACCAGGTCTACACCGCGGTGCTCGGCGGTGGCGCGTTCCGCGACGACGCGCCCATCGCCGCCGGTCGCTGCGACGAGCTCGCCACCGCGCTCCTCGCCACGGGGTTCCAGTATCGGGCCGATGTCCGCGCGCGGCAGGCGGCGACGCTGCTGCGCGTCCTGCCGCTGGTGCGCGACGTGCGTCGTGGGGGCGCGGCGTCGCTCGACCTGTGTTGGGTGGCCGACGGACGGCTCGATCTCTACTACGAGGGCGGCCTGGCGGAATGGGACCTGGCCGCGGGTGCGCTCATCGCCGCCGAGGCGGGCGCCACGGTCCGTCGTTTCGATCCAGCCGACGGTCCGACGCCGCTCATCATCGCCGGCGCCCCCGCGCTGGTGGACCCACTCGAGGCCCTGCTGCTAGGAGCGAATCCATGAAGACGATCATCCTGCTGGTCACGCTCGGGCTCGCCGTCACGGCGACGGCGGAGCCCATCGTTTACCCGTCGAAGGGCCAGAGCGACGCGCAGACGGACAAGGACAAGTACGAGTGCCACGAGTGGGCCACCAAGGAGACCGGCGTCGACCCGGTGGCGCTCGCCGAGCAGCAGGGCGGTGGCGGCACGCAGGGGAAGGGCGCCGAGGGAGGTGCCGCCAGCGGGGCCGCCATGGGCGCCATGCGCGGCGCCGCGAGCGGCGAGGGAGCCGGTGCGGGAGCGGCCCATGGGGCCGGCATCGGACGGCTCATCGCGATGGTGCGGGCACGAAAGCAGCTCAAGGAGCAGCAGGACGCCGGCGCCGAGAGCGCATCGCAGACGAAGGGGCAGCTCGAGCAGTACGACCGCGCCTACGGCACGTGCCTCACCGGTCGCGGCTACACGGTGAGCCAGTAGCGTCCGTGGCCACGGTCCCGGCGAAGCCGTTCACCCCGGCGCAGGAGCGCCTCGCGACGAAGGTCGTGAAGGCCATGTCGGTGGCGAATGTCTGGCTCTTCCGCGCCAGCGGAGGGCGGTTCGGTGCCAAGTTCCTGCGCGGCGCGCCGGTGTGCCTCGTCACCGTCATCGGTCGGCGCAGTGGCCAGCCGCTCACGGTGCCGCTCATCTACGTCGCGCGTGGCGACGACGTCGTGTTGGTGGCATCGAAGGGCGGCATGTCGACGCACCCGCTCTGGTACCACAACATGATGGCCAACCCGCGAGTCGAGGTGCAGATCGGGCGGACGACGCGTGCGATGACGGTGCGGCAGGCGGACCGCGACGAGAAGGCGCGCCTCTGGCCCGAGGCATGCGCGACCTACCCGGACTACGCCGACTACCAGGCGCGCACACCGCGCGACATCCCGGTGCTGGTGCTGTCGCCCGTCTGATCTACGGCGCTTCCGGAAACTGTCGGATGGCGGGGTCGATCGTCATCCACGGCGCCGCCGACGCCACGAAGATCTGGCATTCGACGGGGATGCCGGGATCGTCGTCGAGGGCGCCCATCGGGACCACCGCGATATCGCGCGCGTGGTCGACGCGCGGCATCGGTGAGCCGCAGCCGTCGCAGAACACCTGCATGAAGAAGCGCGCCTCGGGCAGCTTCCAGCTGCGCAGCCGGTCGGCGCCGCGCGTGATGCGCAGGTCGTCGGCCCGGGCAAAGAGATTCGTCGCGTGGGCCGTCGAGCGTGCCTTGCGGCAGCGGCCGCAGTGGCAGTAGCGCACCATCAGCGGCGTGCCCACGACGAGGAACCGCACCGCGCCGCAGACGCAGCTGCCGCGCAGCGCGCCCGGCACCGGATCGTCGACGGCGAGCGGTGGCAGGCCCGGCGATCCATCCGGGTACGTGTCGATGCGCGGCTGGTCGTCGGCGATGGCGTACCAGGGTGCCTTCGAGCCGGCGAACAGATGTCCCGACGGACGCGTGCCGGGATCCTCGTCGACGTTGCCGAGCGCGATGAACGACTGTGGCCCGTCCGACACCATCGGAACGACGGAGCCGCAACCGGTGCAGAACGCGCGCTCGTACTCGGGCGAGGAGCGGTGGCGACCGATCGCCTCCTGGCCGCGCACGATGCGGAGCCTGTCCGACGGCGTGGCGGCGAACGTGGCGAAGGCGCCGCCGTGCGCCTTCCGGCAGCGCGAGCAGTGGCAGTGCACGATCGGATCGAGCGGGCCCTCGTGCTCCCAGGCGATCGTTCCGCAGAGACAACTTCCGTGTGTCATCTGCCCCGGCTAGCACGCCAGGTGCACTACGGACAGACTGATTCAGGCGACCGCGGCCGCGAGCAGGCGCGCGAGACGGCCGTCGGCACGCAGTGCCTGTGCCAGGCCATGGCCGCGATGCGCGTGCGGATACATGACGACGTTCGGCACGCCGGACAGACGCCGCGCGTGCACGGCGTCGAGCCGGCATCCGGCGGCATAGTGCACGACGGCGTCGCCGAAGCGCGTGCCGCCGGCGAGCACGCGCCGCAGATCGCCGAACTCGCGCTCCGGTCCGCCGCGACGGCTGAGCGTCACCTGCTCGCGCCAGCGACGCGTATCCCGATGCAGCACGCGGCGTCCCCAGCCGACGGACGTACGCGGTGCGAACGCCACCACCGCGTCGACGCCGAGCAGATGTCCGAACAGCAGCGCCGCGTAGCCACCCGCCGAGTTGCCCGTGGTGACGACGCGGCGGGCGCCGCTCTCCGCGATCAACGCATGCAGCGCGTCCGCGGTGCTGCGAATGCTGGTGCCGAGGCCGCGGACGCCACGGTGATACCATGCGCGCTCGTGATCGCAGACGTAGAGCCGTTGCACGGGAAGCGAGGCGGCGGTGCGGAGGAACTCGAAGCGTGGCATCCCGTGCGTCGGACCGAGACCGGCGAACACGATCAGCAGCGTGTCCGACGACGGCGCGAAGTCGGTGGCGACGCCGACGCGTGGATCGACGAGCCCGTCGAGCGGATCGCGCTCGGCTACGAGCGCCGTCGCCAGCGTGGACACCCTGGGATTGTGGCAGCCCCACGCGCGAGTGAGCAGACCGCAGAACATGGCGCAGATGCGGGGTGCACGTGGTATGGCGACCGCCATGCGCCAGACACCCCTCGACAAGGCGGTGGAGCCCGACCTCGGCACCGCGCTGATACCGAAGGATCGCTACCTGAGCGCCACGTTCGCCCGCCGGGAATGGGACCACATGTGGACGCGGGTGTGGTTGCTGGCCGGGCCCGAGGCCGACGTCGCCGCACCGGGCGACTGGTTCGCGGTCGACATCGGTTCCGAGTCGATCATCGTCGCGCGTGATCGCGCCGGTGTGTTGCACGCGCACTACAACGTCTGCCTGCATCGGGGGAATCGCCTGTGCGAGCCCGGCCGCGGCCACTCGCCCACCTTCAGCTGCCGCTACCACGCGTGGGAATGGAACCTCGACGGCACGCTTCGGCACGCCACCGACGCCGAGACGTTTCCGCAGGGCATCCCGTCCGACCTGCGCCTCGGTGCGCTGCGCTGCGACACGTGGGGCGGCTTCGTGTGGGTGACGATGTCGTCCGACGTCGAGCCGCTGGCCGAGTACCTCGGCGTCGTGCCCGAGCACCTGGCCCCCTACCGCTTCGATGAGCACGTGCTGGTCGACGACGTCACGCTCACCATCGACTGCAACTGGAAGACGTGTGTCGACGCCTTCAACGAGGCCTACCACATCCAGGGAACCCATCCGGAGCTGCTCGAGTACTCCGACGACGTCAACGTGCAGATCGACCTCTACGGCCGACACAGTCGGTTCATCTATCCCGTCGGTGTCCCGAGCCCGCGCCTCGGCCGCCAGACGCGTGTGCCGCGCTGGCTCGGCGACATCGTGCTGCGCGGCTCCGGCATCGATCCCGAGACGTTCACCGGCACCGCTGCCGACGTGAAGCCCGCAGCCATCGCTGCCGGTCGCAAGCTCGCCGCCGACATCGGCATGGACCTGTCGGCGCTGCGCGACGATCAGCTCCTCGACGACTACCACTACACGATCTTCCCGAACGTCACGCTCAACATCCACGGGCGGGGCTTCTGGCTCTTCCGGCACCGGCCGCATCCGACGGATCCGCAGAAGATGCTCTTCGACTTCCAGGACTATCTGCGCTGGCCGGCCAGCCTCGGCCCGCGCGAGCGGCCGCCGCATCGCACCGACGCCGAGGGCGGCACGTCGCTCGGCGTCGTCCTCGACCAGGATCTCTACAACCTGCCGCGCGTACAGGCGGGCATGCGATCACGCGCGTTCGAGGGCTTGCTGCTGAGCGCTCAGGAGCGCCGCGTGCGGCACTTCCACCGCGTGCTCGACGACTACCTCAGCGCCGCCGAGGACCCGACGCCGTCACGGTGAACGCGCCGAGCATGGCGCTGACGCCACGGCTGGCGTCGCGCACCGCCTCGTCACGTGTCAGCGTGCCGTCGTACCAGAGGTCGAGCACGGCGCGACCGGCGGCGACGATCATGCGCGCCAGCGCCGTCACCTCGCGCGGCGTGGCGCCGGTGGCGTGCTTGATGCGCCCGAGCCACGGTGCGAGCAGGCGGTCGGCGATGGCGCGGCCGAGCTTCGCGACCTCGGCGTCGGAGCCCTTGGCGTCGAGAAGGTGCCACGGGCCGGCGCCCTTGGCGTCGATGGTGTCGCACACCGCCTCGACGAAGATGCGGGTGGCGTCGCCCATGTTGTCGGGCAGGCTCTGGAGCGCGCTCTCGCCGAAGCGACGGGTGAGCTCGCCGGCGAAGTCCTCCAGCACCGCCATGAGCAGCGTCTGACGGTTCGGGAAGAACTTGTAGACCAGCTGCCGCGTCACGCCGGCGGCGTTGGCGACCTCGGCGAACTGCACGGCGTCGACGCCTCGGTCGGTGAGCAGCCGCGCTGCCGCCCGCAACAGCTCGTCGCGCCGCGCCCCGGGGGCGAGGCGCACCCGGGGCCGGACCAGGCGCGATCTGGCGGGAGTCCGCCGAACCTTAGTTGACAACCTGTCACCCACTATTTTACGACTAGTCACCCCGACGATCGGGGACCAGCGAAGGAGACATCCCCGTGCGAACCCCGCTTTGCAAGACCCTCGGCATCGAGTTCCCCATCTTCGCCTTCAGCCACTGCCGCGACGTCGTCGTCGCCGTCAGCAAGGCGGGTGGCTTCGGCGTCCTCGGTGCGGTCGGCTTCACGCCCGAGCAGCTCGAGATCGAGTGCAAGTGGATCGACGAGCACATCGGCGACCGGCCCTACGGCGTCGACGTCGTCATCCCCGGCAAGTACGAGGGCATGGGCGAGCTCGACCCGAAGAAGCTCGAGGCGATGCTGGTCGAGGCCATTCCGGAGGAGCACCGCAAATACGCCGACAAGGTGCTGACCGAGCACGGCGTGCCGAAGCTGCCCGCCGACGAGAAGCCCATCGGCGAGCTGCTCGGCTGGACCGCCGCCACCGCGACGCCGCAGGTCGATGTGGCGCTCCGTCACCCGAAGGTGCGGCTGATCGCGAACGCGCTCGGCACGCCGCCGGACGACGTCATGAAGATGGTGCACGACTCGGGTCGGCTGGTGGCAGCGCTCTGCGGCTCGGCGTACCAGGCGCTGTCGCACAAGCGAGGTGGCGTCGACATCATCATCGCGCAGGGCACCGAGGGCGGCGGCCACACCGGCGAGATCGGCAGCGTCGTGCTGTGGCCCGAGGTCATCGACGCCGTGGCGCCGGTGCCCGTCCTCGCGGCCGGCGGCATCGGCACCGGACGGCAGATCGCCGCCGCGCTCGCGATGGGGGCGCAGGGCGTGTGGACCGGCTCCATCTGGCTCACCGTCGCCGAGGCCGAGGCGCCGATCCCGCAGCGCGAGGCGTACCTCGCCGCCGGCAGCCGCGACACGGTGCGGTCGCGCTCGTTCACCGGCAAGCCGTGTCGCATGCTGCGCAACGACTGGACCGACGCCTGGGACACGCCCGACGGTCCGAAGCCCCTCGGCATGCCGCTCCAGTTCATGGTGACGGCCGACGCCGTCGCGCGCGGCCACCGCTACGCCGACAAGGCGCGCAAGGTGATGTTCAATCCGGTCGGCCAGATCGTCGGCCAGATGAACGCCGTGCGCCCGGTGCGCGACGTCGTCTACGGTCTCGTCGAGGAATACCTGACGGCCGTCGAGCATCTGCAGGGGCTGACCGCGACCGAGGCCTGAGGTGCAGCCGAACCTCACCGACGCCACCCTCTACGCCGGCGACCCGTACCCCACCTATCGCTGGCTGCGCGAGGAAGCGCCCGTCTACTGGGACGCAGCCAGCAACCTGTGGGTGCTGTCGCGCTGGGAGGACGTGGTGTCGGTGTCGAAGAACGCCGAGGTGTTCTGCGCCGGGCAGGGCGTGCTGCCCGAGTCGGACGCGCCGGTGTCGATCGTCTGCATGGACGATCCGCGCCATCAACGGCTGCGGAAGCTGGTGAACCGGGGCTTCACGCCGCGCATGGTCTCGCTGCTCGAGCGGCGCATCCGCGATCTCACGACGCAGCTCATCGACGCCGTCGCACATCGCGGCGTCTGCGATCTGGTGCGCGATCTCGCCGTGCCGCTGCCGCTGTACGTCATTGCCGAGATGCTCGGCATCCGGCGCGAGGACTTCGACCGCTTCCATGACTGGTCGAATCGTCTGATCGCCGTCGCCGGCAACTACGAGGACCCGGTGAAGATGGCCGACTCGACGGCCGCCTACCTCGAGTACGGCACCTACCTGAAGGACGTCTTCGAGGAGCGCCGGCACACGACGCAGGACGATCTCGTCAGCATCCTGGTCGCGGCTCAGCGCGACGGCATGCTGGCGGAAGACGAAGAGGCGATGGAGAACGACGAGATCGTCATGTTCATGACGTTGCTCCTCGTCGCCGGCAACGAGACCACGCGCAACGCCATCTCGGGCGGGATGCTGGCGCTGATGGAGCATCCCGACGAGTACCGTCGCCTGCGCCGTCAGCCCGCCCTCATCGACCGGGCGGTGGAGGAGATCCTGCGCTGGGTGTCGCCGATCATCTGCTTCCGGCGCACCGTCACCCGCGACACGACGATCCGCGGCCAGCCGATCCGGACCGGCGAGCGGGTGCTGATGCTCTACCAGAGCGCCAACCGTGACGAGGCGGTCTTCGCCGGCGCCGAGCGCTTCGACGTCGGCCGCGATCCGAACCCGCACGTCGCCTTCGGCATCGGCACGCACTTCTGCCTCGGCGCCAACCTGGCGCGGCTCGAGCTGCGGGTCATGATCCAGGCGCTGATCGAACGCCTGCCCGAGCTGCGTGTGGCGCCGGGCGCAGAGCCATTCCGCGTGGCGTCGACGCTCGTACGCGGCATCGAGAGCCTCCCCGTCGTCTTCGCAGTGCAGTGACGCCACCGCGCATCTGCGCATTGCCCGGACGGGGCGCTCGGTCTACAACGCCCGTCGTGACGGTCCGCTTCGAGTGTTGTCGCTGCGCGTGGTGGTCGGGCATGTGCCTGGCCGCAGTCGCGTAGTCGACCGCGGACCGACGTCACAGCGCCCACCACCCGCGAGGGTCGGTGGGCCGCCATCCGGGCCGCCCGTCCTCGTGGAGTCCACCATCGCGAGGATCACCATGGACCGACTCGGATTCGACGCCGTGCTCACCGGCGTACCACTCGATGTGCTGCTGCACCTGCTGGTGGCGCTCGCCGCCGGCGGCGTCATCGGCCTCGAACGCAGCTACCACGGCCGACCCGCCGGCTTTCGCACCCACTCGCTCGTCTGCATGTCGTCGAGCGTGCTGATGCTGGTGACGATGTACCACGACCGCTGGTTCGGCGTGGGCACGGCCGACACCGTGCGCGTCGATCCGACGCGCATGGCCCAGGGCGTGATGACGGGCATCGGCTTCCTCGGCGCCGGCGTCATCATGAAGGAGGGACTGTCGGTGCGTGGCCTCACCACCGCGGCGTCGATCTGGATCACGGCGGCCATCGGCATCCTCGCCGGCATCGGCTTCTACTCCGCCGTCGTCATCGCGACGGCGCTCTCGCTCGGCACGCTGTCGGTGTTCCGCTGGATCGAGGCGCGCATGCCGACGCTGCTCTATGCCCACCACCACGTCCGCTTTCGACGCGGCGCCACCATGCCGGAGGAGGCGCTGCGGGCCCTGCTGGCATCGCACGGCTTCAGCATCGCCAACCTGAGCTACCGGCTGAACGGCGAGGGGCAGTTCTTCGAATACCGCATGACGATCCGGACGCGCGCGCTCGACAATGCCCGGCGGTTGGCGATCGCGCTCGGGGCGATGCCCGACGTCGTCGAGTTCAGGATTTCGCCCACCGGCGACTGAGGCGATTTTTTGCTAGCGCGACGGCGCCGGGGGTGTCAGGAACTAGGGTATGGGGGCCTCGTCATGACGCGCTTCGTCGTTCTCCTTCTCCTCGTTCTCGCCGGACCGGCGCTCGCGCGCGACTGGACCAAGCCCGGCCCCTACGCCGTCGGCGTGCGCACGCTCACGTTCACGAAGACGTCGGTCACGACGGGCGAGCCGCGCGTGCTCACCACCACCGTCTGGTACCCGACCGTGAAGCGCTCCGGAACGCTCGAGGAATTCGGTCGCCGTGACGCCAAGGTGAAGCCCGGCCGCTACCCGCTCATCATCTATTCACACGGCAACTGCGGTCTGCCGACGGAAGCGTCGTACCTGACCATGGCGCTCGCGAGCTGGGGCTTCGTGGTGGCGGCGCCGCCGCATCCGGGCAACACGCGCGACGACGGGGCGGCGTGCATCGCCAACTTCGCCGACTCGGGGGTGAACCGCGTGCCCGACGTCCAGTTCACGCTCGACGGCATGCTGGCCGAGGCGGTGTCGCCGTCGTCACCCTTCAACAGGCGCATCCGGACCACCGACATCGGCATGTCGGGTGGCTCGTTCGGCGGCTTCACGACGCTCTTCGCCGTGCAGCAGGACGCCCGCTTCACCGCCGCGATGGCGAACGTGCCGGGTGGGTACGACGTCCTCGCTGGGGGGTCGGACATCACCATCCCGACCATGATCCAGGGGGCGGCGGACGACCAGGTCGTGCCGTTCGCGACCGAGTCGGCGCGGCTCTTCACCAAGCTCGCCGGCCCACGCTACCTCGTGAAGGTGTTCTCGACGAGCCATCTGAGCTTCTTCGACGAGTGCGGCTGCCTGCCCACCGACATCCCGCAGGACGATGCGCACCGCCTCATCGTGCACTACGCCGTGCCGTTCTTCCTGCACTATCTGCGCGATGGCCGCGCCGCGGGGAAGTCGATCGAGAAGCCGACGACCGGCGTCGATCTCACCGCGGAGCCCTGATGTCGATGCGCCGGCGCACCGTCCTGAAGGCGATGGTGGTGGGAGGCACGATGGCGGGCGCGATCGGTCGTGTGACGACGGCGGGTGGTGCGCCGGTGGACACCGGCACGAGCCGCTACGGACGCTGGGTGCGACGACATGGCCTGCCCGCGTTCTCCTACGAGGCCGACCAGGAGGCGCTGCCGGAGGCAGAGTGGGATCCGGTGCTCGCGCCGCGCACGCGCCGGCACTGGACGATGCTCGGCAACCGCGCCATCCAGCTGCAGGCGGCGAACGACGGCACGGTGGCCCTCTTCGACGAGAGCGCCGGGCTGCGCTGGCTCGTCGCGGCCGATCCGGTCGGCACCGGCGTCTCCGTCCTCGACGACGGGATCGTGTGGGGCAGTGCGTTCGCGCAGCGCGCCGGCGAGACGCCGTCGCGTCGCACCTTCGGGCCGACGTGGTTCGAGGTCCGTGACGTGCGCGACGGGCTCGAGCTCGAGCGCACCATTCTCTGCCCCGAGGGCGAATCGCCCTGGGTGCTGGTGCGCGTTCGCCTCGCCCTCGCCGGCAACGCGAGGGGGTCGCGCACGCTCCGCCACGTCGAGCGTTGGCAGCTGGCGCCGCGGTTCCTGAACCTGTTCGAGCCGGTGGCGCAGCGGCGCACGCGCGCCGCGCAGATCGCCTACGACGTGCAGACGACGGCGCGCGGCCTGCTCGCCGTCGAGCGGTTTCCCGCCGCGGCCGACTTCACCAGTGGTGCTCCGGCTCGTCTCGTGCTGGAGCGCCTCGGTCGCACCGAAGGCTCGGCGCGCCAGGACGGCGCCGTGCCGCATCCGGCCCTCGAGATCGAGACGTCACTCGTGCTGCGCCCGGGCGAGCGGCGCGAGCTGTGGTTCCGCTTCGGCCGTGAAGACGCGACCCCGGTCGACGATCCGCGCCGCGTCTTCGACCGCTCGCTGCGCGCGCTCGCGAGCCGGTTGCCGCAGGGCACGTCACCCGACGCGCCGATCGCCGAGCGCGAGATTCCCTGGCACGCGGCGCTCCTCACCGGCGGCCTGTCGCTCGATCGCGTCGTCGGTGGTCACACGCTCGACCAGGCGTCGACCTACTCGTTCGTGATGGGGTTCAACGGCGCGGCGCGCGATCCGCTGCAGCACGCGTTGCCGCTGGTCTACACCGAGCCGGCGATGGCGCTGTCGGTCCTGCGCAACACCTGCGCCTGGGCGTCCGTCGACGGTAACCTTCCCTACGCGCTCGACGGCGCCAAGCGTCCCACCAACATCATCTTCCGTCCGTCCGACCAGAACCTCTGGGCACTGTGGCTCGCCGCCGAGTACGCCGCCGCCACCGGTGATCTGGCCGCGTTCGATGCGCCGCTGCCGTACCATCCGTCGCGCGGCGCCGCCGCCGTCCCGCTGCGCGAGCACCTCCGCCGCCAGCATCGCTTCTTCACCGATGGCGTCGGCCGCGGCGAGCGCGGCCACGTGCGCATCCTCAATGCCGACTGGAACGATCTCGCCATCGGCGACTCCGGCGTCGAGCCGGCGGTCATGATCGAGCGCGGCGGCTCGGTGCTGAACTCGGCGATGGCGTCGTGGGTGCTCGGTGTCTTCGCAGGTTTGGCCGAGCGGCTCGGCGAGACGGCGTTGGTGACGGAAGCGCGCGCACAGTCGGAGGAGCTGCGGCAGCTGGTCGCGGCGGCGTGGAACGGTCGCTGGTTCCATCGCGCGTATGCGCCCGGTGTGGCGCCGGTGGGCGACGACGACTGCTGGCTCGAGGTGCAGCCATGGGCGCTGCTGTGCGGCGCCGCCGACGCGACGCAGGCGCGCGCGCTGCTCGACGTCATCGATGCGGGTCATCGCGCCGGCTCGCCGCTCGGTGCCCGCGTGCGCTGGCCGGCGCCACCCGATGCGGTCGCCGCCGGTGCCTGGGGCGACGCCACGTCGGGTGGCATCTGGTATTCGATCAACATGACGCTGGTGTGGGCGGCGTCGCGCATCGATCGCGCGCTGGCGTGGGACGAGTGGCGCCGCATGACACTGCAGTCGCACACCGAGGCCTATCCCGACATCTGGGAAGGCACGCTGTCGGGTCCCGACGCGTGGAACGCCACCGAGTCGACGCGGCCGGGTCGCACCTGGGCGACGACCGCGTTCGCGATGCAGGCGTTCCCGGTGAGCAACCTTCACAGCCACGCGCAGCCGCTGCTCGCCTACCTCCGCCTGCTCGGCGTCGAGCCGACGACCCGCGGCACGCTCGCGGTCGGCAGTGGCGGCAGGTTCCGCAGCCCGGTCTTCCGCCTCGAGCGCGAGGGGCATGGACGTCTGCGGGCGCAGGGTCCGGTGATGCTCGAGACCGCACGCGGCACGGTCACGGGCGACGCCGGGATCGTGCGCTGGTGACGGCGCGCGGTCCCGTCCAGCGCACGCGCTCGAGATCGACCCGACCGCTGCGATCGAATCGCACGCCCTCGCGCTCGAGCAGATCGCGCTGCTCGGCGGCGGAGAAGCCGTCGCGGTGGCTGCAGCGCCCGGCCGCGCTGATCACCCGCTGCCATGGCACGAGGTGCGCGAGCG
>DASYLJ010000061.1:0-22332 GCA_036009625.1 Binatia bacterium
GACGCCGACGGAGGTCGCGGTCGAGCTCGACGTCACCGACGGTGTCGACGCAGCGAGCCTGCGGCTCGTCCGCACCAGCGCACCGACGACGCCCCTCTGCACGCTCGCGGCGCTCCCCGGCGATCCGGCGGGACGGTTCGGATGCACCGTGACGATCGACGAGCCCGCTGCGACGTTGGTGCCGCTCGCCGTGGAAGCGCAGGCGAACGGTGCGCGCGTGCTGTCGCCGGGGTTCCGACTACCGGTCGTCGCGCCGGACACACATGGTGTCGCGGTCATGGCCGCGGCGAGCACCGAAGCGACGCGGCTCTGGGTCGACGCCAAGGCACGGCTCGGCGACACGCTCGCTGCACGCATGGAGACGCTGCGCGCGCTGCAGACCGTGCCGGGCATCCTCTCCGCGGCGCTGAGCCCGAACGGCATCGACATCGTCGTGCGCTACACGAACGGATGGCAGGGTGGGCTCGTGCTCAACCGGCCGCCACCGGCGGCCGTCGCACCGGCCGCCGTGCACCCCGCGAGCACCGTTCGACCGGCGCCGCGTGGCGTCTTCCGTTCCTGCGGCGACGACCCCAGCGCCGGCATCTGCTGTCCCCTCGACCGCCGGACGCTGCTGGCGGGACGCGACGTCTTCATCTGGGACACCGGGTTCTTCCCCGACGCCCTCGACGACGGGCCGACGATCCGGAAGAAGTTCGACGAGCACGCCTGTCTCGGCCACCAGGTGCAGACGCTGCGGGGCGCCGCGGCCGACGTCGCGTCGATGGCGCAGTTCACCGCGCACTCGACGCTCGTCCTCTCGACGCACGGCATGATCGACGAGAACGGCCGCGTCGCCATCTGCACCGGCGAGGAGGTGCGTGAGCCGGAGAGCGACGAGAAGTACCGTGACCTCGTGATGAAGGGATGGGTCTTCACGGGATTCGGTCCGGAGCTCGGGACGAAACAGTATCTCTGCATGAGCATCGACTACGTCGCGTCGCTCCCGGGCCGCTTCCCGGAGCACGCCGTCGTCTATGCCAGCCACTGCTACAGCGGCTACGGCAGCGCGCCGGCGGCCTATCGCGCCAAGGGCGCCGGCGCCTACTACGGCTTCGACTGGGCAGTCGACGCCGGCTACACGACCAACCAGGTGGCACCGCAGCTCTTCGACGGTCTCCTGAAGGATCTGCGCACCACGGGCAAAGCGTACGATGCCGTCGAGCCCAAGACGGATCCCACTCCCCATCCGCGCAAGGTGCTCGATCCGACGACCGGACGATTCTCGGAGATTCCCGGCGTCGCCCACTTCGTGTTCGCAGGAGACCCGGACCTCGCCTACACCGGCAAGCCGAAGCTCGAAGGCGAGTTCGCGACGCTCGAGGCGGGGGAGCAGACGACGCTCGAGGTCACCGTCGAAGGCGCCGAGATGTGCGACCTCACGCACCACTGGGTCGCCACCGGCGAGCGCGGCAACCTCGCCGGCGGCAACGACGTCGAGGGGACGATGCGGAGCCTCGAGTTCACGGCGGTCGCACCGCCGAACAGCGGCGTCGACGACATCGGCGTCGAGGTGCTGCCGCCGGACAGCGACGAGCCGATCGGCGTCGCGTGCGGCGGCGTCGTGGTCGATGCCACCTGCGGTGACGGCCGTCGCCAGGGAACGGAGCGCTGCGACGACGCGGACCTCGGCATCTGCACCGCCGGCTGCACGGAGAGCTGTCTCTGCGGCACCACCACGAGCACGACGACGACGTCGACGACGAGCACGACGTTCTTCGAGTGCACCGTCGGCGTGGCGTCGGACTGCCCGGCCACCCAGTGCTGCGATGCCGGTCGCCGCGAGTGCTGCGATCCGCTGAACGACCCGGCAGGCACCTGCAATCCCGGTGGCGGGCTCACTCCCAGCGGCTGCTGCAGCGACGACGGCTTTCCCTCCCAGTGCGCGGGCGACCCCGGCACCACCTTCCCGTGCCCCGTGACCTGCGAGAGCGGCCAGCTCTACGTCTGCATCTTCTGCGACGGGAAGAAGATCGATCACGTCGAGTGACGTGCGATCTCAGGCGGACGCGATCGTGAACACCTCCGCCGGTAGCCGCACCCCGCGGAGCGCGTGCGTACCGAGGCTGCGAAAGCGCTCGGGGGCGCCGACGTGCTCGACGAATCGTCCGCTCGCGACCAGCGGCACGTCGAGCACGGAGCACAGCAGCTCGAGCCGCGCCGTCTCGTTGACGGCGGGACCGACGACGGTGAAGTCGAGTCGACGATCCGAGCCGACGTTGCCGTACAGCACGTCGCCGGCGTGGAGCGCGAGGTCGAGGGCCGCGACGGGCCGGCCGTCGGCCCCTCGCGCCTGACGGAGGGACTCGGTGCGGTCGAGCGCGTCCACCGCCGCGTCGAGCGCGTCGGCACAGTCGCGGCGCGGGCCGTGGGTGGAGAAGGTGGCGAGGAGGCCGTCGCCGAGGAACTTGAGCACCTGCCCGCCGCGTTCCTCGACCGCGCCCACCAGCGCCTCGAGGTGGTCGTCGAGCATCGCCACCAGCACGTCGCTCGGCGTCGTGTCGGCGAGCGTCGTGAAGCCGCGCAGGTCGCCGACGAGGATCGCCGCCGTGATCGTCTCGACCGATCCTCGGCGGATCTCGCCGTTCAGCACGCGCCCGCCGACATCGCGCCCGAGGTAGACGTCGAGCAGGCTGCGGGTCGTCGTGACGTGGGCCGCGACCCGGAGCGCGGTCGCGAACGGCGGCATGACCTCGGCCAACACGGCGATCTCGTCGTCGCGGAAACCACCGGCGCGATCGGTGGTGAAGCTGATGGCGGCGCCCGAGAGCGGGCCGTCGAAGGATCCCTCGGTGCCGAACACGGCGACGAAGCAGACGTAGTCGGTGCCGCCGGCGTCCCGGAAGCGGGACAGCAGCGAGAAGTGCAGACCCTCGCCGCGCTCGAGCCGGTAGCGCGTCATCGGGATGCAGAACTCCGGTCCCCGTCCGTCGCGGGCTGCCCGTTGAGCGGACGTCACCGCGTCGTGGAACGGGCTCGTGGTGGCGATCGACGCGAACGAGCCGTGCCCGTAGGTCTCCACCAGGTCGGCACCGCCGCGCGTCCACGTCACGCCGATCGACTCGACCTGCGGGTGGAGGGCGCTCATGCCGACGTGGCAGCGCCAGAGCGGCAGGCCGAGCGCGCCGAGCGTCTCGGCGGTGTGGTTCGCGATGCGTTCCGCCGGTGTCGCCGCCAGCGCCTGGCTGGCCAGCCAGCGTTTCAGTCCGTCGATCGTCGGGTGGCTCATGATCTCCGCACCCGTCCTAGCGCGTCCCGCCACCCGAGCCGAGATGCCGGTGGCGGTTTGCACCGTGGACGGTGAGCCGTACACTCGGAGAGACGGGTTGCGGAGGGGGTGTGGGATGGGACGGACCGCGCGTGTGGGCTGGGTCTCGTTGACGGTCGCCGTGCTCGCCCTGGGGGCCGTGGCCCGCGGCGACCTCGTCCCTGGCGGCGGCAAGGCTGCCTCCGACTGCTACCTCGAGTTCGACGTCTTCGGCGCCAGTGGGTCGCCCAAGGTCACCTGCATCGACGGCGACCCCGCGTGTGACACCGACGGACAGTGTCAGGGCGTCTGCACCTTCGCGGTCGGGATCTGCGTCAACCAGACGAACGTCGCCGGCTGCACGCCCGCCGTGCCGAAGAAGGCGCTCAAGGTGAAAGGGGCGACGCTCGTCACCGTCACCACGACCGACGCCGCGCCGCTCTGCGGGGCGCTGCGCGACGTGCCCGTGGCGCTCGGGGGGAAGAAGCGCACCAAGCGCGGCAAGAAGCGCATCACGGCGACCGCCGTCGTCGACGGCAAGCCCGCGCGCGAGACCGACCGGCTCGTCCTCCTCTGCACGCCGCGCGAGGGGGCATGTCCAACCACCACGACGACCGTTCCCACGACGACGACGACCACCACCACCCTCCCGCCGTCGCCGGACGCGCAGCTGCTGCTGACCGGCGCGCGGCTGGCGGCGGTCAGCACCGTAATCCCCACGCTGGTCGAGACGCCGGTCGAGATCACCGGCATGGCTGCGGACGACATCCTGGTGAGCATCGATCGTCGGCCGCGGAACGGGTTCCTGTACGCGCTCGGATTCGATCCGGCGGCAGGGACGGTACAGCTCTACGTCGTGCATCCGACGAGTGCGTTCGCGGTGCTGGTCGGCCCCCCTGGCCAGTTCGTGAACGCGGGCGGAATGCCGGTGGACATCGGCAACGGCATCGGCACCCGCTTCGGCATGGACATCGACCCGGCGGTGGATCGCGTGCGCGTCGTGGCCAGCACGGGCGAGAACTTCCGGATCAATCCGAACACGGGCGCCCTCGTCGACGGCAACCTCGGCGGCGGGGTCGTCACCGGCCTCAACATGGACGGCCCGATCAACGGCACCACCGACAGCGTGCAGGAGACCGCGTACACCAACGTCGACACCCTCGCGTCGTTCGCCACGCAGTACACGATGGACGCGTCGCTGGACGCGCTCTGCATCCAGAACCTGCCGAACTCCGGGACGCAGACGGTGTGCCAGCCGCTCGGCACGGCGATCGATGCCGTCCTCGGCTTCGACATCGCGCCAGGCGTAGACGTCGAGGCCAACAACGTCGCCGCCAGCGGGACGGGCGTGGCGGTGGTGCGGCCCGCCGGCCAGCTGACGGAGGGTCTGGTGTCGGTCGACCTGACGACGGGAGCGCTCGGTGCGGTGGCCCCGATCGGCACCACCGACATCCGCGGGATCGCGATCCGGCCGCCGGCGTCGCTGCCGATCGTGGGTCTGACCGACTCCGGAACGAGCTTCGTGCGCTTCACGCGCGACCATCCCGGTACCGTCGTCAGCGTCGGGCTGACCGGGGTGACGGCCGGCGAGACCATGGTCGGGATCGACTATCGTCCGCAGACGGGCCAGCTCTTCGGTCTCGGCATCAACGCCACGGCGAACACGGGGACGCTCTACGTGCTCGACTCGCAGACGGGTGCCGCGATCGCCGTCGGCACGCCCGGTCAGATCGCGTTCGTCGGCGCCGGCGCCATTCCCATCGATTTTCCGGATCCCGCCGTGATCGGCTGGGGCGTCGACTTCAATCCCGCCGTCGATCGGCTCCGTGTCGTCACCGGCTCGGGGCTGGACTTTCGCGTGAACCCCAACGACGGCAGCCCCGTCGACGGCAACCTCGGCGGCGTCACGCTGGTCGGAGGGACCAACCCGGACGGCGACATCCACGGCCTCACCACCAGCGCCGACGGTGCCGCGTACACCAACAACGTGGGCCGGCCACTCGTCGGCGGTATTCCCACCACGCTCTACACGCTCGACGCCGTCACGAATGCGCTCCACATCCAGAACCCGCCCAACACCGGCACGCAGACGAACGAGCTGCCCGTCACGCTCGGCGGCTCGCCGCTCGACTTCACCTCGCAGAGCGGCTTCGACATCCCGAGCGACGTCAGCGTCGACACGTCGAACGTCGCAGCGACCGGCGCCGGCTACGCGGCCCTCGCGGTCGGGGGGACGACGCACCTCTATGCCATCGATCTGGCCACCGGTGCGGCCTCCGATCTCGGCGCGATCGACGACGGCACCACGAGCCTCACGGGCCTGACGGTCGGAACGACCGCGCTGCAGTAGCGGATTTGTCGCATTGCGCGACGCCGTGGTAGCGACGGCGCGTGCATCGAATCTTCGCGGCAACCATCGCGATGCTCTGCGCGGCCGCGGTCGCGGCTGCCGGCATCGCCCCGTCCTCTCCCGACGCGGCATTCATCGAGGGCCAGCGACTGACGCTGGCGAAGCGCAAGCTCCTGGTCGTCTCCAAGGATGACGGCATCGATCTCGGGGGCGGCGAGGGCAGTGTCGCCGACCCCGTGATCCACGGCGCCACGCTGCGCGTGCTGTCGACCGACGGCGACGTCTTCGACACCACCTACGAGCTGCCGAAGACGGGATGGCACTACACCAAGAAGAAGGGTGCCCTCGTCGGCTACGCCTACCGCGGCAAGGGTGCGGTGAAGCAGGTCGTCGTTCGCGCCGGCAAGGTCGTGCGCGTCGTCGGCGCCGGCGACGACCTGGGTCACTCGATCACGCTCGCGCCCGACGAGGTCCGCGTCGTCCTGACGCTCGGCGCGCGGCAGTACTGCACCGAGTTCGAGGGCGTCGGCAGGTTCAAGTCGGGCAAGCTCTTCACGTCCGGCTCGACGCATCCGCCGACGCGATGCCCGCTCCCCTACGGCGAGGATTCGGCGTGGCTCTGTCGGCCGGGGCTGGCGTTCGACGAGTGCCTGGCGAACGGTCTGGACACGACCGTCGTCCATCCCGACCTCTCGACCACGCTCGAGGTCGGCCCCGCGGGCACCGGCGGGGACTACGACTGCTTCTACGTCTACCCGACGGTCGATCTCTCGAGCACGCCGGGGCTGCACGAGGACGTGACCGATCCGCAGTACGTCAGCTACACGCTCGATCCGCTGCTGTCGCAGGTGGCGCGCTTCCGCGGTCAGTGCCGCATCTTTGCGCCGCACTATCGTCAGACGACGATCGGCAGCTTCGGATCGCCCGACGCCGAGGCGCTGCAGGCCGCCGCGTATGCCGACGTGCTCGACGCGTGGCGCCTCTATCTCCGCTACTACAACGCGGGCCGGAACGTCGTCATCATGGCGCACTCGCAGGGCACGTTCATGACGACGCGTCTCATCCGGGAGGAGATCGATCCGTTCCCGGCGGCGCGCGCCACGCTCATCGCGGCACTGCTCATCGGTGGCAACGTCACCGTGCCGCAGGGCGCGATCGTCGGCGGCGACTTCGCGAACGTGCCGCTGTGTCGATCCGCCGCCGAAACCGGATGCGTGATCGCCTTCCGCAGCTACGCCGAGGGCCATGCGCCGACGGAGGGGTCGAACGACACCGGCGACGCGGCGCTCGACCAGGCGTGCACGAACCCGGTGGCGCTCGCGGGCGGTCCCGGGCTGCTCTCTGCGGCGTACTTCCCGACGCAGCTCCACCAGCCGATCTTCCAGATCGTCCCCGATCCCGGCTTCGGCACGCCGTTCGTGTCGTACCCGTCCTTCTACACCGCCGAGTGCGTGAAGGACGTGACGGACCACAGCTATCTCGAGGTGCGAGTGACGCCCGGGGTGGGCGACCTCCGTCCGAACCCGATCCCCTTCGACCACCCGGCGCTGATCCCGAGCTTCCTCGGTACCCACATCCTCGACTGGAGCTGGCCCATGGGCGAGCTGCTCCCGCTCGTCGCCGCGAAGGCCGCGAGCATGCCCTAGTGGGCGATCTCCGCGAACGGCACGACCTCGGCGGTCGGCGTTTCGACGGCGCCCTCGGCGAGCATGAAGCGCCAGAACACCAGGCCGTAGGTGCGACCTTCGGTGTCGAGCCAGTTCGGGTGGCCGGGGTCGCGGTGCGCCAGGATCATGCGGAAGCTGCCGTCCGGCTCGAGCGTGGTCTGCGCGCGGTTCCGCGACACCGGACGGTTGGCATAGTCGAGCGTCTGCATGAAGCGGTTCCAGAGCGATACGTTGGCGCATCGGCAGCTGGGCCAACGCGCCGTCATGACCAGGGCGTCGTCCGGCCCGATCACGTAGGGCGCCATCGAGTAGGTCACGTCGAAGGCGGCGAGCCCGAAGTTGCCGGGCGGCACCGGCGGCGGGAACTGGTTCGGGATCAGCGACACGAAGGGCGGCGGCGTGGAGCGCACCATCGGCGGCTGGTCGAGCGTGCGGCTGCGGACGAAGTGCGCGACGCGACGGATGGCGCGCGCGACCGACACGTCGTCCGGCGGCGGGGGCGGGGCGCCGGGCTCGAGCCGCTCGATCTCGAGCGCCGCGTTGCGGGTGGGGTCGGCGGCGGCGGAGCGCAGGTTCTCGTAGTAGTGCCGCGTCGTGATGCGCGTGGCCGCGGGCTCGAGTGCCAGCCAGTTGCGGGACTGCGGCGTGCCGCCGAGCCGGATCTCGAAGCGACCATTGGCGTCGACGTCGAACGACATGTCGTTGAGGACGCCGGCGGTGCGGGTCGCCATGCTGCCGTCCGCGGTGTCGCATTCGACGGTGATCGACACGTACACCGCGCCGTCCATGCAGCCGCGGACGACGTAGGCGTGCTCGGGGCTCACCGCGGCGTCGTGGTAGATCGCGTCGGCGTTGTCGCCGGTGAGCTTGCGCGTCGGCGAGACGATGCGCTGGAAGCGCGGCCGGGACGCGTCCGACTCGAAGAAGGTGACGAGCCCGCCCTCGAGCATGTGCATCACGGCGCGGTGCGCGCCCGTGACGTCGTCCTCGCCGAGCAGGTTCCATTCCGTGCTCGCCCAGCGGCGATCGATCTCGCCCAGCGTGTCGAGCAGCTCGCGGAAGGCTCGCCGGCTCTCGGTCTCGATCTCGCTCATGTGCCTCTCCTGCTGTCGTCGTCCTCCAGCGTAACCTGGAAGTGCTCGATGTACGGCGCAAAACCCGCGCGCAGCGACGCGGCGCTGAAGCCCCAGTCCTCCGGGGCATACCGATGCGTGCCGAACTTGCCCTTCGGCTTGTCGCGGAGGTAGGCGCGGATGCGTTCGCCGTGCTCCGGTGCGAAGTCACGACCCATCTGGCGGTAGGCGCGCGCGACTGCTGCCACCGGATCGCGCATGAGCTGGTCGAAGTGGACGTCGACGAAACGCGCGCCGATGGCGGTGTCGCGCACCTCGACGCTGTGATTCAGCGCCCAGGCGAACACCGTCGCAATGACGCCCGCGAGCGCCTCGCCGTCGACCTGATCGGTGCGCATCCATTGCACCATCGCCGTGGTGCTGACCGCCGACGGCATGGTTTTCGCGGGATCGCGGTGCGTCTGCACGATCCAGGCGTCGGGATAGGTCTCGAACAGGGCCTCGATCGTGATCAGGTGCCCCGGCGTCTTGAGGAGCCACGTCCGGCGCGGCTCGCCGTGCTGCATCACCTGCAGGATGCGACGGTGGAAGTCGTAGTTGACGGCGGTGTCGGCGGCCCAGCCGTCGAGCTGGGCGATCATCGCCCAGTGCGGGCCGCAGAAGGACGGCATCGTGAGCGTGACGCACTCGACCGGGAGGTCGGCGCGCAGCTCGTGGATGGCGGCGAACTCCGGCTGCACGTCGGCCCACAGCTCCTGCTCGCATTCGCCCCATTCCCGTCGCGCGCCGAGCTCGCCCGCGGGACGCCGCGGCAGTGGGTGCAGCGCCTCGCACGCGAGCGGCGCGCGGAGCGAGGGATCGAGCGACAGCAGCTCGAAGAGGATCGACGTGCCCGAGCGTGGCGGCCCGGTGACGATGATCGGCGCCGCGACGCGCTCGTCCGCGATGGCGGGCTCGTCGGCCAGCGCACGGGCGAGCAGAAATCGGGTGCGCAGCGCACGGAGCAGCTCCTGGCGGCTCATCAGCCGTCCGACCACGTGCATCGGATGGGCGTCGATCGCGGTCGCGAGCTGCGTGAAGCGCGTGCGCCAGTGGGGATCGCCGAAATCGCCGATGGGGGCGCATCCGAGCGAGGGCTCGGCGTCGGCGAGGAGCGCCTCCGCGTCGATCGGCACCAGGCGTCGCGCATCGCCGCCAATCGATCCCGCCATGGCGTTCAGGCGCCGTACCCAGTCGGGCCGCGCGTAGCGCGCTGCCATCGGTCGAATCGCGCCAGGCTCGTTCACGTGCGCCCCCTGCGCGGCCGTTACGTCAGTCGACGACGCACCGTCAACCAGCGGTGGTCGAAGGCCCCGCGGTGCCCGTGCATCGTGCAATGGCGTGCTGCCGTAGGGTGCACGACGTGCGGCGTGACGATCGCGACACGTCGGGAACACCGTGGCGGTGCGGACCGGCACGGTTCGTGCGTCACGGGGGATCGATGAAGCGTGTCGAAGCCATCATCCGATCGTCACGCCTGGAGGCGGTGCTCACAGCACTCGGGCGGCGCGGAGTCGAGGGCTCACCGTCACCGACGTCGTGGGCTGCGGGGAGGAGCAGGGCAGGGTGGGGCGCTATCGCGGCGCGACGTTCGTGCGGCAGTGGATCCCGCGCGTGCGATTGGAGATCGTCGTCGACGACGCCCACGCCGGCCCGACGGCCTGGGCGATCACCGACGCCGCGAAGGTCGGCGACGTAGGCGACGGGCTCGTTTTCATCATCCCTGTCGATGACGCCGTGCGGGTCCGGACGGGCGAGCGCGGATTGGCCGCTATCGGTGAGAGTCCGGGCGAGACGCCCGGACCGCGTCGCGCCGCCGCCGGGTGAGGCCGCGCCGCGTTTACCGCAGGAACACCGGCCCCAACCCGCGCGCCACCAACGCCTCGGCGATGCGGGTCTTCACGGCGATCGTCCGCAGCGGCAGGCGTGGAATGATCGCTTCCAGATGCAGGTGGCGCTTCAGCTCCTCGCCCTCGAACTCGTTGGCGAGCAGGCGCCGGGCGCCGTCGATGACGCGCCCGCTCCCCGACGCGACGAAGACCTTGGTCATGGCGACGCGGAGCTCATCGTCATCGGGGCTCCCATGGCCCTTCAGGAGCAGCGTGCGGTTGACCACGCTGTCCATCGCGAAGACGTCGATGATCATGTTCGCCAACACTTCGAGGTGCTGCTGCTTGTCCTTCAGCGACGCCAGGTCCTTCTCCACCAGGACCTGCGTGATGTAGGCAACGACGCGCTTCGCCACCTCGGCGGCGACCTGCTCGCGCTCGAGCGGACCGGAAATGCTGGCGGGCCACTCGCCGTGGCGCTCGGCGATCTCGCGCTGCAGCTGCTGCACGAAGTCGACGTACGGGATGGCTCCCTGTCCGATGCGTTTCACCAGCGTGGCGGGGATGATGAGCCGGTTGATCTCGTTGGTGCCCTCGAAGATGCGGTTGATGCGCGAGTCGCGGAAGTGGCGCTCCACCGGATACTCGGACGTGAACCCGTAGCCGCCCAGCACCTGCAGCGCCTCGTCGGCGACGAAGTCGAGCGTCTCGGTGCCGAACACCTTCAGGATCGAGGCCTCGATCGTGTACTCCTCGATCGATTCCTTCACGATCCGCTTGGTGGCGTCGGGCGCGTCGGCCGGAATGGCATCGGCCGCCGCGTCCATCAGTCCCGCGGTGCGGTAGCTCATGCTGTCGGCGACGTAGATGCGCGTGGCCATGTCGGCGAGCTTGCGCTGGATCATGCCGAAGCTCGCGATCGGCTGGCCGAACTGCTTGCGGTCGCGCGCGTACTCGAGCGCCACCGCCAGGCACTCCTTGGCGGCGCCGCCCGAGCCGGCGCCGAGCTTGAAGCGGCCGATGTTGAGGATGTTGAACGCGATCTTGTGCCCCTGGCCGATCTCACCGAGGACGGCGTCGGCGGGGAGACGCACGTCCTCCAGGATGAGCTGGCGGGTCGACGAGCCGCGGATGCCGAGCTTCTTCTCTTCGGGTCCGGTGGACAGTCCGGCCGCGTCCTTCTCGACCAGGAACGCCGTGAAGTGCTCGCCATCCACCTTGGCGAAGACGGTGAACAGATCGGCGAAGCCGGCATTGGTGATGAACTGCTTCGTGCCGGTGAGCCGCCAGCCGTCGCCGTCGCGCGTGGCCTTCGTCTTGGCCGCGAGCGCGTCGCTGCCGGAGCCGGGCTCGGTGAGCGCGTAGGCCGCGAGCCACTCGCCGGTGGCCAGCTTGGGCAGGTAGTGCTCCTTCTGCGCCTCGCTGCCGTAGTAGACGATCGGCAGCGTGCCGATGCCGGTGTGCGCGCCCCACGACACGCTGAACGACGCGCACAGCGCGCCGCGCTCGGAGACCAGCATCGACGTCGTCTTGTGGAGCCCGAGGCCGCCGTACTCCTCGGGGATGTCGACCATCAGCAGGCCGAGGTCGCCGGCGCGCTTCAGCAACGCCGGCATGAGGCCTTCCTCCTTGGACTCGAGCTCGTCGAGCCGCGGCAGCACCTCGCCGCGAACGAAGTCCTCGGCGGTCTTCGCGTAGAGGATGTCCGAGTCGGTGAAATCGGCCCCGGTGAACTGCGGGTGTGCCCCGACGGGGGCCACCAGCCAGCTCGCGCCTGCAGCGACGGTCATGTCGAACCTCCCACCAGCACGCGCGTTCCCCCCGCGACGCGGGTTTGACGTCGAGTTAGTCCTCGAAAGGGCAGGGGTCAAACGGCGCTGGACAGCGTCACGCCGTGCCGGGTAAGCCGACCGGATGAACACCTTCCGCGGCAAGTTGGCCGTCGTCACCGGTGGCGGCACGGGCATGGGACGCGAGCTCACCACGCAGCTCGCTGCCGACGGCTGCTCCGTCGCGATCTGCGACGTTTCGCCCGAGAACATGGCCGAGACCAAGCGGCTCGCCGACGCGATCGTGATCGGCGGCGCGCGCATCACGACGCACGTGTGCGACGTCTCCGACGAGCGTCAAGTACTGGCGTTTCGCGACGCCGTCCTCGCGGAGCATGCGACCCAGCACATCAACCTGCTCTTCAACAATGCCGGCATCGGCGGGGGCGGCAGCTTCGTCAACGGCGAGCGCGCCGAGTGGGAGCGGACGTTCAACGTCTGCTGGTTCGGCGTCTACTACTGCACGCGCGCCTTCCTGCCCCTGCTGGTCGCGAGCGACGAGGGATGCATCATCAACACCAGCAGCGTGAACGGCTTCTGGGCGTCGCTCGGTCCGTCGGTGTCACACACGGCCTACAGCAGCGCCAAGTTCGCGGTGAAGGGCTTCACCGAGGCGTTGATCACCGACCTCCGGCTCAACGCACCGCACGTGAAGGCGGTGCTGGTGATGCCGGGGCACATCGGCACGTCGATCATGTTCAACTCCGCCAAGGTGCTCGGGAAGGCCGACGCGCTCTCGGCGTCGACCGAAGACGTCGCCGAGGTGCGCACGGTGCTCGCCCGGCGCGGGCTGCCGGAAGAGCTCATGACCGATGACCAGATTCGCGCGGGGATGCATCAGATGGCCGTCGCCTTCCGCGACAATGCGCCCACCACGGCGGCCCAGGCCGCGACGACGATCCTGGACGGGGTGCGCACCGACACCTGGCGTGTGCTCGTCGGATCCGATGCGCAGGCGCTGGACCAGTTGGTTCGCGAGCAGCCGGAGCGCGCCTACGAGTCGTCGTTCGCGAAGGCGCTGAACGATCAGGGACACATGCGTCTGCTGGAGTGACGCTCAGCCGGCGGTCGTGGCGTCGAAGAGCATCCGGGCGAACCACCCGCGCAGCTCCGTCCGCAGGGTGCCGCGTCCCATCGGGGCGGCCACCTCGGCGCCGAGCAGGTTCGTTCGCAGACCGAGGAATGCCGTCGTCCCGGCGACGGACATGACCAGGCCGACGGGTTCCACGTCGTTCCGACAGAGGCCCTGTGCCTGTCCCTCTCTGATCGTATCGACGAGCAGGCTCACGATGGGCTGGACGCGGGAGGTCATCGGGACGGCCTCGGAGGGCGAGGCGCGGGCCATCTCCCAGAGGCTGATGCGCAGGAGCCCGGGTCGACTCTCCACGCGCTCGACCCACACGTCGATGCAGCGCAGCAGGCGCTCGGTCAGGGGATCCGGACCGGAGAGCGCGGCGCGGTAGCCTTCCAGGAGACCGCCGAAGAGGTCGTCGAGCAGGGCCACGTAGAGCCTTTGCTTGTCCGAGAAATGGTGGACGACCGACGCGCGCCGGATGCCGACGCGCTCGGCGACGTCCTCCATGCGAGCGCCGGCGTAGCCGCGCTCGGCGAACACCTCTTCCGCGGCGCGCAGGATGGCACGACGGGTCTCCTCACCACGGCCCGCCCGGCTGAGGCGGGGCACGTCGTCGGGCTCGTTGGTGCTCCGCTTCCTGCGGTTGCTCCCGCGCGTGTCATCGTCGGCCACGCCGTCATCTACCATTCAGGGCATGGCCCGCAGCAAGCGCAACGCCGCGCCGGTGACGTTCTCGTGCGATGTACCGCGCGTCACAGCAGCGGAAGCCGGCGCGGATGAGGACCGAGCGGAAACGTCGCGTCGATCTGCGCCAGGTCGGCTGCCGTCAGTATGAAGTCTGCCGCGCCCGCGTTCTCCACGACGTGCGCCGCCACGGAAGCCTTGGGGATCGTGAAGACCGACGGCCGTCGCACGAGGAAGCGCAGTGCGACCTGGCGCGGGGTGGCATCGTGGTCGGCCGCGATGCGTTCGAGCACTCGGCCCCGCGCCGTTCGTGGCCCCGGAAACCCGTCACGTCCGAACGGGCTGTAGGCGACGACCGCGACGTCGTGCCGTTCGCACCAGGGCAGGACCGCGTGCTCGATGGCGCGTTCCTCGAGATGGTAGAGCACCTGGTTGCAGGCGATGCGGCCGTCCCCGGCGACGGCTCGCGCCTCCTCCAGGTCCGGCACGTCGAAGTTGCTCACGCCCCAGGAGAGGATCTTGCCCTCGTCGAGGAGCTGCTCGAAGGCGGCGATCGTGTCCTCCAGCGGATGGCGCCCGCGCCAGTGCAGCAGGTAGCAGTCCAGTCGATCGGTTCCGAGACGCGTGAGGGAGCGCTCGCAGGCCGTGAGTATCCCCCGACGCGAGGCGTTCTCGGGGAGGACCTTCGAGACCAGGAAGACCTCGTCGCGCCGCCCGTCGATCGCGGCGCCGACGATGTCCTCGGCGTCGCCGTACATCTCCGCGGTGTCGATGTGCTGCATGCCGGCATCGAGGCCCCGGCGCAGGGCGGCGATCGCGCCGGCGCGGTCGTCGCTGTCGATCTTCCAGGTTCCCTGACCGATGATGGCGACGTCGTGCTGCGTCGGACCGAACCGTCGCCGCTCCATGTTCATTCTCTGCGTTCGGTCGGCCTCGCCGTCGTGCGGACGAGATCGGCGAACGACAACAGCCCGACCAGATAGCCGTCGTTGTCGAGCACGGGCACGGCGTCCATGCCGCTCCTGCGCAGCACGCGCAGCGCGAGCCCGAGGGAGTCGGATGCGCGACACACGGCGCCGGCCGGCTCCATCGCCGCCGCGACCGGCAGCGTGTCGGCGCCGTTCGACCGGCCGTAGGTGATCGTGAACGCGTCCCGGCAGCGCAGCACGCCGACGACGCGCGCGCCTCGCCCATCCTCGGCGACGACGGGAAGGACGCCGGACCGACAGTCCAGTAGGAGACGCGCGGCCGCGAGCACATCGTCTTCCGGGTGCACCGTGGGCACGTTTCTGTCGACGATCTGTGCGACTAGCATCGTCCTGCCAGCTCCCCGATCGGTTCACGTGACGTCGTCATGCGTGGTCCCTCCTATCGAGCGTGCTGATGCAGGTGGCATGCCATGGCCACCGTCGGAAACCATGGATACGCCCATCCTGCCCGCTCGTGTACCCCCACGGCGTTCGCGTGCCTCCGGCGTGGCCGTTCCACTTCGGGGCACGATCTCGTCCAGCGCCGGAGCCGCCGTGGGCACCGTCGTGCCGGTCCTGCGGCGGGTGGTGCCGAAATCCAGGCGCAGGGCACGAAGCCGCGCGTTGCGTCCCGTGGTCGTGTTCGAATGAATGCCCGTCCCCCCGTATAGTCGAACGCTCCGGGCCCCCGTGTGAAACACGTCCTCACCATCACCGTCCTGGTCGCCTGGCTGGGGATGATGGCGCTGCTGGTGCACAAGCAGACGCCATCCCCGTCGAGCGATCTGGCGACGCTGCCGCCCATCGCCGAGCCCGCGGACGGCGCGGGTGCCCCCCGCGAGGAGTGGTTCGGCGTCTACCAGGAGGGCCGCAAGATCGGTCACACGCGGCGCGTGACGACGCGCACGGCCACCGGCTGGCGTTTCCAGGACGACTCGTCGTTCGGTCTCGCCATGATGGGGACGCCGCAGCGGCTCACCACCGCCATGGTGGCCGACACCGACGACGAGTACGCGCTGCGCACCTTCCGCTTCGCGCTGGTGTCGCCCGCGGCCACCTTCACCGCCACCGGCGAGAGCGACGGCCGTCGCCTCGAGGTGCGCTACGGGGCCGGTGACCAGATCGAACGCTCGACGATCCCGCTCGACGAGCCCATCCAGCTCCCGGCCTCGATGCGTCCGCGCATCGCCGCCGCGAAGCCCGTTGCCGGTACGCGCTTCACGCACTCGGTGTTCAGCCCGCTCACGCTGCGCAATGACCGCGTCGTCACCGAGGTCGAGGGCACCGAGACCATGGACGGCCGCGAGACCACGCGCCTCGTCGAGGAGAATCAGGGCATGCGCGCCCGGGTCTGGATCGACGGCGAGGGCAACGCCGTGCGCGAGGAGGCGTCGCTCGGCCTCGTGCTGCGCAGCGAGCCGCGTGAGACGGCGCTCGCGGGCGTCGACGGCAGCGCGCCGTTCGACGTCGCGTTCTCGACCCGCATCCCGCTCCAGGGCGTGCTCGACGACGATCGCACCCGCCCGACGCTGTCGCTGCGGGTCTCCGGCGAGGCCGCCGTCCGCATCCCCGACGACCCGCCGCGCCAGGTCGTGCGCGACGGCGTGCTGCGCATCGTGCGTGAGCGGCTCCCCGACCACGTCGACGCCGACGCCGCGCTGCCGGCGCGCTGGGTCGGGCCGTCGCCGTTCATCGAGTCCGACGATCCGGCGATCATCGCGCGCGCGCAGGCGATCGTCGGCGACGGTGCCGATCCGCTGGTGTCGGCGCAGCGGCTGGTCGACTGGGTGCACGGCCACATGACGGCGGAGCCGGCCATCACGGTGCCGAGCGCGCGTGAGGTGCTGCGCACGCGTCGCGGCGACTGCAACGAACACGCGGTGCTGCTGGCTGCGCTGGCGCGTGCCGCCGGCATTCCGGCGCGCGTCATTGCCGGCGTCGTCCACATGGACGATGGCTTCTACTACCACGCCTGGAACGAGCTCTGGCTCGGCCGCTGGGTGAGCGCCGACGCCGTGTTCGCGCAGATGCCGGCCGACGCGACGCACGTGAAGCTGCTCGAGGGCGGTCCCGAGCAGCACCTCGAGCTCGCCGGCATCGTCGGACGCCTGCAGTTCGCCACCATGGAGGAGACGGGGTCGTGATCCGCATCGTCGCCCTGCGCAAGGCCTACGGGCCGCTCACCGCCGTCGACGACCTCTCGCTCGAGGTCCCGGCCGGCACCGTCTTCGGGTTCATCGGCCGCAACGGCGCCGGCAAGACCACCACCATCAAGATGATGATGGGCCTGCTGGCACCCACGTCGGGCACGGTGCTCCTCGACGGCCACGACATCCGGAAGGCACCCGAGAAGGCGAAAGCCGTCACTGGGTTCCTGCCGGATCGGCCGCATTTGTACGACAAGCTCACCGGCGCCGAGTACCTCGGCTTCGTCGGCGGCCTCTACGGTCTCACGGCGAAGGACGCCGCCCGTCGCGCCGGCGCGTTGCTCGGCGAGTTCGGCCTGGCGGCGCAGGCCGGCGAGCTGATCGAGACGTTCTCGCACGGCATGAAACAGCGCCTGTCGCTGGCGGGCGCACTGATCCATCGCCCGCGCATCCTGGTGCTCGACGAGCCCATGGTGGGCCTCGACCCCGAGGGCGCGATCGCCATGCGCCGGCTGCTGCTGCGGCTCGCGACCGACGGCGTCACCATCTTTCTGTCGACGCACAGCCTCGCCGTTGCCGAGGAGCTGTGCGGCCGCATCGGCATCCTCGATCGCGGCAAGCTGGTGGCACTCGGCAGCATGCAGGAGCTGCGCGCACACGCCGGAAACGGGCGCGAGGCGCCATCGCTCGAGACCGTCTTCCTCGACATCCTCGGAGCCACCGCGGCGTGACGTCGGTCCTGTCGCTGCTCCAGCCGCGCTGGCTCGCGACCCGCAACGTGCTGCGCCGCGGGCCGACGCGGCCGCTGGTGATCGGCGCGCTGACGATCGCGTTCTGGGCGGCGGCGTTCTGGCTGTTCGGTCGCGTGCTCGGCTACTTCCAGACCCTCGCCGACTTCGGCCCGCTGCTGACGCAGCGACTCCTCGTCCTGCTGTTCATGAGCTTCTTCGGCATCCTGCTCATCTCGAACACGGTGACGGCGCTCACCACGTTCTACCTCGCCAGCGACGTCACGCCGCTGCTCGCGTCGCCGCTGTCGTTCCGTCGTCTGCACCACGCGCGCTTCATCGAGACGCTGCTGTCGTCGTCGTGGATGGTGGTGCTGGTGGGTATCCCGGCGCTCGGCGCGTACGGCTTCGTGTACGGTGCCGGCCCGGCGTACTACTTCGCTGCGGCGGCGGTGCTGCTGCTCTTCCTCGTCATTCCGGCGGCGCTCGGCGTGCTGGTGACGACGGCGCTGGTGCTGGTGTTCCCGGCGCGCGGCACGCGCGATGCGCTGCTGGTCGGCGTCGGGCTCATGGTCGCGGCGATGGTCGTCGTCGTGCGCATGCTCGACCCCGAGCGGCTGGCGCATCCGTCGGGCCTGGTCGGCTTCGCAGGGTTCCTCGCCGGCTTCGGGGCGTCGGGCTCGCCGTACGTGCCGAGCACCTGGGCGGCGGAGACGCTGATCCCGCTGCTCGGCGCACGCGCCGGCGAGCCGATGTTCCATCTGACCCTGCTCGCGTTGACGGCGGCCATGCTGTTCCTCGTGAGTGCCACGGTCGTCGAGCAGCTCTTCCTCACGGCCTGGTCGCGGGCCCAGACCGGTCGGGTGCGCGCGATGGAGACGGAGCGCCCGCTGTCGCGCTGGCTCGTCCGGCTGTCGTGGCCGCTGCCGCGCGTGCCGGGCCTGCTGCTGGTGAAGGACGTCACGGTCTTCCTGCGCGACGCCAGCCAGTGGTCGCAGCTGCTGCTGCTGTGCGCGCTGGTGGCGATCTACGTCTACAACTTCTCGGCGCTGCCGCTGAACGACGGCTCCAGGCTGGCGCTCGCCATGCGCGACATGGCGGCGATCCTGAACCTGGGGCTGGGCGCGTTCGTCACCACCGCCATCGCGGTGCGCTTCGTGTATCCGATGATCAGCCTCGAGGGGCGCGCGTGGTGGATCCTCCGCACCGCGCCGGTGGCGCTCGAGCGGCTGTGGTGGAGCAAGTTCTGGATCGGCTTCGTGCCGCTGGTGCTGTTCGCGGAAGGGCTCGTCGTCACGACGAACACGTTGCTCGGCGTGCCCGTGCTGGTGACCGCGGCGTTCCTCGTCACGCTGATACCGCTCATGGCGGCGGTGGTGAGCCTCGGGCTCGCCTTCGGCGCCTCGGATCCGAAGCTCGACAGCCAGAACGCGGCGCAGATCGCCACCGGCTTCGGCGCCATCATGTACATGCTGACGTGCCTCGGTCTCATCGCCGCGGTGGTGTCGATCGAGGCGTGGCCGCTGGCGCGGGTGCTGCGGCTGTCGCGGACGGAGACGATGGCGACGCCGGAGCAGCTGCTGCTGGTCGTGGTGGCGGTGTGCGCGGCGAGCTTCCTCACGTTGACGGCCTTCGGGCTGGCTCGACGCAGCGGACTGCGCGCGCTCGATCGCCTCGTCGTGTGACGCGATTCGTCAACGACTCGCCATTCTTTCTGCTTGCCGGCCCTCATGCGGAGCGGGTACCACCCCACCATGCGCGTCGTGGGAATCGCGATCTGTCTCGGGCTCGTGGCCGCCATCGGAACGGCGAGCGCGGCCTCCTTCACCGTCGACTCGACCGCCGATCTGCCCGACGCCGCCCCAGGTGACGGCCTGTGTGCCACCGCTGGAGGGGCGTGCACGCTGCGCGCGGCATTTCAGGAGGCGGGCGCCGGTTTCGTTCCCGACGAGATCGTGCTGCCCGCTGGTGCGTACGCCCTGACGAACGGTGCGTTGCGCGTCCTCGATGGTCTCACGGTGCTCGGGGCCGGTGCGGCGACGACCGTCATCGATGCCGGCGGCGCCAGCCGCGTCATCAACCTTAGTACGACCTCGGCCGCGCCCGTCGTGCTGTCCGGCGTGACGATCCGCAATGGCGTCGCGGCGGACGGCAGCTGTGGTCTCGGAGCCCTCAGACTCCCGGGCGGTGGTGGTATCTGTGCCCTGTTCAGCGGGACGCTGGAGCTCCACGACAGCGTCGTGGAGCAGTGCAGCGCGACGGAGAGCGGTGGCGGGGCGATCTCGGCGGGTTCCCTCGTGCTGGAGCGCACGACGATCCGCGACAACGGCGGCGGGCCGCACACGAACGCCGCGATTCGTGCCGACACGCTCGTCCTGCGTGACAGCACCATCAGCGGCAACACCGTGGGTGGCATCTTCGTTCCCGTGGCGGGTCACGCGTCGCTGGTGAACGCGACGCTGAGCGGCAACGGCGCCACCGGTATTCGTATCGACGGCCATTGTTTCGGGTCGTCGGACTGTCCGGCGCCGGGTTCGGCCGACCTGCTGAACGTGACCATCACCGGGCACAGCGAGGCGGGCATCTACAACCGCCGCGTCTACAACAACACGCCGCCGCCCTACCCGAATGCGCCGACCACGATCGCGAACAGCCTGCTGGCGGGCAATGCGAGCGAATGCACCGGCGGGCTCGTGTCGAACGGCTACAACGTGCTGCAGACGCTCGTCGCGTGCGACGTCACCGGCGACGCGACCGGCAACGTCGTTGGCGCCGCACCGATGCTCGGTGCGCTCGCCGACAACGGCGGCCCGACGGCGACGCACGCGCTCTCCGCGACGAGCTTCGCCAGCAACGCGGCGAATCCCGGCCCGGTCGGGAGCGGAGGTTTCACGTGTCCGGCCACCGACCAGCGCGGCATCGCGCGGCCGATCGGCGGACGCTGCGACATCGGTGCCGTGGAGTCGTCGTGCGGCGATGGCACGGTCGATCCGGGCGAGGCGTGCGACGACGGCAATGGGGTCGATGGCGATGCCTGCCCGCGCAACTGTGGGGTGCCGCACTGCGGTGACGGCATCGTCGGCCCGGGCGAGACGTGTGACGACGCGAACGACGTGGCGGGCGATTGCTGCGACGCATGCGTCGCCGCTGCCGCAGGTGCGTCGTGCGCGACCGACGGCGACGCCTGCACCGATGACGTGTGCGACGGCAGTGGGCATTGCGGATACGTCGACAACGTCCTGCCGTGCGACGATGGCGACCCCTGCACGCGGGGAGACGTGTGCAGCGCAGGAAGATGCGTGTCGGGACCCAAGTGTGGCGCAGGGGACGAGTTCCCGTGCCTGACGTGCATGGCCGGAGTCGGCTGTCGTGCGCCGGTGGACTTCATCGGCTCGTGCGTGCCGCCGCGCCCGGGTGGCGCGCGCATGGCGTTCGGTGACGTCGACGACGACGCGCGCGACACGGCAGCGTGGGACTGGCGCTCGTCGGCGCCCGTCACCAAAGCGGACTTCGGTCAGCCGACGCAGACGTTTGGTCGGACGTACTGTCTCACCGCGGGCGGCGACGCCGGCACCAGCATCGTGCTCAAATTGAAGGACGGCTGCGACGCGAACGGGTGCTGGACCGAAACCGCGAAGGGCTATCGCTACGCGTCGACCCGCGGCCAGTCCGACCGCGTGAAGATCGTGCTTCGCGCTGGCAATTCGGCGCAGATCACCATTCGCAGCCGTGGGACGCGCGGGACACCGCCTCGGCTGCCGCTGTCGGGCCCGATCCGCTCCGACTTCTTCCGCTCGGGTGTTGCGCTCCGCTGCTGGGACGCCGACTTCGGTGCGCACGTCTCGCGCAACACGTCGTCCGTGTTCAAGGCGACGTCCGACTGACTGACCGTCATCGTGGCACGATCGCCTCGGTGCTCTCGTGCAGCCCGCATTCACGCTTGAGCCCGAAGAAGCGCGTCTCTTCCTCTGCCATGCCGTCGGTGAGCTTGTGCGACGTGTGCCAGTCGCCGATCGACGGATAGCCCTGCTCCCACAGCGGGTGGTAGGGCAGCCCGTGCCGCGTCAGGTAGTCGTAGACGTGCTTGTCGTTCCAATCGACGATGGGATGCACCTTCAGGTAGCCGTCCTGTAGGCCGAGGACGCGAAGCTCGCGACGGGTCGACGCTTGCGCGCGTCGCAGCCCGACGATCCAGGCCTCGGCGTCGAGCTCGTCGAGGGCACGCTGCATGGGTTCGACCTTGTTCATCTGATTGTACCGTTCGATGGCCTCGACGCCCTGCTCCCAGAGCTTGCCGTAGCGCGCCTCCTGCCACGCGGCGCTGATCGCGGGTCGATACACCGTGAGGTTCAGGCGCAGCCGCTCGGTCAGCTCGTCGACGAATCGGTAGGTCTCGGGGAACAGGTAGCCGGTGTCGATGAGGACGACGGGAATCTCCGGCCATTGCCGCGTGACCATGTGGAGGAGGACGGCCGCCTGGGCTCCGAAGCTCGACGACAGGACGATGCGGGGGCGGACGCGATCGAGTGCCCACGCGACGCGGTGCTCGGCTGTCTCGTGCTCGAGCACGGCGTTGGCGGCGTCGAGGTCCAGGGTGGTGACGTCGATCTGGGGAGTCATGGTCGCGCAGGCTATGCGGGGGGACGGGCGAGTCAAC
>DASYLJ010000062.1:0-47347 GCA_036009625.1 Binatia bacterium
ACAGATGGCGTGGCCGATCCCGTACGAGCTCTCGTAGTTGCCGCCCGAGTAGAAGAGGTGCCAGTTGCCGTCGCCGCCGGCCACGAGCGCCGGTCCCTCGACCGTGCCGCGCTCCCAGGCCGCGCCGCCCGACGCCAGCAGCCCATGCCCGTTGAGCGGTGCGGCGGCCGGGCCGGACATGGTGGCGCCTTCGATGTAGCGCGTGATGCCGCCCGCCCGACCCAGGGGACCCCAGTCGGTGCTCCAGATGATGTACTGCTGCGAGCCCACGAAGACGACGTCGGGGTCGATGGCGCCGCGGTGGACGTGGTCGCGGTACAGCGGCTGCGGTCCGACCGCCGTGAATGGTCCCGTCGGGCTGCTGCTGCGGGCGACGCCGATGGCGTGCTCGCCGAAGGGGCTCCCGTCCCACGCGATCGTCGCCGCGTAGTAGAGGTAGTAGTAGCCGCCGATGTACTGCACCTCGGGGCCCCAGAAGTTGTTCAGCGCCCAGCTCGGCGGATTCGGGAAGGCGTCGGGATGGATGGTCCAGGGACCCGTCAACGAGGTCGACGAGTGCACCGGCACGTGCTTCCCGTTGGCCTGCGTGGCGTAGCGATAGTATCGCCCGTTGGGGGCGAGCAGGAGCCCCGGGTCGGGGAAGTCCGCCGCGCCGCCCGACGGCTGTACGTTGTCCGCCGACCAACACCCCGCCAACAGCAGCGGGAGTGCGATCAGGGGGAGACTTCTTCGAAGACGTCCTGCCATGAGTCCTCCATGTGGCGCCCTCGCGGGGGCGGCGTTCGTTACTGCGGGTACAGTCGATAGAGCTCGTGGGCGGTATAGTCGTTCAGCACGACCACGCCGCTCGGGCCGACGGACATGTCGCCGCTCAGTAGCTCGCCGCGCTTGCGGCGTTCCGGATCGCGGACGGCATCGAGGCCGTCGTAGATCACGCCAGGCGTCCACGTCGGCAGGTCGATGTAGCCGAAGTCCTGATAGCCGGCGAAGTAGAGGCGGTCGCCGTCGATGTCGAGCTCCTTCAGCTGCGAGCCGGCGTGGATCTCCGACATGCAGGGGTTCGATCCGTTGGGGGCGAGGCTCTTGCACTGCGCCGGATTCGCGGCGAACGCCTGCGTGTCGAGGCGGACGACGTCACCGTCGAAGAATTCGGTGAAGTAGAGGTAGTCGTCGTGGGCGAGGAGCTGCCACGGTCCCGTGCCGACGAAGCCGGTCAGCCCCATGGAACGTGGTGCGGGCAGGACGTCGACCCGCCCCGAGGCGCGGTCGTAGCGCGCGATGTTGTTGCTGAAGAAGCCCGCGACCCACACGGCGCCGTTGCCGAGTGCGACGTGTGCGGCCCAGGTGAGCCGCTTGGCCGCATCGTTGGTGTCGACGAGCGGCACCGTGTGGATGCAGTGGGTCTCCGACGGCGTCGAGCAGTAGTGCGTCGAGGCGGCGGCGACGGCCGTGGGATTCGAGTAGTCGAGCAGGTTCGCCTCGCACGTCAGCTCGTCGGGATCGAACCAGGCCAGCACCGGCACGGCGGCATTCGGGAGGCGTGACTCGACGTACCAGAGGCGGTGGGCAGCGTCGTCCCACTCGATGCCCATCACGTTGGCGCCCTCGAACGGCACGTGGAAGACGCAGAATCGCTCGTCCTGGAAGGTCGCGGGATTGTCCGTGCCGCTGCGATCGAAGCGGACGAGGCGGTTCCAGTCCGGCGTCGCGCTGGGATCGGAGCTGCCGCCGTTGATGAACCAGATGTAGGGCCCGGCCTCGATGACGCGCTCCTCCTTCGTCACCGACTCGCCGAGACCGCTCAGGCGCGCGAACGGCTTCACCGGCACGAGGCGACCGCCCTGCGACTTCCGCAACACCGGGGCGACGAACGGCGTCATGGTGTAGCCGACCGTCCAGTCGCCCGTGACGCTGAGCACGCTGCCCTCGGCGAACTCACCTCCGGCCCAGAGGGTGCCGTCCGCGGCGGCGAGCACGGGCATCGTGTTGCCGAGATTCACATGGCTGTACTCGGGAAGGACGTGGGCCGCGCTGAGCCAGGGACTGAAGTCCGTGCCGAGCGCGCGGTGCTCGAACGTCTGATCTGCGACGAGGAGCTGCATGCGCGCGAACGCCGCGGTCTGCACCGAGAGCAGGGCCTCGCCGACGGTGACGGCATTCCCGACGGCGACGTGGGTGTAGTGGATGGCGCCGCTGGCGGGTGCCGTGATCGAGACGATCGATTGATCGGGGCGACGGATGCGCGCGACGACCGTCCCGGCGGCGACGCCGAGCGGGAATTCGCCCGCCGTGGCGAGGTAATCGACCGTTCCCGCGGCGCTCGCGGCCGCGGTCGCCAGATTCGCGCACTTCGGTGGGTACAGGGAGCACGTCCCGAGCTCGACGGTGTGGATGCCGGCCGGAACGTTCGCGAAGGTCCGGCTCGTGCCGACGATCACCTGCCCGTAGATGCCGAGCGACGGAGCGTCCAGGAAGAAGAACTGTCCCGTGGGCGTCCACGACACGGTCGCGTCGTCACCCGTGGCGACGTGCACGCGTGCCGGGCCGGTGAATGCCGCACCGCCGATCTCGATGAAGATGGTCGTGCGATCGCCGCAGAAGTCGCCGCTCATCTTCGGCGTCTGGCCGGTCATGCTGCGACAGGTCGTCATGTCGACGCGATGCGCGCCGAGCCCGAGCCCTTCGAGGTACGCCTTCGGGAACGTGTACGACGCTGCGCCAACGGCCGTCGTGAAGCGGTCCGCGCCGATCGCGATCCGGACGAAATGACCGGACGTCGGGTTGTCCCAACCGATCGTCGTGTCCGCGAGCGTGCCGGAGAAGAGATTCACGGTCGGCGTCGCGACGTTCGGCGCGCTCGGGCCGAGGACGTCGATCTCGACGGCGCGCAGCACGTCGCCCGTGGCGGTCGGCAGGGAGAGTACGTAGCGGTGGCGACCGAAGCGTGTGCGGAAGCTCAGTCCCGTCGGGTTCTGCTGATCGGTGCGGAACCCGACGTCTTCGAAGTACGTGCCCGTCGCCGGGTCGTGCCACGCCCCGTAGAGGTGGATGGACTGGCCCGGCAGGCCGCCGCTGGTGGCCCAGCGCAGCGTGACCGTATTCGGCGCCGTCAGCGTGGCGGTGAGCGTCGGGATCTGCGGCGGCGGGGCGGTCGTGAAGTCCTTGGTGGCCGCGCATTGGAACTGGCTCTCGCTCGCCTCCTTGCCGCACGCCCGGAAGCGGTAGCGCGTGTCGGGTCGGAGACCGGAGACGGTCTCGGGGAGGACCGCCGCGGTGGTGTTCGGGGGCATGCCGGCGAGCGTCCGCACCGGCGTCGAGATACCCCACGGCTCGCCGACCTCCACGGGCCAGAGGCGGAAGTAGTAGCTGCAGCTCCCGGACGTGCACGTGCCGGTCGCGTGCAGCACGGCGCCGGTCGGCGTGATGTTCGTGGCGTCGTCTGTCTGGCCGACGCAGGACACGAGCGTGACGACGACGAGCAGCGCGAGATGCCACGGACGCATGCGCATGGCCACTTCCCCCCGCCGCGGGCGTTAGCACGGAGACGTGGTGATAGACAACGCGTTTATTGAATCTGAAAGCTCGCAGCTGCCTTCGAGCGTCCGAGCAGCAGCGATGCGACGGTGAGTGAGCCCCACTCGAGCACGAGCGCGGCGGCGGTGTACCCCGAGAGCTCGCCCGCCGCGGCCGTCGACAACAGCCGCGCCGTGCCGATGCCAGCGCACACCGTCGCGATCGTCGTCAGCGCCGATTGCATCGAGGCCGCCCGCAGCGCGCCCATCAGCGCCGCCGTGCCGACGGCCAACGACACGCCGCCGTACATGGCGCGCAGCTCCACCGAACCCGTCGTCGTGTGGGCCGCGACGCCGGCGATGTCGGCGAGATGCTCGGGCCAGAGCAGGCAGACGATGCCGTACGGCAGCCAGACGAGCGCCGTGAAGACGAGGAAGACGCGCGCCAGCGTCACGGCGTCACCGCGTCGCAGCGGAGCTTCAGGGTGTCGCGCTCACGCCCGGCCGGCACCTGCGCCAGGACCGCCAGCTTCGTCGTGACCGATCGCCGTGGTCCGAGTGGCATCGTCACCGTCACCGCGGGACCGCACGCGCCGGCACCGGCAGCCAGCGCAGCGGTCAGGCTCTGCTCGAGCGCGGCGCGCAGCGCCGGATCCTTCCGAACGCTGGGCTGCTTCACGACGACGCCGGTGGGTGGTGACGCCGGACAGGTGAAGCGTCCGTCGGTCACCTGGACGCACGGCAGCACGTCGACGGTGCACTGCCCGGCGATGCCATCGCGATCGCAGCGCGGGTCGCCGTCGGTGCATCGCAGCAGTGGCGACGCGCTGGTGGCGAACTCCAGCGCGCAGTCGGTGGCGGCCTTGCCGCCGCCGGCGACGAGGCGGCGCTGCGGGGCGACGCCGTCGTTCACCACGCGCATCCGATCCGTCAGCACGGTCCAGAGATCGTCATCGATGTCGGTGATGCCCTGGTTGCTGTTCTCGCCGTTGGCGCGGCCCTCGGCCGGGAAGTCGGTGTACTTGAACCAGTGGATGCCGAGCAGATACGGCCGCGCCAGCGCGCGGCGGACGTAGCTGGCGTAGGCCTGGGCGCGGTCGGCCTGGGTGGCGAGGGTCGGGAAGAACGGCAGCCAGGTGTTGGGCAGGCCCGAGTCGGCGGCGCGGTACGTCCACTCGCTCACCACGACCGGCTTGTTCGTGACGCGGGCCATCTCGTCCATGTCGTCGAAGAAGCGCGTCGGCATGAGGTAGCCGAACTCGGCGGCGGTGGACTGCGCGAGAGCGAAGAAGGGCCCGTCGAGTTCGTAGTAGTTGACGCTGAGCACGTCGACCCAGGGCGCCGCCGCCTGCGCGACGCCCGCGGACGTCGAGTAGGCCAGGAAGCGCGCGCCGAGGATCAGCATGTCGGGGCCGACGGCGCGCAGCGCGTGGTTCACGACGAAGAAGTAGCGCGTCGCCGTCTCGTTCTGGAACGCCTGCCGGTCGGCCTGGCGCGGCGGCGGATCGGTGCGGAAGTTCGCGGTGAGCGTGGTGACGTTCTGCAGATCGGCGAAGCTCGCGAACGACTGTCCCCAGGCGGCGTTGAAGGTGGCGACGTCGGCGTAGCGCGACGCGAAGAACGACTGCACCGCCACCTTGCCGGGTGCGCCCGCGGGCAGCAGCAGATAGGTGTCGAGCGTCGGCAGGCTCTGCGCGATGCCGGGGCCCCAGCCCATCTCGTTGTCGGTGAAGACGCCGATGCACCACGGGTCGGCGGCGCACGGGGCCGCCAGCGCCGCCTCGGCGTCGGCGCCGCTCTCGAACGACGGGTCGTACCAGTCGCGTACCTGGAAGCCCGACAGCCCCGCCGGTGCCGCGGCGACGATGGGTGCACGAGCGGCGAAGCTCAGGACCTCGGTGTAGGCGATGCGCTGCGGGAAGAGCGCGGTGCGGCTCCAGCCGCCGAGCGTGTTGACGTGCAGGTCGGCGAGCCGATCGGCCGCGACGTCGGCCCATGCCGCCTCGCTGCCGTAGCGCGCCAGGATGTTGTCGTAGTACGGCGACGTCCCGAGCGACGGCGCGAAGTCGCCCTCGGGCCGCACGCCGGTGATGCCCATCGAGAAGAAGGCGTGGCCGTCGGGGGTGACGAGCCACCACACGCCGTCGATGCGCTCGGTTCGGAAGCGGCCGGTGGCGGTGGTGGTGATGCCGCGCCAGCCACCCCAGGCGTCGTAGCCGGGGTCGACGGGTGGCGGCACCGCGCCCGCCGGGGCTGCCAGACGGAGCACGAGCAGAAGAGCGGCAATCTGGAAGCGCGGCATCGCTGTGCGGGCTACCAGAGGGCGCGGAATGGTGTAAAGGCGCGACGCATGACGACCGACGTCGTGACCGGCGGCTGCCTGTGCGCGGGCGTGCGCTACGAGGTGACGCTGCCGTTCCTGCGCGCCAACCACTGTCACTGTTCGCGCTGCCGCAAGCACTCGGGGACGGCGGTGTGCACGCAGGCACGGGTGCCGCGCGATCGCTTCCGCCTGCTCCAGGGGGACGAGCTGGTCCGCGTCTACGGCGCGGGGCAGGGCGCGGTGAAGGCGTTCTGCACGACCTGTGGCTCCAGCCTGTTCGGCGGCACCTGGCCCGACGGTGCCGAGGTGTCGATCCGTATGGGCAGCCTCGATGGCGATCCCGGCATCCGCCCGCAGTGCCACACCTTCGTCGACTCGCGCGCGCCGTGGGACGAGATCACCGACGACCTGCCGCAGTTCCCGGCCGCGTGGCCGGCGGGCGCACGCGTGCCGCGGCGATAGGCCCCGGCGGCAGCAGGCCACGCATGCGCGACCCGCTGCCGATGGGCCCCCTCAGTACGCGCCCTGCAGCGAGGAATGCGGCGTCAACGCTGCCCGACGCTTCTCGCCGACGAAGCCGCGGTCGATGGCCCAGGCCACCGTCCGTCGCGCCGTCTCGCGCGCGTTGCGATACGTGTAGCCGAGCTCGCGTTGGGCCTTGCCGGAGTCGTAGTAGGCGTAGGTGCCGGCGAACTCCTCGACCTGCGAGCGGTCGATCAGCGGTCGCGTGCCCGTCGCCCACCCGGCGGCCTCGAGCACGCTGGCGATGCCGTACATGACGATCGCCGGTGCCTTCCATCCGGGCGCGCCGATGCCGGACAGCTCGGCCACGGTGTCGAGCAGCTGCTTCAAGGTGACGTTCTCGCCCGAGACGATGTAGCGCTCGCCGTCGCGGCCGCGGTCCATGCCGGCGAGGGCGCCGCGCGCGACGTCCTCGACGTCGACCGTGCCGAAGCCGCCGTCGAAGTAGAGCGGCATGCCGTTGTTGAGGAAGTCGACGACCTGGCGCACCGACTCGCTGATCTTCCAGAAGCGCGGGCCGAGGATGAAGCCCGGGTTCACCGACGTGACCTGCAGCTTCTCGCGAGCACCGATGGCGAACGCCTCTTTCTCGGCCGCGATCTTGCCGATGAAGTAGGGCGTGTGCGGGTTCGTGTTGTGGTCATCCTCGGTGAGGAGGCGGTCGGGCGTGGGCGAGAAGCCGATGGTGCCGCTGGTGCTGACGTAGAGCACCTTCTCGACGCCGGCTTTCGCCGCGGCCTTCATGATGTTGCGCGTGCCGTCGACGCTGGGGCGGATGATGTCGCGCTCGGTGTCCTTGGCCCACATCAGGAAGCCGGCTGCCGTGTGATAGACGCGCCCGCAGCCTTCGGCGGCGAGGTTCACCGCCTGCGGATCGAGGATGTCGCCATTGACGATCTCGACCCCCAGGCCCTGCAGCGGCGTGGGATCGGCCGAGGCGCGGATCATCGCGCGAACGGGCTCACCGCGTTCCACGAGCAGTCGGCAGATGTTGTTGCCGACATGGCCATTGGCACCGGTCACGAGCGTGGGCTTCATGCAGTCGGGCCTCCGTCGGGAAGATTTCTGCAGCGCTCATAAGTCCGAGGGGGGTCGTCGCGCAAGAGTTTTTAATGGTCGATCTGCGCGACGGCAGGACGTCGCGCATCGGCGCGGTGCGTCGTGCGCGAGATCGCCCGTAGTGCCGGCTGCGTGTCGGCGAGAAACGCGCGGTCGGAGCGCGTCGGCCGCGCGACCGGACGTGCGCATTGGACCAACGCGATCGCGGCATCGACGTCGTCGGCGAGCCCGCGCGCGACGAGCAGCGCGGCGGCGAACGTGGGTGCACGACCGCGTCCCGAATCGCAGTGCACGAGAACGGCGCCGTCGACGCCGGCGAGCTCGCGGACGAGATTCGTGAACTGCTCGATGTCGGAAGGGACGCCGCCGTCGAGCGTCGGCAGGCTGCGGTAACCGGACAGGGCGCGGCCGTGCCGCGGCTCGAGATACTCTGCCACCAGATCGACCACGTGCGTGACGTCGGGAGGGAGTGGCGCCGTGATGCGGCCGCCCACCCACAGGCCGGGGGCGATGAGCGTCGGTGCGTCGCCACCGCGCCACCAACGCATGAGCCCGCACGCGACGCGGAATGCCGCGAGGTACGGCAGCATGAGGATCGACCGTGCCGACCACCGGCCGTGGCACTTGCCGAGCCACGCGGGGCGGTTCGTCAGATAGGCGGCGGCGGCGATCACGCACGCGACGGTCGTCCAGGCCCACGCTGCACGCGCGACGCCATGCGTTCCTGCGGCGAGCGCCGCACATACGACGGCCGAGCCCGCGATGCCGGTGCCGATCTTGGTGGGCTTCGTCACGCGCGGCCCGATGTATCCGAGCCGCCGACCTCGGCCAACGGCGTGTCGTCAGGCCGGCGGCGGTGCGGCGTCTTTCGTCGGCGGCTCGACGACGGCGTTGACCTCCGGCGGCGCATGGCTGGCGGCGACCAGCTTGTGCACCAGCCGCATCTTGTCCAGCACCGCCGACGGCAGGACGAACGGGTAGAGATCCTTGTGACCCATCGACCGGTTGATCATGTTCAGTGCCCACGCCAGCGGCAGCCAGAGCGCGATCATGCGATCGAATCCCGCGTCGCCGGCGAGCGGATTGGTCGCGGTGGCGCCGGCCGGGGCGAAGCCGAAGGCGGCGGCGGTGTCGAGGGTGTCGCGGATGTGGAGATAGTGCGCGAAGGTCTCGGCCCAGTCCTCGGCGGGATGCATGGTGGCGTAGGACGAGACGTAGTTGGACTCCCAGCCCGCCGGCGCCCCCGTGGAGTAGTGGCGATCGAGCGCGGCCTGGTAGTCGGCGTCGGCATCCCCGAAAAGCGCTTCGAACTCGCTGCGCGCATCACCCGTCTCGGCGAGCACGAGGAAGAAGTAGTGCCCGATCTCGTGGCGGAAGTGTCCGAGCAGCGTGCGATACGGCTCTGCCATCGAGATGCGCAGCGTCTCGCGATGCACGTCGTCCCCCTCGGCGAGGTCGAGCGTGATGACGCCGTCGTCGTGCCCGGTCATCACCTTCACGTCGTCGTTGCTCGGCAGGAGATCGAACGTCAGCCCGCGCGCGGGATCGGCGACGCGGTCGGTGATGGGCAGCTCGAGCTCCACCAGCTCGACGATGAGGCGACGCTTGGCCGCCTCGGCATCGGCGAAGGCATGCATCGCGGGATCGGTGTCCACCGGGCGCTTTCGCGTCAGCGAGCACGACCGGCACAGGCCGGTCGTGCTGTCGGCGGGCACCAGCCAGTTGCACGTGGCGACGTTCAGGTTGACGCACATGCGCCGCGCCGGCTCGAGGATGGTGACGCCCTCGGGATCCAATACCGCGAACTCGCGTCCGACGAGGTCGAAGCCGATCGCGCTGTCGCAGCCGAGGCAGACGGAGTTCTCGAAGGCCAGCCGCTGTCCGCAGTTCGGGCATGCAAAGTCGCGCATGTTCTCCACTCTATTCGGCGAAGCGCAGGTCGCCGAGACCCATTCTTCACTCCAGATCGATGCCGCACCCCGTGCAGGTCGTCTTCGTCCCCTTCGTCTTGCAGCGCTTGCAGTTTCCGAGCGCTGGCCCGACGAACACCGGCGCCGGGCAGGACGGCTCGGGACACACGGGCGTCGGGCACACGGCCCCGCCGCCACCGGCGGCGCCGAGGCACGCCACCGTCGAGGATGCCCCCGCGAGCTCGCACGTCGACGCGCCACCGGGCGGGTTCGCGGTGATGAGGTCGCCCGCGAACGGGACGATCATGCCGCCGGTCTCGGGGAGGAACGCGCCGCCGGCGTTGCCGATGGCCGTCAGGTGCGCGACGTTGACGACCGCGCCGTCGCTGGCCTGGATGCCGACGCCGCTGTGCGCGACGACGACGTCGTCCAGGTGCAGCTCCGCGGCACCTTCTGCCCAGAAGCCGGCGCCGCCCGCCTCCGACACGGTGGTGTCGGTTGCGAGCGCTATGACCGCACCCGACAGCCGCACGCCGAAGCCCACTTCCGCCATGCGCGTCCGCTCGATGGTGATGCGCGGCGTGCCCCCGCCGGGCGTCGCCCGGATGCCGGCGCCCGCGAGATTGCGGATGACGGTGTCGGCGACGGTCAGGTTGCCGGTGCCTTCCAGGGAGATACCGACCTGGTTGAAGTTCTCGATCACGCAATCCTCGACGTGCAGCTGGGCGCCACCCAGTGCCCGGACGCCGTAGAGTCCGTCGATCGTCCCATCGTTGGTCCCGTTGATGGTGAGACGCCGCAGCGTGACGCGGTCGCCGGCCGGGGCGTTCACGATCACGCCGGTCGTACCCGAGGCGATGATCGAGGCGAGCATCCCGCCGCCGTCGATCACGATGCTCTTCGTGATCGTGACCGTGCCGAAGCCACCCGGGTCGAGGGCATTGATCTCTCCGCCCTTGGCGGTCTTGGAGATGGCGCCCGCGAACGTCTTGCAGGGCGCAGTGCGGCTGCACGGATTCACGTCGTCACCGACGCCGGAGACCCACGTGCGCGACGCCTGCGCTGCGACGGGACCGGCCGCACAGAGGGAGATCGCAAGCGCGACGCCTAGAGACAAGGACTGCGGGATTGATCGCCGACCATGTGGGGCCATGGACCCCTAGTCGCATGCGTGGCCAGGTGCGGTCCAGAGTCATCCTTGATACGAGGCCGCGGAATGACCGCACCCGCCTGGCTCGCCGTCGGACTCGTCACAGCCCTCTCGTTCGGAACCGCGCGCGCCGAGGAGCGCATGACGCCGCTCCTCCTCGCCGTCCGCGATGCGCCGACGGCGTTCCGCGGGTCCGACGGCCGCACGCACCTGGTCTACGAGCTGTGGGTCACCAACTTCTCGAGCGCCGATGCGACGGTCGCGCAGGTCGACGTCCTCGGCGACGGCAAGGCGCTCGCGTCGTTCGATGCGGCGGCGGTCGCGACGCGGCTCCAGCCTGCAGGGCGCCGCGAGGCGAGTGCCACGATACCGAGCGGCGGCACGTCGCTGATGTTCGCCCACGTCACGCTGCCCGAGGGCACGCCCGTGCCGGCGAAGCTCTCGCATGCGCTGCGCGCGAACGTCGCCGCCGCGCCGCCCGGCCAGCGGGAGATGACGCTCCCCGGTGGCGACGTCGCGGTCGATCGACGCGCGCCGATCGTCGTCGGTCCGCCGCTCGCCGGGGACCGCTTCATCGCCGCCGACTCGTGCTGCGACGCCACCCGCCACACCCGCGCCGCGCTGCCCGTCGACGGGCGCGTGCGCGTCGCGCAGCGCTTCGCCGTCGACTGGGAGCAGATGGACGATGCGGGCCGCATCTACGTCGGTCCGCGCGAGCAGCCAGGCAGCTATGCCATCTACGGGAAAGAGGCGCTGGCGGTGGCCGACGCGCGGGTGGCGTCGGTGATCAACGATCTGCCGGAGCAGACGCCCGGCAAATTTCCCGAGGCGATTTCGCTGGCGCAGGCCGACGGCAACTCGGTGGTGCTCGACCTCGGCGAGGGACGCTTCGCGCTCTACGCACATCTGCAGCCCGGCAGCGTGCGGGTCCGTGCCGGCGATCGCGTGAAACGCGGTCAGGTGCTCGGCCTCGTCGGCAACTCGGGCAACTCGGTCGCGCCGCATCTGCACTTCCACGTCATGGACAGTGCCTCGTCGTTGGATTCGAACGGCCTGCCGTACGAGATCGATGCCTTCGACGTCACCGGCCACTCGCCGGGCACGGCGGCGTTCGACACGGCGGAGGAGCAGGGCACGCCGCTCGCGATCACGCCAGTGACGCCGCCGATGCACGTGACGAACGGATTGCCGCTCGACCAGTCGATCGTGCGATTCGGGAAGTAGCTACACGCGCTCGAACAGCGCCACCGTCTCGACGTGCTCCGTGAACGGAAACAACGCGAACGGCACCAGCGCGCGCAGCTGCATGCCGCCCCGCCGTCGCAGTGCCTCCGCTTCACGCAGGAACGCCTCGATACCGCAGCTCACGACGACCAGCCGCGCCGGCGGCGCTGCCACCAACGTCTCGAGCAGCGCGGCGTCGATCCCCTTCCTCGGCGGATCGACGACGACGACGTCGGCACCGTCGAGCGCGTCGAGGTGATCCGCGGCGGGTCCAGCCAGGATCCGTGCCCGCGTGCCTGCGGGCGCCGCCTCGATGCCGAGCGCCAGCCCCGCGAGCGAGTCGGGTGCCACCTCGTTGCACGCGAGACGCGAGACGCGAGGCAGGAGCCCGAGCCCGAGTGCACCGCAGCCGGCGTGGAACTCCGTCACCGCGGCGCCGTCGGGCACCCACGCGTGCACCTGCGTCACCAGCGAGTCGGCCAGCGGCAGGTTGCTCTGGCCGAACGCGCCGGGCGGGAAGAAGACGTCGGCGCCACCGATCGTCTCGCGCACGGCGGCGGGTCCCGTCCAGCGAAGCCAGTGCGGTCCGAGGATGGCGTTCGTGCGCTCGGGCTGTCCGTTCCACCACAGGCTGTGGAGCGCGGGACCGAGGAGCCGTTCGACCTCCGTCGCGAGCGCATCGAGCAGGGCGGGCTCGTCGCCGTTGCCCACCAGCACGACCTGCGCCGTGCCGCTGCGGCGCTCGACGACGACCTGCAGGTAGCGCAGCGCGCCGCGGTGAGGTGCATCGGCGTAGGGCGCCGTGCCCGTGCGACGGATCGCCGCCTTCACTGCGTCGGCAACCGTGTTGATCAGCGGGTGGTGGACGACACAGCGCGGGATGTCCGCGATGCGATGCGACGCTTCCTGGAAGATGCCGATCTTCGGCGACGTCGCGCGGCCGCGGACCGCGAGTCGTGCACGATGTCGGTGACCGCCGGCGGTGCCGTCGACGACGACCGGCGCCGGCAGCCCGGCGTCGGCGCACAGCGCGGTCAGCGCGCCGAGCGGCGCGGGCGCCACGCCGGTCATCCCGAAGCGTGGACACCCGGGGCAGGGCGGCCGGTGCGGACACGCGGTCATCGCGTCGCACCATGCCGGTCGATCGCGTTGACTTCCACAGGTTCGTCCCCTACTCACGATCGCCATGTCCGATGTCGATCGCCCGGCCGGCGACGCGCCGTCGCGGGTGATCCCGCTCAGCGCCGGACGGCGCGGTGGTCGCTTCGCGCCCCTGCCGTCGCCCGCCGACATCACCCGTCGCCTGGCTGCGCTCGAGCGCCAGGTCGAGGACGCGCTCGCCGACGCGGGACGCGCCAGCGGTGCGATGCCGATGTTGCACGTCGCCGCCGACGAGGTGCTGGCGCGCTACGGCGACGTGCGGCGCTGGGTGATGGGGGAGATCGCCGACAATCCCCTCGCCGAGATGTCGCGCCAGGCGCTCTACCGCTACTGGTGGCGCGTCGACGCCATCGGGCTCGAGCGCGTGCCGCGCATCGGCCGCGTGCTCGTCGTCGCCAATCGTGCCGGCTCGCTGCTGCCCTACGAGGCCTTCATGCTCGCCGAGGCGCTCGGCGGGCCGATGCGCGCGGCGCGTCCGCTGATCGACCACGCGCTCATCGACCTGCCGATCGTGGGCTCGATGCTGGGTGCCTTCGGCGCCATGCCGGTGTCGCCGGTGAACGTCCGTCAGGTGCTGCAGAGCGACGAGCTGGCCATCGTGTTCCCGGAGGGGCCGGGCGCGATGGCGAAGACGTTCGCGCAGCGCTACCGGTTGGCGGCGTTCGGACGTTCGCCGCTCCTGCGTGCGGCCATCGAGACCGGCGCGCCGATCGTGCCGGTGGCCGTCATCGGGTCGGAAGAGGTGCACCCGGTGCTGTGGCGGGTGGAGGGGCTCGGCAAGCCGCTCGGGCTGCCCGCCATGCCGATCACGCCCACGCTCATCCCGCTGCCCACCAAGTGGACGTTGCACGTAGGCGAGCCGCTCGACGTGGCGGCGCGCTACGCGCCGGCGGCGGCGAAGGACGCCAAGGTGCTGCGCGCGCTGCGTGCCCAGGTGCGCGAGCGCCTGCAGGGTCTGGTGAGCGACGGGTTGCGGCGCCGCCGCGGCCTCTTCCGCTGACGTCGAAAGGAGCCGCGCATGGCGGTGGTGGTTGCGGTCGATCAGGGAACGACGGGCTCGACCGCGCTGGTCATGGACCGCGCCGGCAAGGTCGTCGGCCGCGCGTATCGCGAGTTCACGCAGTACTTCCCGAAGCCGGGCTGGGTCGAGCACGACGCCGACGAGATCTGGCAGGTCACGCTCGGTGTGCTGCGCCAGGCGTGTCGCCGCGCCAAGGTGCGGGGGCGCGATGTCGCCGGCATCGGCATCACGAACCAGCGCGAGACCGTCGTTCTGTGGGATCGTCGCACGGGCAAGCCCGTGCACCGCGCCATCGTGTGGCAGGACCGTCGCACGGCGGAGTACTGCGATTCGCTGAAGGGCCGCGGCTACGAGGACCTGATCCGTCGCAAGACGGGCCTCGTCATCGACCCGTACTTCAGCGGCACCAAGCTGCGCTGGCTGCTGCAGAACGTGAAGCGGGCGGGCGAGCGCGCCGCGTGCGGCGACCTGTGCTTCGGCACCATCGACTCGTGGCTGCTGTGGAAGCTCACCGGTGGCGCCGTCCACGCGACGGATCCCACGAATGCGTCGCGCACGCTGCTGTACGACATCGGGTCGCACGCCTGGGACCCGGAGCTGTGCCGTCTGCTCGAGGTGCCCGAGGCGATCCTGCCGTCGGTGCGGCCGTCGAGCGGCGTGTTCGGCGAGACGACGGCCGACATCCTCGGCAGCCCGGTATCCATCGCCGGCATCGCGGGGGACCAGCAGTCGGCGCTCTTCGGGCAGGGCTGCGTCGAGCCCGGCATGGCGAAGAACACCTACGGCACCGGCTGCTTCCTGCTGCTCAACACCGGGCAGAAGCCGGTGCAGTCGCGGCACGGGCTCCTCACCACGGTGGCGTGCGACGCCACCGGACGTCCGGCCTACGCGCTCGAGGGCTCGGTGTTCATCGCCGGCGCCGCCATCCAGTGGCTGCGCGACGGGCTCGGCGTGCTCAAGAAGGCTGGCGAGTCGGAGGCGATGGCGCGTGCGGTGCGCTCGACGCTGGGCGTGTATCTGGTGCCGGCGTTCGTCGGTCTCGGCGCGCCGTACTGGGACGCGAACGCGCGCGGCGCGGTCATAGGCCTCACCCGTGGCGTGACGCGCGACCATCTCGTGCGCGCGGCGCTCGAGGCGCTCGCATACCAGACGCGCGACGTCGTCGACGCCATGGCGGCCGACGCAGGCGAGTCGCTGACGTCGCTGCGCGTCGACGGCGGGGCGTCGGCGAACGACTTCCTGATGCAGTTCCAGGCCGATCTCCTGAACACGCCGGTGGAGCGGCCGAAGCTGGTCGAGACCACGGCGATGGGCGCGGCGCAGCTCGCCGGTCTGGCGACGGGCTTCTGGCGCTCGCCCGCAGAGCTCGAGCGTGCGCGCAAGAAGGATCGTCGTTTCACGCCGAAGATGAAGGCCGAGGAGCGTGACGGGCTCTATCGCGGCTGGCAGGACGCCGTCCGTCGCGTGCGCTCGACGGCGCCGTGACCGAGGACACGTTCAGCGGCGTCGGCGGCGTCCCGATCCATTGGCGTCGCGCCGAACCGCTGCTGCCGCCGCGCGGCGTGGTGCTGCTGTCGCACGGCTACGCCGAGCACCTCGGGCGGTATGCGCACGTCATCGAGCATCTGACGGCGCGCGGGCTTGCCGTCGCGGGGGTCGACCACCGCGGACATGGTCGGTCGGGTGGCCCGCGGGGGCACTGTCTCGATCTCGAAGAGATGGTGGCCGATCTCCGCACGCTCGCCGACCGCGCCGAGCAGCACTGGCCGGGCGTGCCGCGCGTGCTCCTCGGGCACAGCATGGGCGGCGTGATCGGCTTCCTCTATCTGCTGCGGCATCCGGAGACGGTGCGGGCGGGGATGCTGTCGGCGCCGGCGTTCCGCGTCCCCGATCATGCCCCGCGCTGGCTGCAGGCGTTCGCGCGGGCGCTCGCGTCGGTGGCGCCGCGGATCCGCTTCAAGTCCGCGCTCGCTGCCGATGCGCTGGCGCGTGATCCGGCCGTCGGTGCGGCCTACGTCGCCGACCCGCTCGTGCATCGCGTGGCGACGGCGGGGCTCGTACGTGCGATGCATCGCGGACAGGCGGCGGCGCGGGCAGGGGCGCCGGGACTGAAGGTGCCGGTGCTGATCGTACAGGGCGACGCCGATCGTCTCGTCACGCCCGACGGCGCGCGCGAGATCGCGGCGCTGATCCGCGCACCGCACGAGCTCGTGATGCTGCCGGGCTTCTACCACGAGCTGCTGAACGAGCCGCCGGCGGAGCGCGCGCAGGTGTTCGCGCTGATCGACGCCTGGTTCGACCGCTGGCTCGCGACCTGAAGTGTCATGTTAGACGACTTTGCGTTGCATCGTCGGTGCCCGCGGTTTTAGTTAGTGTGACTCGAGGAGGGCGGCATCATGACTCGATATGGCCCGGCCAGCTTCGCACTCGTCGCATTGGTGTTCGTCGCGGCGTCGTCACGAGCCGCCGGGACGCCTGCCCAGCAGTGCGCAGGGGCCAAGCTGAACGCCACAGGCAAGGTAGCCGCCGCCATGCTCGGGTGTCATGCGAAGGCGGCGAGGCACGGTGTCGCCGTCGACTCCGTATGCGTCGCCAAGGCGCGGACGAAGCTCGCGAGCGGCTTCGCCGACCTCGAGATGCGTGGCGGCTGTGCGACCACCGGCGACGCGAGCGGCATCGCCGTCATGCTCGACTCGAGCGTCGACGCGTTCGTCACCGCGCTTCGGCCGACCACGACGGCCGACCGCTGCGCCGCAAGGAAGCTCAAAGCGACCGGGACGAAGGCGAATGCGAAGCTTCGCTGCCACGGCAACGCCGCGCGCGGCGGCGGCGTCGTCGACACCGCCTGCCTCACGAAAGCCGTCGTGCACTTCACGACGGCCTTTGCGGCGGCGGAGCATTCGCCGACGTGCCTCACCACGAACGATGAGGACGATGTCGAGAGCATGGTCGATGACTTCGTCGGGGAAGTGGTCGCAGCGATACCGACGGCCACGACTACGACCTCGAGCAGCACCTCTACGACCACCACCATCACGAATCCGACGTGTGTGGGACACGGCGAGCGTTGCCCTGGCAATCCGTCTTGCTGTGGGACCGATGTGTGCGCGGGCCTCCTTTGCGGGGGCGCAGCTGCGTCGTTCTGCAGCTCATGCGTCGAAGACTTCGATGCATCGCCAGGGTGCATCATCGCGGGGTGCACGAAAGACGCCGACTGTTGCACCGCCGGTCATATGTGTTTCGTCTGCGGCGGCTCCTCCGGCCTTTGCGCGGCGTCGGAACCCGGAGGGTGCTCGTAGAGAGATGTGAGGAGTACGAACCGGACCTCGACGGAAATCGTCTCGTTCATCCTGCTGAACGAGCCCCCCGCCGAACGCGCGCAGGTGTTCGCGTTGATCGACGCCTGGTTCGACCGCTGGCTCGCGTAGTGTTCACCCAGCCAGGCCGAGAACGACCATCATTGCCCGGTTCAGGCGCAGCATCTCGTCGTCTGCGAGTCGCCCGATGTGGATGCCGAGATGTTGCCTCGGCATCGTGGTGATCTTGTCGACCATCAACCTCGACACCGCCGTCAGCCCATTGGTCTCGCTTGGTTCGATGGCGAGCCGCAGGAGCGGAGCGTCGGTCGGATCCGTGGTGAACGCGCAGACAGTGATCGAGCTGGTCGCGTCGAACCGATCATCCTGCAGGATGACGACCGGGCGAGGCTTCCCGGCGTAGTCCGTGCCCCCAGCCGCCGTCCACACCTGGCCGCGCCTCACGCATCGTCCTCCGCCGAGACGGCGTCGACGAAGCCCTGGACGGCGTCGACGAAGCCCTGATCGTTTGCCGCGTGCGAGCTGGCCGCCACCAGTCGCGACTGGCGAGCCGCCTGCGCCGCGAACTCGGGCGCCCGGGTATCCGGCACCCATATCTGTATCGGGCGGAGTCCCTGTGCCCGCAGGCGGTCGCGATGCGCCTGCACTTTCTTGCGGGACGTAGCGGCCTTGCGGGCCGACTTGCGCTTCGATGCGGATGCCATGGGATGGACCTCTGGTTACATGTAACCTACGTTCGCGCTAGCGGACGTGCAAGGCTCGAACGGGACCACGTCGCTCCCGCGGGGACGCATTGCGCCACCCCGCGACGCCTGTTAAGAGCTTCGGTCCGTCATGAAGGAAGGCATCCATCCGAAGTACGACGCGGCCCGGATCGTCTGCGCCTGCGGCAATGTGGTCGAAACCCGTTCCACCGTCGACAACATCCACGTCGAGATCTGCTCTGCCTGCCATCCGTTCTACACCGGCAAGCAGAAGCTCATGGACACGGCGGGTCGCGTCGAGCGCTTCCGGCGCAAGTACGGCAAGGCCGGCAGCACCGAAAAGCCCGCCGACAGCGACGACTCCACGCCCACCAGCTGATTCTCCCATCGTACGGGCGCGGCGTCTCCGCCGCCGCCCGGAGCGCTGACCGGCCATGCTCGACCGTCTCGCGGAGGTCGCCAAGCGATTCGAGGAGCTGGAGCGGCTGGTCTCCGACCCGGCCGTCATCGGCAACCGCGCCCAGTACGCGCAGCTGTCGCGTGAGCGTTCCCAGCTCGAGCCCGTCGTCGCGGCGTTCCACGAACGCCAGAAGCTGGCGAAGGAGATCGAGGAGCACTGGGAGATGTCGCGCGATCCCGATCCCGAGCTGCGCGATCTGGCCCGGGGCGAGCTGCCCGCCCTGGAAGCCCGACTGCCCGACCTGGATCGGAAGCTCACGCTCCTGCTCCTGCCGCGCGACCCGAACGACGAGCGCAACACCGTCCTCGAGATCCGCGCCGGCACTGGCGGCGACGAGGCCAGCCTCTTCGCCGCCGAGCTCTTCCGCATGTACCAGCGCTACGCCGAGGGGCGCCGCTGGAAGGTGGAGGTGCTGTCCTCGAGTCCCACCGGCCTCGGCGGCTTCAAGGAGATCATCGCCCTGGTCCAGGGCGACGGCGTGTTCAGCCGTCTCAAGTTCGAGGGCGGCGTGCACCGCGTGCAGCGCGTGCCCGTCACCGAGACGCAGGGACGCATCCACACCTCGGCCGTCACGGTCGCGGTGATGCCCGAAGCCGAGGATGTCGAGATCGACATCCCCGACAAGGAGCTGCGCGTCGACGTCTACCGCTCGTCGGGCCCCGGCGGGCAGAGCGTCAACACCACCGACTCGGCGGTGCGCGTGACGCACATCCCCACCGGGCTCGTCGTCACCTGCCAGGACGAGAAGTCGCAGCACAAGAACAAGGCGAAGGCGCTCAAGATCCTGCGCGCGCGCCTGCTCGATCGTGCCCGCGCCGAGCAGCAGTCGGCGATCGCGGCCAACCGCAAGGCGATGGTGGGCAGCGGCGACCGCTCCGAGAAGATCCGCACCTACAACTTCCCGCAGAGCCGCATCACCGATCACCGCGTCAACCTGACGCTGCACCAGCTCGATCGCGTCCTCGACGGCGAGCTCGACGCCATCATCGATGCGCTCGCCACCAAGGCACAGGCCGAGGCGCTCGAGGCGCAGCAGTGATCGGCATGAGCACCGAGTCGCCGTCGCGTACCGTCGCCGCCACGCTCGCCGATGCGACGGCGCGCCTCGCCGCCGCCGGCGTGCCCGAGCCGCGCGCCGACGCCGAGGTGCTGCTGGCAAACGCGCTGCGCACGAATCGCGCCGGGCTGGTGGTGCGTGCGCGCGAGGCCATACCGAACGATGCGACGGCCCGGCTCGGGCCGCTGCTGCGGCGTCGCGAGGGTCGCGAGCCGGTGTCGCACCTCGTCGGCGAGCGCGAGTTCTGGTCGTTGCCGATCCGGGTCGATCGACGCGTGCTGACGCCGCGCCCGGAGACCGAGCTGCTGGTGGAGACGGTCTGTCGTCTCGGCGGCCGTCGCCTGCTCGACGCCGGTACCGGCAGCGGCGCCATCGCGGCGGCCGTCGCGCGCGAGCTGCCGGCGGCCCGTGTCGTCGCCAGCGACCGCTCATGCGACGCGCTCGACGTCGCGCGCATGAACCTGGCGACGCTGGCTCCCGCGGTGACGCTCGTCCGCGCCGACTGGCTGGCGCCGTTCGCGCCCGCGTCGTTCGACGTCGTGGTGTCGAACCCGCCGTACATTCCGGATGCCGATCTGGCGGGACTCGAGCCCGAGGTGCGCGACTTCGAGCCGCTCTCGGCGCTCGCCGCTGGCCCCGACGGGCTTCAGGCGTTCCGCGTGCTGGTGACACAGGCGCCGGCGGTACTGGCACCGGGTGGGTGGCTCGTCGTCGAGATGGGCGCGGGGCAGTCACAGGCGGTGCAGAACCTGGTCGGCGTCGTTGGACAGTACGCCCGCTGCGTGGTGGAACGGGACGTCGCCGGCATCGAGCGGATGCTGGCGGCGCAGGTCGCTTAGATAGGACGGGGGAGGGGGCGCATGGACACCATCGTGATCCGGGGCGGAGCGATCCTGAACGGCGAGGTCACCGTCAGCGGCTCGAAGAACGCCGCGCTGCCGCTGCTCTTCTCGTCGCTGCTCACGCGCGAGCGCTGCGTGTTCCGCAACGTGCCGGCGCTGGCCGACATCCGCACCGCGCTCGCCGTGCTGAAGCACCTCGGCGTGCAGGTGACGCAGAGCCCGGATGGCCACGAGGTGGTGTGCGAGGCGCGCAACATCAACAGCACCGAGGCGCCGTACGAGCTGGTGAAGACCATGCGCGCGTCGTTCCTGGTGCTGGGACCGGTGCTCGCCCGCTTCGGTCGCGCTCGTGTGTCCACGCCGGGCGGCTGCGCCATCGGTGCTCGCCCCGTCGACCTCCATCTCGCCGGGCTCGAGAAGATGGGCGCGCGACTGCGGCTGACGGAAGGCTACGTCGAGGCCGAGGCCGATCGCCTGCACGGGGCGAAGATCCTCCTCGACTTCCCGTCGGTGGGCGCGACGCAGCAGCTCATGATGGCGGGGTCGCTCGCCGAGGGCACCACCATCATCGAGAACGCCGCGCGCGAGCCGGAGAACGTCTGCCTGGCGCAGGCGCTCGAGCGCATGGGCGCACGCGTCGAGGGTGCGGGCACGTCGGAGATCTCGATCGAGGGACGGCCCGAGCTGCTCGGCGGTGCCGAGCACACGGTCATTCCCGATCGCATCGAGGCCGGCACCTACATGGTGGCGGCGGCCATCACCGGCGGCTCGGTGCGCATCATCGGCGCGCGCGGCGATCACCTCGACGCCTTCATCGCCAAGCTGCGCGAGACCGGCGTCTCCGTCGTCGAGAGCGAGAGCGGCGTGCGCGTCGAGGCCAACGGCCATCTCAACGCCGTCGACGTGAAGACCATGCCGTATCCGGGCTTTCCGACCGATCTCCAGGCGCAGTTCATGGCGCTGGCGACGCGCGCCACCGGCTCGAGCACGTTCTCCGAGACGGTCTTCGAGAACCGCATGCTGCACACGCAGGAGCTGGTGCGCATGGGCGCCAACATCCGCGTCGACGGCAGCACCGCCATCGTGCGCGGGCCGTGCCAGCTCTCGGGTGCGCCGGTGATGGCGACGGATCTCCGTGCCAGCGTGTGCCTCGTGCTGGCCGGGTTGGCCGCGCGCGGCACGACGCACGTGTCGCGCGTCTACCACCTCGATCGCGGCTACGAGCGCGTCGAGGAGAAGCTGCGCGGGCTCGGTGCCGACATCACGCGGGAGGCGGCGTCGGCGTGAACGGCATGACCGATCTCGTGCTCGACGCGCACACGGCGAGAGCGCGCGCGCGTCTGGCGCGGCTCGAGACGCGCGGCGAAACCGCCGGTGCGCGTGTCGAGGCCGACGTGCGACGCATCGTCGACGCCGTCCGCCGTCGTGGCGACGTCGCGCTGCTGGCGTACACGAAGAAGCTCGACGGCGTGTCGCTGACGCCGCGCACGCTGCGCGTTCCGCCCGACGATCTGGCGGCGGCCTTCCGCGATCAGCCCGCGGTCGTCCGCCGCGACCTGACGCTCGCCGCCCGCCGTATCCGGGCCTTCCACCTGCGCCAGCGCGAGCGCTCGTGGATGATGCGTGACGCCACCGGCGCGCGCGTGGGGCAGCTCATCCGTCCGCTCGAGCGCGTCGGGCTGTACGTGCCCGGTGGCCGCGCGGCGTATCCGTCGACGGTGCTCATGACCGGCGTGCCGGCGCGCGTCGCGGGTGTCGACGAGATCGTCGCCGTGTCGCCCGCGGGCGCCGACGGCCACCCGCCGGTCATCCTCGCGGCGTGCCACGTGGCCGGCGTCGATGCGCTCTACCGCATCGGCGGTGCGCAGGCCGTCGGCGCGCTCGCCTACGGCACGAAGACGATCCCGCGCGTCGACAAGATCGTCGGCCCGGGCAACATCTGGGTGGCGACGGCGAAGCGACTCGTCTACGGCCAGGTCGACATCGACTCCATCGCCGGGCCGAGCGAGGTGCTCATCGTCGCCGACGGCTCGGCGCCGGCGGCGTTCATCGCCGCCGACATGCTGTCGCAGGCCGAGCACGATCCGCAGGCGGCGGCCATCTGCGTCACGCCCGATCGACGATTGGCCGACCGCGTCGCCGTCGAGCTCGATCGGCAGCTCGAGACGCTGTCGCGGAAGTCCACGGCGGCGCGCTCGTTGCGCGCGTTCGGGGCGATCATCGTCACCGCGACGCTCACCGACGCGGTCGAGCTGGCCGAGCGCCTGGCCCCCGAGCACCTGGAGCTGCTGGTGCGGACGCCGTCGCGCTGGATCCCGAAGCTGCGTCGTGCCGGCGCCATCTTCGTCGGCCCGCACGCGCCCGAGGCGTTCGGCGACTATCTCGCCGGCCCGAACCACGTCCTGCCGACGGGTGGCACCGCGCGCTTCGCGTCGCCGCTCGGCGTGTACGACTTCGTGAAGCGCACCAGCCTGATCGAGGCCGGCCCGCGCACGCTGCGACGGCTCGGACCCGCCGTCGCCCGACTGGCGCGGCTCGAAGGACTCGACGCGCACGCTCGATCCGTGGAGTGTAGGCTCGCCATGGGAGGAACCCGCTGATGGCTCTGCAGGCTCGCCGCGCCGCCGCGCGGCCGAAGGGGCGCACCGCCACGGTGTCGCGCAAGACGAAGGAAACCGACATCCGTCTCGAGCTGCACCTCGACGGCAACGGCCGGTACCAGGTGGCCACCGGCATTCCTTTCCTCGACCACATGCTCGAGCTGCTGACGCGGCACGGCTTCTTCGACCTCACCGTGCAGGCCAAGGGCGACCTCGAGGTCGACTACCACCACACCGTGGAGGACGTCGGCCTGGTGCTGGGGCAGGCCATCCGCGATGCGCTCGGCGAGAAGGCCGGCATCCGTCGCTTCGGCGAGGCCACGGTGCCGCTCGACGAGGCGCTGATCCAGGTCGTCGTCGATCTCTCGGGACGGCCGTTCTTCCAGTACGACGTCAAGATCAAGCAGGCGAAGATCGGCAACTTCGACGTCGAGCTGATCCACGACTTCCTGCTCGCCCTCGTGAACCAGGCGGGCATGAACCTGCACGTCCGCATGCTGTCGGGCCGCAACCCGCACCACATCGTCGAGGCCACCTTCAAGGGCCTGGCACGTGCGCTCGACCTCGCCACGCAACGCGATCCCCGCGTGCGCGGCGTGCTGTCGACGAAGGGAACGCTGGCCGGGTGAGCGCACCGGTCGTCATCGTCGACTACGGCGTCGGCAACCTGCGAAGCGCCCAGAAGGCCTTCGAGCGGCTCGGACAGGCCGCCGAGATCACCAGCGACGCCGATCGCATCGCCACCGCGCGGGCGGTGGTGCTGCCGGGGCAGGGTGCGTTCGGCACCTGCATGAACAACCTCACCGCCGCCGGTCTGGTCGAGCCCGTGGTGCAGGCGGCACGCTCGGGACGGCCGTTCCTCGGCATCTGCGTCGGCATGCAGCTCTTGTTCGACGAGAGCGAGGAGTCGCCCGGCGTGCGTGGCCTCGGCGTCTTCGGCGGTCGGGTCGTGCGCTTCCCGCGCGACGGCGAGCGCAAGGTGCCGCACATGGGATGGAACCAGCTGCGCGTCGTGCGTCGCGCGCCGGCGCTGGCCGACGTCCCCGACGGCTCGTGGGTGTACTTTCTGCACTCGTACCACCCGCAGCCGACCGACGAGTCGGTGGTGGCGACGACGACGTCGTACGGCGTCGACTTCGTGTCGAGCGTCGCGCGCGACAACGTCTACGCCGGTGTCTTCCACCCCGAGAAGAGCCAGCGCGTCGGGCTGGCGCTGATCGAGGGCTTCGTCCGCACCCTGGCGGGTCGGTCGTGACGATCTACCCGGCCATCGATCTGCGCGGCGGCCGCTGCGTGCGCCTCGTCGAGGGCGACTTCGCGCGCGAGACGGTCTACGGCGACGACCCGGTGGCGGTGGCGCGTCGTTGGGAAGCGGCTGGTGCACGGTGGCTGCATGTCGTCGACCTCGACGGCGCGCGCGCCGGAAAGCCGGTGCAGGCGCCGCTGGTGGCCGAGATCTGCAAGGCGGTGCGCATCCCCGTGCAGATGGGCGGCGGCATGCGCGACGCCGCGGCGGTGGAGACGGTGCTGGCGACGGGCGTCGCGCGCGCCATCCTCGGGACCATTGCGGTGCGCGATCCGGCGCTCTGTGCGGCGCTCTGCACGGCCCATCCCGGCAAGATCGCCGTCGGCATCGACGCGCGCGACGGGCTCGTGCGCGTCGCGGGCTGGCTCGAGGGCGAGGCCGTCGAGGCCACCGCGCTCGCACGCCAGGTGGCGGGGCAGGGTGCCGCCACCATCATCTATACCGACATCGGACGCGACGGCACCGAACGCGGCCCCGATCTCGAGGGCACGCGCGCGGTGGCTGCCGCTGCAGGCATTCCCGTGATCGCGTCGGGCGGCGTCGGCTCGCTGGCGCACATCGAGGCGGCGGCGGCGCTCGGCGTCGAGGGCATCATCGTCGGCCGCGCGCTCTACACCGGCGCCGTCGACATCACGGCCGCGCTCGCGCTGGAGACGGCCTGATGCTCGCCCGTCGCATCATCCCCTGCCTCGACGTGAAGCAGGGGCGCGTCGTGAAGGGCGTGCAGTTCCTCGAGCTGACGGACGCCGGCGATCCGGTCGAGATCGCGGCCCGGTACGATGCCGAGGGTGCCGACGAGCTGTGCTTCCTCGACATCACCGCGTCGCACGAGGAACGCCCGATCATCCTCGACGTGGTGGCGCGCACGGCCGATCGTGTCTTCATGCCGCTCACCGTGGGCGGCGGCGTGCGCACCGTCGCCGATGTGCGCGCACTGCTCAACGCCGGCGCCGACAAGGCGTCCATCAACACCGCCGCGGTCGAGAACCCGGCGTTCGTGCGCGAGGCGTCGGAGCGGTTCGGCGCGCAGTGCATCACCGTCGCCGTCGACGCGCGCCGTCGCGCGGCCGACGACCCGTCGAAGGGTTGGGAGGTGTTCACCCACGGTGGCCGCCGTCCCACCGGGCTCGACGCCGTCGAGTGGGCCGTGCGCATGGAGCGCGAGGGCGCGGGCGAGATCCTGCTCACCAGCATGGATCGCGACGGCACCAAGATCGGCTACGACATCGCGCTGACGCGCGCGATCGTCGACGCGGTGAGCATTCCGGTGATCGCATCGGGCGGCGTCGGCACGCTCGAGCACATGTACGAGGGCCTCAGCGCGGGCGGGGCGTCGGCGGCGCTGGTGGCGTCGATCTTCCACTACGGCACGCACACCGTCGGCGAGGCGAAGGCATATCTCGCCGAACGCGGCGTGCCGGTGCGCCCGGCAGGGGAGCACGGATGAGCTGGCTCTCCGACACACTGGCGCTCTACGGTCGCGTGTTCCGGCGCGCCGGCGACCTGACGGCGCGCAACATGATCCTGCTGTCGGTGGCGGTGTGCTACCCGATGCTGCTCGGCATCGGACAGAGCTTGCTGGCGCCGCTCGGCATCATCGGCGGCGTGCTGTGGACGCTCGCAGCAGCCGCCGCCATGAGCTCGTGGCTGACGCTGATGGAGGGCGTGGTCCGGAACGGTCGTGCCGATCTGCGCGACGTCCCGGCGAGCTTCGTCACCTATCTGTCGGAGCTGATCAACGTCGGCTTCCTGCTGTTCCTGCTGCAGATGGTGGCGGCGTTCGCCTTCGGGCCGTTCCCATTCCTGAAGATCGTCTTCGGGCTCGCGATCCTCGTCTTCCTGAACGCGATCCCCGAGCTGATCTACCTCGGACGGTACGTGTCCACCGATCTGCTGGTGCAGAGCTACCGTTTCATCGGCACGAACTGGATCGAGTGGTTCCCGGCGAACCTGGTGCTGATCGCGGTGCTCCTCGCCGTCGCGGTGGTGCTGCCGGAGGGGCCGTACGGCATCGTCACGGCATTGGCGGCGGGCCTGGTGGCGCTCTTCGGCGGCATCCTGCGCGGGCTGCTCTTTCTCGAGCTGACGACGTCGAGCCGCCGCGCCCGCGAGTTCCAACGCCGCGCCGCCGGTTGATCGTCGTCCCCTCGCGGTGCTACCGCGAAGCGCAGGAGGTGGAGGATGCGGAGCGTAGGTGCCCTGGTCCTGATGCTCGCGATCGCGATGCCGGCGAACGCCGCCGTGATCTGCCGGAAGCCGAGCGGTGCGATGTTCGTCCGCGACGCCTGCAAGAAGAAGGAGACGCTCGTCGATCTGTCGGCGTTCGGCGCCGTCGGCCCGAAGGGTGATCCGGGCGATCCGGGCACGCCGGCGACCGCGCTGTGGGCCGTCGTCAATGCCGACGGCACGCTGGCGCGCGGCAGCGGCGTGGTGTCGACGGCGAAGCTCGAGATCATGGCGATCGTCCCCGACGTCGGCCCGCTGGCCATGGGTGACGGAAGCTACGAGGTGATCTTCGAGCGTGACGTCACGGCGTGCGCCTACACGGCGACGCTGGGGACTGCCGAGTTCGGGGACACGCCGCTGCGGGGACAGATCGAGGTGGCGCGACGGTTCATGCACGCCGACGGGGTCTTCGTCGCGACCTCCGACGACGCGGGCACCGACCATGACGGCGGGTTTCACCTCGCCGTGTTCTGTCCCCAGTGAGGGGACGTCAGCTCGCCGCGTGCTCCTGCGCTTCGAGGAAGCGCTCGGCGTCGATCGCGGCCATACAGCCCGAGCCGGCGGCGGTGACGGCCTGGCGGTACGTCGGGTCCTGCGCGTCGCCGCAGGCGAAGACGCCGGGCACGCTGGTGTAGGTCGTCTTCGGGTCGGTGATGAGGTAGCCGCGCTCGTCCATCGTGAGCTGGCCCGTGAAAAGCTTCGTGTTGGGCTCGTGACCGATGGCGACGAAGAGGCCGTCGGTGGCCATCTCGCGCGTCTCCCCGGTTTTCGTGTCCTTGAGCACGAGGGCGGTGATGCCGCCGCCCTTCTCGTCACCCAGGACGTCCTCGACGGCGACGTTCCACACGAACTCGATCTTCGGGTTCTTGCGGGCGCGGTCCTGCATGATCTTCGAGGCGCGCAGCTCGTCGCGGCGATGGAGCAGCGATACCTTGGTGGCGAAGCGGGTGAGGAAGGTGGCCTCCTCGACGGCGGTGTCGCCGCCACCGACCACACTGACCTCCTTGCCCTTGAAGAAGAAGCCGTCGCAGGTGGCGCAGGCCGAGACGCCGTAGCCCATGAGCCGCTTCTCGCTCGGCAGTCCGAGCAGCTTGGCGCTGGCCCCGGTGGCGATGATGAGCGTCTCGGCGAAGTGCGTGTCCTTGCCCAGCTCCACCGCGAAGGGACGCTTCGAGAGGTCGACCTTGGTGACGTCGCCGTAGACGAACGTGGTGCCGAACCGACCCGCCTGCTTCTTGAATATCTCCATCATCTCGGGACCGAGGACGCCGTCGGCGAAGCCGGGGTAGTTCTCGACGTCGGTGGTGATGGTGAGCTGGCCCCCTGGCTGCGATCCCTCGACCACGGTCGGTGCCAGATTCGCCCGAGCGGCGTAGATGGCGGCGGTGAGGCCGGCGGGGCCGGAGCCCAGGATGAGGACCTTGTGATGGTGCCGATGCTTGGCGTCGCTCATGATGGTCGCGGGACCATAATACCGACGGCGACGCACGGCAACGTCGAACGGGTTGAGCCTGGGGCCTGCCTGGGATACCCACACGAGGTGCCGCGCGCCTCCCGTCTCTCGCATCTCGATCGCCGCGGCCGCGCGCGCATGGTGGACGTCACGCCCAAGCCGGTGACCCGGCGTGAGGCCGTGGCTCGGGGCGAGGTGACGATGCGTCCCGAGACGCTGTCGCTGATCGCCGCCGGCGACCTGCCGAAGGGCGACGTGCTGGGGACGGCCAAGCTGGCCGGCATCATGGCCGCCAAGCGCACCGCCGACCTGATCCCGCTCTGTCATCCGCTGCCGCTTTCGCACGTCGACGTCACGTTGACGCCCGACGCCGCCGGCACCCGCGTCCGCATCGAGAGCCGCGTACGTGTCGAGGCTCGCACCGGCGTCGAGATGGAGGCGCTCACCGCCGTCGCCGTCGCGGGGCTGACGCTCTACGACATGTGCAAGGCGGTGGACCGCGAGATGACGATCGGCGCCATCCGCCTGGTCGAGAAACGCGGCGGCCGCAGCGGCACGTTCCGGCGCGCGGACGAGCGCTAGCATGCATCGCATCATGTTGAAGCCGGGTCGCGAGAACCCGGTGCGCGCCGGCCATCCGTGGATCTTCTCGGGGGCCATCGCCGAGGGCCTGCAGGACGCCGAGCCGGGCGAGCCGGTGCGCGTCGTCGCCGCCAGCGGCCAGTTCGTGGCGGCGGGCTACGTGAACCCGCGCACCAGCATCGCGGTGCGCGTCGTCTCGCTCGAGGACGAGACGGTGTCGGCGCCGCTCGTCGCGCGCCGGGTGGTGGAAGCGGCGGCGTTGCGTGCCGCGACGCTGCCGGCGGAGCTCACGGCGTACCGTCTCATCAACGGTGAGGGCGATCGGTTGCCCGGCATCGTGGTCGATCGCTACGGCGACTTCTTCGTCTGCCAGATCCTCACCGCCGGTGCGTCGCGGATGCTGCCGTGGTTGGTCGACGCCTTGGTGACGACGTTCTCGCCGCGCGGCATCTTCGAGCGCAGCGAGGGCGGCGTGCGCGCCGAGGAGGGCATCGCCGGTGCGCGCGGCGTGCTCGCCGGCGAGGAGCCGCCGGTGCCGATCACGATCGTCGAGAACGGCGTGCAGTACCTCGTCGATCTCCTGCACGGTCAGAAGACCGGCTTCTTCCTCGATCAGCGCGACAACCGCGCCCGCATCCGCGCCCTGGCGCGCGATCGGCGCATGCTGAATCTGTTCTCGTACACGGGCGGCTTCGGTATCGCGGCGGCGCTCGGTGGGGCCAAGCAGGTCGTCTCGGTCGACACGTCGCGCGGCGCGCTCGAGCTCGCCGAGGCGGCATGGGCGCTGAACGGGCTGCCGGAGAAGGCGTCGGAGCTCATCGAGGGCGACGTGTTCGACTGGCTGCGGTCGGGGCGCGAGCCGTTCGACCTCATCGTGCTCGACCCGCCGCCGTTCGTGCGTCGTCGCCGCGATCTGCGTCCCGGCGTGCGCGGCTATCGTGACGTCAACCTGCAGGCGTTCCGTCGCCTCGCTCCGGGCGGGTGGATGCTGACGTGTTCGTGCTCGCAGCATCTCGATCGCGCCGCGTTCCGCGAGGTCGTGATGGGTGCGGCGGCGGCGGCAGGACGGTCGGCGCAGCTGCTCGGCGAGTTCGACCATCCGGCCGACCATCCGACGCTGCTGGCGCATCCCGAAGGCGCCTACCTGAAGGCGCTCCTCGTCCGCGCCTGACGTTCGGCGTTCGACGTCCGATCCTAGGGATCGCGGCGACCCGCGCCGTCGCCTACGACGAGCGCATGGACGACGGCGGGGTGGTGCGGGATCGAGTGCTCGCGGCGGGTGGGGGCGGATGCAGCGACGCCGAGCTGCTGGGTGTGCTGCTCGACGGTGGCGTCGGCACGCTCGACGCGGTGGAACGGGCGGCGTCGCTGCTGCGCGCGACCGGCGGTCTGCGACGGATCGATCGCGGCGCACCACCGTTGGCCGAGGTGCTCGGGCCGCGCTGGCGTCGTCGCGCGGCGTTGCTGCGCGCCGCGCTCGAGCTCGGCCGTCGCGCCGCAGGGCAGCCGCTCGAGGTGCAGCACACCGTGCGCGACGCCGCCGCGGTGTGGGCGCACTTCCGTGGCCGTCTGCCGCAGCTCGACCGCGAGCAGTTCGTCGTGCTGCTACTCGACGGGCGCAACCGTGTGCAGGGCGAGGTGCGGGTGTCGGAGGGCACGCTGACGGCGGCACTGGTGCACCCGCGCGAGGTGTTCGCGCCCGCCATCCGTGCCGCGGCGGCGGCCATCATCCTCGTCCACAACCATCCGAGCGGCGACCCGACGCCGTCACCCGAAGACGCCGCCATCACCGAGCGCCTGCGGCAGGCGGGTGAGCTGATCGGCATCCGTGTCCTCGACCACATCATCATCGGCCAGGCGCGCTACACGAGCATGGCGGAGGACGGACGGTGGTGAACGGCAGTGGACACGACGCCAGCGTCCGTCGCACAACGCGGGCATGGCCGATCCCGCACAGGTCGCGAAGGCGGAGCGCTTCCGCGCGCTCCATGCCCGCGGATCGTTTCTGCGCCTGCCCAACGCCTGGGACGTCATCACGGCGCGCGTCTTCGAGGACTGCGGTTTCACGGCCATCGGCACCACGAGCTTCGGCATCGCGCGGGCGCACGGCTACCAGGACGGGCACAACGACGCGCTCGACTGCTCGCTGGCGATGGTTCGTCGCATGGCCTCCGCGTTGGCGGTGCCGCTCACGGCCGACATCGAGGCCGGCTACGGTGCGACGCCCGAGGCGGTGGAGCGCACCGGCCGAGCGTTCGTCGACGCCGGTGCCGTCGGCCTGAACGTCGAGGACGGCGACGGGTCGGGCGGCCTCGCTGACATCGCGCTGCAGGTCGAGCGCATCGCCGCGCTGCGGGCGGCAGGCGACGCCGCCGGCGTACCAGTGTTCATCAACGCGCGCACCGACGCCTACTGGCTCGACGTTGGTCTGGACGGCGCGCGCTTCGACCTGGCCGTTGCCCGTGCCGATGCCTACCGCCGCGCCGGCGCGGACGGCATCTTCGTGCCCGGCCTGAACGATCCGGAGCAGCTCGCGCGTCTCGTCCGTGCCGTCGATGCGCCGCTGAACGTGCTGGCCGGGCCGTGCACGCCGCCCATTCCGGAGCTGATCCGCATCGGCGTGCGGCGGCTCAGCCTGGGCTCGGGGCCGATGCGTGCGACGCTGGGCCTGTTGCGCGCCATCGGCCGCGACCTGCTCGATCGCGACCGCGCCTCGCCGCAGGCAGCGGCGATTCCCTACGACGAGGCGAACGCGCTGTAGGCTCAGAACGGGATGTCGTCGTCCTCGGGTGTGGCCATGGGCGGCATGTCGTCGTGACCGCCGCCACCACCGCCGCCGCGGGCGCCGCCACCACCACCACCACCGCCGCCGCCACCTTCACCACCGCGCCCGCCGAGGAACTGCACGCGCTGCGCGATCACCTCGGTGATGTAGCGCTTGTTGCCGTCCTTGTCGTCGTACTGGCGGCTACGGATGGAGCCTTCGAGGTACACCTGACGGCCCTTGGCCAGGTACTGGCCGCAGGTCTCGGCCTGCTTCCCCCAGACGACGATGTTGTGCCACTCGGTGCGCTCCTGGCGCTGGCCCTCGCGGTCGTTGAAGACCTCGCTGGTGGCGAGCGAGAAGCGCGCGACCGCCTGGCCTCCCGGTGTGAATCGCACCTCCGGATCCTTCCCGAGATTCCCGATCAGCATGACCCTGTTCAACGACATCGCCGCACCCTCCGTGGCGGCGGACGATAGTCGTCGCGCAACCCCGGAGTCAACGTGGGGCGCGCGCTTGATGGCTCGCGATGCCTCGCGCCGGAACCCCTCGCACCGACTGATCACGCACGGTACTGTTCCGCTCCCCGGCAGGCCACGCCGCCGGAGGAGGAGCACCAGAGACCCATGGAACACTATCAGATGGAACGTCTGGCCGACGGTCGCGTGCGGGTGACCGTCCCCCACCGCGGTGCCCGACTGCTCGGGCACGCGATGTTCAACAAGTCCACCGCCTTCACGCCCGAGGAACGGCGTCGCTTCGGACTCGAAGGGCTGCTGCCGCCGGTGGTCAGCACGATGGAGCAGCAGGCGCGCCGCGCCTACGAGAACATCGTCCGCAAGCCGGAGCCGCTCGAGCGCTACATCGGCCTCGCGGCACTGCAGGATCGCAACGAGCACCTCTTCTACCGCGTCCTGCTGGAGCACCTCGAAGAGCTGCTCCCCATCGTCTACACGCCCGTCGTGGGTGAGGCGTGCCAGCAATACAGCCGCATCTTCCGCCGCGCCCGCGGCGTGTGGATCACGCCCGAGCATCGCGGTCGCATCGCCGGTGTCCTGGCGCACGTGCCCTACGACGACGTCCGGCTGATCGTCGTCACCGACAACGAACGCATCCTCGGTCTCGGTGACCAGGGTGCCGGCGGCATGGGCATCCCGATCGGCAAGCTCTCGCTCTACACCGCGGCCGCCGGCATCCATCCGGCCACGACGCTCCCGATCAGCCTCGACGTCGGCACCGACAACCGCGCGCTGCTCGACGACGAGCTCTACATCGGCTGGCGTCACCCACGGCTCCGCGGCGCCGAGTACGACGCGCTCCTCGAGGAGTTCGTGCATGCCGTGCAGCAGCGCTTCCCGCACGCGCTGCTGCAGTGGGAGGACTTCAAGAAGGGCATCGCGTTCGCGCTCCTCGAGCGCTATCGCCACGCGCTGCCGTCGTTCAACGACGACATCCAGGGTACGGCCGCGGTCACGGTGGCGGCGCTCCTGGCCGGGACGCGCGTGTCGGGCATTGCGTTGCGCGACCAGCGCGTCGTCATCCTCGGCGCGGGCGCCGCGGGCGTCGGCATCGGTCGCCTGATCCGTCGCGCCATGGCTGCCGAGGGCCTCGCCGGCGACGCCCTGCTGCGCGCCGTCGTCTGCCTCGACTCGAAGGGGCTGGTCGTCGACGACGGCTCGATCCGCGACACCTACAAGCGCGAACTGGCGTGGTCGCCGGCGATCGCTACCTCGTTCGGGCTCGCGGGCGGCGCCAGCCTCGCCGACGTCGTGCGCGCACTGCGTCCCACGGCGCTGATCGGCACGTCGGGCGAGCCCGACACCTTCACCGAGGACGTCGTGCGCGAGATGGCGAAACACGTCGAGCGGCCGCTGGTGCTGCCGCTCTCGAATCCCACCAGCCAGTGCGAGGCGAAGCCCGCCGACGTGCTGGCCTGGACCAACGGTCGCGCGCTGGTCGCCACCGGCAGCCCGTTCGAGCCGGTGCAGTTCGCGGAGCGCACCTTCGTCATCGGGCAGGGGAACAACGCCTTCGTGTTCCCCGGCATCGGGCTCGGCGCCATCGTTGCCGAGGCACGCGAGGTCACCGACGGCATGCTCGAGGCGGCGGCACGACGGCTGGCCGCCGAAGTGACCGACGACGACCTCGCCAGCGGCAGTCTCTTCCCGCCCATCCGCCGCCTGCGCACGATCACGGCGACGGTCGCCGAGGCGGTCGTCGCCGCCGCGCGCGACGAGGGCGTCGGTCGCGTGCTCGCAGACGCCGCCATCCCCGGCGCGGTCGCCGCCGCGATGTGGGAGCCGGTCTACCCGGAGCTGGTGGCGGGCGACTGACCGCTACTGCGGAGCCACCGCCGCGTCGAGCGCCTGCAGCGCGGTGGTGGCGCGCGCCTTCTTCTTCAGTAGCGACTTGCCCTTGCCCTTGAGCGTCCCGCGCAGCGCCTTCTTCGTCTTCTTGGCGAGCTTGCCGAGGTTGGCGCTCGCGTCGGCGAGCACGATGCCGGGTGTCTGGTTCACGTAGGCGATCAGGTCTTCGCCCGTAGCCTTCACCTCCGACTTCATCGTGGTCTGCTCGGCCGACTTCTCGCCGGTGATTCCGCCGACCAGCGTCACGCCGCGCGCGATGCGGGCCTTCAACTCGGCGTTGACGAGACAGTCGACGGCGCCGTTGCCGTTGGCGTCGGCATCGGCGACGCCGCAGCCGCACACGCCGGGCAGCACCTTCGCCGGGTCGGACGGGCACTCGTCGAGGAACTCGACGGCGCCGCTGTCGCACACGGCCGCGCCGTCGCCGTTGCCGTCGGCCGGGCGGCCCGTGCCGCGCTGGTCGGTGGCCGGACACGCGCTGCTCGACGCCGCGTCGATGGCGGGGCTGCCCGCGATCGGCATGTGGGTGAGCGTCGGCCCACCGTTGTCGGCGAGCGGGCCGAGCTGCGGGTCGACGGTACGATCGTTCACGCCGGCGAGCCCGCACGAGCCGTCCTGGTCGATGTTGTCGTTGCCGGACGTGAAGGGCACCGTCCCGGCGCAGCTGTCGCCGATGCCGACCGCGGCCAGGACGTTGGCCGCCAGCGTGACGGGGGAGGCGGTGCTGTAGATCGCCGAGCCGCCGGTGACGATGGCGCGATTGCCGGTGAACGTGCTCGAGGCGATGGTGATGGGCGTCACCGGATAGATGCCGCCGCCGGAGTCGCCGGCGACGTTGCCGGAGAACGTGCAGTTGGTCACGCCGGCCGCGGTCGTGGCCGCGATATAGAGGCCGCCACCCTGACCACCGCCACCCGTCGCCTGGTTCTTCGAGAACGTCGAGCCGGCGATCGTGGCCGTTCCGCCACCGGCCCGGAAGAGGCCGCCGCCGGGCCCGTTGAGCGCGCGGTTGTCGTCGAACGCGGAGTCGGTGAAGACGCTGTCGCCGGCGGGCGTATCAAACATGCCGCCCCCGGGCCCGTTGGCGACGCGGTTCCCGATGAAGCGGCTGCCGCCGACGATGGTCGCGGTCTGTCCGCTGGCGTAGACACCACCGCCGGGGGATGCGGAGAAGCTGTCCCGGATCTCGGTCCGGGTCAGACGGAGCACGCCGGTCGCCGTCGTGAACAGGCCACCGCCAACGCCGCTCGGGGCACTGTTGTCGACCATGACGACGTCGGTGAGCGTCACATTGCCGGGTCCACCGTCGAAGAAGATGCCGCCGCCGGTGCCGACGGCGAGGTTGCCGGTCAGCTCCGTCGAGGTGACGGTGAGGCTCCCCTCCGAATCGACGTAGAGTCCGCCGCCCGCGCTGAGGGCCACGTCGTCGGCGAAGCGGCCGCCGGTGACGTCGACGTTGCCGGCGCCGGTATAGAACACGCCGCCGCCGGCGCTGGTCGCGAACGACGACTCGAACGTGCTGCCGGCGAGGCTCAGCCCCGCGTCGGTGTCGGCGAAGACGGCACCGCCGACGCCGGCCGAGCCGTCGACGAAGCTGCCGTCGACGATCGTCACGAGGCCGGTGCCCGCGTAGTAGATCGAGCCGCCGGGGCCACCGGTGACGGTGTTGGCATCGAAGGTCGCGCGCGTGACGGTGAGCGTCCCGTCACCGGTCTGGAGCATGACGCCGCCGGCCGTGGCCGAGTTGTCGGCGAACGCGGCGTCGGTGATGGTGAGCGCGCTGCCCGTGTAGTAGATCGCGCCGCCCTGACCCGCCGAGTTGCCGGTCATGCGTACGTTGGTGAGCGTCAGCGCCTCGGCGTCGGCACCGTCGAGATAGATGCCGCCGCCGGCGGAGGCCGGTGCGGCGCCGTTGACGATGGCGAGGGCGCTCAGGGTGAGCCGGGTGCCGTTCAGGACGTGGAAGACGCGATCGGCGCCGAGGCCGTCGATGACGGTCGCGTCGATACCAGCGCCGGTGATGTCGACGCCCTGCTGGATGTCGAGGTCGCCGGTGACGCTGGCGTTGTCGCCGTCACCGGTGAGCGTGAGCTGGAACGTGCCCGCGGGCAGGACGATGGTGTCGTCGCCGAGGACGACGTTCGCCTCCTGGATGGCAGCGCGCAGCGTGCACGTGCCCGAGGCCGTCGCGCAGATGGCGTTGCCCGGTGACGCGTCGACCTCGTCCGTCGTGCTGTTCACGGTGAACGTCAGCGCGTGTGCCGTGGCGGACCACAGGCCCATTGCCACCATCGCACCCGCGATCCACATGCCCCGCGCACCATGCCGCATGCCGCATCCTCCACGCGGACCCGTACCGGTCCGCAGCTCGCTCGGACCCGATCAGGATGCGGGGCGACCCGCCGAGTCGCAAACCTGCGCTTTCCCGGCGCCCGCCGAGGTTGTAATCAGGCACGCCATGCAGCGGGCGGGGTGGATGGGGGCCGTGATGGCGGCGCTGACGGTCGCCGGCTGCGCGCCCATCCTCAACATCGAGGGGACCTTCTTTCCGGCGTGGATGATGTGCCTCGCGCTGGGGATCGTGCTGACGGTCGTCGTTCGCCAGCTCCTCGTGGTCCTTCATCTCGAGCCGCATCTCGGCCCGCCGCTGCTGATCTGGCCGGCCCTCGGCCTCCTGCTGACCATGCTCACCTGGCTGGTGCTGTACCGCACATGAGCGACGGGACCCGCCACGCGATCGGCCGGGCGATCGGCGCGGGCATCGTGCTCGGCGCCGTCGTCACCAGCGTCTGGGTGTGGCTGCTGCTCGCCCGCCATCCGCGCACCGACGACGCCGCGGTGCGCGCCAACATCGTCGGCATCGCGCCGCACGTGAACGGGCCGATCGTCGAGCTCGACGTGGTGGACAATCAGCCGGTGCGCGCCGGCGACCTGCTGTTCGTCGTCGACCCGCGGCCGTACGAGGCGAAGCTCGAGGCGGTGCGCGCCGAGCTGGCGATGGTGGAGAGCGACCTCGAGGCGCAGGGCGGTGCGATCGCGGCGGCCGAGGCGCTGGTGCGGCAACGCGAGGCCGAGGCGGCCTATGCCGGCGACTTCCGGCGGCGCGTCGAGCCGCTGCTGCGTCGCAAGTTCGTCACCGCCGACGCCGTCTCCGACGCCAAGGCGAAGGAGCGCGCCGCCGACGCCGCCTTGGCGGCTGCGCGCTCGGAGCGCTTACGCGCCGAGAAGCTGCTGGCGCAGGTCGGCGACCTGAACGCGCGTCGCCAGTCGGCTCAGGCGGCCGTCCGCAGCGCCATGCTCGACGTCGACTACTGCCGCGTGGTGGCGCCGTTCGATGCCTACGTGACCAACCTCAACATCGCCGTCGGCCAGTACGCGCGTCAGGGCGAGCAGGTGTTCGCGCTCGTCGACACCCGCGAGTGGTACGTCATGGCGAACTTCCGCGAGACCTACCTCGACGCCATCCGTCCGGGCATGACGGCCGAGGTGAATCTGCTCAGCTACCCGGATCGTGCCTTCCACGGCGTGGTGCAGGGCATCGGGTGGGCGGTGAAGGAGCGTGACAACACCACCATCGTCGGGGTCCTGCCGTCGGTGGAGCCGACGCTCGACTGGGTGCGCCTCGCGCAGCGCTTCCCGGTGCGCATCCGCCTCGACCCCCCCGACCCGGAGCGACCCTACCGCATGGGTGCCACCGCGGTGGTGACGATCCGGCCGACGCGCGACGCGCCCCAGTGAACGTCGGCCGCTTCCTGGCGCACGAGATGGCGCCCACACCCGGCCGCTTCCGTGCGGCGATGCGGGTGGTCGTCGCGTGTCAGGCGGCCATCGTCCTCGTGATGGGGCTGCACATTCCGTACGGCCACTGGGCCGTGATCACGATCTTCACCGTGAGCCAGACCGACGCCGGCGCCTCGCTCAAGAAGGGCATCGAGCGCGTCCTCGGCACGATCCTCGGCGGGCTGGTGGCGCTCTACGCCATCATCGCGTTCGCGGATGCGCCGTGGGTGGTGGTGCCGTTGATCGGCATCGGCTGCGGCATGGGCCTCTTCCTCTCGCGCACGACGACGTCGCCGTACGTCGGCATGCTCATGGGCATCACCTTCGCCATCCTGCTGCCGATCGGGGTGAGCGAGGCCTCCGCCGATCCGGCGCTGTGGCGCATCCTGGTCGTCGCGATCGGCGTGGCGCTCGCGACCGGGGCGCAGGTGTGGCTGTGGCCGGACGACCCGGCGCGGCTCCTGCTCGAGGACGTCGGGCGCGTGCTCGCGACGATCGAGAACATCGTCACCCGCGCGGCGTGCGGCGAGACCACCGTGATGCCCGACGCGCTCGGCGCCAGCGGTCTCGGGCGTCATCTCGACCTGCTGGCGAACGCCGAGGCGCGGCACCCGTCGCTGCGTCGCCGCCACGACGAGCAGCTCGCGCTGGTGACGGAGCTCGATCGCCTGCTGACGGCGGCGCTCTGGCTGCCGTCGTGCGGGGTGACGGAGATCGATCCGGCGTCGGCGCAGCGGCTCGCGGGGATCGCGGCGCGATGCACCGAGCTGCGCCGCGCGCTCGCGGCGAGGGAGGCGCCTGCTCCGCTGCCGGCGGTGGTCGGCGAGCCGGCGTCGCCGGCGCTGCTCGCGAGCATCATGGAGATGGAGCGCGCGCTCAGCGGGATCGCGGCGACGCTCCACTTCCTCGGGACCCCGGTGGACACGCCCGTCGAGCCGCCGTCGCACCGCAAGGCCGTGGCGTTCTTCTCACCGGCGTTCTCGCTGCAGAACACCGAAGCGGTTCGCTTCGCGCTGAAGGGCGCGCTCGCGAGCACCATCGCCTACGTGCTGTACCACGGGCTCGCCTGGCCGGGCATCGCCACCTGCGTCGCCACCTGCGTGATCGTGGCGCAGACGACGACGGGGGCGGGCACGCAGAAGGCCATCCTGCGGATCGCGGGCACGCTCCTCGGCTGCGCGCTCGGGCTCGGGCTCGTCGTCTTCGCGATGCCGCGTCTCGAGAGCCTCTTCGGGCTGCTGCTGGTGCTCGCCGGCACGTTCTTCGTGGCGGCGTGGATCGTCGTCGGCAGCCCGCGCACCGCCTACGCTGGCATGCAGGCGGGGATGGCGCTCGCCATGTACTCGCTCGACGTCTTCGGGCCGGCGACGAACCTCGTGGTCGGGCGCGATCGCGTCGTCGGCATCGTCGTCGGCATCATCATCATGACGACGATCGATCGCTGGCTGTGGCCCGTATTCGCCCAGCGCGGGCTGCGCGACCACATGGCCGCAGCGATGCGCGCGATGGCCACGCTCTCGCGCGTCGGGCTGCCCGACGGTGCGGACGCGCTGGTGTCGACGCCGGTCGCCCGCATGCGGCGCGCCGTCTACGACGAGCTGCGCACCGTGCTGCGGCTCCGCGACGAGGCTCGCTTCGAGCCCGGCGCGCAGACGCCGGCGATCATGGCCCTGCGCGAGGCCGGAGTGCAGCTCTCGTCGGACGTGCAGGACGTCTTCCTCGGCCTGTTGGCCGTGGGTCGCCATCGCGCCGACATCGACCTCGGGCCGCTGCCGCCGGCGCTGCACGACCCGCTGCACGTGCTGGCGCGATCGATCGGCGAGGCGCTGCTCGCCGCTGCCGATTGCGTCGCCGGGGATGCGTCGCGGGCGCCGGCCGACATCGACGCCGCCGTCCTCGCCGTCCGCGGACGGCTGGTGACGCAGCTGGCGGCGGTGCCGGACACCGGCCTGTCGCCGCACGTGGCGGCGCGGGTGGCGCTCTACCGCGCCGTCGTGCCGACGCTGGTCCGTGCGCTCGACACCACGCTGGCGCTGCCGCTCCCCGAGCGCGAGCCGGCGTCGAATCCGGCGATGATGGTCGCCGCTGCTGGAACATGAGCCGGGGACCCGCCAGAGTGCGAGGCATGAAGGTGCTGGCGATCGACGTCGGGGGAACGCACGTGAAGGCGCTGGTGAGCGGGCAACGCACGCCGCGGAAGGCCGTGTCGGGCCCGACGATGAGTGCCGCCGGTATGGCGACGGTCATGCAGGAGCTCACCAAGGACTGGGAGTACGACGCGGTGGCCATCGGCTACCCCGGCCCGGTGATGCACGGGCGCCCCGTCTGCGAGCCGCACAACCTGGCTCCCGGCTGGGTGGGCTTCGACTTCGCGAAGGCGTTCGGCAAGCCGGTGCGCATCGTGAACGACGCCGCCATGCAGGCGCTCGGCAGCTACCGCGGCGGCCGCATGCTGTTCCTCGGCCTCGGCACCGGGCTCGGCTCGGCGCTGATCGTCGACGGGGTGCTCGAGCCGATGGAGCTCGCCCATCTGCCGTATCGGAAGGCCACCTACGAGGACTACGTCGGTCTGCGCGGCCTCGAGCGACTCGGCAAGAAGAAGTGGCGGAAGCGCGTCGCCGACGTGGTGGGGAAGCTCTCGGCGGCGCTCCAGGTCGACGACGTCGTGCTCGGGGGCGGCAACGCGACGGAGCTCGGCGAGCTGCCGCCGGGGGTGCGGCTCGGCAGCAACGCCTTCGCGTTCCGCGGCGGCTTCCGTCTCTGGCGCGACGATCCGCCGCGCACGTCCGTCCGTCGCGTCAAAACGTGACCGCGAGCTGAACGCCCAGGGCTAGGGCATCGGGGATGTCGCCGCTGCCGCCCGGGTCGACGATGTACTGCACATCGGGCTGCACCGTGAGCCACGGCAGCCAGGGCGTCATCACGAATCGATGTCCCAGCTCGATCGCGATCTCGTCGTCCTTCGGTCCCCGTGTGCGCTGGCCGAGCCGCACCGCCTCGCGCTCGCGCTGCGCCAGGTCGTCGCTGAACGCGCCCCACACGAGCCCGAGCACGGTGGTGTCGGCGTCGCGATCCGGGAACAGGCCGCGGTAGACGAGGCCGGCCATCAGGTTGATCGGCATCACGCTGACGGCGGCGGGGGCGCCGCTGATGGCGACGAACGGGATCAGCCCCTGGGCGTCGTCCTGCGGCTCGCGGTAGACCATCTGCTCGCCCTGCACCCACGCGCCGCCGTTGCCGTGACGGCTGCGCGCCGGCCGGCGGAGATAGGTGAACACCGAGGTGTCCCACCAGCCGCCCAGCGTGAACCGTCCCGGCAGCCCGCCGGGGAAGACGCCGCTGCGGTAGCCGAGCTCGCCGACGGTGAGGACGCCGTCGTCGCCACGAATGCGGAAGTCGACGCCGTGAGTCTCGTCGCGCGTCAGGGCCTGGTCGGCCTGGTAGACGCCGGCGGCGGCGTAGCCCCACGGCGCCGGGACGGCGCGCGCCCGTGCGCCCCAGGTGGTGATGGGATAGGCCGCGAACGACGGGTCGTCGAGCAGCAGGCCGAAGGGGTTGGCGCACACCGCGCTCTGCACGAAGAAGCAGTAGAGGTCCGAGGTGGCGAAGTCGTCGCCGGGGGAGAGGCGGCCGGCGGTGAGCTGCAGGTGGTCGTCGAGGAGCGACTGCTCGAGCGCGAGCGACACCAGGCGGATCGTCTCGTTGCCGAACGCCTCCTGCACCGCGAAGACGTTGCCGATGTCCTCGGACGACAGGCTGCGGCCGGTGCGCCACGTCCCGGAGAGATGGAACCGCGCCCCGGGCAGGCTGACGAGACGGTGGAGGTCGAACCAGAGATCGACGCTCGTCGAGCTGACCGCCTGCGCGCTCTGCCGCTCGCCGCCGACCGGGTTGCCGAAGATCTCGCTGGTGAAGTCGGCCCCGACGTAGACGCCGCGCGCCGCGAGCAGGTCGCGTTGTCCGCCCCAGCGGCCGGTGAGCTCGTCGTGTCCGAGCCACGCCGGCAGCTCGGCGGCGGCGAGCGACGCCGACAGCGCGACGGCGATCAGCGCAGCGGCAGGTGATGCACCCACACGCGTTCGATCTCCTCGAGGCTCTTGCCCTTCGTCTCCGGCACGCGACGCCAGGTGAAGACGATGGCCAGCACCCCGAACGCCGCGAAGAGCCAGAACGTGGCGCCCGAGCCGAGCACCTCGCGCAGGGCGGGGAACGTCAGCGTCACCAGGAAGTTCGCACCCCAGTTGGACGCGGTGGCGACGCCGATTGCACGCGCGCGGATGCGCGTCGGGTAGATCTCGGAGATCATGAGCCACACGATCGGGCCCATCGAGAAGGCGAAGAACACGATGTAGAGCGCCAGGCAGGCGACGGTGACCGGTCCGAGGCCGGCGTGCAGGTCACCGCGGAATGCGGCGCCGAGCACGACCAGGCTCGACACCATGCCGGCAAGCCCCGCCAGCAGCAGCGGGCGGCGGCCGACGCGGTCGACGAGCCAGATCGCGATGATGGTCGAGAGCACGTTGACGACGCCGATGCCCATCGTCGCCCACAGCGCGGCCTGCGCCGAGGCGAAGCCGGCGCTCTGGAAGATCTCGGGCGCGTAGTAGATGACCGTGTTGATCCCGGTGACTTGCTGCAGGACGGCCAGGCCCATGCCGACCACGAGCGCCGGACGAACGGTCGGCGCGAGCAACTCCGACCACGGTGCCGTCTGCTCGTGCGCGACGTCGGACGCGATGGCGGCGAGCTCGCCCTCGACGAGGCCGCCGGCACGGACGCGGCCGAGCACGCTGCGCGCCTCGGCGGTCCGGCCACGCTTCACGAGCCAGCGCGGGCTCTCCGGCAGGCCGAGCATGCCGAGCACGAGCAGCGCGCCGGGGAACACCGCCAGGCCGAGCATCCAGCGCCAGCTGCCCGAGCCGGCGAGGCCGGTGTCGACTATGTAGGCCAGCAGGATGCCGACGGTGACCGCGAGCTGGAACAGCGACACCAGGGTGCCGCGGATACGTGCGGGCGCCATCTCGGCGATGTACATCGGAGCCGCCACCGAGGTGACGCCGATGGCGAGGCCGACGATGAGCCGTCCGATGACCAGCATCTGCACGCCGTCGGCGAAGGCGCCGAGCAGCGATCCGACGATGAAGAGCGCGCCAGCCGCCATGTTGGTGATGCGGCGACCGATGCGGTCGGCGAGCGCGCCCGCGCCGGGCGCCCCGACGAGGGCGCCGAGGGTGACGGCACCCGCCACCCAGCCCTGCTGCAGGCCGTCGAGCGCGAACTCCTTCTGGATGAAGAGGAGCGCGCCCGAGATGACGCCGGTGTCGTAGCCGAACAGCAGGCCACCGATCGCGGCGACGGCGGCGACGAGGACGAGCGCGGTGGTCGTACCCTGGCTGGAGGTCGGCGTGATGCGCCCTTCTGCCATCGACCACGGCACGCTCGCAAGGTTTCTGCCCGCGCGCGCGTTGACTTCGCGGCGGATCGACCGCTATCTTCCGCCGACTGCATCACCCAGGGGCGCGGGGGGCTTCACGAGCGGCGGGGGGTGACAACGTGCTTCTGCCGTCGATACTCAAGTTCGCTGGCATCGGGCTCAACACGATGCTGCTCTCACCCGCGATCGTCGCGGCGGCCACGGTCGACCCCGACAGCGCCTATCACCTCTGCCGGCTCTGGGTGACCGTGAACCTCCTGGTCTCCAATGTCCGTGTGCACGCGGTCCGTGCCCGCGCCCTCGATCCCACGAAGCCCTACGTCTTCATGTCGAACCACTGCAGCTTCTTCGATGTCCTCGCGGTCATGGACGCGCTGCCGGAGTTCCAGCTCCGGTGGGTGGCGAAGAAGGAGCTCACCGACATCCCCATCTTCGGCTGGGCGCTCCGTCACACCGATCACATCATCATCGACCGCAGCGACCGCGCGCAGGCCGTCTCCAGCCTGCAGGCGGCGCGCACCCAGATGGAGCGCGGCGTGTCGGTCATCATCTTTCCCGAGGGCACGCGCAGCGACGCCGGCGACACCAGGCTGCTGCCCTTCAAGAAGGGCGGCTTCATGCTCGCGCTCGACACCGGAATCCCGATCGTCCCCATCGCCGTCCGCGGCAGCACCCTCGTCCTCCCGAAGGGCGAATGGGAGGTCGCCGACGGCGACATCGACGTCGTCGTGGGCGAGCCCATGGACGTCACCGGCCTCGATCGCGACGTCCTGATGACGCGCGTGCGCGAGCGCATGGAAGCCCTGCTCGATCTGCCCGCGGTGCCGGCGGCCGCCCAGGTCCGCCTGGCGGAGGCACACTGATGGACACGGCGCTGCGGGTCATCCCGCTCGGCGGGCTCGGCGAGATCGGGCTCAACTTCCTGCTGCTCGAGTACGGCGACACCGCCATCGCGGTCGACTGCGGCGTCATGTTCCCCGACGAGCAGATGCTCGGCGTCGACGTCGCCATTCCCGATCTGAGCTACCTGCGCACCATCGCGCACAAGTTCCGCGGCATCTTCCTGACCCACGGCCACGAGGATCACATCGGCGCGCTGCCGTATGTGCTGCGGGAGTTCAACGTGCCGGTGTGGGGCACGCCGCTCACCCTTGGCTTCGTGCGCGAGCGCCTACGCGAGCACGAGATCGCGGCCACGCTGACGGTCTTCACGTCGGCGCCGGTCGTCGTCGGCGACTTCTCGGTCGAGTCGTTCGCGATGACGCACTCGATCCCCGACGCCGTCGGCCTCGCCATCCGCACGCCGGTCGGCATCGTGGTGCACACCGGCGACTTCAAGATCGACCAGACGCCGCTCGACGGCCGCACCGCCGATCTGAACCGCCTGGCCGAGCTCGGGGCCGAGGGCGTGATGCTGCTGTTCTCGGACTCGACGAACGTCGAGCACGTCGGCACGACGCCGTCGGAGCGCTCGGTCGGCCAGCACCTCGAGGCCATCTTCCGCGAAGCGAGCGGCCGCGTCGTGGTGACGACTTTCTCGTCGCACATCCACCGCATGCAGCAGGTGATCACCATCGCCGAGCGCTTCGGGCGCAAGGTGGCGCTGGTGGGACGCAGCCTGGTGGCGCACGTTGCCACGGCGCGCGAGCTCGGGCTGCTGAACGTCAACGACGACACGCTGGTCGATCTCGGCACTGCGCGCGATCTGCCGCGCGAGCGGGTGACGATCATCAGCGCCGGCAGCCAGGCGGAAGCCGCATCGGCGCTGGTGCGCATCGCGATGAACGCGCACAAGCAGGTGACGCTGTCGCCGGGCGATACGGTGGTGCTGTCGTCGCGCATCATCCCCGGCAACGAGCGCGCCATCTCGAGCCTGGTGAACCACCTGTATCGACGCGGCGCCATCGTGCACTACGGCCGTTCGTCGCCGACGCACGTCTCGGGCCACGCCTCGCAGGAGGAGCTCAAGCTGGTGCTGAACCTGGTGCGGCCGCGCTACTTCGTGCCGGTGCACGGCGAGTATCGCCACCTGTCGCGGCATCGCCGCCTGGCGGAGGAGGTGGGCATGCCCGCCGACCACTGCCAGCTGCTCGAGAACGGCGACGTCCTCGAGGTCCGGCGCGACGGGGCGGTGCGTGCCGAGCCGGTATCGGCGGGGCGCGTATTCGTCGACGGCAAGGGCGTGGGCGAGGTCGGCGACGTCGTCCTGCGCGACCGCCGCCATCTGTCCGAGGACGGCCTGGTGCTGGCGGTGCTGGCCATCGGCCAGCAGTCGGGCGAGATCGTCTCCGGGCCGGACGTCGTGTCGCGGGGCGTGGTCAGCGAGGAGAACAGCCCGGAGTTCATGGAGGGCGCCCGCGGCGCCATCGTGAGCGCGATCGACGCCATCAATCCCGAGTCGCGTACGAACGCCGCCGAGGTCCAGGAAGAGGTACGCAAGGCGCTGCGCCGGTATTTCAAGCGGCTCAATCGGCGGCCCGTCGTACTCCCCTTCGTCCTCGAGATGTAGTAGACCCGTCCGCGGTTTCACGGTCGTTGGGGTGGTTGATGGGGATGATCACGGTCGGAGAGGCATGTCTGCTCGGGGTGGTGCAGGGGCTCACGGAGTTCCTGCCGGTCTCGAGTGATGGGCATCTGGCCCTCACCCAGCACTTCATCACCCCCATGCCGCCGCAGGAGAAGCTCGCGGTCGACGTCGCCCTGCACGCCGGCACCCTCGTGGCCCTGCTGCTGTACTTCTGGTCCGACCTCTGGGGCATGCTGCGCGGGATCCTGGCGCCGCGCCGGGCCGGGTACCTCCGCACCTGGGTCGGGTTGCTGATCGTCGGCACGCTGCCGGCGCTCGTCGGCCTGCCGCTCCGTGGTGCCATCGCGCAGACCTACGAGTCGCTCGGCTTCATCGGCAGCGGCTTCCTCGTCACCGGCACGCTGCTCTACCTGGCCAGCGCGGTGCGCGGCGCGCTCCGCGACGAGGCGTCCATGGGCTGGCGCGACGCACTCGCCATCGGCTGCTTCCAGGCGCTGGCGCTGCTGCCCGGCGTGTCGCGCTCGGGCATGACCATCGGTGCCGGCCTGTTCCGGCGCATCCGTCCCGAGGTCGCGGCCCGCTTCTCGTTCCTGCTCGGCATCCCCGCCGTCGCAGGGGCGCTGCTGGTGGAGAGTGGTGACGTCGCGGCGCTCGGGCCCGATGCCTACACGCCGCTCGCGTGCGGCATCGGGCTGTCGCTGGTGACCGGCCTCGTCGCCATCTGGGCGATGATGCGCATCGTGCGTGACGGGCGGCTGCACTGGTTCGCCTACTACTGCTGGACCCTGGGCGCGGTCGTGCTCGTCGGGGCGGTGGCGGCCTGATGGCGGCTCGTCGTCCCGCACCGGCACCCGCGGTCAGCAACACCCGTCACCTGCTGCGTGAGGCCGAGGCCATCACGGGGGGCGCAGTCGCCATCTTCCTGCTGCTGAGCCTGGTGTCGCACCAGCCCGATCTGCCGCGCGAGAACCTCGGCGGTGCGCTCGGGCATCTACTGGCCGACGTGTCGCTGCGGGCCCTCGGCCTGGCGGCGTATCTCTTCCCCGTCTACCTGGGCTTCGTCACGGTGGCGCTCCTGCGCCGCACCACCGACGACCTCGGCGGCATGCGGCTCGCCGGTGCGGGGCTCCTGGTGGGCAGCTCGGCGGCGTTCGCCGGCCTGCTCACGGGCGGCCGGGCCACGGTGCGTGGCGGCGGCTGGCTCGGTGGCTTTCTCGGCACCGCACTGCGCGACATCGTCGGCGGACCGGGCGCGTTCCTGCTGCTGTTCGTCCTCGTGATCGTGGCGCTCGTGCTCGCGACGGGCGTGTCGGCGGTCGACGTCGCCGATCGCGTCGTGCGCTGGACGGCCACCAACGTGCGCGAGGGCTGGACGCAGGCGGTCACCGCGCTGCGCGGCGCGCTGCAGCGCAGCCCGATCGAGGCCGAGCCGTTGCCGCCGTCGCGACCGGTGGCCCGCGGGCGCAAGGGCGGTCGGGCGCCGATCCTGCTCGAGGACGCCATCGACGACGCGCCGTCGGGCCGCAAGGTCGACAGCCTGCCGCCCATCATCCGCGAGCCCGAGCGCAAGCCCGAGAAGAAGGAGAAGACGAAGCGCCTCGACACGCAGGAGGAGCTCTTCACCGCCGACACCTACCGGCTGCCGGCGCTGAGCCTTCTCGACCAGCCCGTCCGCAACACGCAGCCCATCGACGAGGCGGCGCTGCACGCCAGCTCGCGCATCCTCGAGAACAAGCTCGCCGACTTCGGCGTCGCCGGCAAGGTGGTCGCGGTGCGGCCGGGGCCGGTCATCACCACGTTCGAGTTCGAGCCCGCGCCGGGCGTGAAGGTGAGCCGCATCGTCAACCTCGCCGACGACCTCACCATGGCGCTGCGGGCGGCGTCGGTGCGCATCCTGGCGCCCATCCCGGGCAAGCCGGTCGTCGGTGTCGAGGTGTCGAACCCCAAGCGCGAGACCGTCTTCATTCGCGACGTGCTGCAGAACGACCAGTTCCGTGGCCACGAGTCGAAATTGACGCTCGCCATCGGCAAGGACACGACCGGCAAC
>DASYLJ010000063.1:0-11054 GCA_036009625.1 Binatia bacterium
GACGCAGCTCGCGCGACAGGCGGCTGTTCTCGAGCGCGACGCTGGCGCCACCGGCCACCGTCGACAGCAGGGTGATGTCCTCCGCCGAGTAGATGCGGTACTCGCGGTTCGCGCCGATGAGGATGACGCCGGTGAGCCGGCTCTCGATTCGCAGCGGCACCACCAGCTCGACGCCGCGCAGCCGCAGCGGCGTGGCGGCGTCGGGCCACCCGCTCTCGAGCTCGGCGGTGAGGACCGGATCTCCGATGGCCTCGAGCGCGTCCGCGACCGCATCGGGCAGCAGGTCGTCGCTGTCGCCCTGGGGTGGATGGACGCGCAGGAGGTGGCGCGTCTGGTCGTCGCGCAGGAAGATCTCGCAGGGCTCGGCGTCGAGGATGTCGGTGAGACCGTCGCCGAGGCGCGTCACCAGCGTGGGCTCGTCGAGGATGTGCACCAGCTCGCTCGCGAGCTCGCGCAGGCGCCGTCGCGCGTCGAAGCGACGGGCGAAGAAGGCGCGTTGCACGCGCGTCTCGAGCGCGGTCTGCAGCGCGGGCACCACCAGCAGTCCCACCACCAGCAGGAGCTCGGCGGCGACCACCTGCATGAGCGGCGTCACCGTCGGCGTCGCGCTGGCGACGGCGTAGAGCGCGATCCCGCCCGGCACGAGCACGACGCTCAGCGCCAGCGAGAAGCTCACCAGCTTGCGGACGACGTAGTCGACGTCCATCAGCCGGTGGCGCGCGATCGCGTACCCGATGATGCCGACGTAGAGGACGTTGCCGACGTTGCCGAGCGGATAGACCTCGATGCCGTAGACCGGCAGGAGGTTGGTGAGGCCGAAGGGAATCTGCACGCCGCCCGCCAGCAGCCAGAACTTCGCCTGTACGCGGCTGCGCGGCGACGCCGAGTGGCGGAAGGCGTACCAGACGCGCTCGACGGTGATCAGCAGGTAGACGACGATCAACGCCGACAGCACGCCGTAGAGCGGCGTCGGTTCGATGTACCATCCCCACGCGTGCGGCGAGACGCCACGCACGAGCCAGCCCGCCATGTTCGCCATGGCGAGCAGCGCGGCGAGGGCGTACCCCGTGCCGAGCAGGACGCGCCACCCGCGTCCCCACGAGCCCACCAGGATGAGCGCGCCATTCAGCGACGCCACCGGTGCGAAGCAGATGCCGATGCGGAACACCCGGCTCCACCACTCGGCCGCCGCTGGGTCGGCGAAGTGGTACAGCGCGAAGATGTCGAGGTTCCAGCTGACCATGCAGACGGTCATCCAGGCGAACGCCATGGTCATCCGGGAGCGACCGCGTCGGAGCACGGACGCGCAGATGACCAGGTTCGCCACCGCCGCAAGTAGCGGGACGGCTGCGTGGTACTGCATCGCTGGTCTCGATTGTCCGCCGTAGCGGCCCACTCACAAGCCGGCAGCCTGCTCTCGCATGCGAACCAGTGGCCCCATTCGGTATCGGTTGGGAACTGCGGTTCCCACCTGGCGACGAACGAGGCGAGCGGGCTGCACACCAGGAAGGCGGCATGGGGGTTGCTTTGCCGTCAGCAGAGGCATCGATGACGCCCCACGTAGAACAACCAGTGGTCCGCTCCATGCCCGTCCGTCGCGACGGACGCCTGCGCAATCTTCTGCGGGGGTATCGCTTCCGGGTGTGCGAGTCCCCGGACGACATCCGTCGTGCCCTCGACGTGCGCCGCCAGGTCTATCGCGACGAGTGTGGCTACGACGTCGCGATTCCGGACGACTACGACGCGCGCTCCTGGATGCTGCTGGCGCTGGACGCGGACAGCGGCGACGCCGTGGGCTCGCTTCGGATGACGCCGCGGGCCGCGGGTCCCATCGAGGCCGAAGAGTACTTCGTGCTGCCCCCCTCGCTGACGAGCGGTCGCATCGTCGAGGCCACGCGCTTCGCGATCCTGCCGTCGCATCGCACCGGTCCCCGCTTCCTACCGGCGGTGGCGCTCGGCCTCTTCAAGCTCTGCATCCGTTACGTGCTCGCGCTCGGCGCCGACTCCGTCGTCGTGTGCGCCAAGCCGGAACGGGTCTGGACCTACGAGTGGATCGGCTTCGAGCGCACGGGGCGCAGCGCGCCATACCTGACGCTCGACGGCTCGCTCCACGAGCTCATGGTGAGCCGGGTGGGGAGTGCCATCGAGCGCTCGCGCGGTCACCACCGCTTCTGGGAGTTTCTGGTGGAGTCCGACGATCTGGAGATCGTCGTCCCGTCGCCCGCTGCCTGGCCCGACGTCGCGCGTACCGGCTGACGGCCGCCCGATCAGGTGCCGGTGGGGCGCAGTGCGGCCACGTCGGCCAACGGAAGCGCGACGCGGAACACGGTGCCTCGATCGATCTCGCTCTCGACCGTGATCTCACCGCCGTGCTCGACCACCATCTGATGGACGAGCGGCAGGCCGAGGCCGGTGCCGGACTCCTTCGTCGTGAAGAACGGCTCGAAGATGCTCTCGAGGTTCTCCGGCGAGATGCCGCAGCCCTCGTCGCGGATCTCGAGCACGACGGTGCCGGCGACCGAGGCCCGGCCGTCGAGATGGACGGTGCGTCCCTCGGGGCTGGCTTCGATGGCGTTCAGGAGCAGGTTCAGGACGATCTGCTTCACCTGATCGGCGTCGGCCCAGATCGGCGGCAGGCCGCGCTCGAGGTCGACGATCACCTGCACCTCGCGCTTGCGCGCCGCGGTCTCCATGAGCCCGAGCACGGGCTCGAGCGACGACTCGAGGTCGACGACGCGCCGCTCGGCGGTGCTCGACTTGCCGAGGGCCAGCAGGCCGGAGATCAGGTCGGTCACGCGTCGCAGCTCGCTCTGGCTGAGCTCGCGGAACTTGAGCACGAACTCCCGGTCGTCGAGCCGCGACGGCAGCAGGTCGAGGAAGGTCTTCACCGCCACCAGCGGGTTGCGGATCTCGTGCGCGATGCCCGCCGCCAGCGTGCCCAACGACGACAACTTGCTGGCCCGCTGCAGCACGACCTCGGAACGTCGCAGCTCGCGCGAGAGGCGGCTGTTCTCGAGGGCGACGCTGGCACCGGCGGCGACGGTGGCGAGCAGCTGCAGGTCCTCGGCCGATGCGATCCGCATGTCCTTGTTGGGCCCGAGCGCCACCAGGCCGATCAGGCGCTCGTTCACGCGCAGCGGCATCACCACTTCCCAGCGCCGCGCCTGCAGGACCGCGGCGGCGGCGGGGCTCACGGCCTCCATCTCGCCGGCGAGGAGCGGGCCCCGCAGTGGCTCGAGGACGTCGACGAGCTCGTCGTCCAACCACTGCGTCGACGCGGGCGCAGGGTAGGCGAGGGCCAGGTGGCCGCCCGGCTCGTCGCGCGCGAAGACGTAGGAGTGCTCGAGGTCGAGGATCTCGGTGAGGGTGTCACCGAGCCGCCGCAGCAACTGGCCCTCGTCGAGCTCGTGGACGAGCGTGGTGGCGAACTGGCGGAGACGACGGCGATAGTCGAAGCGCTGCGGGAAGAACGCTCGCTGGATGCGCGTCTCGAGGGCGCGCTGCAGCGTGGGCACGAGGACCGCGGCGATCAGCGCCAGCGCGGCGGCCGTCAGCCCGAGCAGCAACGGATCGTTGGCCTCGACGCGCCCGGCAAGCAGCGTCACCACGACGGTGCCCGGGCCCAGCACGACGGTCGCGGCAAGCGAGAAGCTGACCACCTTGCGCACCAGGTAGTCGAGATCCATGAACCGGTGGCGCACGATCGCATAGGCGATGATGCTGACGTAGATCACCGAGCCGAGGCTGCCGAGCGGATAGATCTCGATGCCGTAGACCGGCAGGAGGTTGGTGAGGCCGAAGGGCACCTGGACCAGGCCCGCCACGCACAGGAACTTGATCTGCACGCGCTGGCGCGCCGACGCCGGATGCCGGTAGCCGTAGGTCATGAGGACCACGGACAGCAGCAGATAGCCGACGATGAGCGCGGTCAGGGCGCCGTAGAGCGGCGTGGGCTCTGGATAGAACCCCCACTGGTGCGGCTTCACGCCGGTGACGAGCAGCCCGGCCAGGTTGGCGATGGCCACCAGGGTGGCCGCGACGTAGCCACCGACGAGCAGGATGCGCCAGACGCGGTGCTCGTAGGCGCCGATCGAGAGGGTCGCATGGTACGACGCGACCGGGGCGAAGCAGAGCCCGGTGCGCGCCATGCGGCTCCAGAACTCGGCCTCGGCCGGGGTCGGGAAGTAGTAGAGCGCGAACAGGCACAGGTTCCACGCCACGATGCAGTCCATCATCCCGGCGAAGATCCAGGACGTACGATCGCGGTGGCTCCGCCACAGGACCGAAGCGGAGATCATCAGGTTGGCCACCGCAGCGGCCAATGGCACGAGCCAGTCGTATCCCATGGAGAGCCCAACCGATTCTGCGGAGCCCCGTCGGGACTCACAAGCAGTATCTCCTGGGAACGCGGGGGCCCATGAGGGGTCGGTGGGAACGGCCGTTCCCCCCGGAAACGCGTGAATCCGCGCGTTTCCAACCGTACGGAAGGGCACGTCAGTTGCACTGGAGCATGGCAGGAGGACCCACATGGCCACGCTCACAGATACCGCTGCCCGACGCGCCGAGGACCAGGAGGCAGGGTTGCCGCTCGATCTGCTCGACGGGTTCCGTTTCACGGTCTGCCAGACCCCGTCCGAGATCGCCGAGGCCATGGACATCCGCAATCGGGTCTACAACGACGGCAACGGCTACGGCGTCCCCGTTCCGGATCAGTACGACGGCCGGTCCTGGCTCCTCCTGGCGCGCGATCTCGAGACCGGCAAGGCGTGCGGCAGCCTGCGCATGACCCCCAGGTCGGCGGGTCCTCTGGAAGCCGAGGAGTACTTCCGCCTGCCGCTCCCCCTGCAGACCCATCACTCCGTCGAGATCTCGCGGTTCGCGATCCTCCCCGAGTACCGCAAGGGCAAGACCTTCATCCCGGTGGTGTCCTTCGGCCTCTTCCACCTCTGCCGGCAGATGCTGGACGTGATCGGGGCGCACTACATGGTCATCTGCTCGAAGCCCGAGCGCATCTGGACGTTCGAGTGGATCCGGTTCCGTCGCAACGGGCTCACGGCGAGCTACGAGAAGCTCGGCAACGCCGAGCACGAGCTGCTCTCGTTCGATGTCCGCCGTGCGGGGGAGATCATGGACGGGCATCCGTTCCGGGGCCTCTTCATGGGGCCCGCGATGCCGCAGCTCGAGGTCCCGCGCGTGGTGCCGCCGCTCGGCGCCGGGCCCGTGCGCTCGGTCCGTCGTCTGGCTGTCGGGATCTGAGCCATGTCTGCCATCGAGACCTACGCTCGGTGGGTGATCCGGCATCGCTGGGCCGTCCTGGGTGGTGTCCTCGTCGCCACCGCATTGCTCACCGTCGCCGCCACCCGCCTCCACGTCGAAGTCGATCCCGACGCGCAGGTGCCGCAGGCGCATCCCTACATCCAGACGCTGAACGAGGTGCACCGGCTCTTCGGCGACAAGAACCTCGTCGTCGTCGGGCTCTTCCCGCACGACCGCAACGTCTTCACGCCGGCGTTCCTCACCAAGCTGGCCCGCATCACCGAGCGGCTGCGCAAGGTGCCCGGCGCCAATCCCGCGCTGGTGCAGAGCCTGGCTGCACCGCAGGTGAAGGACATCCGGGGCACGGCCGACGGCCTCGAGGTGACGCGGGTGATGGCCGAGCCGCCGACCGACGCCGCGGGCGCCGCCGCGGTGCGCGAGCGCGCCTTCGCCAACGATGCCTACGTCGGGACGCTGGTCGCCGAGGACGGCTCGGCGGCGGCGGTGCAGGCCAGCTTCGAGCTGACACCGGCGACACCGGGCTATCGCCAGCTCCACGCGGCGGTGCTGCAGGCACTGGCCGAGGAGCAGGACGGCACCTTCGACGTCCGCCTCTCCGGTCTCGTCGTCTTCCTGGCCCAGCTCAGCGAGTACGCCAGCCGCATGGTCTACTTCTTCCCGCTGGCGCTCGTCGTCATCGGACTGGTGCACTACGACGCCTTCCGCACGCTGCAGGCGCTCTTCCTGCCGCTGGCGACGGCGCTCATGTCGGTGTTCTGGGCGCTCGGGCTGATGGGGCTGATGCATGTCTCGCTCGACCCGTTCAACACGACGACCCCGATCCTGATCCTGGCAGTGGCCGCCGGACACGCGGTGCAGGTGCTGAAGCGCTTCTACGAAGAGTTCGACCGCGTCGGCGACGTCCACGAGGCGGTGGTGGCGAGCCTGGTCCGCGTGGGCCCGGTGATGCTTGCGGCCGGGAGCGTCGCGGCACTGTCGTTCTGCTCGCTGGTGACCTTCGGGACGGCCACGGTCCGCACCTTCGGGCTGTTCACGGGCTTCGGCATCCTGTCGGCGATGGTGATCGAGATGACGCTGATCCCGGCCGTCCGCGCCATGCTGCCCGCTCCTCGTGGGCGCGAGCGCGAGCGCGAGGCGGCGGCGCATCCCTTCCTCGATCGCCTGATCGGTGCGGCGTCGTCCGCGGCGCGCACACGGCCGGTGGCGGTCGTCGGTGCGAGCCTGCTGCTCGTGCTCCTCTGCGCGGCGCTCGCGGCGCGTGTGCAGGTGGGCCAGAGCGTCAAGGGACAGTTCCGGCCAAGCGATCCGGTGCGCGTCGAGGACGCCGCCATCAACCAGAACTTCTCGGGCACCAACACGCTGATCCTGCTCGTCGAGGGGCCGGGCGAGGGGTCGATGGAGGAGCCGAAGATCCTGCGCGCCATCTCGTCGGTGCAGAAGCGGCTCGCGGGCGAGCCTGGCGTCGGCAAGGTGACCTCGTACGTCGACTTCATCGCCAAGATGCACACCGCGATGAACGCCGACCAGCCGGACGTCGACGCGCTGCCCGACACGCGCGAGCTGACGGCGCAGTATCTCCTGCTCTATTCGATGTCGGGCGGCGGCGAGGACTTCGACACCATCATCGATCCGGCGCACCGCATCGCCAAGATCCGTCTCCTGGTGCACGACGACGACACGCGCTTCGGCGAGCGTCTCATCGCCACCGCCGACCACCTCGTGCACAGCATCTTCCCGCCCGGCTACGTCGTGCGCTACACCGGTACGCTCGCGTCGACGGCGGCGACGAACGAGGTGATGGTGCAGGGCAAGCTGCGCAACATCGTGCAGATCGCGTTCATCACCGTGGTGATCTCGGCGATCCTGTTGCGCTCGCTGCTGGCGGGGCTGCTGGTGGCGGTGCCGCTCGCGCTGGCCGTCGCGGTCAACTTCGGGGTGATGGGGCTGCTCGGCATCCCGCTCGACAGCATGACGGCGGTGATCTCGGCGATGGCCGTCGGCATCGGCGCCGACTACGCCATGTACCTGCTCTTCCGTATCCGCGAGGAGCGCGCCGCGACGGCCGACCTCGGCGAGGCGGTGGCGCGCGCGCTGGCCACGTCCGGCAAGGCCATCCTGTTCGTATCGTCGGCGATCGCCTTCGGCTACGCCACGCTCTGCTTCTCGGGCTTCGCCGTCCACGTGCGGCTCGGGTCGTTGGTGGCGCTGGCGATGCTGGTGTCGTCGGCGGGTGCGCTGGTGGTGCTGCCGGCCATCGTCATGCTGCTGCGCCCGGTGTTTCTAGAGCGACGCGCGACGAAACCGGTGATGGTGACGACCGACGGAGGCAAGCACCTGCACGTCATCGCCTGAGGGACGCCCGCGTCGGAGCCCGTCCGGGGAAACGTGCCGCCCCCGGCCCGTTCTCTCACCCATTCGACCCTGGACGGGTTCCGAGGCGGGCGTCACGCGGGCGGCAGATGGGACAGGAGCAGGTCGCGCAACGCCTGTGCACGCGACGGCTTGGCGAAGAAATCCTGCGCGCCGGCATCGAGCGCGGCGCGACGATCGGCGTCCCATTCCGACTGGCTCATCACCACGACGCGGACGTCGTGCAGCGTCGGGAGTGCGCGCAGGCGGCGCAGCACCTCGGGGGCGGTGAGGTCGGGCAGGTGGAAGTCGAGGAAGACGACCGCCGGCAGCGCGTCGGGTGGACGGTCACGCAGGAGGCCGATGGCGGCAGTGCCGGTCTCCGCCACCTCGACGTCGATGCCATGGTCGGCGTCGCCGAGGATGGTGCGGATGACGTCGAGATAGCCGGGGTTGTCGTCGACGACGAGGACGCGCCGGCGCGCCGCGCTCATGGCCGTGGCCCCTGCGGCAGACGGACGTGAAAGGTGCTGCCCGCGCCGGTCGCCGACTCGACCTCGACGGCGCCGCCGTGTGCGCGCGCGATCTGCTGCACGATGGCGAGGCCGACGCCGGAGCCCGCCACCTCGCGTCCGTCCACGAGCTGCTGCGGGCCGGGCACGCGGCCGAAGGGCTCGAAGATGCGGCGGTGGTACACGGGGTCGATGCCGATGCCGTTGTCGCGCACGGTGAGGACGACCTGCCCATCGTCGAGCTCGCCCGACACCGTGACGCGGCCGTTCGTCGCGGGAACGTACTTGACGGCGTTGCCGAGGAGATTGGCGAGCAGGTGCCCGAGCTTGCTCGGCTCCCCCCACACCTGCGGCAGCGGCGCCAACTCGACGCGCACGCCCTTGGCGTCGAGCTGCGGGCGCAGCGTCTCGAGGGTGGCGTGTGCCAGCATGTCGAGGTCGACCCAGGTGGCCGGCTCGGCGCGCGACGTCACGCGGAAGAGCCCGAGCAGGTCCCGGATCATGTCCTCGGTGTGCTCTGCGGTCCGCAGCACGCGCTCGAGACGGCTGCGCGCCTCCGCCCCGAGGTTCGCGCCGTCCTCCTCGAGGACGAGGTCGGTGAGCATGACGATGGCGTTGAGCGGATTCTTGACGTCGTGCGTGACCGTGTAGACGAACGACTGCACCTCCGCCTGCTTCGTCTCGAGCGCCGCCGCGGTGGCGGTGAGCTCGCGATTGGTGCGCTCGAGATCGGCGGTGCGGTCGGTGACCATCTGCTCGAGCCGTGCCGCCATGCGCCGGAGCTGGGTGCCGTGGCGGCTGGCGTAGAGGGCGAGGAAGTTGAACGAGATGGCGGCGAACGAGACCACGGCGAGGCGATTGCCGGCGGTGAGCGGCACCTGCAGGCCGTAGCGGCTCTCGACCCAGCCGAGGTGCTCGAGCGTCGCCAGCGCCGCGTAGCAGACGGCGCAGAGGTTGGCGGTGACGTACACCGAGGCGTCGGGTCGTAGGACCTCGGTGTGGACGACCAGGAAGGAGTACACGACCACGAAGACGCCGAGCGACATGCCGCCGAAGAAGTAGACGACGACGGTGAGCGCGGCGGCGTGAAAGCCCTCGTAGGCCCACGCCGTCCACGCGGGGCCGGCCCAGACGTCGGCGAAGCGTGCCAGCACGACGTTGACGAACGCCAGCATCGCGAAGATCGCGAGCACCGGCAGCAGGGGAAAGCTGATCCATCCCGACGCGTCGATCGCCGTGACGTAGAGCCCGAAGCCGACGAAGGCCCACGCCGCCGCCAGCACGGCGCTGCGCACGTCGGCGGTCGTGGGTGTCGCGCGGATCACGTCGGCTCGCCGGGAGCGATGCCGCGCTCGCGCGCGTAGTGGGCGATCAACGCCTCGGCGCTCGCGAAGGGCGGGCTCGTCCGGATGAAGCGGACGTAGTCGTTGATGGCGGCCAGCGTCTCGGGCTGCGCGTGCCGCGCCGGCTTGTCGAGGAGATCGTCGATGCAGGCGCGCAGGCCGAGGTCGGCGTAGACGTGCTGCGGCTGCAGGAAGTCGAGTGCGTCCTGCCGTCCGTCCCACTCGATGAGGCGGGTCTGGCGGCAGTAGTGCGCGGTCTTCGTCGCGATCTCACGATCGGTGGAGGGATCGCAACGCACCCAGACGTCCTCGAGACGGGCAGCGGCATAGACGTGCAGCGAGCGATCCGACACGAACGGCTTCAGGTACGGTGGCGCGACGACACCGTAGTACTCGCGCGGGTTGACTTGGAGGAGGCCGAAGGCGGCGGGGATGCCGGTGGCGCGAAAGAGCGCCACCAGGAGGTTCGCCTTGTTGGTGCACACGCCCTCGCGCCGCTGCAGCGTGTCGCTGGCCGGGATGCCCCAGGGTCCGAAGGTGTAACGCACGTCGTCGCGGACGAACTGGAACAGCGCGATGGCCCGTGCGATCGGTGCCGACAGTCCCTGCGTCACCTCGCGCGCGCACGACAGGATCGCCGGATCGTGCCAGTCGCAGTAGCGTCCGTCGGCGAGGAACTGGTCGTTCGTCACCGCGCCGCCCTCGCGCGCACGAGCGGTGCCGTCTCGGCCACCGCGTCGTCGGGACCGAACGGTTCGAGCCAGAGCACGAGGGCGGGCGTGAGGAAGAGATTCGCCGCCAGCGCCACGAGCATCGTCCAGCTGGCGAGGAGGCCGACGTCGTGGAACGACTGGAACTCGGGCACCTGGTAGGCGCCGAACCCCACCACCAGCGCAAGCGTGGACGACGTCATGCCCCACCCCGTGCCGATCAGCGCCCGACGCACGGCGCCGTGGTAGTCGCGGTCCGTGAGCCACTCTTCGCGCACCCGGGTCAGGAAGTGGGTGGTGGTGTCGACGGCGATGCCGAGCGACACCGGCAGGACGATCGACGTGCTGGTGCGCAGCGGGATGCCCGCGAAGCCCATCAGGCCCAGCGTGGCGACGAGGGGAAGGACGTTCGGCGGAATGCAGATCATCGTGAGACGGCCGGAGCGCAGGAAGATGCCGACCAGCGGCAGGATCAGCAGGAGCGAGCCCACCAGGCTCAGCGCCTGATCGCGCGCCACCATGTCGTTGCCGCGCGACACCTCCCAGTAGTCACCCACGAAGCGCACGTCGAGATCGTCGCCGAGCCGCTCGCGGACGAATGCGTCGGTATCGTGTCGTAGGACACGGAGACGGTCGGTGCCGAGGTCGGTCGTGCCGAGCGCGACCGCGGCGTAGCGCTCGCTCGGGTCGAGCAGGCTCTCGAGGTCGGAGCCGTCGGGGCTCAGCGACAGCAGCAGGAGATACTGCGACACCAGGTCGTGGCCCTGCGGGAGCGGCGGATCGGGTGCGATGCCGCCGTGGGCGGCGCGGTGGATGGCGGTGACGTAGTCCACCACCGACCACGTCCGCACCACCTCGGGTCG
>DASYLJ010000064.1:0-7563 GCA_036009625.1 Binatia bacterium
GGGGACGCTCGATGGCGAGGTAGGTGCCGACGTGGTCGATCTCGTCGGCGCCGCGACGGACGACGAACGAGAAGCGGCCGCCGACGCGCGCGTCGAGCGCGATGCGCACGATCTCCTCGTCGCGGACGTCGGGACCGAACATCCAGCGCGTGATCAGGTCGTCGTCGAGCCAGGCGTCGAAGACACGCTCGGCAGCGACGGCGAAGCGACGGGTGACGTGAACGGAGACGGTGGCAGCGGTGATCATCGGCGACGTCCTTTCTTCGCGGGCGCCTTCGGGCGCGGCGGCGTGGCGCGCAGTGCCACGTCGAGGGCGTCGAGACGGTGACTCCAGAAGGCTTCGTAGCGGCGCAACCAGGCGTCGCCTTCGGCGAGTGGGGCCGGTTCGAGCGCGCACCGATGCGTGCGTCCCTCCACCGTGCGTCGCACCAGACCCGCGCGCTCCAGCACCTTCAGATGCTTCGAGGCGGCGGCGAGCGACATGTGGAAGGGCGCGGCGAGCTCGCCGACGCTGTGCTCGTGGGCGGCGAGGCTCCGCACCATCTCGCGCCGCGTACGATCCGCGAGCGCATGGAAGACGGCGTCGAGCCGGTCGGATTCGTGTTCAACCATTGGGTTGAGCATCGACGAGCCGCGGTCGATTGTCAACCGATTGGTGGAATATCGAGAGGTCGCCCGAATTGACGATCCGTCCGAATGCGACGACCATCCGCCGCGCACCACACGATGGGAGGTGGCACATGGATGAGCGACGGTACGATGTGGTCGTGATCGGTGGCGGGTCGACGGGAGAGAACGTCGCGGGGCGTGTGACGGCGGCGGGGCTCACGGCCGTCGTCGTCGAGGCCGAGCTGGTCGGTGGCGAGTGCTCGTACTGGGCGTGCATGCCGAGCAAGGCGTTGCTGCGACCGGTGCAGGCCCTGACCGCCGCCCGTCGCGTCGCCGGTGCGCGCGAGGCCGTCACCGGGGTGCTCGATACCACCGCGGTGTTCGCGCGCCGTGACGCGTTCACCAAGCACTGGGACGACGCCTCGCAGGTGAAGTGGCTCGGCGACCACCACATCGACCTGGTCCGGGGCCATGCGCGGATCACGGGCGAGCGTCGCGTGCGTGTCGCCGGCGCGTCGGTGGATTTGGTGGCGGCGCGTGCCGTCGCGATCTGCACCGGGAGCGCCGCGGCGATCCCCGACATCCCGGGACTCGCGGCGGCGACGCCCTGGACGCCACGCGAAGCCACCAGCACCCGTGTCGTTCCGCGCCGCCTGGCCATCCTCGGTGGCGGCGTCGTCGGTTGCGAGATGGCGACGGCGTGGCGCGCGCTCGGCACCACGGAGGTCACGCTCCTGCAGCGCGCCGGCGGTCTCCTCGACGACAACGAGCCGTTCGCGGGCGAGGCCGTGCGCGCGGGGCTCGAGGCCGCCGGCGTGCGCGTCCTGACGAACGTCTCCACCGTGCGGGTGGATCGTCGTGCCGAGGGGGCCGTCGTGCTGGCGCTCGACGGCCACGCGCCGCTCGTCGCCGACGAGCTCCTGGTGGCGGCGGGCCGGCGCGCGCAGACCGACGACCTCGGCCTCGAGACCATCGGCCTCCGTCCCGGGGCGTGGCTCGACGTCGACGACGATCTGCGCGTGCGGGGCATCGCGGGCGGATGGCTGTATGCGGCGGGCGACGTGAATCATCGCGCGCTGCTCACGCACATGGGCAAGTATCAGGCCCGCATCTGCGGTGACGTCATCGTGGCGCGCGCGCAGGGCACGCTCGGCAACGACACGCCGGCGCCGTGGTCGCGCTGGGCGGCGACGGCCGACCGGGCGGCGGTGCCGCAGGTCGTCTTCACCGAGCCGGAGGTGGCGGCCGTGGGGCTCACCGAGGCGCAGGCGCGCGCGCGCGGCGTGACGGTGCGCGTTGTCGACTACGACATCGGCAAGGTCGCGGGTGCGGCGCTGCATGCCGACGACTACGCGGGACGCGCACGCATGGTGGTCGACGAGTCACGCCGGGTGCTCGTCGGTGTGACGCTGGTCGGGCCGTCGGTGGGCGAGCTGATCCACGCCGCGACGGTCGCCGTCGTCGGCGAGGTGCCCATCGACCGTCTCTGGCACGCGGTGCCGTCCTACCCGACGATCAGCGAGCTCTGGCTGCGGCTGCTCGAAGCCTATGGCCTCTGACCCGACGCACTTTTCGACGAATGGGGCTATCCGTCCGACCGCGCGCCGGATATCGAGCGTGCATGTCGCTGGTGGACGTGTTGGTCGTCGAGGACGATCCCGAAACCCGCGAGTCACTCGTCGAGCTGCTGCGGTCGCGCGGCTATCGGGCGGCCGAGGCGAGTGATGGACAGGAAGCGCTCGATCGCCTCGATCGCGAAGCGCAACCGCGTCTCATCATCCTCGACCTCGCCATGGCCGGCATGAACGGCGAGGTGTTCCTGCTGCTCAAGCAAGCCGACGCGCGCCTCGTCGACATCCCGGTGCTGGTCTACTCGGGCGTCTACACCGAGACGCCGCTCGATGGTGTCACCGAGTACGTACGCAAGGGCGAGTCGGTCGACGTGCTGTTCGACGGCATCGAGCGCACCATCGGCGCGCCGCGCGACGCGTCACGTCTGCATTGACAGCGTCAGCGCCTTCTCCGGACAGGCGACGACGCACAGCCCGCAGGCACGACACTGGTCCGCGCGCGGCGTGTATGCCGTCTGGTAGCGGTGGGCGAGCACCTTGAGGCTCGCGAACCACGACAGCGCCTGCCAGTCGGCGTCGTCGATGCTGCGCACCTCGAAGACGTCGTAGGGGCAGACGACGACGCAGTCGCGCTTGCCCTCGCACCGCGCGTGATCGACGACCGGTCGCCAGGTGCCGGGCGGTGCGTCGCAGCGCTCGCCGGGGCGGTCGGGGTGGGCGGCGGCGCGGCGCGCCTTGGCGGGGTCCTTCGAGCGTGTCGTCGAGTCCACGATGGCGCCACGTCGCATGGATCGTGCCAGGGGGAAAGGGGCGCCAACCCCAGGCGGGACGCGGCCGACCGCAGCCGCGTCGCTGCGTCCGCCGCACGGCGAACCTTGCACGAGGCAACCCAGGGCGGTAACCCTCCCGGGTCGGTCCGACGAACGGAGGCATCGCGAATGAGTGAGAACGGCAACTTCAAGCGCTTCGAGGGCACGCCCGGCTACATCGTATCGGGTCCACTCGTCGACGCCGTCAACTGCGCGATCGCCCTCGAGCGACCGCTCCTCCTGAAGGGGGAGCCCGGCACCGGCAAGACGGTCCTGGCGAAGCACGTCGCCGACGGCCTCGGCATGCCGATGCTGTCGTGGCACATCAAGTCGACGACCAAGGCGGCGGACGGCCTCTACGTCTACGACACCGTGCAGCGGCTGAACGACAGCCGCTTCGGCACCGGCACCGTCTCCGACATCCGCAGCTACATCAAAATGGGTCCCCTCGGGCGCTCCTTCGGCGCCGAGGAGCGGCACGTGTTGCTGATCGACGAGATCGACAAGGCCGACCTCGAGTTCCCGAACGACCTGCTGCGCGAGCTCGACGAGATGCGCTTCACCGTCGTCGAGACCGGTGACGAGGTGGCGGCGCGGCAGCGTCCCGTCGTGCTGATCACGTCGAACAACGAGAAGGAGCTGCCCGACGCCTTCCTGCGTCGCTGCATCTTCCACTACATCGAGTTCCCCGACCCGGCGCTGATGCGGAAGATCGTCGACGTGCACCACCCGCACCTCGACACCAAGCTGCTCGATCAGGTGCTGATCAAGTTCTACTGGCTGCGCGAGCAGAACGAGCTGCGGAAGAAGCCGAGCACGTCGGAGCTGGTCGACTGGATCAGCGCGCTGCTGCGCTCGGGCGTCTCGCAGTCGCAGATCGAGTCCCACATCCCGTTCCTGGGCGCGCTCCTCAAGAAGGAGCAGGACGTCGACGCGCTCCAGAAGTACGATCAGAAGAGCGGCCGGTACCCGACCAAGTGGGCCGATCTGGGGCCGCGCTACAACCAGTAGGATGTTCCTCGATCTCTTCTACGGGCTGCGCGACGAGGGCATTCCCGTCGCCATCCAGGAGTGGCAGGCGTTCCTGTCGGCGCTCGAGCAGGGCCTGCACGGCTCGAGCCTGCTGCGCTTCTACCACTTGGGGCGCGCCTGCCTGGTGAAGAGCGAGACCTACTTCGACGCCTACGACCGCGTCTTCCAGCGCGTCTTCAAGGGCGTCGAGGGGGCGCTCGGCGACGACGTCACGAACGCCGTGCTCGAGTGGCTGAAGAACCCCGAGAACTTCCCCGATCTCACGCCCGAGCAGATGGCCGAGCTCCAGAAGCTCAGCTCCGACGAGCTCATGCGGAAGTTCCTCGAGACGCTCGCCGAGCAGACCGAGCGTCACGACGGCGGCGATCGCTGGGTGGGCACGGGTGGCAAGTCGCCCTACGGCCACGGTGGCCAGCACCCGTCGGGCATCCGCGTCGGCGGACCGAGCAAGAGCCGGTCGGCGATGAAGGTCGCCGAGGAGCGGCGCTTCCGTGACTATCGCACCGACCTGACGCTCGACCTCCGCCAGATGAAGGTGGCGCTCCGACGCATGCGCCAGCTCACGCGTCGCGGCGTGCAGACCGAGCTCGACCTCGACGAGACCATCGACGAGACCTGCAAGAACGCCGGCGAGATCGAGCTGGTGTTCCGTGCGCCGCGCCGCAACGATGTGCGCCTGCTGCTTCTGATGGACGTCGGCGGCACCATGGACCCGCACTACGAGCCCGTGAGCCAGCTCCTCACCGCGCTGCACGAGGAGCGCGGCCTGCGCGACTTCCAGGCCTACTACTTCCACAACTGCGTCTACGACCACGTCTACAGCGCGGCGCGCATGCTGCGCATAGACGAGGTGCCGACGGGCGACGTGCTGCGCCGTCTCGACGAGCGCTGGAAGGTGGCCATCGTCGGCGACGCCGCGATGCACCCGGCGGAGCTGATGGAGCCCAACGGCAACATCGATCCGCGTCGCAGCGCGCCCACGACCGGCATCGCCTGGCTGCATCGCATCGCGACCCACTTCGACCGTGCCGTGTGGATCAACCCCGAGCCGGCGAGCGAGTGGGACTTCACGCAGACGACGCGCGTCGTCCGCCGTCTGTTCCCGATGTTCCACCTGAGCGTGGACGGGCTGGCGTCGGCGGTGCAGGCGCTGGTCGGCGCGCGCCAGTAGCGTCGCGCGCGCGTCAGGGCAGCCCGAGCGAGCAGGCGATCGGGACGGGCAGGATCAGCGTGCCGTGGTCGTCGTCGCGCAGCGCGGTGCTGCCGTCGCGCACGCTGGCGCGCGGTACCGCGACCCGGCGGCCGCCGCGCTCGACGATGAGCGCGTGCTCGGTGGCGACGACGACCCGCACGTCGTGAATGGTGACGGTCAGTGGGGCGGGGCGGGAGTCGTACTGGGAGCCGGAGATGTCGAGCATGCGGTCCTCGGAGCAAGTCCGGGGCCGCGGCGGTACGTGCGTCGGGCGTGCAGCACACGAAGGATGTGTGCCGTCGGCGGACCGCGCATGTGCCACCCTGCACGCGCATGGCACATCGCCTGTCGTCGCATGCCGCAGTGCATCGGTTCGATATTTCTTGACACCGCCCGCGCGTCGGCGGTAACGCCACCATTCATTCGGGGCCGATTTGGTAGCCAATCCAGCTGCCCCCTCACGATCGACGAAGGAGACGACCGACGATGACGACGACCGCTCGACGTATCGCGCTTGGTTTCGGGAGCGGCATGTTGCTCGCCGCCGGCCTCGCGTTCGCCGCCGATCAGACGATTCTCGGGCGTGTGCTCACGGTGAAGGCCGGTAACAACCCGTCGCAGCGCAAAGTGGTGGGCGTCGGCGTCGAGAAGAACAGCTCCAACACGTTGGTCGGGAGCCCCGTCGCCCTCGGCAGCGCGGGTGGCGCCATTCTCGAGCTGCTCGCGTTGGGCGCCACGCCGAGCGCGCAGACGTTCAATCTGCCCCAGGGCGTCGGCAGCAACGGCAAGACCTTCTGGTCGCAGACCGGCAACCTCACCTTCAAGTACAAGGACGCGCGCGCCGAGCAGGGTCCCGTGAAGGGCGTCATCATCAAGCGGACCCTGAACGGGACGTTCTCGATCAAGGCGATCGTGTCGGGTCGCTCCGCGCCGCTCAACATCGTGCCGCCCGATCCGGGCATCAGCGGCTGCATGGCCCTCAAGATCGGCATCAGCCCGACCGCGGGTGATCGCTACTCGGTGCAGTTCGGCCCGGACGGCAAGGTGAAGAACGTCGGCAACCGCATCTTCCAGGTGAAGCGTCCGACGCTCGAGGGCATCTGCCCCACCGGCATCCCGACGACCACCACGACCACGATCGTGAGCACCACCAGCACCACGACGTCGCCGACGACCACCACCACGTCGACGACGATCTACGGCTCGCCGAGCCGCGCGTTCCTCGCGCCCTCGGCCGATCTCCTCGACTGAGGCTGCGGACCTCGTGTGCACCACCGCCCTCCGGAGCATGCTCCGGGGGGCGGTCGTGTTTTGGGGACGGGGTCGTCCGGGGTGTTAGGGGACGGCGGCGGTGGGATGGATCGCGTCGACGTAGAGCGGGGCTTCCGGCTCCGGCGTGGGCTCCGGCTCGGGACGGCGCGCGAACCCCGTCGGCTCGGTGCCGGTGACGAACACCTCACGGCGTGACGACGATCCGGCCACCGCCCGCAGGCCCGACCAGGGCTCGATGTCGACGAACGTCACGCCCTCGGGGATCGTGAAGTCGGCGATCGGCCGATCGGCCAACGCCTGCTGCATGAACGTCGTCCAGATCGGCGTCGCCGCCCGGCCCCCGGTCTCCTTCTCGCCGAGTGGGGTTCCGGCATCGAAGCCTACCCACACTCCCGTCAGGAGCTCGGGCGTGTAGCCGACGAACCAGGCGTCCTTGGAGTCGTTGGTGGTGCCAGTCTTGCCGGCAGCGGGGCGACCGAGCTCCAATGCTCGGCGTGCCGTGCCGCGGGTGACGACGCTCTCGAGCATGCTGGTCATGACGTAGGCAACCGCGGGGTCGATGGCCGGATAGCGCATCTCGCCCTGGGTGCCGGGGAACGGCACGTCGTCGCCCGCGAGGTTCTCGACCTTGGTGATGAAGAGCGGCTCGACGCGCTGGCCGCCCGACGCGAACACGCCGTAGGCACGAACCAGGTCGAGCAGCGTCACCTCGGCGGTGCCGAGGGCGAGCGACAGGTTCGGCTCGAGATCGTCGTGCAGACCGAAGCGCCCGAGATAATCGATCACGGGCGTCACGCCCACCTTGTCGAGCAGACGCACGCTGACGGTGTTGAGCGACTTGGTGAGGGCGTCGCGCAGGTTGGTGCGGCCGTAGTACTTGCCGCCGAAATTCTGCGGGCTCCAGGCGGCGCGTCCCTTCCCGAACGTCACCGGTGCGTCGAGGATGCGCGACGCCGGGGTGAAGCCGTGATCGAGCGCCGCCGCGTAGAGCAGCGGCTTGAAGGCCGACCCGGGCTGCCGGCGCGCCTGGGTGGCGCGATTGAACTGGCTGCGTTCGTAGGCGTAGCCACCGACGAGC
>DASYLJ010000065.1:0-38333 GCA_036009625.1 Binatia bacterium
CGACGCCGTCCTCGACGGCTCACTCCCCTGTCCCGATCAGACCGTCGACGACTCGTGCGGGCCTGGCACGTGTACGGTCGACTGCTCGACGACCGCGGCCGCGAAGGGTGGTGTCAACCAGACGTGCTGCTCCAACAATCCGAGCCAGCCGTGCTTCCCGACAGGGCCCAACAGCCTGTCGGGGCAGCTCGTGCGAACGGGCACGGCGGGAACGCTCACCCCACGCTGGCCGGACCCCCTCTACCCGAAGACCGGTGCAGGTACGGTGCTGGCGGCGACGTTCTGCCTTCCGACCGTGATCGACACCACCGTGGATATCCTCGCCGGCCTGCCCGGTCCCGGGGCGGTGGTGATGCCGGTGACGGTCGAGGTGACGGCGCAGGAGTAGTTGCCGTCACTCCGCCCGCGGCGGCACCACCAGCCCGAGCTGGCGGATCTTCACCCACAACCACTCGCGCGTGACGCCGAGGCTGTCCGCCGTCTTGCCGCGGTGCCAGCCATACTCGCGCAGGCGTTCGGCGACGACCGTCGTCTCCACGCTGCGGACGACCTCGCGCAACGTACGCGCGCCGTCCTCGCGATCCGACACGGGCGCTTCGAGCACCTCGGGCGAGAGCAGGTCGGCGGCAATGCGCTCGCCGTCGTCTGCCGTGTTCACCAGGCGCTCGATCTCGTTGCGCAGCTGGCGCACGTTGCCGGGCCACTCGTAGGCGTCGAGGAGCTGCAGCGTCACCGGCTCGAAGCCGCGAAACGAGCGGCCCTCGCGCGCCGCGATCTCCTCGAGGAAATGCGCCGCCAGGAGCCGGATGTCGCCGCGACGCTCACGCAGCGCGGGCAGACGGATCGACAGCACGCTCAGACGGAACCGGAGGTCGTCGCGGAACTGGCCGCGCCGCACCGCTTCGGCGAGCGGACGGTTGGTGGCGGCGATGATGCGGACGTTCACCGTCCGTCGCGCCTCGCTGCCGAGCGGTCGCACGACGCCGTCCTCGACGACGCGCAGGAGCTTCGCCTGCATCGTCAGGGAGAGCTCGGTCACCTCGTCGAGGAAGAGGGTGCCGCCGTCGGCCATCTCGAAGAGACCGCGGCGGGCGTGGTCGGCGCCGCTGAAGGCGCCGCGCGTATGTCCGAAGAGCTCGGCCTCCATGAGCTGCTCGGGCAGTGCGGCACAGTTGATGGCCTCGAACGGCTTCGTCGCGCGCGGGCCGTGGTAGTGGATGGCGCGCGCGAAGAGCTCCTTGCCGGTGCCGGTCTCGCCCTCGATCATGACCCGGCTGCTCGACGCCGCGGCCCGCTCGGCACACTCGATCGCCTGCGCGATGGCCGGACTCTGCCCGACGATGCCGTCGAGGCGGTAGCGTTCGCTGAGCTCCTGGCGCAGCCGCGTCAGCTCCTGCTGGCTGGCGCGCAGCTTGCGGCGGTAGCGCGCGTTGCTGCGTCGCAGCTCGCGTTGGCCGAGGGCGGCGCGCACCGCCACCGGCACGGCCTGCAGCCAGCGCCCGTGCTTCACGAGGTAGTTCGCCGCGCCGAGCTGGATGGCGTCGACGGCGATCTCCTCCGAGCCGGCACCCGTCACCATCACCACCGGCAGATCGGGGTGGGCGCGACGAATGGCGCGCAGGCAGCCGAGGCCGTCGACGTCGGGCAGCCGGTAGTCGAGCAGCACGCAGTCGACGTCGCCGGCATCGAGCCGGGCCAAGCCTTCGCGCTGCGAGCGTGCCACCGTCACCTCGCACGTCTCCGGCGGCTCGCCGAGGACGCGCGTGATCAGACGGGCCGTGTCCTCGTCATCCTCGATCAGGAGGATCCTGGCCATCGACCTGCTCCTTCCAGAACGTGACGAGCATGTCGCGCAGTGCCTGCACGCGCGACGGCTTCAGTTGGATGTGCGTGGCGCCCGCCTGCTCGAGGGCCACCACCTCGTCGTCCCAGCGCGCGGTGCTGACCACCAGCACGGGCATGGAGGCGAGCCGCCCGTCGGCCGCGATGCGCCGCAGCACTTCCGGGGCGTCGAAGTCGGGCAGCCGGAGATCGAGCAGCACGAAGGCCGGACGGGGGGCGGCGGCGAACGGCGCGCGGCGCTCGAGGAAGGCCAGTGCCTCCGTCCCGCTCGACACCGAGTGGACGGCGAAGCGCGGGCTGGTCTCGCGCAGGGCGGCGTGGACGATGTGCAGGAAGCCGTCGTTGTCGTCCACCACGAGCACCGGCACCGGTGGAAGCGAAGCGGACGGGGTGACCTGCCGAGTGGGCATCGAAGACCTGGGACGCTCTTAGTGAAGGGAGCGACCAGGCGTCAACGCAGCGTCAACGATCCTTCACGGCGACCCGGAGGCCCGTCGAGCGGTGCTTTCCGGCGCAACGCGACCCGGGCCGGCTTCCCGCCGTTGTCGTTCCCTCACGTCGGGGACCCCTCGTTCGCGTCGGACTACCTGTGAATCGTTGCCTCCCGCCGCGGCACGGACATTGCTTCGTCTGCCGGTGAGACTGCATCAATGGGAGCGAAACGCAAAGTAAGCTAGCGACCGTGACACATGCGCCGTGACCACCGCGTCACGGCGTCGGAAGGGGGGCGAGACCATGACGTTCGTTGGAGACTATGTCGGGCGCGACGTGCGTCGCGGAACGGGGGGAGCCGGTGGCGGCCAGCCGCCGGTACGGATGTGCGACGCGCCGGCCAAGGTGACGCTCCGGGCCTTGCTGGCGCAGAACATGAACCGCCTCGGCCTCACTACCGCCGCGGTGGAGACGCTGGTGGCGCACGCACGCATCTCGGGCTACCGCGCCGGCCAGGCGGTGTTCGCGCCGACCGATTCGGACCACCTCGTGCACTTCCTCATTCGTGGGGCGGTGCGCATCACCTGCGAGATGGGCAGCGGGACCATGACGGTCCGCATCGTGCGCCCCGGCCAGTTCTTCAGCCTGGCCTCGCTGTTCGATCACCCCGAGCCGCGCAAGTTCGGCGCGGTGGCGCACGAGGCGGCCCTGGTGGCCCTGATCAGCCATGAGGCGATGCGCCAGGTCCTGATGGCGCTGCCACCGGCGAACGCGCTCACCCTCGTCTCCAGCACCTGGCGGGTGCTGCTGCGTCTCCTGTTCGACAAGTGCGCCTACCTGATGGCGCCGTTGCGCGAGCGGGTAACGCGGGCGCTCGAGCTGCTGGCGCAGGATTTCGGGACGCCGCACGAGCGTGGCGTGCTGATCGATCTTCCCCTCACCCACCACGACGTCGCCGAGCTGGCGGTCGCGTCGCGCGCCAACGTCAGCCGCTGCCTGTCGGCCATGCGTCGCGAGGGCCGCCTCGACGTCGAGGGCCGGCGCTTCATCCTGGTCCGGCACTGACCCATCGCGCGCGGTGACGGGGCGCGGCACCCCGTCACCGCGCTTTGCCGTCTTGCGTCTGCCGTGCTTTCCTCCGCGGATGCCGGATTCGTCCGCCACGACGGAGCACGAGGCGCGGGTGTTCGGGCGCTATCTGATCGGCCGGATACCGCCGCCCGAGCTCGTCGCGCGGTACGTCGACGCCGTGCGCGCGCTGTTCACGGCGCCCGCATCCGCATCGGACGAGGCCGTCGTGGCGTTCGCCTGCCGGCATCCGGCGGCATTGCCGTTCCTCGATGGCGCCGCCGGTCTGCGGCATCCGGGCGGGCTGCTGCGCAGCAAGCTCCTCGTCATGAGCGCCGTGCTCGAAGCGTCGCCGGAGTTCGCCGACGAGTACCTGCCGCGCACGCCCGGCCGGCTCGCACTCCTGGCACAGGTCGGCCTCCACGGTGGGGCGGCGGTGGTGCAGGCGCTCCTCGGCCTGCTGCTGCTCCCCATCGCCTCCCGCGCCCGCGCATGACCGACGTCCTGGTGATCGGCTCGGGGCCTGGAGGCGTGAACGCCGCCGTGCCGCTGGTGGACGCCGGCCTGCGCGTGGTGATGCTCGACTACGGCAACACCGACACGCGCTACGCGCCGCTCATCCCGCATCGCGACTTCACCGACATCCGTCGCGGCGATCCGTCGCAGCACCGCTACTTCCTGGGCGACCGCTTCGAGGGCATCCCGTTCGGGCCGGTGAAAGTGGGCGCGCAGCTGACGCCGCCGCGCATGCACATCCTCGCCGATGCGCCGCAGCGGATTCCGGTGGATTCACCCGCGTTCGCGGTGTCGATCAGCCTGGCCCGCGGCGGTCTGGGTGCGGGCTGGAGCGCCGGCGTGTTTCCGTTCACCGACGACGAGCTCGCCGACATGGGGCTCGGCACCGCCGACATGCAGTCGCACTACGACGCCGTGGCGGCGCGCATCGGCGTCGCGGGCGAGCGTGACGACCTGCTGCCGTTCCTCCCCGCCAGCCCGTCGCTCCTGCCGGCGCTCGACGTCGACACCGGGGCGGAGTCGCTGCTGGCGCGCTACGGCCGTCGCCGTGCCGCGCTCAACGCCGACGGCTTCTTCCTCGGCCGCACGCGCCTCGCGGTGTGCACCCGGCCGTACCGCGACCGCGGGCCCGAGGGCTACCTCGACATGGCCTACTGGGCCGACCTCGATCGCAGCATCTACCGCCCGCAGTGGACCCTCGAAGAGCTGCAGCGGGCCCCGAACTTCACCTACCTCGACCGCCGCTTCGTCGAGCGCTTCAGCGAGGACGGCGACGTCGTGCGGGTGCAGGCGACGCACGCCGACACCGGCGCCGCCGAGGTCCACGAGGCGCGCGCGCTGGTGATGGCCGCGGGCACGGTCGGCTCGACGCGTCTCGTGCTGCGCGCGCTCGAGCGCTACGACACGCCCGTGCCGATCCTGTGCAATCCGTACAGCTACGTGCCGACGGTGAACCTGAACACGCTCGGCCGTCCGGTGCGCGACCGTCGTCACAGCCTGGCGCAGCTCACCGCCATGATTCGGACGACCGGCGAGCGGCCGCGGCTGCTGCAGGCGCAGGTGTTCTCGTACCGCTCGCTGCTGACGTTCAAGCTCATGAAGGAGTCGCCGCTGGCGTGCCCGCGCTCGCTCGCCGTGCTGCGGTTGCTCATGCCGCACCTGGCCGTGCTCGGCATCAACCACGAGGATCGCCCGACGCCGGACAAGACCTGCACGCTGCGCCGGGGCACGCCCGACCGGCTCGAGGTGCGGTACCGTCCCACCGCTGACGAGACGCGGACGCAACGTGCCGACGAGCGATCCGTGCTGCGCTTCTTCCGTCGTCTCGGCTGCCTGCCGCTCAAGACGGTACGTCCAGGCGAGGGCGCCAGCCTGCACTACGCCGGCGCCTTCCCGATGCGTCCCGAGGGCGGCGACCTCACCTGCGATCGCGACGGCCGACTGCGCGCGACGCGCAACGTCTACCTGGCCGACGGCTCGGTGTTCCCGTGGATCCCGCCGAAGGGGCTCACCTTCAACATCATGGCGAACGCCGATCGTGTCGGCACCCTGCTGGCGAAGCGCCTCGCATGACGACGGTGGCCGTCACCGGGGCCGCGGGGTATCTCGGCCGGCCGCTGTGCGCGCACCTCGCGCGACGCGGCTTCGCGGTCCGCGCGCTGGTGCGCTATCCGGCGTCCTTCGTCATGCCGGGCGTGCAGGCCGGCCGCTGCGACCTGCCCGACGTCCTCGACACCGACCTGCTCGCCGGCGCCGACGCCTTGGTGCACGCGGCCTACGCCACCCGCGAACCCGACGTCGCGCGAGCGCGCCGGGTGAACGAGAACGGCACCCGTCGTGTGCTCGACGCCGCACGCGCCGCCGGCGTGGGGCGCGTCGTCTTCGTCTCCACCATCGACGCGCGTCCCGATGCCCCGAGCTACTACGCACGCAGCAAGCACCTGCTCGAGGGGCTGCTCTCGCCGGAGCGCGATCTCGTCGTGCGTCCCGGCTTCATCCTGTCGGCGGTGGGACGCGGGCGGTTCCAGGAGCTGGTGGGCGCGATGCGCGGCACGCACGCGGTGCCGCTGTTCGGTGGCGGGCACCAGCCGCTGCAGACGGTGCACGTCGACGACGTCTGCGAGGCGATCGCGCGCGCGCTCGAGCGTGGCATCACGGGAGCGGTGAACGTCGCCGAGCCGGAGCCGGTGTCGCTCGGGACCTTCCTGCGCATGACGGCCGCCAGGGCGAAGGTGCGGGTGCTGTTCGTGCCGCTGCCGTTCGGGCCGGTGCTGGCGGGGTTGCGGGTCGTCGAGGGCTTGGGCCTGCCGTTTCCCCTGCGCTCGGAGAGCCTCCTCGGCATGCGCGGGCTGCGCGTCGTGCCGGTGGCGGCCGACCTGGCGAGGCTCGATCTCCGCGTCCGTCCGGCGGCTGAGAGCCTGGCGGCGATCTTCCCGTAGGCTGAATCGGCTGCTAGACCCGGCGCGTGCCGCCCACCCCCGGTCCTGGCCCGGTTGCCGCCGTCCATCGCATCACGATCGTGACGGCGCTGCTCGGCGCCATCGCCTACCTGGCATGGGAGGTGAACCAGGTGCTGTCGGGTGGCGGTGGCCTGGCCGCGCTGCGGGCGGTCGTGGCGCTCGTCGTGACGATCGGTATCGCGGTCTATCTGCGCAGCCTGCGCGGGCTGGCCGCGAAGCTCACGCCGCGCGGCGGCGCCTGACGCGTTTGTCGTTCCGCCCCCCGGCGTGTTAACCGCGCGACGCCGTGCCCGCCGCCCGCGAACCCTTCACGTCGCGCGACGTGGTCCTCGCCTTGTCGCTCATGGGCCTCGGCCTCGCGTTGCGCGCCGCGCTCTGGAGCGGCTACGGCCTGGGCGACGATCCGATCCTGAAGGCGCAGTTCGTGGCCATCATCCGCGACGGGCGCTTCATTCCCGACAACCAGGGCTACCGCGTCACGTGGTGGCTGCCGACGCTGATCTCGACGCGCCTCTTCGGCATCAACCAGCTCGGCCTGATCCTGCCCATCACCCTGGCGTCGACGCTGGCGATCGGCGCCGTGTACGCCATCGGTCACCAGCTCTACGGCCGTGTCGGGGCGGTGATCGCGGCCCTGCTGCTCGTCGTCCATCCGTTCGACGTCGTGTGGTCGACGATGCTCTCGTCCGACTACGTCTGCTCGCTCATGTCGGCGATCACGATGTGGTGCGTGCTGCGTGCGACGTCACACCCCGATGTCGCGGTCCGGCGGCGGGCCTGGATCGGCGCCGTCATCGCGCTGCTGGCGGCGTACCACGCCAAGATGTCGGCGGCGGTGCTGGTGATACCGATCGCGGTGATCCTGCTCATGCGACGCCGGGACCTCGGCCGCGAGCTGTGGACGGCCATCGGCTGGGGTGCGGCGCTGGGCGGGTTCGTGCTCGTCGTCTACTGGGCGCTGTCGGGCAATCCGCTGGCGCCGCTCGAGCTCGAGGTGCGCTTCCAGGGGCTCACGGGTCCGAACGCGGTGAACCGGCTCGCGACGCGTGGCACCTTCGAGATCTATCCGCGCATGCTCTTCGAGCGCGGCCCCACCGGCGATTTCGTCTACGGGCTCTATCCGCATGCCTTCGTGGTGTTCCTCCTCCTCGGATGGATACTGAAGCTGCGCACGGCGCCGGAGGCGCTGTGGTGGCTCACGGTGGTGTTCCTCGCCATGGAGCTCAACGTGCAGCGCGCCGAGGGGCAGTGGGTGGCGGGCTTCCGTAACGTGCGCCACCTGCACGGGATCGTGTATCCGCTGGTGCTGGTGCTGGCCGGATATCTGGCGTCGCTGTATCGACGTTGGGTCCCCGTCGGCGCGGTGGCGATCGCAGGTCTCATGGCAATGAGCCTGTGGGAGGCGGTGCCGCTGGCGCGCTCCTTCGGGCCGACGTTCCACGATCGCGGCACGATGGCCGCCGAGCTGCTGAAGCTGCAGCCCGGCACCATCACCGGCGACGTCGCCATGCACATGCGCTGGGACCTCGATGAGTGGCCGGCGACGGGCTGGAAGTACGTCGAGCTGGCCAACAGTGCCGACGCGCGCAAGGCGCAGCTGGACGCCGTCACCGAGGGCTACGTGCTGACGGGGATGGGGCAGGAGCCGTTCTACGGCTGTCATCCATGCATCGTGCGAGCTGCGGAGCTGCCGCCGGATCGCTTCGAGCTGCTGCTCGAGCTGCCGGGTCCCGATGGTGACGGTCCCGTCTGGCGGCCGGAGCGTGCGCGTCTGTGGAAGGTGCGCAGTGGTTCCGGGTGAACGTCTGCGGTGACGTCGCGTCCGTGAGCACGACGCGATAGCCGCCCTTGCGCCGTTGCGTGACCAGGATGCCGTGTACGCCGATGGCCGCGGCGCCGACGCGCTCGGTGGCGGCGCTGAAGACACGCTGCAGGTCCGGCAGGTCGAGGACGACGGTGCCGGTCATCGCCTCGAGCCGGTCCTGCGCGTCCGGCTTCAGCCGCAGGATGTGGACGTGCATCTGGTCCTGCGTGCGGGCGTCGTCGGGATTGATGACGAGGGCGATCTCGATCGCGTCGGGAATGCGCTCGCGTGCGATCCGCCACGCGAACGGCCAGATGGCGTCGGGGCGGGCCGGGTCCTCGATGCCGGTGACGCGGGTGCGCGGTATGACGAGGCCGGCGGTGAAGCCGGCGCCACAGCCGCACATCGTCATGTCGCGGATGGCGACGAAGCGATCCGTCACACCCCACACGATGTCGGCGTCGGGCGTGGCGGTGTCACTGCAACACGAGCGCGCGAACGCGGGGCAGGCGCAGTAGGGGACGTCGGCGTCTGTACGATCGATGCACGTCGCGACGATCTGCCACAGCGCATCCGGCGCGACGTCGGCGGCGCACGCCACCCCGGCATGCACCGCGACGGCGAGGAGCAGCCTCCACATGCGGCCGTCTATCGCAGCCGCGCGCGATACGCCGCCAGCACCGCCGGCCGCGCCCGCAGCCACTCGACGGTGCGCGCGAAGCCGTCGGCGAAGGTGGTGCGCGCCTCCCAGCCGAGGGCGGCGCGGATGGCGCGTGGATCGGACACCCACACGCTGGTGTCCCAGGTGCGGTCGGCCATAGCACCCCACTGCGGCTCGACCGTGAGCCCGAGCGTGCGTCGTGTCACCTCGACCACCTCGCGCAGCGTCGTCTGCGTACCGCTGCCGACGTTCCACACCGCGCCGGGCGTGCCCGTCATGGCCGCCAGCACGAACGCGTCGCAGACGTCGTCGACGTGGACCCAGTCGCGTGCGGTGTCGGGCTGCGTCAGCGGGGGCAGACTGCCGTCGAGCCCGCGCACGATGAGCGTCGGGACGAGACGGTTCGGCTCCTCCCACGGGCCGAACGCGGTATAGAGGCGCAGCGTCGACCAGCGCCGGCCCTCACGCAGCGCCCAGTGCCGGACGAGGTGCGTCGCGGCGGCCTTCGTCCACGCATAGTCGCTGTTCGGGTCGAGGACGTCGCGCTCGTCGGGCGCGTGGTCCTTGGTGCCGTACTCCGACGACGAGCCGGTGTTGACGAGGACCGGAACCTCGGCGGCTCGACACGCCGTTGCGAGCGCCAGCGTGCCGAGGACGTTCGTGCGCACGATGGCATCGGCGTCGCGCTGCCAGGAGTAGGCGCCGTGGACGGCCAGATGAAAGACCCACTCCGGCTGCACGCGCGCGACCAGCGTCGTGACGGCGGCCGTGTCGGTCAGGTCGACGGTGTGCCGTGTGACGGCGGCGCCCAGCTCCTCGAGGCGCCACGGATCGTGACCGTCTCGCACCAGGCAGTGCACGGCGTGCCCGTCGTGCAGCAGCCGTCGCGCGAGATTGGCTCCGACGAAGCCCGTGGCGCCGGTGAGGAGCGCCGTCGTCAGGCGATGCTCCGGTAGTCGAAGACGTCGAGGTACTGCCACACACGCTGGCGGACATCGTCACGCTCCGCCGGTGTGAGGCTCTGCACCTCCTTGGCGTTCTGCTCCGGGGTGGGCACGCGGATCGTGCCCCACGGATATACCTCGGTGAGCACGTTGCCGTTCCAGCTCGGCTGCTTCAGCGACGGCGCGGCGGGGTCGATGCCGAGCGCTTCGCAGACGGGCTTCAGCGCCGAGGCCGAGTCGCGCATCACGTCTTCCGTGCGGACGATGTGCAGCCGCTTCGGAAAGCGCTCACGCGCGAGCAGCGCGTGATACTGGTTGATCGTCCACTGGAAGACGTACCTGTCGAGCGACAGCGGCACCGGACGCTTCTTCGTGTCGGCATAGGCCGACCACGGATTGCGCACGATGTGCAGCACGTGCGCGTTCGGCATGTCGGTCAGGATCTGCGCCGCATCGACGGTGATGATCGGGCTGTAGCCGACGTGGATCGTCTCGCGGCCGCTGCGGTTGAAGTCCTTCCAGACGTCGAACGTGGCGCGGAAGAACGCCGCCATGTTGTTGGCGCGGGAGCGACCCGTCGCGGCGATGATCTCGGCGTACCGCCGCCCGCGCTCGACGTCGGACATGTCGAACGGCACGTGCCGGAACTTGCTCACCTGCGGCGTGCGCGAGCGCACCTTGCCTTCCTCGTCGATGATGGCGTGGAAGTCCTCGGCGGGCGTGGCGTCGAGCGCGAAGACGGGCCAGCGGTACTTCACGGGGAACATCGCCGACATCTGGTCGTTCACGAGCCGCGTCCCGATCTGGGACTCGAACGGGTAGACGAACAGCTCGGGATGGCCGTCAAGGAAGCGGTGCGTGGTGTTGCCGCCGTTCTCGTACATGGCGCCGATCATCAGGAGGCGGAAGTCGCTCATCGTGGTGCATCCTTTCCGGCGATCGTGGTGAAGCCCGCGAAGAGGGCTTTCGTCCGCGCCGCCGCGAGCCGCCCGCGGGCGGCCAGGGGTAGTCCGGTGGTGAAGCGCTCGGGCAGCGGCTCGACCGCGAAGAGCTGGTTGCCCTCGGGCCAGACGAGGCTGCCGAGCAGGCGGCCGTCGCGCGTGTCGAGCACATGCACGCCGCAGACGCAGCGTGCCGGGTCGAGCCCGGGCGCATAGTGGTGGAAGCGGGGCAGCACGCGTGACGTGCAGACGAACGCCAGGTGCTTGTGGAAGGCGAGGCCGCGCGTCCAACCGGGCAGGGTGGTGACCGGCTCGTAGCGACCGCCATCGCACACCCCGACCGTGCCGTAGCCGCTGTCGTCGACCCAGACGCGATCCTGGTGCAGCCGTGCCGAGTGCGGCCGCGTCAGACCGCGCACGACGACCTCGCGCGTGCGGCCCGAGAAGATGACGCCGCGCCGATCGACGGGGAAGTTGCGATGGCCGGGCCGTCGCGCGCCGGGAGCATCGGCCGACGCGGCGAAGAACGAGGTCGCGAGCGTCGGGCCGGCGGCGATGGCGTTCAGCTGCAGGAAGTTCGGGCCGAAGCGCGGCCCGCGTGCCGTCTCGATGCTGCGCGGCCACCACACGCGGGTGTGGGCGCCGTCGGCGTCGATGCGAACGACGGCGTTCTGTCCGACCGCGTTGCCGTGCAGCTTGCCACCGATGAGGGCGAGGTCGTGCAGGTAGAGGCTGCCCGGCAGCAGGCGGGTTCGGACCGGCACGAGCGTGCGGCTGGGTGCGCCAGGCGCTTTGGCGGGGACGAGGTCGATGATCTGGTTCGGGTTGCGTGTGCTGGCGACGTGGACGATGCCGCGCGCGTGATCGACGGCGAGCCCGTTCGGATGCGGGATGGGCAGGTGGGTGATCTCCGGCCCGCGCGGGCCGCGATGCAGCGCCAGGAGCAGATGCTCGTACTCGCGCGTCACCAGTAGCGTCAGGCGATGCTCCGCCAGCACGTCCCAGAACGCGCCGCGAGTGCGATGCGCCAGCAGGCGCGGATCGACCGGGCCCTCGCCGGTCCATTGCACCGCCACGCCCGCCGGGTCACGCCAGGCGGCGTCGTGCCGAGTCGCTGCCGTCACGCTGCGCGCCACAGCTCGATCGCTCCCCAGTACATGCGGAATGCCGAGCGCAGGTTCGTCGTCGAGCTGCCGCCGTGGCGTCGTGACGAGAAGATCGGCACCTCGACCATGCGGTACTGCTCGCGCCGGCAGATGACGTTGAACTCGGCGTCGATCAGGTCGTCGTCGCGCGTCAGGCCGAGGAGCTTCGTGGCGCTGCGCGGGAACACCTTCGGCGTGCCGTTGACGTCCCAGCACGACAGGTCGAAGAGGGCGCGGCATTCGAGGTTGTAGAGCAGCGAGCCCAGCCGCCGTGACCAGTGCTCGCGGATCTTGCGGTTGGCCTTCACGACGACGTCGGGAAAGGTGCGTGCATAGAGCACCAGCAGGACCAGCTCTTCCGGCGTCGTGCGCGCCGAGTTGGTGTAGCAGAGCAGGTCGCCCTGAGCCGCCGCGATCCCGGCGCGGACGGCGCGGCCCCAGCCGCCGAGCTCGAGGCGCACCACGCGCACGTGCGGGTTGGCATCGGCGAGGCGGCGGCAGATGTCGTTGGAAGCGTCACGACAGTTGTTCGGCACCAGGACGATCTCCCAGGCGATGCCGCTGCGCTCGAGGGCCGCGACGTACTCGGAGACGATGGCCTCGATGTGCTCCGCCTGGTTGTAGACCGGCAGCACGATCGACGTCAGCGTGCCGGCGCTCATCCCGCGCGCCGGTCGAGGGCCGCGCGTGCGGTCTCGGCGAGAGCCGGCGCGGACAGGCCGTGCGCGGCCTGCATCCAGGCCTGACTCCCGGACACACCGTCGGGCGCCGTGCGGACCCCGCAGCGGACGAGGCGTGTGCCGAGGCCGCGCTCGGCGATGATCTCCGCCACCAGCGAGCCCAGCCCGCCCGAGACGACATGCGCCTCGACGGTGAGCACCACCGGCACGCGCGCGAGCAGCGCCACCAGATCGTCGACCGGTGCCGGCTGGATGCTGGCGACGACGGCGACGCCCGCGCGCACGCCGCCGGCCGCGAGCGCGTCGGCGGCCTTGGTGGCTTCGGGGGTGATGCTGCCACAGGCGAGCAGCAGCACGTCCTCGCCTTCGCGCACCGTCTCGGCGTGTCCGGGCCGGAAGCGTCCGTCGAGACCGGGCACTTCGGTGCGGTCGTCCTTGCCGATGCGGTAGTAGACCGGACCCTCGACGTCCCAGGTGGCGGCGAGGGCGGTCGCCATCTGACGGTGGTCGGCGGGGGCGACGATGGTGAGGCCGGGCAGCGTGCGCATGACGCCGAGGTCCTCGAGGGCGTGATGGCTGGTGCCCTGGGGACCGTAGTCGAAGCCACCGCCGCAGCCGACGATGCGCACCGGCAGGCGATGCCATACCGGTCCGTTGCGGATGAACTCGAACGGACGCAGCGCCGCGAAGGTGGCGATGGAGTAGGCGAACGGCACGAAGCCGGCCTCGGCCATGCCGGTGGCGGCGCCCACCATGTTCTGCTCGGCGACGCCGAGGTTGAAGAAGCGCTCGGGGAAGCGTTCGCTGAACGGCTCGAGCGCCATGTAGCCGAGGTCGCCCGTCAGCAGGACGATGCGCGGATCGTCGGCGGCGAGCGCGGTGAGCGTGCGGACGAAGGCGCCACGCATGTACTCAGCCCCCCGCCTCGATCTCGGCCATCGCCTGGGCGTACTCGGCGTCCGACATCGGGCTGTAGTGCCATTTGATCTGGCGCTCCATGTACGAGACGCCCTTGCCGAACACGGTGCGCGCGATCAGCACGTGCGGCCGACCCTGCGTCGTATCGAGCCGGCCGATGGTGGCGGCAATGCCGGCGATGTCGTGCCCATCGACGACATGGACGTCCCACCCGAAGGCTCGCCAGCGGTCGTCGAGGGGCGAGAGCGAGAGCACGTCGTCGGTGTAGCCGAGTGCCTGCTGGCCGTTGGCGTCCACCATCACGATGAGGTTCGCCAGCGCGTGGTGGTTCGCCACCATCACCGATTCCCACACCGAGCCCTCGTTGCACTCCGCGTCGCTCAGCAACACGAAGATGCGTCGCGCCGAGCCCTGCATGCGTGCGGCCAGGGCGGCGCCGACGCCGAAGCTCAGGCCGTGACCGAGCGAGCCGGTGGAGAAGTCGATCCCCGGGAGCACGTGCTCGGGGTGGACGCCGAGCAGGCTGCCGTCGCCGCAGTAGGTGTCGAGTTGCTCGACCGGAATGATGCCCCGGATGGCCAGTGCGGCATAGACCGCGAGCACCGCGTGCCCCTTCGAGAGCACGAAGCGATCGCGATCGGGGTGGTCGGGCGACGGGATGTTGAGGACGCCCCCGTAGAGCGCCGCCACCAAGTCGGCGACGGAGAGGGCCGACCCGATGTGGCCGACGCCCGCGCGCTTCGACTGCTGGAGGATCGTCCGGCGGAGGGCCGCTCCGGAAAGCTCGGTGGCGGCGGCAGGAGGCATGCGGACGATGGTCGTAAGCCGCACCGCGTCGGCTTGTCAACCTCGAACCGCATGCCGGCTGCGTCCACAGTCAGTCCCTCATGGGACGGGTCCCGGCGCCCGGCCCGTCAGCAGCGCGATCAGCAGGAACAGGACGGCAATGCCGACCAGGAAATAGCCGATCTGGGCGGACATCCCGGCCACGCCGCGTGCGCCGAGCAGCGCCGCGATGACGGCCACCACGAAGAACATCAGTGCGTACTGCAGCATCTCGTCACCTTCCTGCGGCTCGCCGGCGCGGGGGCGCCGTGCGGGTCCGCTTCTCGAGGTAGGCCCGAATCGCCTCCCGTACCAGCTCCGATCGCGTTCGATCCTCGGCGCGGCGGGCGCGCTCGATCTTCGCGAGCATCGCCGGCGGGAGTGAGATGGTCATCGTATCGCGAGTCCTCGCCATGCATCGTCCTCCGTCCTGCTCGTGTCGCAGCGCAGCGAGATGGCTAGCTGTGCCGCACGCGTCGAGCGCCGACTACTGCGAGGGTCGTGCCAGGGTCGACACCCCGCCGTGGCGGGTCCTCGGGCTTCGAATGTGTAAATCGGGCGGCGCGTACGGCGTAACGTCTACAAACGCCCCCCTTGGGAATACCCGGTGGCACCCATCGTCGGGGTTTTCGTTTTTCGGCGCACCGTGCCAGGCTGGGCAGTGATGACGACGGTGCTACTCGCTCTCCTGACGACGTGTCTGGCCGCGGCCCCTGCGCTGGCCGGGACCATCAGCATGAACATCTCGCAGTCGGCCGAGCTGGTCGATGGTTCGCTGGTGGTGAAGGTCAACGTCAGCAACTCCGGCGACGAGGCCGCGCTGGCCGTGACGCCGGTGCTGCGCTTCCGCGACGCTGAGATCCGAGGCAAGGGAAAGGCTACGCTCGAACCCAAGGGGACGTTCGAGGAGGAGCTGCGGTTGCCGGCCGGCGATCTGACGCCGGGCCGCTGGCCGTATCGCCTGGCCGTCGACTACACCGACGGCAATCAGTACCCGTTCCAGGCGCTGCAGTCGCAGATCGTCCTGCTCGGCAACCCGGCCCCGGCGAAGGTGGCGGTGCCGACGGTCACGGCGGAGCCGATCGCCGGCTCGGGTGACCTCACCGTCACGCTGAAGAATCTCACCGACGCGGAACAGAAGGCGACGGTGTCCGTGCTCGTGCCGGACGGACTCGAGGCCGAGTCGAAGAGCGTGGCGGCCACCTTGCCGGCGTGGGCCGAGCAGAAGATGGACATCGCCATCACCAACCGCGCCGCGCTCGCGGGCAGCCGCTACCCGGTGTTCGTCGCCGTCGAATACGACGATGCCGGCACGCACCAGGCGGTCGTCGCGCGCGGCATGGTGGAGATCGTCGGCTCGGACTCGTTCCTCGACCGCAACGCGCGCTACCTGTGGATGGGCGCGGTGGGACTGGTGGTGCTGTGGCTGGGTGTCGTGGCGGCGCGATCCTTGGGCCGGCGCTAGCGGCATTGCTCGCCGCGGGGCTGGTCGCGTGCGAGCACATGGCGAGCGAGCCGCCGTCGAGCGTCTGCACGACGATCGGCGCGCAGTGTCAGCTCGACCGCGGACCGCTCGGCGTCTGCGAGTCGGCCACGTGTCCGGCGGGCGCGTCGCCGCCGTGCTTCACGTGCATCTCGCAGCACTGACGTCGAGACGACGAACGCAACGCGATCGCTGAGCTCGCTCTGCTCGCGGTCGCCTGTGCCGAGCGGCAGCCCGCCGCATCACCACGGCGCCGCGTCGGACTCGTAGCGGAAGAGCGTGCCGTCCCACGCGTCCTGCTGCGTGCTCCACCCCGTCATGTACCGGTCGTGGGTCGTGGGTTGCGGCCGGAGCGGGAGCACGCCTGGGCACTGTGGTCCTGCGCGATCTGCGCCGCGGCGTCGCAGCAATCTCGCTTGCAGGCGTACACCCAGCTCCAACCGAGATACTGACCGGCGCCGGCGCGAGCGCCGGTCACCGCCACGACGGCGCGGCGACGACGAGAACGAGACGCGCGCTGTGCACGGCGCGGGAGCAGCGTGCCGTCGATGCGCTCGGGGAGAACGCGCGCGCGCGTCCCCACTATTCGTTCGCGAGTTGCCTCACATCGAGTGTAATGAATTCCTCTTGCTCGCCTGAGAACTTCAGAGTACGTGGCGCTGATGCGGCGACGCAGAGCTCCGGGAGAGAGCCGACAGTGATCGCTGCGCCGCCCGGGCCGCTCTTCGTCTCGCCTCCCGTCGAACCGGCGGTCGATTGGCTCACGTCGTTGCCGATCCTGGTGGCCCTCCCTGCTGCGATCGTCCTCGTGTGGGCATTGATGCGTGGCCGACTGCCGCCGGCTGCAGCCGTCGCAGGCCTGCTGCTTCCCATCGCGGCCTACGGTCTCGGCATGCTCATGGTGATGGAGAAGTCGAAGGAGGTGCGCTTCTGCGGCTCCTGCCACGTGATGACGCCGGTGGTGGAGAGTCTCGCCGCAACCGACGGCAGCTCGCTCGCCGCGATCCACTACACGCGCGGGCTCGTTCCCACCGGTGAGGCTTGTTACACGTGCCACAGCGGATACGGCATCTGGGGAACGTTCGACGCGAAGATGTCCGGCGTCATGCACATGATCCGCACCCTCACCGGACGATACGAGCTACCGCTCCAGCTGCATGGCACGTTCGACATCAACTCGTGCCTGGGCTGCCACGCGGGGGCGGAGAGCTTCCGCGCCGTCGAAGCGCACCGCGCGCCCGACCTGCAGGAGGCGCTCATGAATCACACCATGAGCTGCACGGGCGCGTGCCACCCAGCCGCCCACCCGGACGACGCTCTCACCGGCGGGGGCGCGGCGTCGTGATCCGCGCCGCCGCCATCCTGGCGCTTCTCGCGCTGGCCATCCTCGTCGTCGTGGCGGTCCATCTCGACGGCGCCACTGCGACCCTCTTCTCCTTCGTCGGCATGCCGGCGCTGGCCGCCGCCGTCGGGCTCTACCTGCTCGCGCGATGGCGGATTCGTTCCTCATCTCGATCGTCCACCCCCTGATGCGAAAGGAGCCTTCGATGCGTTACGCGATCTCTCTCATGGCCGCTCTCGCCCTCGGTGCCGCCAGCACCGCGCTCGCTGCCGAGGGCAGCGCCGTGTTCCAGGCGAACTGCGCCAGCTGTCATGGCGCGACAGGCCAGGCCGATTCGCCTGCCGGCAAGGCGCTGAAGGTGCCGGCCCTGGCCGGCGACGCCAAGGTCGCAGCGATGAGTGACGCCGATCTGGTGGGCGTCATCAAATCGAATCCCAAGCATGCGGCGGTCATCAAGAAGCTGGGTGATGCCGACATCACGGCCGTCGCGGCGTACGTGAAGGGATTGGCGTCGGGCAAGTAGAGAACACTCGTGCACGGTGTGACGTCGACGGGTCTCGCCCTCGCCATGCTGCTGGCCGTGGGGCCGGCGCACGTCGCCGCAGCCGCCCTGGTTGCCGGGGGCGGTGGCCAGCGCGCGGACTGCCTGCTGCAGATGTCGGCCGAGGGGGTCGCATTTCCCGCCGGCAAGACACCGAAGGGTGTCTCCTGCGGGGACGGCGACGTCTGCGACTTCGACGGCCAGCGCAACGGCGTCTGCCTGCTGTCGGTCAGCCTCTGCCTGAACGAGGCGACGCGGAGCTGTCAGCCGCGCGAGGTGAGCCGGGCCACGGTGAAGGCGAAGAAGAAATCGCCCGTCGACGTCACCGCGCTGCAAGCGGCGCTGGCCGCGATCCCGCTCCCGATCGGCGTCGCGACGTGCACCCAGGCGACGCTGCTCTCGGTTCCGCTGGCCGGGCCGAACAAGAAGGGAGTCGTGCCGGCGACCCAGGTCGTGCTCAAGGGTGTCGCGAAGTCCGGCAGTCGCAAGGACTCCGACACCTACAAGCTGACCTGTGTCCCCACCACCGTCGCCGGCGTGGGCACGACGACCAGCACGATCGTCAGTACGACGACCACGACGACGCTCGGCCCGGTGCCGGAAGGTCCCCCCGGTGCGGGTCTCGTGTCGGAGATCACGAGCGCAGCGGTGAGCCCGCAAGGGGTCGTCACCGTGACGTTCACGCTGACCGATGCGATGGGAGTGCCGCTCATCCCCTCGACGGCGTCGACGTCGAATCCGGCGCAGGCTCGGGTGCAGTTCACGCTCGCACACCTCGACCCCGAGACCAGCACGACGGAGCGTCAGAGCGTCACCTTCACGCGCTATCGGAGCTACATCGTTCCGAATCCGGGGCAGCCCGGCTTCGACTCTGGCGGCACGCTCGCTGCGCTCGATGCGGCGCGGGGCGTCTACGTCTACACGTTCGCCACCATGCTGCCCGTGGGCTTCCCGGCTTCGGTGACGCACACGGTGGGCGGCCAGGTGCAGCGCACTGACGGCGACGCCACGCTCTACGCGAACCCGCTCTTCGATTTCGTCCCGAGCGGCGGCGCGGTGGCGACGCGACGACAGGTCACCACCACCGCGCAGTGCAACGCCTGCCACGATCCGCTCGCCGAGCACGGCGGGGCGCGGCGGGAGGTGGGGCTCTGTCAGCTCTGCCACACCGATCAGGGATTCGACCCGCAGAGCGGGAACTCGATCGAGCTGGAGCAGATGATCCATCGCATCCATCGCGGCACGACGCTGCCGAGCGTCGTCGATGGTGCCGTCGGAGCGAAGTACGAGATCATCGGGTTCCAGAACTCGGCCACCGTCTTCGCCGAGAAGGTCCTCGCCTGCGACGGCGGCGCCCTCGACGGCGTGCGGTGCGGCGGAGACGGCGACTGCCCGAATGGCACCTGCACCGGCTCGACCGTCACCGGCGTGGGCTTCCCGCAGGACATCCGGAGCTGCGCGGTGTGTCACACGCAGGGCGCGACCGCCGGCGATCATCTCACGAAGGCGTCCACGCCCGCATGCACCGGCTGCCACGACGACGTGAACCCCAGCGAGACGGCGACGAACGCCGGCGCCCCGGGAACGCATCACGCCGCCGGTCCGCAGCCCGAGGCCTTCTGCGCCACCCTCTGTCACACCCCGGGCGGTGCCGAATTCGGGCTCTCCGTGGCGGGCGCGCATACCGTGCCGGAGCGCTCGTCGCAGCTCACGGGCCTGATGGGCGAGCTGCTCTCCGCCAGCGGCAGTCCGGGTGGTGCGGTGACGATCGCCTTCCGGCTATCGGACGGAGCGGGCACGCCGCTCTCGAGCGTCGCCGGCCTGAGCAGCCTGGCGCTCGCGATCAGCGGACCCTCGACCGACTTCGGCGCGCTGACACCGTCGTACACGACGCCCGCGTTGATCGGTGGCAGCGCCAGCGGGACGCTCACCGGTCCCGACGGCAGCGGCGTCTTCGCCTATACGACGACCGTGGGGAACGGCATCCCGGCGGGTGGCACCGGTACGTGGCGCGTCGGCATGGAAGGACGGCGCAGCGTCACGATCAACGGGCAGTCGGTGTCGGAGGCGATGCAGAACGTCGTGCGTGACTTCAGCATCGACGGCTCGGCCGTCGCGCCACGCCGCGCCGTGGTCGAGCAGTCGAAGTGCGGGTCCTGCCACGGCGTCTTCTCCCAGGGCTTCAGCATCCACGGCAACTCACGCAATCGGGTCGAGTACTGCGTGCTGTGCCACAACCCGAGCACGAGCGACTTCACGCGTCGGGTGGCCGTCCCTGGTGCGGATCCGGAGACGCAGCCGATCGCCTTCAAGCACCTCCTGCACAAGGTCCACACCGGCGAGAGCCTCACGCAGCAGCCGTACATCGTCTACGGGTTCGGTCCGTCGGCGCATGACTTCGGCGAGGTGCGCTTCCCGGGCAATCGCGCCGACTGCGAGCAGTGTCACCTGAGCGGCACCTTCCTCCTGCCGTTGCCCGCGGGAGTGCTGCCGACGCGTGTGTCCGAGATCGTGGGGGGTGTCGACACGACCATCGGATCGATTCCGCCGATCCAGGATGCCTGCCTCGCCTGTCACGACGAACCTTCCACCGCCGCGCACGCCGCCACCAACACCGCGTCGGGTGGAGCCGAAGCCTGTGCGACGTGTCACGGCGAGGGCGCCGCCGTGGCCGTCTCGGTGGTGCATGCGAGCGCGGCGCCTTGAATGCGTGGACGTCGCATGGACGGACACGGCGGCTGGGCGAGTCGGATCGGGATGGTCGCCCTGGCCTGCGCCGTGGGCGTGATCGCCGCACCGCGAGACGTCGCGTCGCAGACGGCTCCGCCGCCGTCGGCCGGTGTGTGCGGAAGCTGCCACTACGACCTCGCGCTGGCGTATACCTTTCCGGCCGGCCACGCGGCGGCGCTCGACTGCATCGCCTGTCACGGTGATCGCCGGCCGGGTCGCGTCGGTCAGAACCACCGCACCATCCCGAACTGCGGCAGCTGCCACGACGACGTCCACGGGCATCCGGCGAAGGCCGCCGATCGTGAGGGTCGCCCGCAGACGCGCAACTGTCTCAACTGTCACGACCCGCACGGCACGACGAACCTCGACCTCGTGCGCCCGCTCGTCCGCTCGCGCCAGCACCTCTACGACGTGAGCTTCACGGTCGAGGCCGGGCTCGCCCCGGGCGGGCTCGCGAGCCCGACCGACCCCGGGAGCGGCCTGTGCGAGGTCTGTCACAAGAAGACCGACGTCTACACGGCGAAAGGGAATGGCCAACCGCACTTCACCAACGAGTGCACGCTGTGCCACGACCATGCGCAGGCGTTCGCGCCGATCGCGACCGACGCCAACTGCATGCTCTGTCACGTCGACGAGGCGGCGCGTCACGAAATTCCCAGCGGCCACTCGGTCCAGACGTGTGCGACGTGCCACGCCGAGCTGAGTCCGACGCCGGGGCCGGGGCACCGCGCCGTCGAGGCCTGCCAGACCTGTCATCCGGCCACGCAGACGCATGCGCCGGACGGCATGGCGCTGCCATGCGCGCAGTGTCACGACCCGCATGGCTCGACCAACATCGATCTCGTCCGCGAGACGATCACGACGCCGTCGGGCGCGGTGCGACCGATCGTCTTCGAGAATCTCGACGGCCGCGCCGACGGCAGCTTCGCCAGCGCTTCGGCGCCGGGCACCGGCACCTGCGAGATCTGTCACACGACGACGCGACACTATCGTGCGGACGGGACCGGTTCTCCGCACTACACGTTCTCCTGCCTCGGCTGCCACCGTCACGACGCGGGGTTCCAGCCATGACGCCCGCCTGGTTGTGCATCGCCGCCGCCGTGTTGGCGCTGTCCTCCTGCGGGGCGCCAGACCTGGCGCCGCCCGAGCAGGTGACCGCGACCGCCTCGCCGACGGATCCCGCCGCGTTCGCGGGACCCGAGGTATGTGCGGCCTGCCACCCGGACTGGAACGAGACCTTTCTCAAGTCGCCGCACGCCGGCGTGATCGACGACCCGTCACGGCCGCCGGATCAGCGCGGCTGCGAAGCCTGCCACGGCGCAGGGCAGGCACACGTCGACGGTGGCGGCGGCAAGGCCGGCAACCTGCAGACCTTCGATCCCACCGAGCCGTCGCGCGAGCGCGCCATGCCGTGCATGCGCTGTCACGGCAACGCAGCCGACTTCCACGGCTGGTCGTCGGGCGAGCACGCGCAGGCCGACGTCTCCTGCACGGACTGTCACGATCCGCACGGCGGTGTCGGGCGCCTCATGCTGAAGGCCGGCGCGCCGTTGCCGCAGCCATTGCGCGGCCCGTCCTGGCGCGAGCAGGAGACGACGGTGGCGCTCTGCTACCGTTGCCATCCGGCGGTGCGATCGGCGTTCGCGATGCCCGAGCACCACAAGGTGCCCGAAGGCGTGGTGTCGTGCACCGACTGTCACCAGCCGCACGGAACGCCCGAGCGCTCGCTGCTCCGCGACAGCAACGATCGCACGTGTTTCAAGTGCCATGGCGAACTGGAGGGGCCGTTCGTCTTCGAGCACATCGGCCTCACCCTGGAGGGGTGCCAGAGCTGCCACGAGCCGCATGGCAGCGCGAACCGTCACCTGCTGCGGTACCAGCAGGTGGCGCAGCTCTGCTACCAGTGCCACGCCGCGACGCCGCCGAGTCACGTGCAGCCGAGCTTCCGTGACTGCACGCGGTGTCACACGGCGATCCACGGCTCCAACAGCCAGTCGCACTTTCTGGAGCCGTGATGCTGCGCTGGGGTGCCCGCCTGGTCGTCGTGCTGGCCATTCTGGGAACCGCCGGCTTCGCGCTGCCGGAAGACGCGCCTCCGGCCGAGGCCCCCGCGGCCGCTGCTCCCACCGAAGCGGCACCGGAAGCGTCGACGCGGCCCTACCATCTGACGGGTGCGGTCTCCGGCGGCTATCGCCTGGTCGACGTCGACGGATCGAAGGACAAGTACCGCGAGGACTACAACCTCGAGTCGGGTGGACGCCTCATGCTGTTCACGCTCGACGGCGAGGCGCGCGATCCCGACAAGGCTCCCGTCGATCGCTTCCATCTCGAAGTGGACTCGCCGGGCGACGAACCCGTGTCGCGCTTCGTGCTCTCCGCCGCCGACCGCGCGCTATGGGATCTGCGCGTCGACTTCATCCGCTCGAAGTACTTCTACGACGTGCCGCGCCTCTTCAGTGAGCCGGTGGACGGCGACCTCCGCCTGAACGACCTGCACGACTTCGATACGACGCGTACCAACGGCATCGTCGATCTCCGCGTGCACCCGAAGGGCCTGCCGACGCTGATCCTCGGCTACCGCCTCTACGAGCGCGAGGGCGACGGGACCTCCACCGTGCTCGTCCCCGGCGGGGGCAACTTCATCGTGCAGGCGCCGCAGCGGCAGGTGACCAACGTCGGCCTCGTCGGGACCGAGTTCACCGCCCTCGGCACGGGCTTCTTCGTGCAGCAGGAATACCGTCGCGTGAGCCGCTCCTATGGCCTCCACGGCCCCGACGACGATCCGCGTGGCCTCGACCCGAGCGACGGCTTCACGCTTGCGAGCTGGCAGAGCACGGAGGACGACCACATCGACATCCCGATCACGCGCGTCCGCATCCGTCGCCCGATCGGGGATCGCGTCGAGCTCACCGGTGGCTACGTCTACGCCCACGCCGGCCTCGACGAGAGCCGCACGCGGTTCCGCAACGGCACCAGCGCCATCCCGGACGACGATGGTCCCTCGACGCGGACCGATCACGGCGCCGCGTCACTCGACACACAGCTCGCCGATCTCGGCGCGAGCGTGCGGCTGAATTCGATCGCCACCCTCTACCTGGACTACCGCTACGACGAACGCACCCAGGATGGCGATCTCGACGCACTCCTCGATCCCGGCCAGCTCGAGACGTCGACGCGCTTCCACATCCGCCTGAACCGCGTCACGTCGGACGTCGAGGTGCGACCGATCAAGCCGCTCGCGCTGCGCGCCGGCGTGCAGTACGTGCGCCGCGACGCGGAGTTCTCCATCGCAGACGAGGACACCACCACGGACCTCGTCGGCGCCGTCGCCGAGGGACGCTGGAAGCCGGTGCGCTGGTTCGATCTCTTCGTCCGCTACGACAACGTCCAGGTCGACGACCCGTGGACGATCCCGGGCAACTCGCAGAGCGTGCCCAACCTGCCGTCGCGCGAGATCGCGTACACGTTCCAGAATCGCGCCAAGGTCGGGGTGCAGGTGCGCCCGCGCGACTGGATGCAGCTGTCGTACGACTTCCAGGCGGACAGCTTCGAGAACGCCGGCTTCCGCGGCCGCGTCCAGCGTTTCGTCAACACCGTGTCGGCGAGCGTGACGCCGATCGCCGGGCTGACCGCCGTCGCCGGCTATACGCACCGCGACCTCGACACGAGCAACTCGATCCTGCTCGCGCCGCGCTACGCTGCGACGACGTCGCTGCAGGACGGCAGCGAGGACGTGGTGACGACGACCCTCACCTACGACTTCACGTTCGTCGGTCATCATTGGTCGACCGGGTGGAATCTGGCGTGGATCCAATCCGACAACCGGCTCACGCCGAGCTTCGAGCCCGGGTTGCCTCCGCAGGGACGCTACGACCTGAATCGCATCGACGCGGGAGCGTTTCTCGCCTTCCATCATCCCTTCATCGAGCCCGGGATCGAGGTGCGGCGCATCACCTACTCGCAGCAGCCGCTCGCGGGGAACGACTACGATGCGACCATCGTCGTCTTCCGCCTGACGCGCCGCTTCGATTTCTGATCCGCGTTTCGCCTGGTCACCCGCGTGGCGCCTGCAGTATGGTCGCGCCACCATGCCTGCATCCCGAACCAGGCGCACATGACCGGCATCCCGGTCGAGGTGCCGGCGACCTGACGCGCATCGTCGCCTTGGCCCTGGCCGTCGTCGGCGGCATCGCGTTGCGTTGGGTGCACCTCGGCACACCGAGCCTGTGGTGGGACGAGATCGTCGAGATCGCGATGGCGCAGGTCGGTGGCGTCGCCGACGTCCTGTTCGTCGTACGTCACGGCGTACCGCCGGGCGCGGGCAACGCCGGCGCCATGCCGCTCGACTATCTCCTGCTCCACGCCTGGCTGGCTGCGACGTCGTTCCCCGCGCCCGAGCACCTCGAGACGTACTTCCGCTTTCCTGCGTTCGTCTGGAGCGCGGCAGCGTTGGTCGTCTTCGCGCTCTTCGCTCGACGGCATCTCGACGCCGACGTGGGCCTCGTCGCGACGGTGCTTTTCGCCGTCTCCGTACCGCTGGTGCTCTACGCCGCGGAGGTGCGGTTCTATGCGCTCCTCGTGCTCGTCACGGTGGGACACGTGTGGGCGTTCGCGCGCCTGCTCGATGCCCCGGCGGCAACGGGACGCTGGGTCGTGTGGCTCGCCGTCGCGTGCGCCAGCGTGCTCACCGGCGTGCTCTCGGTCATTCCGCTCGCGGCCGAGCTGGTCGTCCTGTTCGCACGGTCGCGGCGCGCGTTGGTGGTGGCCTTGCCGCTGGTGGCGCTGGTGCTCTGGCTCGCGTTGCCGTCGCTCGGTGTCACGTTCGGGCGGCCGTCGAGCGCGCGACCTGGACTGCTCGCGACGGTCGGATCGGTGATGCAGTTCCTCGCCTGGGGCTACTGGATTCTGCTGGCCGGATTCGTGGCTGGTGTCGTCCTCGGCTGGCGCCGTCCGCTCGTCGTCGCGCTCGTCCTGAGCTTCGTGGCCATTCCGGTCGTCACGCTCCTCGCCGACGCGAAGACGTACTACGTCCATCCCCGTCACCTGATCTTCCTGCTCCCGGCGTTCGTGATCGTGGTGGCACTCGGGCTGGTCGGCGTCGCGCGCGCGGTGGTGGGTGCGCGCTGTGCTGGCATTGCCGCGGTGACGCTCGTGATCGCACTGCAGGGCCCGACGATCGTGCGCTACGTCGTCGATCCGAATCCGTTCTTCGCACGCACCAAGACGCTGCACGACGTGCGCGGTGTCGTTGCGCCGCTGGGCGCCGTGCCCACGGGGACGACGTGGCTGCTCCTTGCCGAGCGCGAGTCGGTGACGAACGCCGTGGTCGACGCCTATCTCCGCTGGTGGCGTCTCGCCGATCGCGTCGCGTTCCGCGGTACGCGCGAGGTGCCAGCAGCGTTGCGGCTCCTCGCGGATCCGAACGTGCCGTTGGAGCGACTGGCGGGGTCACCGCTGGCGACCGTGCCGGTGGGACTGACCCCGGACCTGCGGCGCGTCCTTGGCATCACCGCCGACGTCGTCCCGCCGCGCGCGGTGGATGGTGTCACGGTGGTGGCCTGGGAGGCGCCGGCCGTTGCTCCCGAGGCGTCACTCACCCGACGTGTGTTGCCGGGAGCGTGGGTCTTCGAGCGTTGACGACGCCCGGACGGCTGCGTGCTCCCCTCTAGGTGGCGAGCAGCGTGATCAGCAGCAACACGAAGCGATAACCCAGCAGTATGGCGGCGGCGGCGATGGCGAGACCGCATGCCGTCAGCGCGCGCACCACACCACGCGCGCCGTAGACCTTGCCCATGGCGACGTACAGGTACGTCGCGCACGCGGCCAGGTTGACGACGGACAGGGCGTGGTCGATGGGCGCGGCAGCCAATCCGCCGCCGCCCGCCGCGACGTCGATCGCCGCGACCGCCAATGCAGCACAGAACAGCAGCAGCAGAAACGCATAGACGTGGAGCGCGAACACGACGTGGATGCCGAACGGTTGCCGGCTTCGCCGGAACACGAGGGGGAGCAGGGCAGCGAAGGGCAGCACCATCACGATGATCAACGATTTGCCGTACAGCACGACGGCGTGGTCGAAGACCGGCGCGTACTGCTCGAGCGTCGTCCCGCGCGCCGCCAGACGGTGCGACACCAGACGCTGTGCGACGGCGCCCCAGTCCTGGCCGTGCAGGTGGGACTCGAGCGTCGACGGCACGACGTTGGTGTTGGTCAGGGACTGCATCGTGAAGAAGAGCACGTTGGCGACGAGGAAGAGCTGAATCGGACCAGGTACGGGAGTCGCCGGCCCTCCCGATATGCCACCGTCAGGTCACCCGGGCGGGCCACCAGACATCGCAGGCTGCGGATGAGCCGGCCGTCGACGTCGATCAACGCGCGGACGAACTGGTCGAGCAGGGCGGTGAAGGTGAGATCACGTGTGCTTGGCGACCGCTCGCCGCATGCCGGACAGAACGGCGTCGACATCGGCGCGCGACACGTCGGGCACAGCCCCGCGTCGACGGCCGTCACGGGGGAAAGGTCCATGTGGTCACGTCACCTCGGGATACCCACTAGCCCGTGGGGTGCCCATCTGGCGAGCCTCGCTGGGCGACGTCGCGGCGACGGTGATAGCACGAGGCATGACGACCATCGTACGCCGCGTCCCTGGCCGGATCGCCGGCTGCCTCGTCGTGGTGGTCGCCCTGTCGTGCCTCGTGGGTGCGGCGTGGGCGCAGGTGCCCGCGAAGACGGACGTCGAGAACGCGCTCGCGGCGGCGCATGCGAAGTACGCTGGCCTCGACGAGGGAAAGAACGCCGACTACATCCCCGCGCTCGCCGCGGTGCCATCGACGCTCTTCGGCATCGTCGTCGTCACGGTGGACGGACAGGTCTACGGCATCGGCGACATCGACCGGCAGTTCTCGATCCAGTCGATCTCGAAGGTCTTCACCATGGCCCAGGTGCTGCAGGAGAGCGGCGAGGCGGCGATCGAGAACAGCGTCGGCGTCGATGCGACCGGGCGGGTGTTCAACTCCATCGAGGCCGTCGAGCAGTTCAAGGGCCACGAGATGAACGCGTTCGTGAACCCCGGCGCCATCGCTACGACGAGCATGGTGACGGGCGCCGACGCGACCGCGATCTGGGCCAAGATCATCGGCCTCTACGGCGCGTTCGCCGGCCGCGAGCTGCAGGTGAACCAGGAGGTCTACGACTCCGAGTCGGCCACCAACCAGCGCAACCAGGCCATCGGCATGCTGATGTTCGCCTACGGCCTCATCAAGGCCAACCCGTCGCAGGCGACCGACCTGTACACGCGGCAGTGCTCCGTGAACGTCGACGCGAAAGACCTCGCCACCATGGCGGCCACCCTCGCCAACGGCGGCACCAATCCGGTGACGAAGACGAAGGTCATCGATGCCCGACACGTGCCCGGCATCCTCGCCGTCATGGCCACCGCCGGCCTCTACGACGACTCGGGCAAGTGGCTGTTCACGACCGGCCTGCCGGCGAAGAGCGGTGTGGGCGGGGGCATCATCGCGGTGTCGCCTGGTCGGTTCGGCATCGCCGCCTTCTCTCCGCCGCTCGACGCCGCCGGCAACAGCGTGCGCGCGCAGAAGGCGATCGCCGACGTCTCGAGCGCGCTCGGGGGGAATCCCTACGCCGTGACGCCTCGCCAGTGATTCGTCAGCGTGCGTTTTCGACGACCGTCCAGCCGAGCTTCTCGAAGCCGCTCTTCGCCATCGGCGTCATGCGTCCCGTGATGCGGGCCTCGCGTGTCGGCGCCTTCAGGTCGGCACGGTTGGCGAAGCGCGCGACGCGGGACGTCCAGGACACGTAGTCGACGGCTCCCGGGACGACGATGCCGCCATCGGCGTCGCGAGCGAACACCGTGCCGACGGCGTCGATCTCGGTGAGCGGATGCTCCGCGTGGCGCGCCGCCAGCATGCGGACGGCGCGCACCAGGAACAGCCCCTGATCCGTGGTGGCCGCGGTGCCGGCGAGGGCGACCACCGCGGGACGCCCCTTCACGCCGCCGAGCGCCTCGAGATGCCGGATCAGCTCGGTCTGCAGGCTGAGCGTGAATCCCTTCGCCCGCTGCAGTGCGCGCACCGACCCGTCGCCGACGCCCATGGCGCGGAGCGCGTTCTCGTTGCGCACGATCAGATCGCCGCGCGGGGTGTCGTAGACGAGGTCACGGGTCGCGCTGGTCCCGGTGATGATGATCGACGCCGGCACCATGACCGAGATCAGCGTGTTCAGCCCGACGCGGCCGTAGAACGCGACCTTCGCGAACTCCTCGAGCTTCGCCGACAGGGCGGCGTTGGTGGTGTACGGATCGACGCCGAGCTGCTTCGCGAGCTTGCGGCGCTCCTGCTCCAGGCCCAAGGCGTCCGCCGCCGCTTGGCCGGTACTCTCTGCGGTCGCCTTCGCGCGTTGCGTGCCCGAGCCACGGTCGTCGGTGGCGGTGTCGTAGAGCCGCTTGCCGCCGGCCTCGACGCGGTCGAAGAAGCGTCCGAGCCCGCTCGGGATGCCCTTGGCCGTCTCCACCGGATGCGTCACCATCTGCGCGGCGGCTTTCACCGGCCGCTTCGCCGTTTCGGCGAGCGCATGGGTGAAGGTGTCGGTCTTGCTCGCCTTCGACAGCTCGCGCAGCGCCGGCAGCTCGGACACCCGGAGCGCCAGCGTCTCGACGCCGTGGACCTCGAACGTGCCGACGTCGGAACGGAGCCGGAAGAGGGTGGTGAGCCCGTCGGTCGGCACGGCGTCGTCGACGTGGAAGCCATTGCCCTTCACGAGATCCGCGGGCGCGGCGGCGGCGGCGCGGAGCGTCGGTGGTGTCTCGAATCGGTCGGCCGACCAGGCGATCCGTCCGAGCGGTGCGATCGCGGTGAGCACCAGGGCCGTGGCGAGACGGCGATGCATGGGACCTCCTTGGTCAGGGCGTCACGATCGCGAACGGTTCACTCGGTCGCTCGAGTAGCATCAGGAGCGACAGCAGCGCCATGCGGCTGCCGTCGACCTGCAGCTCGTCGGAGAACACCAGCTCGCGCAGGCTCGACTGCCCGGTGATGAGCCGCACGAGGAAAGGGCGGCTCAACGTCACCGTGGCGGAGGCATTCGGATCGGGCGCGCGCTTCGACGCGTGCAGCACCGCGTTCTGCAGCGAGAGCACCCAGGTTTCGCCGAGATCGCTGAACGTCATGTTGATGATCGTGTCCTTGCCGTCGGCGGCGGGCCCGTCGACGCGCGCGGCGAGCGACGCGAAGAAGTCCTGCAGCGGCAGGTGCAGCAGGAGGTCGGCCGCTGCGGCCGGCGTTGCCGCCGACGGCTGCACCCCGTGGCGCAGCTCGAAGGCGCCGGTCAGGTATTCGTCGCGCCACGGGCCCGACTCGGCCTGATAGCCGAGCTGATCGTAGGTGGCGGCGAGCTGCTCGCGAGCCCCGGTGTTCTTCGGGTCGGCGAACACGACGTGGTTCAGCAGCGTCGCGGCCCAGCGATACTCGCCGCGGCCAGCGGCCTCGGCCGCGCGCCGTATCACCGCGTCCGCACCCCCCATCGCCTCGACGTAGCGTGTGGACGACTCGGTCGGCGGCAGCGGGTCGAGGTTGGCGGGATTGCCGTCGTACCAGCCGAAGTAGTTCTGGTAGACGGCCTTGGCGTTGTGACGGACGGTTCCGTAGTAGCCGCGGCTGGCGAACACGTTGCGGAGCGACGGTGGCAGCTCGAGCTGCTCGGCGATCTCCTGCGGGGTGGCGCCGCCATTGGCGAGGCGCAGCGTCTGGTCGTGCAGGTAGCGGTAGGTGTCGCGCTGCTGCTCGAGGTAGGTGCGCACGCGAACCCGGTCCCACACCGGCCAGTGGTGGCTCGCGAACACGATCTCGGCATCGGGGAACAGCGTGATCGCCTCGTCGATGTAGGCGCTCCAGCGCAGGGCATCGCGGACCTTGGCGCCGCGCAGCGTGTAGAGGTTGTGCAGCGTGTGCGACGTGATCTCGGCAGCGCAGAACGCCTTCGCGTCGGGCAGGTAGAACGTCAGCTCCGCGGGTGCCTCCGAGCCGGGGACGTACTGGAAGACGAAGGGCACGCCGTCGATGTCCATCGGCTGCGGCGTGTGGTCGACCAGCTCCGTCGGCTCGGTGATCGAGAGTGCCCCGCGCGACGGACCCTTGCCGAGCCCCGTGTCGACGTGACCGCGCGGGCTGCGCGCCAGCGGCATGCCGTACATGAACGTCGCGCGCCGGCCCATGGCGAGGCCGGCGAGGACGTTCTCGCTGGTGGCCTCCTCGATGAAGCCCTTCGGCGCGATGATGCGCACGCCGGCGCGCGCGGCGGCGTCGGGCAGCACGCCGTCGATGCCGCCGAAGTGATCGACGTGGCTGTGCGTGAAGATGACGGCGCGGATCGGCTGCGTGCCGAGCTGGCGGCGCGCCAGCGCGAGCGCCGCGGCCGCCGTCTCGCGCGAGCCGAGGGGATCGACGACGATCCAGCCGGTCGTGCCGGCGATGATCGTCATGTTGGCGAGATCGTAGCCGCGTACCTGGTGGATGCCCGGTGCCACCTCGAAGAGCCCGTGCAGCCCGTTGAGCTTCGCCTGTCGCCACAGGCTCGGGTTCACGCTCGCCGGTGGGTCGCCGGTGACGAAGTCGTAGTCCGTGGTGTTCCACACGCGCCGACCGTTCGCGTCGGTGATCTCGACGTCGGGGTCGCTGGCGACGAGGCCGCGACGCGCGTCCTCGAAGTCCTGCTGGTCGGCGAGCGGGAGCGACTCGGCGACGGCGCTGTTGGCGGCGGCGGTGCGCTGGCTCGGGGCGGTGTGTCCCTGCGCGTCGGCGTCGCTGGCCGTCGGCGGGGCCTGTGGCCGGTCGCAGGCTGCGGCCAGCACGAGAAGGGCGAGGAGTACGCGTCGTGACCGCACGTTCGAGTATCGATCAGCGTCGGTCGGCTCGGATGCGAGCGATGATACGGTCACGGGTATCCGCATCGAAGTCCGTGCCATACAGCCGAAGAAAAAGAGCGACGCCTCGCTCCGTGTCGCCGGCGAGCGCGTCGGACAACCCAGCGATGACCATGCGGCGCGCCGAGTCGAACATCGAGCACGCCATCTGTAGGCGCTCGCCGCCCGACTTTTCCATCAGCAGGCTGCGATAGCGGGCAGCGACCTCCTCGGACGTGTCCGTCATCGGCGCGCTGCCTCGAGAAGCTCGCCCAGATCCAGTGCCGCGATCCAATGATCGAAGTAGCTCCGATCGAGATCGGGCACGCTGTCCAAGAGATTCTTGACGTCGCGCAGCTGCATCTCGGAACGGGAATCGCGCGCCCAGTCGAGCTTGGAAAGGATGAGGTCCTCCGGTGCCACCAGGCTCAACCGAACGCCGTCGATCGTGACCTGGCGACGGCGATCGAACTCCGTACGACGATACGCCGATGTCTTCCGCACGATGAAATCGACCTTGACGATCAATGTCGAATGGATGGCGTTGAACATGCCGCAATGCTCGACCGCGTCGTGCGCGGTCCGATCGTCGAGGTAGAAGTCCGGCGCCATCGCAGCAACGAATACGTCCGCCTGCGAGTGCCCGAGCTCGACGACGATGTCGATGTCCCGGGTCATCCGTGGCTGGGCATAGTAGCCCATCGCCACGGAGCCGCTCAGCATGTAGGCGATGCCCGCGGCATCGAGCCGCGACGCCACCATCGAGAGGACCGTGAACTCGTCGCTCATCTGCTGGGCGGGGTCGATACCAACCGCACGGCGGTGGCACAACCCTGGCCGCCGCGCGTATGCTCGCCCCCGTGCCGAGCAAGCGCGAACACGTCGTCCTCGACGTCGCCGGCCGCGAGGTGACGATCTCGAACCCGGCGAAGGTCTACTTCCCGGCCGCCGGCGTCACCAAGCTCGACGTCGTGCAGTACTACCTCGCCGTCGCCGACGGCGCGCTCCGCGGTGCCGGTGGTCGGCCGAACGTGTTGGTGCGCTACGCCGACGGCATCGAGGGCGAGTTCTTCTACCAGAAGCGCGCGCCGGCGCAGCGACCGGATTGGGTCGAGGTCGTGGCACTGCAGTTCCCGTCCGGCCGCACCGCCGAGGAGGTTGTCCCCCGCGATGCCGCGGCACTGGCATGGATGGCGAACCTCGGCTGCCTCGAGCTGCATCCGCACCCGGTGCGCGCCGACGACCTCGATCATCCCGACGAGCTGCGCATCGACCTCGACCCGATGCCGGGCATCGAGTGGCCGCAGATCCAGGACGTGGCGCGCGTCGTGCGCGAGGTGCTCGTCGACGTCGGGCTGGTGGGCTGGCCGAAGACGTCGGGCTCGCGCGGCATCCATGTCGTCGTGCGCGTCGAGCGGCGGTGGTCGTTCACGCAGCTGCGCCGCGCCGCGCTCGCGGTCGCGCGCGACGTCGAGCGACGCGTGCCGGCGCTCGCCACCAGCAAGTGGTGGAAGGAGGAGCGCCACGGCGTGTTCCTCGACTACAACCAGAACGCCAAGGATCGCACGGTGGCTGCCGCCTACTCGGTGCGTCCGAAGCCCGACGCGCGCGTGTCGGCGCCCGTCACCTGGGACGAGCTGTTCGCGTGCGCGCCCGAGGACTTCACGCTGCGCACGATGCCGGCGCGATTCGCTGCCATCGGCGATCGGCATGCCGGCATCGATGCGCACGCCGGATCGCTCGACGCCCTGCTCGAGCTGTCGGCGCGTCAGGAGGCAGAGGGTCTCGGCGACGCGCCCTGGCCGCCGCAGTACGCGAAGCAGCCCGGCGAGCCGCCGCGCGTGCAGCCGTCGCGGCAGAAGCGCGGTCGTGTGCCGACGAAGCCGCTCATCGAGCTCGCGCGCGCCGTCAGGAAGGACGATGCGCTCGCTGGGCTGGAGCGCTGGAAGCAGCGCCATCCCGATGTCGTCGAGCACCTGCTGCCCACCGACGTGCTGGTCGATGCGATGCGCGGTCGCTCGTCGACGTGGACCCGCGTCCGCGTGAACCTCGAGCACGTGCCGGAGGCGCTGCGGCCGGCGCAGGAGCCGCTCGATCCCGACGACGCGCCCGTCAGTCGCGGCGGAAGATCTCCGCGAGCTCGGCCGGCGGAGTAACCTCGAGCTGATCGTAGCGGCAGTCGGCCGGTTGCTTGTCGGAGCGCCAGCGCTGGAACGTGGCCGCGTGCCGGAAGCGATCGCCCTGCAGGTGATCGTACTTCACCTCCGCGACGCGCTCGATGCGGAGCGGTTCCCACGACAGGTCCTTGCCGGCGCTCCAGCGGCTCTGTGCTCCCGGCATGCGGGCCGAGCCGTCGGCCACCTGCGCCCACTCGCGCCACGGGTGCGCCGCGAGCGCGTCGCGCCGCAGCGGCGCCAGCTCGTCGGCGAGCTGCCCTCGCGCGGCCATCGTGAACGACGACGTCACGCCGACGTGGTGCAGCGTGCCGCCGTCGTCGTAGAGACCGAGCAGCAGCGAGCCCACGAGCGTGCCCGGACCCTGTTTGTGCCAGCGGAAGCCGGCGACGACGCAGTCGGCGGTGCGCACGTGCTTCACCTTCACCATCACGCGCTTGCCGGGCTGGTAGACGGTGGACTCGTGTTTGGCGATGACCCCGTCGAGCCCCGCACCCTCGAAACGGTGGAACCACTCCGCCGCCAACGCCCGGTCGCGGGTGGACGGGGTGAGATGCACGTGGGCCGACGTCCGTGCGAGTGCCGTTTCGAGCCGCAGACGTCGTTCGGCCTGGGGCTGCGCGCACAGGTCGTCGTTGCCGATGGCGAGCAGGTCGAAGGCGACGAACGACGCCGGCGACTCGGCGGCCAACTTCTGCACCCGCGACGCCGCGGGATGCAGTCGCATCTGGAGCGCGTCGAAGTCGAGCTCGCCGGCAGTGGCGATGACGATCTCGCCGTCGACCACGCAGCGCTGTGGAAGGCTGGCACGAAACGAGGCGTACAGCTCGGGGAAGTAGCGATCGAGCGGCTTCGAGTCGCGGCTCTGGATGAAGAAGCGGTCGACGTCGCGGAAGACGATGGCGCGAAAGCCGTCCCACTTCGGCTCGAAGAGCCAGCCGTCTCCCGGTGGAAGATCGGCCGCGGCCTTCGCGAGCATGGGCTCGATCGGCGGCTCGATGGGGAACGACATCAGCGTTTGCCTCCCCGGCGCGCGGCGATGCGCGCGTCGGCTCCGGCCCAGCCGGCGTCGAAGGGGTGGCCGGGCTGGTCGACGTCTATCACGAGCGGCGTGTGATCGGATGGGATCGGCTTGCCTTTGCGGGCCTCGCGGTCGATCTCGGCCCACACCGTGCGGTCGGCGACCGGACGCGTGACCAATAGGTGGTCGATGCGCATGCCGAAGTTCTTCTGGAACGCGCCGGCGCGATAGTCCCACCAGGTGTAGCGGCCGGGCTCGGGGTGGTGCAGGCGATAGGCGTCGACGAGCCCCCAAGCGACCAGCCCCGCCACCGCCGCGCGTTCCGGCGCCGAGACGTGGGTGCCGCCGTGGCAGGCGGCCGCATCCCACACGTCGGCGTCGTCCGGTGCGACGTTGAGGTCGCCGCCCAGCACCAGCGGATCGGTCGGAACGGCGGTGGCGGCGATCCAGGCGACGAGACGCTCGTACCAGACGAGCTTCGCCGCATAGAACGGCGAGTCGACGCTGCGCCCGTTCGGCGCGTACAGGCTGACGACGCGGATGCCGCCGCAGGTGGCGGCGATCATGCGCGCCTCGGCGAGCGGCTCGTCGTCGCCGGTCTCGTCGGTCGTTGCCGGACATAGCGGCTGGCCGAAGTTCGTCACCACGTCGTCGATGCCGCATCGGCTGGCGATGGCGACGCCGTTCCATCGCCCCTCGCCGTGATGCGCGAGCGCGTAGCCGGCGTCGCGGAAGGCGTCGGTCGGCGCGTCCGCGTCGGCGAGCTTGGTCTCCTGCATGAGGAGGACGTCGGGCCGCGCGCGATCGAGCCACCACCGGACCTTGTCGAGACGGGCGCGCAGCGAGTTGACGTTCCAGGTGGCGATTCGCATGGATGGCGCACCGGGCGAGGTCACCCCGCCGGCGCCTCCTTCTCCATCTGATCGAGCTGCTCCTGCGCGAACCCGGCCCAGCGATTGCCAGGGTACGTGGCGATGACCCAGCGGAACGTCTCGATCGCACGCTCGCGCTGCCCGAGCCGGCGCAGACAGAGGCCGACGTGATAGTTCGCCTCGGCGACCCAGATGCTGTCCGGGAACTTGTCGATGACGATCTGGTAGCCTTCCATCGCGTCCTGGAAGCGCTCGGCGCGGAAGAGGCTGGCGGCACGGAAGAAGGCGGCGTCGGCGGCCTGGTTGGTGTCGCCGCCGAGCCGCATGGCGCGATCGAAGTTCTCGAGCGACGTCACGTAGTCCTGCTTCTGGAAGGCTTCCCAGCCGCGCTTGTAGAAAATCTGCGGGCCGAAATCGCGCAGCACGTGCCAGCCCGTGATCGCGATTGCGCCGAGCGTCACGGCGCCGATCAGGACGGGATGCACGGCCGTGAGCCCGCGCGGCAGCGCCCCCTCGGGCTCGCCCAACGGGACACGACGACGGCCCACCAGGCAGACGACGACGCCGACCAGCGACAGGACGATGCCGAGCCAGTCGGAGCCGATGCGCCGGTACGTCATCGTCACGTGGTTGCCGTCGGGGAAGACGAGCATGAACGCCGGGCTCACGAGATGGACGTAGCTCGCGCCCTCGACCTTCCAATTCGGGAAGTAGGCCACCGAGACGATGTGCGGCTGCCCCGGGCACGTCGTCGTGAACTCCATCTTCATGTGGTCGATCTTCTCGGTGATCTGGCAGTCGGACGGCACGGCCTCGCGCGGCAGCTCGATCGGCGATTTGGACTGCAGCGGGAAGCGCGCCATCTCGCTCGCCGGAATGGTGTCCTCGGCGACGATCGGCACGTCGAGCACGGCGTCGGTGGAGAACCAGCGGTGGAAGTCCTTCTTCCAGCGGTCGGTCGTGATGCGCACCGGACGGAACTTCGGCACGCGCACGTAGTGTCTGTCGGCGTCCTTCAGCCGGAAGATGCTGTAGCCCTGCTGGTTGAAATGCCGCTCCCAGCGCGGGTCGGAGGCGAGGGCCTTCGTCACCTCGTCGGTGAGGACGACGATGTCGTTGGCGTTGTACATCGCCAGCCGCGGCGTGGCGCGATTGAGATCGAGGTTCGGATACGAGTAGCCGGGGATGACGCCGGTGCCCTGCTTCGAGATCTGCGACTGCAGCCAATAGATGAACGGCGAGTTGACGCCCGTCTGTAGCAACACGCCTTCCAGCGTCGGGCGGCCGGACAGCAGCGCCATGTTCTCGAAGACGCGCATGCTGCCGAAGCGGTCGTGCTTGGGCGAGTTCTCGTAGGCGACGCGCGGGTCGCCGATGTTCCCCTGCACCGCGCCGGTGATCGCCTTCAGCAACGGCCACGACGGCTTCCGTTCGAGGCCCTCGTAGTTCCACTTGATCCAGCTCGGGATGAACGTCGTGCGTGCCTGCACCCACGCGATGATGCTGACCGAGAGCGCGACCGCGGCGATGTGCGGCCCGATGTGCAGCGGCAGCACGCGGCGTACGAAGTCGAGCGCCAGGAAGATCATCAGCACGTACGCGAACGGGACGAAGCGGATCTCGGGCAGGCCGATCTCGGTGGCGTTGAAGAAGAACATCGCCGTCGCGATCATCGTGACGAGGATGTAGCGCGCCGGCCGGTTCTCGGGCCGCCGGAAGACGGTGATCCAGATCACGTCGCAGAGAGCCAGGATGGCCGGCGGCCACAGGATCTGCGGCATCAGGTCCCACGGCGACGGGAAGTGCCACTCCCAGTTGATCGACGTGGCGAAGCCGAGCTTGGCGATGAGCGGCACCAGCCAGAAGCCCATCAGCAGCACGGCGGTGCCGTAGACGAGGAGCAGGAAGCGCAGGTTGCGCACGAACGTGCGCCGCCCGAACACGAAGAAGATGCCGCCGGTGGCCGCGTTCAGGAACGCGACGGGATGGCAGAGGCCGGTCAGCGCCAGCAGCGCGCCGAGCCCGCGCCAGCCCTTCTGCTCCTCGACGCCCTTGTAGAGGTAGCCGATGAACAGCACCGACAGGCTGAAGCCGATGCTGTGCGCGAACTCGCCGGCGAGCGTGCTCGGGATGTTGCCGCCCCACATCGAGTTCCCCTCGTTGAAGAGGAACAGCAGGCTCGCCGCCGCGCCGATCGCGGGCACCGGGAATGCGAAGCGCATCGCCCGCAGCGACAGCAGCATGCAGAGCGGCAGCAGGAACACGCCCGACACCGAGACCAGCTTGAACGCGACGTTGAACGGGATGACGTACGACAGCAGGACGATCGAGAGCGCCGGCGGCAGGAAGTAGAACTGGTAGGGCGCGTAGCCGGCGAAGTTGCCGAGGTCCCAGCCCTGCGGGTTGCCGGCCGGCAGCAGCACGTCCTTCAGATGGTGCATCGGCCGCAGGAACGACGGCGTGTCGCCGCCCGCGTCCATGGTGTCGAGCAGCAGCAGCGACGGCTTGAAGTAGTAGAGGAGGAACGCCCACACGCCGGCCAGCACGAGGAGCGTGGTGCCGCGATCGAGGAACATCCGCATGCGCGAGCGCGGCTCAGCCATAGTGTCCCCGGACTCCGCGCCAGGCGATGCGGAGCGTGTCGGCGATCATGCGTGGTGCATGCCGCGAGAGGCTGACGGACGTGTCGTCGTTGTGCAGCAGGCGCAGTGGCTGGCGTCGCACGCGGTAGCCGGCCTTCTTGGCGCGCATGAGGATCTCGACGTCGAACGAGAAGCTGGTGGTCTCGAGGCGTGCGTACAGGTCCTTCGCCACCGCGTTGCGGTAGCCTTTGTAGCCGCACTGCGTGTCGTCGTAGTCGAGGCCGCAGAGCCGCTTCACCATGAACGTGAAGACCGCGCTCGACAGCTTCCGCATCCCCGTCACCTCGGCGGCGCACTCCGACTCGGGCAGCAGGCGATCGCCGATGACGACGTCGGCGTCGGCGCGCAGCCAGGCGAGCGTCGTCGCCAGCGGCTCGA
>DASYLJ010000066.1:0-47418 GCA_036009625.1 Binatia bacterium
CTGCATCTGCTGCTCGCGCTGCTGCTGTTGCTGGACCTGCTTCTGCTGCTGGCGCTGCTGCTGCTGGATCTGCTTGTCCTGCTGGCGCTGCTGCTTCTTGTTCAGCTGCGGCGCCCCGCCCTGCATCTGATTGTTCTGGCCCTGCCGATTCCCGTTGCGCTGGTCGCGCTTCAGATCGGTCGCGTACGGCGCCGGTGCCCCGACGCGCTTCGTCGGCGGACGCAGCGCAGCCGGACGCTTCCCCGGACGCGCCACCGGCGCGGCATACTGCAGGCGGCGCGGCTGCTGCCAGCCATTGACGCGACGGTAGGGCTGCCGGTTCCGCGGTGCCCACGCCACGGTGCCGGGACGCCGACCGCGCGCGTAGTAGTAGTTGTCGTAGCCGCGGATGCGACGACGGCCGCCGCCACCGTAGTAGTAGTTGTTGTGGCCGTGGTCGTCGTCGTCGAAGATCGAGTACAGCGCCCACGCACCGAGCGCGCCCACCACCGCACCGCCACCGAAGGCGATCCACGGATTGATCCCCGGGCTCTCCGCCACCACCACCGGCTGCGGCTGCGTCGCGATGACCGGATCGTACGACGGCACGTAGACGACGTCGGGACGCGCCGGCTCGATGTAGATGTCCTCGTTCGGGGCGGCGCGCACCTTCTGGTACTGGTTCGACTGCAGGTTGCCGGCGGTCTTGACGGCGCGCCGGTAGTCCTGGATCGCGTCCAGGACGTCACCCTGCTGGTAGGTGACCGCCTGCCCCATCTGGTCGGTCCAGGCGGGGTTGCCGTCGAGCCACCGGATCACGTCGGGGAACTGCAGCAGGCCGACGACGCTGCCGTCCCAGCCGCGGTCGTCGGGGATGCGGTCGATCACCTCCGCCTGGCCGACGTACTCGGCCGCGTCGTGCAGCTGCTCCGGATACGTCGTGGCCGGCAACAGCGACGACAGGACGACGTCGGGATACAGCGCCACCGGGGCGACGAGATCGCGCAGCTCTTCTTTGCTGAGCTGCTCCGGGGCCTGCGCCGGCATCGTCGACGGCGGCGTCGGCGGCGGCTGGGGTGGCGGAGGGGGAAGCGTGGCCGGCGGCAGCGTGGTGGGGATCGCTTCGACCGCCGTCGCCGTGGTGGTGGTCTGTGCTTCCTGCGCGGCTCCACCGCCGCAGCCGACGAACCCCGTCGTGAACGTCACGAGCACGATGCGAGCGACCGCGCGCTGCCACGCCGGAACGCTGCTTCGGTATCCTACTTCGTACTCACGGTCCTGCATGTCCATGCGCGACGTCCTCCGAGTCCGTGCTGGCGGCCTCGCCAGCACTCTATGCCGCTGCAATGAGAACGCAACGCCCGAAAAGGTTACGATCGGCGCCGGAGACGCGTCAGACCTTGAACAGGAAGTTGAGCACGTCTCCGTCCTTGACGACGTACTCCTTCCCCTCCGCACGGAGCTTGCCAACCTCCTTCGCGCCCTGCTCGCCCTTGCCGGCGATGTAGTCGTCGAAGGCGACGGTCTGGGCCCGGATGAAACCACGCTCGAAGTCGGAGTGGATGACGCCTGCCGCCTGCGGGGCGGTGTCGCCGACGTGGATGGTCCATGCCCGGACCTCCTTCTCGCCGGCGGTGAAATAGGTCTGCAGCCCGAGCAGATGGTACCCGGCACGGATCAGGCGGTTCAGCCCGGGCTCCTCGAGCCCCATGTCGGCGAGGAACGGGCCCTTCTCGTCGTCGTCGAGGCCGGCGATCTCGGCCTCCATGGCGGCACAGATGGCCACGACCTCGGCGCCGTTCGTCCTGGCCAGCGCCTCGACGGCGTCGAGATGCGGGTTGTTCTCGAAGCCGTGCTCGGTGACGTTGGCGACGTAGAGGACCGGCTTGGCGGTGATGAAGCAGAACTGCTTGAGCGCCGCCTTGTCCTCTTTGGTCAGGTCGAGCGAGCGCACCGGCTTGCCGAGGTTCAGGTGCGCGACCGCGCGCTCGAGCAGACCGAACAGCACCTTGGCCTCCTTGTCGCCCGATTGTGACTGCTTCTTGTAGCGGTTGACGCCCTTCTCCGCGGTCGCCAGATCGGCGAGCGCGAGCTCGGTGTCGATGGTCTCGATGTCCGCGATCGGATCGATCTTGCCGGCGACGTGCACGACGTTGTCGTCGGCGAAGCAGCGCACCACGTGCACCACGGCGTCGGTCTCGCGGATGTTGGCGAGGAACTGGTTGCCGAGGCCCTCCCCCTTGGACGCCCCGGCGACGAGCCCCGCGATGTCGACGAACTCGACCGCGGCAGGCACGATCCGCTGCGGCGAGACGATGGCCGCCAGCTGCGCGAGCCGCGCGTCCGGCACCTCGACCACCCCGACGTTCGGCTCGATGGTGCAGAACGGGTAGTTCTCGGCCGCGATACCGGCCTTGGTGAGGGCGTTGAACAACGTCGACTTGCCGACGTTCGGGAGACCGACGATGCCGCATTGGAGACTCACGCAGTACCTCTTTCGCTTGGGGAGTCCGCGCCGGGCGGACTCGCGAACATGCCGGATAACGCGGCGCGAGGCCACCAGTTGCCGGCGACCCGGCATCACGGGACGCCGTCCCGGTGGACATCCGGCGGCCGACCCGCTCTGTACCGCGCACCAGCCCGTGGTCGCCCGCCGACGATTCAGCATTGACGGGCGCTGACGGCCAGCTCTAATCGCGAGTCCGACCCGCGCGGCACGGCCGCCGAAGGAGATTCATGACGACGCCCACGCGTAGCACGCTGGTGACGACGATTGCCCAGCAGGAACAGCACCTTCTCTCCGAATGGATGCGCCTCCAGCTGGTCACCGCCCGACCCGACCTGATTGCGGAGAGCGACCTCCGCGAGCAGTCACGTCGATTCCTCGAGCTGCTCCGTACCGCGCTCGAACGCGCCGGCACCATCGATCCGGACCGGCCCGCTTGGGATGACGTTCGCCAGTTCCTCTCGGAGATGTCGCGCGGACGGGCTCGGCGCGGCTTCACGCCTTCAGAGACGGCCCTCTTCGTCTTCTCCCTGAAGCAGCCGCTGTTCGACCGGCTGCGGCGCGATCTGGACGGCGATGCGGGTGCCCTCGCCACGGAGTTGTGGAGCGCCACGCTGCTCCTGGACAAGCTCGGGCTCTACACCACCGAGGTCTTCCAGAAGGGCCGCGACGAAGTGATCCTGCGCCAGCAGGAGGAGATGATCGAGCTCTCGACCCCGGTGGTCGAGCTCTGGACCGGCATCGTCGCCCTGCCGCTGATCGGGACGCTCGACAGCGCGCGGACCCAGGTGGTGATGGAGAACCTGCTCGAGAAGATCGTTTCCACGGGAGCGAGCATCGCGATCATCGACATCACCGGCGTCCCCACGGTGGATACGCTGGTCGCGCAGCATCTGCTCAAGACGGTCGCCGCGGCACGCCTCATGGGTGCCGAGTGCATCATCAGCGGCATCCGCCCACAGATCGCGCAGACGATCGTGCACCTCGGCGTCGACCTGAGTGACGTCATCACCAAGGGCAGCCTCGCCGACGCCTTCGCCGTGGCGCTCGCCCGCACCGGACTCGGCGTCACGCCGCGCTGAGGCGACGATGGAACGGATCCCCATTCTCAAGATGGGATCGTGCCTCCTGGTGACGATCCAGGTCGACATGCACGACCAGCTGGCGATGACGTTGCAGGACGATCTCACCGAGCGCATCGCCGCGACGCGCGCGCGCGGCGTGCTCATCGACATCTCCTCGCTCGAGATCGTCGACTCGTTCATCGGCCGGACGCTGGGCAACATCGCCGCCATGGCGCGCATCCTCGATGCCACCACGGTGGTGGTGGGCATGCGCCCCGCAGTCGCGATCACACTCGTCGAGCTCGGCATGGCACTCACTGGCGTGCGTACCGCCCTCGACGTCGAGAAGGGCATGGCGCTGATCCAGGCAGCGCTCGCCGACCGAAAGGGGCCGGATGGCCGCCGGCCATGACGACGTCGTAGCCATCCGGAGCTCCGAAGACGTCCTCACGGTGCGGCAGACGGTGCGGCAGTGGTCGGTCGCCATGCGGTTCAGCCTCGTCGACCAGACCAAGATCGTCACCGCCGCCAGCGAGATCGGCCGCAACACCCTCATCTACGGTGGTGGTGGTGTGCTGCGCCTGCGCACGCTGACGAACGGCCACCGCCAGGGTCTGCAGCTCGAGTTCGAGGATCAGGGTCCCGGCATCGCCGACATCGCCCTCGCCTTGCGTGACGGCTACACCAGCGGCTCCGGGCTCGGCCTCGGCCTCGGTGGCGCGAAACGACTCGTCAACGATTTCGAGATCAGCTCCACGCCCGGTGTGGGAACGCGCATCGTCCTGACACGTTGGCGGTGATGCTCACGTGCCGCATCAGCGTCGCCGATCAATCGGCCGTCGGTGAAGCCCGTCGCGACGTCCGGGCGTTGGCGGCGGCCGCTGCGCTTCCCGATGCCGATGGCGATCGTGCGACGTTGGTCGCCAGCGAGATCGCCAGCAATCTCGCCAAGCACGCCGTCGAGGGCGAGATGATCGCGCGCGCGCTCCATGCCGAGGGTCGGCATGGTATCGAGATGCTCGGCGTCGACCGCGGGCCTGGCATACGCGACCCGGCGACCTGCCTGCGCGACGGGTACTCCACCGCGGGCAGCTCCGGCACCGGCCTCGGCGCCATCCGACGGCTGGCGACGGCGTTCGACCTCTGGTCGCTCGCCGGCTCCGGCACGATCGTGCTCGCGCAGGTGTGGGACACGCCCGCCGCGCCCACACCGGGGGGGGTCGTCGTCGGTGCGGTGTGCACACCGTACCCAGGTGAGACGGCGTGCGGGGACGGCTGGGCGATGGCCCCGCGGACGCACGGCTGCCTCGTCGCCGTCGTCGACGGCGTCGGTCACGGTCCGATCGCCGCGGACGCGGCGACGGGCGCCCTTGCGATCCTCACGGCCCGGCCTGCCGCGACGCCGCGCGACCTCCTCGACGACGTCCACCGGGCGCTGCGTGGGACACGTGGCGCCGCCATGTCGGTGGCGGAGCTCGATCTGGACGCCGGCGTCGTGCGGTTCGCGGGCATCGGCAACGTGGCGGGCGCCATCGTCGGGCCGGGTCGACACCGCGCGATGGTGTCCCATCACGGCACGCTCGGGCACCAGGTCCGCGTCGTCCAGGAGTTCTCGTATCCCTGGGGCGCCGACGACCTGCTGCTGCTGTCGAGCGACGGCCTGCAGACGCGCTGGTCGATCGATCGCTATCCCGGGCTCGCCCTGCGCCATCCGAGCGTGATCGCGGCGCTGCTCCATCGGGACTTCCGCCGCGATCGCGACGATGCCACCGTCGTCGTGGTACGGGCCCACGCATGATCCTTCCGATCCTCACGGTACAGGTCCAGCAGGAACGCGAATGCGTCGCGGCACGCCAACGCGCCCGCGACATCGCCGCCGCGCTCGGCTTCGACACCGCCGACCAGACACGGCTGGCGACCGCGCTGTCGGAAATCGTGCGCAACGCGTATCGCTACGCGGGCGGCGGCAGCGTCAGCTTCAGTATCGAGGGATCGACCGTCCCCCAGGTACTCGTGATGCGCGTCCGCGATCAGGGCCCGGGCATCGCCGACGTGCGTCGGATCCTCGACGGACGCTATCAGTCCACCACCGGGCTCGGGCTCGGGATCGTCGGCTCCCAGCGCCTCATGGACCGGTTCGAGATCGAATCCGCCCCCAGTACGGGCACGGTCGTCACGCTGAAGAAGCTGCTGCCGCGTCGGGCGCCGCTCGTGACGGCCGAGCGCGTCGCCACCCTGGTCGATGCGCTCGCACGGCAACGCCCACGCGATCCGCTCGAGGAGATCCAGGCGCAGAATCAGGAGCTGCTCGCCGCGCTCGACGAGCTGCGACGCCGTCAGGACGAGCTGTCGCGTCTCAACGGCGAGCTCGAGGACACCAATCGCGGGGTGGTCGCCCTCTATGCCGAGCTGGACGAACGCGCCGACCATCTCCGTCGCGCCGACGAGATGAAGACGCGGTTCCTGTCCAACATGAGCCACGAGTTCCGCACCCCCGTGCACGCCATCCAGGCGCTCGCGGCACTTCTGCTCGAGCACGCCGACGGCCCGCTCGAGCCCGAGCAGGAGACCCAGGTCTCGCTCATCCGTCGCGCGGCGGACGATCTGTCGGAGCTGGTCGAGGATCTGCTCGACCTCGCCCGCGTCGAGGCCGGCAAGACGGTCGTGCGTCCCACCGAGTTCGATACCGCGCAGCTCTTCGGCGCGCTGCGCGGGATGCTCCGCCCGCTCCTCGTGACGGAGTCGGTGGCGCTGGTCTTCGAAGAGCCGGTCGACGTGCCGGCGCTCGTCACCGACGAGGGCAAGGTCTCGCAGATCCTCCGCAACCTCGTCTCGAACGCGTTGAAGTTCACGGCACGCGGCGAGGTGCGGGTCTCGGTACGGATGGCGGAGGGGCGGGACAGCGTCGTCTTCGACGTCACCGACACGGGCATCGGCATCGCCGACGAGGATCAGGAGCGGGTCTTCCACGAGTTCGTCCAGGTCGAGTCGCCGATGCAGCGGGCGGTACGCGGCACCGGCCTCGGGCTTCCGCTCTGCCGCCGCCTCGCGGCGCTCCTCGGAGGATCGCTGACGCTCGAGAGCACCGTCGGCGTCGGGTCTCGGTTCATCGTCGTCATCCCGCGCATCTATCGGACGGCGCCGTTGGCGACCCCCGAATGGGATATCGACCCCGAGCGCATCGCCATCCTCATCGTCGAGGACGACCTCGAGACCACGATGCTCTACGAGCGCTATCTGAACGGATCCCGTTTCCAGCCCATCGTCGCCCGCTCGGTGCGCCAGGCCCGCGACGCCGTCCGCAGCCTTCCGATCCGCGCCGTCGTCCTCGACGTCGTCCTGGCCGGGGAAGACACGTGGGCGTTTCTCACCGAGCTCCGGCGCGAGTCCATGACCCAACAGCTTCCGATCCTGGTCGCAACCAATACCGACGACGAGCCCAAAGCCCTGGCGCTCGGCGCGAGCCGCTTCCGGCGCAAGCCGCTCGACCGGACCACCCTGCGCGCCGACCTCGATGCGATGCTCGGCACGGGTGGCCCGCCGCACATCCTCGTCGTCGACGACGAGGAGGCCGCGCGCTACGTCCTCCGCCGCCAGCTGACCGGCGGCGGCTACGTGGTCACGGAAGCCGCCAACGGTACCGAGGCGTTGCGGTCCATCGGCAGGGACACGCCCGATCTCGTCTGCCTGGACCTCAGCATGCCCGAGCTGGATGGCTACGGCGTGCTGCGCACGCTGCGGAACGCGCCCGAGACGGCACACATCCCCGTCGTCGTGGTCACCTCCGCCACCCTGACGGAGGGCGAGCGCCGCAGTCTCCTCGAACATGCGACACTCGTGCTATCGAAGCACGAGCTCGCCACCGGCGGCATCGCCGCTGCGCTCGGCCAGGCCGTCCGTAGCAGCGTGGGGCGCTCCTCATCATGAGAGACGAGACGAACAGCCGGATTCTGGTGGTCGACGACACCGACGCCCTGCGCTACCGCAAGGTCCGCATCCTGCGACAGGAGGGATTCGACGTCTCGGAGGCAGCGACCGGGACGGAGGCCCTGCAGATGGTCACCGAGCGCCAGCCGCACCTGGTCCTGCTCGACATCAAGCTGCCTGACGTTTCGGGCTGGGAGGTCTGCCGGCGACTGAAGGCCGACGCCGCGACGTCCTCGGTGATGGTGCTTCAGCTCTCCGCCACGTACACCGACGCCACCGCCACCGCGCGTGCGCTCGACGGCGGCGCCGACGCCTACCTCACCGAGCCGGCCGAGCCTCCCGTGCTGCTCGCCACGGTCCGCGCATTGCTCCGTCTCCGGCACGCCGAGGACGAGCTTCGTGTCGCGCTCCATCGCGAGCAGGCCGCCCGGCAGGAGGCCGAGGCGGCCAACCGCTCGAAGGACGAGTTCCTCGCCACCCTGTCGCACGAGCTGCGCTCACCGCTGAGCGCGATTCTCACGTGGATCACGCTGCTGCGTCACGACGACAGCCCCGCGCGGGTGAAGCATGCGATCGAGGTCGTCGAGCGCAACGCCCGCTCTCAGGCCCGTCTCATCGAAGACCTGCTCGACATCTCCCGCATCATTGCCGGCAAGATGCGGCTCGACGTTCGTCCGCTGAATCTGCGCGGGGTGGTCGAGACCGCCCTCGAAACCATTCGGGCATCCGCGAACCAACGCGGCGTCGAGCTGCGCCTCGTTGCCGGCGCCGAGTTCCCGTCGTCGCGCGGCGATGCCCCCCGGCTGCAGCAGGTCGTGCTGAACCTGCTCTCGAACGCGGTGAAATTCACCCCGTCGGGTGGGGTGGTCACCGTCAGCCTGGAACGTCGCGACGACCAGGCCTCGATCACGGTGCGCGACACGGGCAGCGGCATCGCCGCCGACTTCATCCCCCACATCTTCGAACGCTTTCGCCAGGCCGACGGATCCAGCACGCGGTCGCAAGGCGGGCTCGGCATCGGGCTCGCCATCGTGCGCCACCTGGTGGAGCTCCACGGCGGAACCGTTCGCGCCGAGAGCGCAGGCATCGATGCCGGAACGACGTTCACCGTCACCTTGCCGCTTTCGGATCCCAGCGACGAGGGGATCAGCCCGCCGAGTGCGGGTCTGCTGCCCGGGGCCCCGAACGAGCTGACGCCGCTCGACGGCATTCGCATCCTCGTCGTCGAGGATCACGACGATGCGCGGGACGCCATCGTCGCGGTGCTGCGACAGTGCGGCGCCGAGGTGACGGCGGCGCGCTCGGTCGCCGATGCTCGCACGGTGCTCGCACAAGTCACGCCCGATATCGTCATCAGCGACATCGCCATGCCGAGCGAGGACGGCTATGCGCTGATCGAGCACGTCCGCAGCAATCCGGCGACCGAAACGGTTCCGGCCATCGCGCTCACGGCATATGCCGGGGGCATCGAGCAGGCGCGGGCGCTCGCCGCCGGCTTCGAAGCGCACATCGCCAAACCGGTCGAAGCCGCCGCCCTCGCCCGCGTCGTGCACTCGTTGGCCCGCCGTCGCGTGCCGTGAGACCGCAAGGCCCCGTCAGCCCTGCGTCGCGGCGAGGATCGCGTGCAGGCGCTCGGCGTTCCGGTCCGAGAGTGTCGCCGAGGCGAGCAGCTCTGCCGCCGTATCGGGATTCCGGATGACGACCTCCGAGAAGGCGGCCTTGAGTGCCCGGTACTGCATCGAGGGATCGTCGATCGCCTGCGCGCGATTCCACGCCCCCACCGGATCGGAGGAGCTCATCGACGTCACCAGCGCGAATCGGATGGCGTCGGTCTGGTCGTCGGCCGGGAGCCGATCGACCCAGGCGGCAGCGTCCGATGCATCGGTCACGGCCCACGACTTGATGACCGTCTCCGCGGCCGCCGCGCGCAACGCCGGATCCTGCAGCAACCGGGTCGCGTCGGCCGCGTTCGCGGGTGCGTCGTCCGCCCACACCTCGTAGACGGTCGTCAGCACCTCGCGGTAGCGGGGATAATTGGCGGCGGCGAATGCCGCCGCCGCTTCGGGATCGCTGCGGCTCCACCCCGCCATCGCGCCCTCGATGGCGTTCATCTTGAGGAACTGGTTCTCGAGCGACTCGGCCCACTCCACGCCGGCCGCGGGCCGCTCCATCGCCAGCTTGCTGGCGATCACGCGGGCGGCGTCGGCCATGAGCTCCGCGTCGGGGCTGCTCGGCGGCGGGATCTCCCCGATCTCGAGCATCTCTAGGTATTTCTCCGGATCGTTGGCGAGGTCGGCTTCGGTGACGTTCATCGCGGCGAGGTCCCTGAGATACTGATCGCGATACTGATCGCCCATCACCTGCTCGGCCGTCGTGAGCGACGACGCGGCCGATGCCGGATCGCTCTGGGCGATCGACGCGAGCACGGCGTTCATCACCATCGCGCGCTCCGTTGGCGTCGCGATCCGCGCAGCCCATGACGTCGCGGCGGCCGCATCCGTGCGTGCCCATACGCCCCCGACGACGGCGAACGCCTGCATGTGGCGCAGCGGCGACGTGATCCTGCTGGCGAGCTGCACGCCTTCCTCGGGACTCCGCTGCGCGAAGGCGCGCGCGATGTCGACCATGACGGCGTCCCTGGGGTCGCCCTCGAGCCACGTGTTCGCCCACACCAGGGCGGTATCCGGGTCGTGCCGCGCCAGGTGCTGCGTCAATCGTCGCACCGGCTCACGCACCGCCGACGACGCAACCACCTCCGGCGGCAGGGTCGCGAGCACGCTGTTGAGCGCGTTCGCCAGGATGGTGAGCTTCTTCGTGCTGTTCTCCACCTCGAGCCGCATGACGTATTGTCCGACGCCCAGCGGGTCGGACTGCAGCCATTCCGTCAGAATGCCCGCCAGCACCTCCTGTCGCCGCGCGGGGTCCTTGATCTTCATGGCGGCGTCGGCGAGCGACTGGAAGTCCTTCTCCTCGGGCTCGTCGTTGCGTGCCTCGCGAACATCGGGAGCGCCCGGGGCGCCTGCGACGACGGAGTGCTCCGTCGTCGCAGGGCCGCGAGCGGTCTCGGCGGACTGCCGGCCCGGTGCGAACACATAGAGGAGAACGCCGACCACGACGATCGCGGCCATCCCCAACATCGCTGCGTGTGTCTTCTTCATTGGTGCGTTCTCCCCCCGGGCCGATCCAGAATCAGAGCAGTTTCACCTGGGCAGACGCCGACGAGGTGTTCCCCGCCAGGTCGACCGCCAGGACGAGCACCTCCACCGTCGGCAGCCCACTGGCGAGGAGCGCCTCGGACGCCTCGGGCGACAGCACCGCGGTCCAGGTCTTACTGGCGACCGTCGACGACAGGATCATGCCGCCGACGCTCACCTCGACGTGATCGATGCCGGTCTTGTCGGTCACCGCACCGTCGAACGTCAGGATCTTCTTCTTGCCGCCCTTGGCGCCCTTGTTCACGGTCACCACCGGCGCGACGTCGTCGTTCTTGGCCCACTTGCGCAGACGACGGACCTGCCACTCGAACGTCTCACCCTCGAGCGGCGGCGCCAGCGGCGGGCCGTAGCGATGATGGGTGAGCTGCTCGTAGGCGTAGGCGATCGCCAGCACGTTGTCGTCGTCGTACAGACGACCAGCGAAGTTCATGGTGAGGGGCTCACGGCGCGTCTCGTCGTACTGCAGGACGCCCATGGGCACCGTCACCGACGGCAGGTACATGAAGTTCACGAGGTCGCGGCCGATGATCGTGCCGGACGTCGGGCCCTTGTTCGGCCACAGCGGCCAGACGACGGCGTCGAGGTCCTCCGCGTCCATCCAGTTCTCGAACGCGTTCTTCTGCTGCTGGCGTGCCGTGTAGTGCTCGACGCCGGGAGCGGCGCCGAACGACTGCAGCGTGCCTTCGCTGTAGAGACCCGTCACCGGGTCCAGCGTGTACATGGCAGCGCGCACCGCGGAGCTGATCTGGGTCACCAACGACGCGGTCGCGAGGACCTTCGGCGCCAGCGTCTGCAGCGTATCACCGGGCACCTTGGTGAAGCCCTCGATCAGACCACGATAGGAGTACGCCGACACGTTGGTGCTGTTGGGCGCGTTGAGCAGACGCGTCACCGGCGCGCCCGCACCACGATCGTACGTGGTGCTCGATTCCGGCGGCATGAAGACGTACGACACCGTGGCGCCCGCCGCCTCCATGTCGGCCTTGGCCTGCTCCACCAGCGCGAGCGTGGCCGCGGTGGTAGTCTGCACCTGCGTGGTGTTGGACGTCGCGCCCACGCCCGGGTTCGGATGCGTCTTGCCGACGTACGTGCCGATGATGCCGATCTTCTTGCCGGCCAGGGTGGCCGTCGGCAGCTTGGCCGAGAAGCCGGTCTGCGGCACGGGCCGCCGGTCCTCGAGGATCGGCAGGATCGGCGACCAGATGTCGTTGGGGTCCTTCTTGCCGACGATGTCGCGCAGCAGCGCATTGTCGACCGCACTCCGCGTCAACGGGCCGATGACGTCGCGCTCGGGCACCAGCGGGATGACGTTGCTGACCGAGATCGATCCGCCGCTGACCTTGTAGGCCACCAGCGCGTTGCGATCGCCCGGGTTGCGGATGGAGCCGCCCGTCTCACCGCCGAACGTGAAGTGGGTGAGATAGGCACCGCCGGATACGCCCGAACCACCGCTGCTGCCGCCGGGCAGTGCGCCCGCCAGATAACAGCTGCGAACCGTGCCCCGGATCTGCGAGCTCGAGCTCGTGGCCGAGCTCGCCCAGGTGTCCATGTTGGCCTGTCCCATGACGATGCCGCCGGCCTGCCGCAGCTTCTCCACGGACCACGAATCCTTCTTGCCGACGACGTCCTTCCAGCCGTTGGCACCACCCGTGAGGGGCATGTTCTTGATCGAGTAGGAGCCCTTCACGAGGAACGGAATGCCTGCCAGCGGGCCGATCGCGACGCCCTTCTTGCGCAGGCGGTCGGCCTCTGCCGCGTCGTCGAGAAGATCCGGATTGAGAAAGAGAATCGCGTTGAGCGGCTGCGCGGGTGAGACCGGGCTGGCCACGTTGTAGGCCTGCTGCCGCCGCAGATACATGTTGACGAGCTCGACGGACGTCAGCCCGTTCGAGTTCATCGCCTTGGTGATCTCCTCGATCGTCGCTTCACCGAGATCGAAGGTCTGGTCGGGGTCGCGCGGCGGTCGGACCGGCCGCGGATCGCGCGGGTCGCGCGGCGGGCGACCCTCCGTGGCGCCCTCGGCATCCGCCGATGTCACGCCGGGCATGTCCGCACTGTCGTTCGCATTCTGCTGCGCGGCGGATTGACCGGGTGCGAGCGCGACGCTCAGTACGCACGCGGCCATGAAGGTGTGCTGCACTCCTCGAGTCACTCTTGAGAGCTGCTTCCTCATCTCGATCTCCTCTAAAAAACGCGTAGTCGTGTCCCGTCTGCGACGTCGTCCACCGCGAGCCCTGTGCAAAGGACGAGCCATCGGCGCGCGCGCGACCACTCGGCGCCGCGTGACCACTCGCCTCCGCAACGCCCGAGCCGCGGGCAGCGTGCTGCATACGACGGAGGCACACCGCACGTGGGTGCGACCCGGCGCCATGCGCGCGACGCGCGCGACCGTCGACTACGGTCGGTCCGCGATGTCGCGATCGACGGCGAAGAGACGCGCGGCCGGTGGACGCGACGACGCGACGTCGCGCACCAACGCCGTCGCGGTACGGAGCAACTGCGCCATCACGGCGTCCATCGCTTCGGTCGGCACACCGTAGAAGAGGAAGTTCACCGGTGTGAGATTCGCGATGAAGACGAGCGTGACCTCGCGGCGACCGCGACCCGATCCGAGCGACAACGTGACGGCCGAGCCGTACACGCGCCCGCTCTGGGGATCGCTCACCTCGTGCGGCACGATGGTGAGCGGCCGGCCCTCCAGCCGGGGTGCGCGGGCGGCCAGCAGCCCCTCCACCCAGGCCGCCACGTCTTGGAACTCGATCGTCTTGGTGGACCCGCTCGCGAAGTAGATCGTCCGATCGGCCCCGCGCAGCACCAGCTCGGTCACCTCGCGTGCGCCGAGCACCGACGCACCGGTCACCCCGATGAGCAGATCGACGGCGCGTCGCTCCCCGGCCCGAAGCCCTTGCCACGACGTCGCCTCGTGCGCCCCGCCGCGTGCGCGGAGGTCGACGCCGAGCGCCTCGGCCCGCACCCGTCCACCCGCGCCGAGGGCACGCATCAGGCGGGTGCCGATCGCGCCGCGCGAGCCGAGCACCAGCACGCGACGCTGTGACAGCACCTGCCCGCGCGCATGCAGCACTGACTCGATTGCCGCGAGGACGCCGGCGGCGACCTCGGTCGCCTCCTCGTCGCGCTTCAGCGTCGACAGGGCGATCGAGTATGCCGGTCGCACCAGCCCCCCGGCCTCCTGCTGCGCGGCGGCGAGTCGGTCGAAGCCATTGCGGGTGTGCTCGACGGAGCCGACCAGGCGCTCGGCGAGCACCGCTCGCAACGAGCGGCGCGCGAGGGCCGTCGCCACCGGTGTCACCCCGTGGGCGGCGGCGAGCTGCCCGACGGTGTCGCCGGCATGGGCCCGTCGCGTCAGCGTGGGCACGAGATAGCCGCCGTCCTCGACGACCAGTATCTGGCGCTCGCCCTCGAGCGCACGCACGAAGAGCCCGACCGCCACGTCGATCATGCTCTCGAGGTAGCGCTGCGGCGTCGCCCGCAGCCGTTCGGCCACGCTCGCGATCGGTTCCAGGGACGAGAGCTGCTGGCTGACGACGAAGCGCCCCTCGACGCCAGCCGCGTCCTGCACGTGCTGCAGCGAGTAGCTCCGCACCGCGGTGTCGAGGTCGAGGATCGCATCGAGATACTCGTTCGGCACCTCGCCGGCATAGCGCACGAACAGGACCCCGAGGTCGTCGCAGCCGAGAGCACGCAATGCGGCGACCAATCCGAGGGTCTCGGAGGTGATGTGGTGGATCAGCAGCACCGACAGCCCGGCGAAGGGCGCCTGCTTCCGCCGCCGGGCGACCACCGCGGCGAGGCTCGGCATGCGCGCCAGGTAGGTCTCGACGCTGGCCCGCTGCCGCGGCTGCTCGAAGGCCAGGTTCAGGACGCGCTGCTGCTGACTGCTGTCGATGTAGACCGCGACCTCATCGTCGAGGAGCGCGATCGTCTCGCCCTCCTCCAGCTGTCGGCGCACGGTGCGATCCTCGAGCACCAGCAGCACGCGCTTCAGGACGTCGTCGAGCCGCTTGGGCTCGGTGGCCTCCAGCCAGCGCGCGACCCGCTCGCTCCACGTGAGATGCAGCACCTCGAGCCCGTCGAGCCCACCGCGCGCCAGCTGCCCGAACACGAACGAGCCGCGTTTGCGCCGCTCGAGATGCGCGCGACGCCCGCGCTCGGCTTCGCGCTGCACCATGTCGCGCAGGGTCTGGGCGATGCGCGTCGAGCCGGCGATGTACTCGCGTTCGTCGAGGTCGTCGACCACGACGTGCGGCATCGTCGACAGGTCGAGGCACCGCCCGCGCGGGTTCTCGATCGCCAGGCGCAGGAAGAAGCGGCCCGCGCGAGGCGCCGGCACGCGATCGAGCACGAAGCGATATTCGGAGTCCGCGCCCGCGGCGAAGGTGAAGACGAGCGCTCCCGGCGCGACGGCGGCATCCTCGGGTAGGAGTCGACGGCGCCAGCGCGCCTGCTGGAGCGAGCCCAGGACGGCGCGCAGGTGGTGCTGGAACGCCTCGACGTCGGCGGGCACGTGCGCCACCACCTCGCGCTCGGCGTGCACCGCGACGCCGACGCACCCGAGCGCCAGCAGCTCGGGATTCTCGCTCGGCTTCAGCCGGCGCTCGAAGTCGATCGACAGACGATCCCCGACGCAGTCCTCCACCAGCCGCTCACCGAGCGCCCGCGAGAGCACCGACAGCCCGTGGAACAACGGCAGCCCCGTCAGGTCGATCGTGAAGCCACCGCCGTCGCGACGTCGCAGCGGTGGGCCGAGCGTCGTCGGCAGCTCCGCGGCACGACGTCGCGTCACAGGAGCCCTCCCGGATGGGCGACGAGCACCTTGCCGCCACCGGCGGCCCTGGCGAATCCCTCCTCGAGACGCGCGGCCGGAACGATGTCGGTGACCATGTGCTCACCGAGACGATGCGCCAGCGTCGGATCGACCAGGACGTCCAGGGCCGCACCGAAGTCGCCACAGCGAGAGCTGCCGAGGCGCAGCCCGCGACGCCGCAGCATCGTCACGAGGTCGTCGCCACCATCGCCGTCGGCGAGCAGGATCGTCCCGCGCGCGCGGACGAGGCCGCGTTCGACACCGGGCACGGGCCGCAACAACGCATCGACCTCGGCGGTCGTGGCCGCCACACCGACGTCGGCGCCACCGAGCGGGAGGGCGCGCGCTTCGTCCGGCGTGACGGGTCGGAGACCGGCGACGACCAGCGCGCGGCGCAGGGTGTCCGTTGCATGTGCGAGCAGCACCACCGTGCTCGCACCGTCGGGCACGATCGCGCCGGGAGTCCACGGTTGCAGCGACACCTCGTCGACCACCATCTCGGTCAGGTGGCGAAGGCCCAGCGTCGGCTGGCCCGTGGTCGACTTCACGTGCACTTCGCGTGTGGCGAGCGCCAGCGCCAGGGCGAGGCCATCGGGGCTGCCGGTGGTCTCGACGACGACGTCGGCGGAAGTGGTCGGCGTCGCGATCTCGTCGGCACCGAGGGCCCGGGCGCGTGCCAGCGCCGCCGGCCGACGGCCGGCGACGAGGATGCCGAAACGGCCACCCGTCCGCCGGCGCCACGCCGCAAGCGCCGCCACCACCAACGAGCCCAGGCGGCCGGGTCCGAGAACGAGCACGCGTTCGCCGTCGGTGAGATCGAGCGCACGAACCGCGGCGAGCGCCGCCGCAAACGGCTCGACCAGGGTCGCCGTCGCCGGGCTCATTGCCGCCGGCACCGCGACCACTCCGTCGACGGGGGCGAGCATCCAGGGGGAGAAGCCCCCCAGCAGATCGTGGATACCGAGGACGAGTCGTTCCGGGCAGTGCGTCGGCATACCCACGCGACAGTGCGCACACCACGCCGCGTGATCGAGGCCACGGGCGGCGTGCGACGCGTTGATCTCGACGACGACGGCCTGTCCGTGCTCGTCGCGCGCCACCACCTCGTGGCCGGTGACCTGCGGCAGCGGGAACGGCAGATGCCGACGTGCGAGATCGGTCGAGCAGATACCGCAGTGGCTCACCTCGAGCAGACGATAGCCGGGGCCGAGGCGGAGATGGGGACGCCCCTCGCGCGCGATCTCCCAGCCGTCGGCGGTCGTCCCAGTGAAGGCGTAGTCGGCCGGGCGGATGCTGCCGTCGGCCTGGTACTCCTGCGCGGTGAAGGTCACGGGTCGCGGCACGGGTACGCATCGAGTAGCCCAGGTGGGTGCGATGCGCGAGACGCAACGTATGCGTCGAACCGCCGCCACTGCGTTGTGGAGGTTTTTCGCCTCCATCCTTCAGTTTCTGTCGCCTCCCGCCGATAGACGGCGCGAGGGGATGCGACGTCCAAGACGTCGACGCACATCCCCGTCCGATACGCGCCCACCGAACCGGAACCGAAGGAGCCCGCCGCAATGCCCACCATGCACCGTGTGTCAGGAAAATGTCTCGCAGCCGCGCTCTGCCTCGCCCTCGCGCTGCCCGGCATCGCGGCGGCCAAGAAACAGAAGCCGAACATCCTCTTCATCATCATGGACGACGTCGGCATCGATCAGATGCGGACCTTCGGTTACGACCAGGACAACCAGCCGCGGCTGCCGAACATCGACACCATCGCCGAGTCCGGCGTCCGCTTCCGCAACGCGTGGGCGATGCCCGAGTGCTCGCCCAGCCGGGTCTCGGTCTTCACCGGGCGCTATCCGCTGCGGACCGGCGTGATGACCGCCTTCATCAACACCGACCTCGCCAACTCGCAGATGTCGCCGTACGAGACGACCCTCCCGCGCGTCCTCGCGAAGGCCGGCTACACGAGCGCGCTGATCGGCAAGTACCACATGGCCGGGCCGTACAATTACCCCACCGGCAACGACGCCCCACACGATGCCGGGTTCGACTACTTCTACGGCAATCTGGAAGGCGCACCGCGACCGATCGACACCACCGCCGGCGGCGTCGCGGACGACGGGACCTACACGTGCGGCTACGTGAACGATGCGCGGTTCGGCGCCTGCCGCTTCGCCGACGGCACGTGCACGGAGATCGGCACGCCGCTGGACCTTCCCGGCCCCAACCCGGGACGGTCCTGCCTCGAGCAGGGCGGCATCCTCGTTCGCGAGCAGGCCTGCAACGACCTCGGTGGCCCCGTGCCGAATTTCACGACCTACAACGGCTACTACGTCGCGCCGCTGATCATCATCGACGAGAACGGCGCGCTCGATCAGGTGGCGACGACCGACCCGCGCTCGCGGCAGTACCTCACGATCAACCAGACGACCGCGGCCATCGACTGGATCACGAAGGCGCAGGCCGCCGGCACGCCGTGGATGGCGACGGTGAGCTACTCGGCAGCCCACCTTCCCGTGCAGCAGGTCCCGACGTCGATCGCACCCCAACAGCCTCCGGGGACGGGCGAGCTCGACTGCACGGGCGTTCCCGCCGAGCGAATCCTCCAAAACCAGATGACCGAGGGCCTCGACACGGAGGTCGGACGGCTGCTCACCAGCGTCGGCCTCGCGACGCAGAACGCCGACGGCACGCTCAATTACGATCCGTCGTCGAGCGACACCATGATCGTCGTCATCGGCGACAACGGCACCTACGGCCTGAGCGTCAAGGCGCCGTTCGACCCGACCCGGGCGAAGGCCTACGCCTACCAGACCGGCGTCTGGGTACCGATGATCGCCTCGGGTCCGCTCGTGCACGCCAAGAACGTCGGCACCGAGAAGAGCGACATGGTCAACCTGGTCGATCTCTACCGTCTGTTCGCCGAGGTCGCCGGCGTGAAGCTCGACCGGGTGGTCCCGAGCACGCACACGGTCGATGCGCATCCGATGCTCCCCTATCTGAAGAAGCCGAAGCAGAAGGAGATCCGGAAGACCAACTTCACGCAGATCGGCCAGAACATCCACGCCACCGGGACGGTCCTCTGGCCGTGCGTGATCGAGTCGGTGAAGACCTGCATCCAGCTGTTCCCGACCCAGACCCTCTGCGAGGCCGAGGCCGGCACCTGGTACGGGCCGGGAGGTGTCGCCGGGGACGACGGCATCGCGACGTGCTGCGACGTCAACGCGCAGGCCGGCGGCGACCTCACGATCGTCCCCAACGCCCAGTGGGCGATGCGCAACGACGACTACAAGATCGTGATGCTGGAGCAGCCCAACTGCACGACCAACGAGCTCGAGGTGGCGTACCAGTTCTATGCGATCAACGACGACGCGCCGTCGCCGCTGCTCGACCGCGCCGACGCGAACCTGCTGACGTCGCCGTACCTTCCGCCGCAGGGGCTCGACAGCACCCAGCTCAAGAACTTCAACAGTCTCTCGAAGACGCTCACCACGATGCTCGAGTCGCAGCCGGAATGCCCGGGCGATGGCAATCTCGACCGCCGCGTCAACCAGCTCGACTTCGACGACTGGGCCACGTTCGTCGGCCTGGGCTCCAGCGAATACGACCTGAACTTCGACAGCCAGACGGACGACGGCGACTCGCTGCTCATCCGCGCCAACTTCGGCCAGCGCTGCGCGGTGAAGCGCAGCCCGGACTAGTGAGCGGCGTTGGTGAGGTCCATCTCCCAGTAGAGGAAGTTCGTGGTCTGATCGATGATCTCGGTGCGATGCTGCACGTAGGGGACGTGTCCGGCGCCCGGCCAACTCGTGAGGAACGAATCGAGGCCGGCAGCCGTCGCCGCGTTGAAGGTGTCGACGCCCCACTGGTAGGGCACCACGCCGTCGGACGTGCCGTGGAACAGCAGGCTCGGGGCGTCGCCGGCGTTGATGGCGGGACCGATGCGCCCGCCCGAGAGGGAGACCGCGGCGGCGACGGCGGCGGTGGGGTTCTCCGACGTGGCGAAGCCGACGTTCAGGGCTGTGATCGCGCCGGCGGACGAGCCGCCGATCGCGATGCGGCTCGGGTCGATGCCGTAGGTGGCGGCGTTGGTGCGGAGGAAGCGCACCGCGGTCTGCGCATCCTGCGTCGCCTCGAGGATCGCGGTGACGCAGGCGAGCGTCGGTGCGCCGGCGGAGCAGCCGCCGGGCTCGAGGCGGTAGTTGATCGAGACGTTGAAGTAGCCCTTGCGCGCGAAGGTGGTCGCTTCGTCGACCAGCTCGGCCGACGTCTTGTCGCCGGACGAGAACGAGCCACCATGCACCCAGACGATCGCGGGACGCTGCGTGACCGTGTCACCGGTCGGCTCATAGGCATCGAGCCGCAGCGTGACGGTCTGCCCGGAGGCATTCACCGCACTGCCGAAGGTGACGTTGCTGGTGACGGTCGCAGCGGCGAACACGAGATCCCGATAGCGGAGTGGTGCGTCCCCGGGGGGCGTCAGGAACGGGAACGCCGGCAGCGTCGTGGTCGTCGTCGAGGTCGAGGTGGTGGTGGTCGTGACGGCCACGCACGACCCTTCGCTGGTGGGCTTCGACACCTTGAACAGGGTGGAGGTCGCCGTGATCTTGGCGCCGTTCGCGAACGCGACGCTGTACGAATCGCCGCCGGGGATGGTGAACAGCACGCAGCCGGTGCCCGGGCCCGGCGGCACGACGTCGACCGGACCGAGCTTGCCGTCGACGGCGACGGTCAGCTGAAAGGTGCCGCCCTTGCTCATCTTGATCTGGGCGCTCTTGACGGCCCCGTTCTCGCCCTTCGCGTCCCGGTACTTGAAGCCCTTCAGGATGTCGCCGGTCCAGAAGGCCTTCCCCGTCGTGGGGCTCGGCCCCGACGGCAGGGCGTAGCTGTCGCTGCTCGGCGTGATGCCCTCGAGCGTGATCGTCACGCTGGCACCGTCGGCGACCGGGTTGCCGACGAGGACGTTGTCGCTGCCGGTCTCCTTCGCCTTGACCGAGACCGACCGCTTGTCGGCGGTGCCCGGGTTCTTCACGGTCAGGTCGCTGCCGAGCACCGTCTGATCGGCGGCGTGCGCGAGCGGCGACACGGACAGGACGAACGAGACTACGAGCAGCAGGCGACCCAGCATGGCGATTCCCCCGTCGAGCATGCCGTCGGCGGCCGTGAGCGGCGCCGAGGCGTCGGGAGAGTACCACTGCGCGCGGTACGCGCGTCAATCGAATCGACATCAAAAAAGGTTGTGGACGGCCACCGCCACCCGTGTGGTACAGACTCAGGGATGAATGGCGGCCGTCCTGGTCGGCCGTCGCCGAAGGGGGAGTACCCGTGACAAAACGTTTTGCGTCGCTGTTGGCCTTCACATTGCTCGCCGTGTCCACGGCGGGGGCGGCGGACACCGCCCGCTACATCCTGCCGCCCGGGAACTTCGGCGGTGTCCCGTTCACCGTGAACTCCACGGATCAGCTGCCGCTCTACTCGGGGCTCTCCCCACTGCGCGACAACATCACGCCGGCCGACATCGACCATTTCTTCCTCCCCGAAGACTTCACCCCGATCGAGCCGAGCCACGAGGAAGCGACCGGCCGTCCGGGCCTGCGCCTCGTGTACGACGCCTACGGCATCCCGCACATCTACGGGCAGACGCGTGCGGACGTCTCGTTCGGTGCCGGCTGGACGTCGGCACGTGATCGCGGCCTCCTCCTCCAGATCGGCCGTGGCCCGGCGCGCGTCGCCGTTGCCGACGTGCCCAACATCGACGCCTTCTCGCTGGTCACCGGCGTGCAGTCGTTCATCCCGAGCGCCGCTGCCGAAGCCCTGGTGACGGAGCAGGTCCAGCTCATCCTCTCCACCTACGGCAGCTACGGTCAGCAGATCATCGCCGACGCCCAGGCCTACGCCGACGGCCTCAACGCCTACCTGGCGTCGGTCGGCAGCACCCAGCCCACCTTCACCGTGAACGACGTCGTCGCCGTGACCGCGTTCATCGGCTCGATCTTCGGCGCCGGTGGCGGCGGCGAGGCCGCGAACGCCGATCTCCTCGCCAAGCTGCAGCAGCAGCTCGGCGCCGAGCAGGGCTACAAGGCGTGGGTCGACGTGATGCTGGCCGACGATCCCGAGGCACCGACCACGATCACCAAGCGCTTCAAGTACGGGCCGCTCACGGGCGGCGAGGTGAAGGGCTCCGTCGTCGTCGATCCGGGCTCGATCCAGAGCCTCGACCCGCGGCTCCCCCCGCCGATGGCGGGGCTCGCCCCGGCCCGCCGGCGCGCGTCGAACTTCCTGGTGACCGCGCCCTCGCGCACGGCGTCCGGCAACTCGGTCGCGGTCATGGGCCCGCAGCTCGGCTACTACTACCCGGAGATCGTCCAGCAGATCGACATGCATGGCCCCGACTTCACCGCCCAGGGCGCCGCCGTCCCCGGCCTCGCGATGTACATCCTGATCGGGCGCACGCCGGACTATGCCTGGAGCCTGACGTCGGCCGGACACGACGTGCGTGACGTGTTCGCCGAGGAGCTCTGCGAGCTCAACTCCTCGGCAGCGACGCGCACGTCGACCCACTACAAGTTCAACGGCGACTGCGTCGCCATGACCCCGTTCAACGCCGGGACGCTCAACGGCACCCCGCTGCGCTACAACCTCACGGTCCACGGCCCGGTGTTCGCGACCGCCACCGTTGGTGGCAAGGCGTTCGCGCTCTCTCGTCGCCGCTCGACGTTCGGCCGCGACGGCCTGAACCTCGCCGCGCTGAAGGGCATGACCGAGGGCGAGGCGAGCACGCCGGCCAAGTTCTGGAAGACGGCGAACAAGTTCGGCTTCACCTTCAACTGGGCGTGGGTCTCCCGCAGCCGCGGCACCGCGTACTTCTCGTCCGGCCTCCTGCCGCGTCGCGCACGCGGCCTCGACCGTCGCCTCCCGACGCTCGGCACCGGCGGCTACGAGTGGAAGAAGAAGTTCCTGAACCTCGGGAAGCATCCGCACGACGTCACCGGACCCGGCGGGCTGCTGCTCAACTGGAACAACCGCTCGGCACCCGGCTTCATGCACGGCGACGACGAGCCCTACGGGTCCGTGCAGCGGGTCGAGATGTTCAACCGGTTCCCGGCCGCGGTGCAGGTGACGGACAACGTCGGCATCATGAATCGCGCCGCCACCCAGGACGTGCGCTCGCCGGTGTGGCCGGTCGTGAGCCGCGTGCTGCGCAGCGCCGGCCCGGCCCCCGACCCGCGTGACCAGCAGATCGTCGACCTGCTCGACGAGTGGGTCGGTCGCGATGCGCCGCGCCTCGATGCCGACGCCGACACGTTCTACGACGAGCCCGGCCCGGTGATCATGGACGCGATGTGGCGTCCGATCGCGAACGCGGTGATGACGCCCGTGTTCGGCGCGCTCCTCGGCGACCTCGACAACATCCGCAACCTCGACGGCCTCGAGGGTGAGTCCTACGTCGACAAGGACCTGCGCAAACTGCTCGGCGAGCCGGTCGTCGGCCCGTTCAACCTGTCGTACTGCGGCGCGGGTTCGTTGACCGTCTGCCGTGATGCTCTCTGGCAGGCGATCCACGCGGCGGCGGACGCCACCGCCACTCAGCTCGCACAGCCCGACCCGTCGCTCTGGCGCAGGACTGCGGCGACAACCGGCTTCGTACCGGGGCTGCTGCCGAACCGGTTCCCGAACACGAACCGGCCGACGTTCCAGCAGGTTCTCGAGCTCGAGCGATAGGAAGCGTCTCCTCCGGCAGCGGCAGCGACTTCGCCACAGGGTGACGTCGCTGCCGCCTGCGGGAGCCCGCCCCGCGTCGGCGCGCGCTCGCGCAACATGCGTGTCAGGCGAGCGTCGCGGTCCCGCGATAGATCGGGAGCAGTGTCCACCGATCGCGGCCGATCGCGGTGACGTCGCCGAGCCGAAGGCCCGCCCGGGCGATGAGTGCGGCCGCGTCACGATTCGGATGGCATCCCCCGAGCACGCGACGCCAGAGCGGCGTGACCGCGTCCTGGAGATGCGCGACGCCCGCCTGCGGTGAGCGCGCGTGCTCGAGGAAGAGCAGACGGCCGTCGGGACGGAGTACCCGGCGCAGCGCGCACAGCGCAGCGAGCGGATCGGGGATGGTGCAGAGCGTGAACGTCACGAGGACGGTGTCGAAGGCGGCGTCGGCGAACGGCAGCTGCTCCGCGTCGGCTTGGACGAGGGCCGCCGGCGTGTGCAGCGTGGCGAATCGCGTCCGCGCGCGCGCCAGCATGTGCGGATCGGGCTCGATGCCCACCAGCATCGTCACGTCGGAACCATAGAACGGCAGGTTCAGCCCCGTGCCGACGCCGAGCTCGAGTACCCGCCCCGCGGCATCGGGCACGACCAGCCGTCGCGCGTCCTCGAGCGGCCGCATTGCCCAGTCGAGGGTCGCGGCGAGGATGGGATGCGACGGCGTTGCCCCCACGCGTCAGGGTTCCTTCGCTCCCGCCACCGGGCGCAGGCCGGACAGATCGCGCGCGACCATCGTATTGCGATCGGAAACGCGACTGCCGAGCGAGAACTGCGGCCAGAGCCCGAGAATCTCCTGCCGACTGCGCTCGCTCCACCGCCGCGCCAGCCGGCTGCGCGTCTTGTAGAAGTTCATCGCGAAGCCACCGGTGTAGAGGCGCAGGAGCGAGAAACCGCCCGGATACTCCTTGCAGGCGGCGACCTCCTGCATCGTCACGTTGGGCGCGGCAGCACTGATCGTGCGCTTGTTGCGATGCGTGTGCCCGGCGTGATGCAGGAACAACCCGGGGGTGTTCGCGTAGTCGTCGAGCAGCGTCGCTACCTGGGCCGGCTCCAGCGTGTTGCTCGCCGCCGTCGGGAACGGCGACTGCTCGACGATGAGCGGATGGTGACCGAAGACGATCGTCGGCTGCTCGCGGGCCCCGGCGAGCTCGGCGCGGAACCACGCGAGCTGATCGGTCGAGAGCGCGCCCGCATCGCTGCCCCGGCCGGGCTTGTCGTAGGTGTCGAGGCCGAGGATGCGCAGCCCCTGCAGCTCGCGGCCGAAGTAGGTCGGCTCGTCGCCGGGGAAGAACTGATCGTGGAAGCAGTCGTTGCCCTGCCACTGCCCGATGCGACAGGCCGCGTACTCGGGTCCGGTGTGCGCGCGATCGTGGTTCCCGCGCGTGACGAAGTAGTCCTCGCGGTAGCGGCCGAAGCGCTTCAGCAGCTTCCCCGCGCGGCTGAGATCGATCGGCGCGGCTTCGGCCGTGATGTCGCCGGCAGCGAGCAGGAACGACGCGCCGAGCCGGTTCGCGTCGTGGACGAGCGCCGCGAGCATGACGTCCGGGTACGGCGGCAGGCCGGGCTCCTGCTCGATGCCCGTGAGGCCCAAACCGCCGACCAGGCCCGCGGTGGTCTCGCCCATGTGCAGATCGTTGCAGAGCGCGATCGAGAACAGGAAGCGTCCGGGCGGCGGCTCGGGTGCGGTGAAGCTGTAGGGACCGCTCGTCAGGAGGCCGAAGTCCGACGTGCCGACCGCATTGCCGCTGATGAGCGTGAACGGCGTCGGCGTGGCTGACACATCGTCCGAGCGCGCCTGGTAGTAGTAGGTCTGGCCCGGCTCGAGCCCGCGCAGCTCGACGTAGTGGTACGGCGTGTCGCGCCAATGGTCGGCGGCCACGCGATCGAGCCGCTGCGGATGCGTTCCCCAGTAGACGACACCGTTGGCCGGCGCGGGTTCCATGCGGCCGAGGCCGTCGTTGGTGCCGGTGTAGCCGGTGTACCAGGTGATGATGGCGCGGTCCTCGGTGAGCGTCACCAGCTCCAGGTTCACGGCCGAGATGGCGCCCCGGCTGCGCGCCATGGCAACGCCGTTGTCGAACAGGCGACGGGCGAAGAATGGCGAGGCGGCGGCGACCGTGGTCCAGCGGAGGAAGTGTCGGCGGGTGAAGTCACATCCGGGCATGGGGTGCTCCTGACGTCTGATGCGAGACGTCTCGGTTTTCGTCGGGCATGCCCCCGCAGGACTGCCAAAGTGGCGCGGGGCTGGCAATGCGCGAAGCGTCGGTCCGACGTGGTGTAACGACGACGTCTTCGAGGTGACGCGGGGCGATCGCGTCACGGATCCTGTATTGCGACCCGCATGACTGCGCATGCCACACAGCTGGTGCTCGTTCGGCACGGCGAGACCGAATGGAGCCGCCTCGGCCGTCATACGGGACGCACCGACCTGCCGCTGGTCGAGGACGGCAAAACGCAGGCACGTCGCCTCGAGCCGGTCCTGTCGCGACGGACCTTCGCGAAGGTATTCACGAGCCCACTTCGTCGGGCGCGCGAAACGTGTGATCTCGCCGGGCTCGGCGAACGGGCCGAGGTCCGGGCCGAGCTCGCGGAGTGGGACTACGGCGACTTCGAGGGACTCACGCATCCTGAGATCGACGCGCGCCAGCCGGGGTGGGACCTGTGGCGGGACGGCTGCCCCGGCGGCGAGTCACCCGACGACGTGGCGGCGCGGGTCGACCGCATCATCGTCGAGGTGCGGGGGATCGTCGGAGCACCTGGCTGGCAACCGAGCGCCGGCGTCGTCGCGGTGTTCGCCCACGGCCACGTGCTGCGGGCCCTGGGGGCGCGCTGGGTCGGTCTCTCGCCGCACGATGGGGGCGTGTTCGATCTGGGCACGGCCACGGTGAGCACACTCGGGGTCGATGGAGCGCGGCCCGTCGTCATGACTTGGAACGACGGACATCATCTCGCGGCGTCGTAGTCCTCAAGTGCGCATCACGCTCGCGTCGCCGCCCGCGCCGCGATCCGGCCACCGAGCTGCACCAGGTGCAGCGCCGCGCCCCCGAGCGTGAGCTCGATCTGGCGCGTGCGACGGAAGTAGCGGAACAGCGGATACTCGGTGTCGACGCCGATCCCCCCGTGCAGGTGCTGCGCCGCGTGCGCAACCCGGAAGCCGCCGTCGGCGGCCCAGAACTTGGCGGTGTCGAGGGCCTCGTCCGCGTCGAGACCGGCGCCGAGGCGCCACGCCGCCTGGCGGGCGGTGAGCATGACCGCCTCGGTGTCGATGTAGGCGTCGGCGGCGCGCTGCGCGACCGCCTGGAACGTCGCGATCTTCTGCCCGAACTGCTCGCGCTCCGACACGTGGGCCGCAGTCAGGCGCAGCGCCTCGGCACAGACACCGGCCTGCATGGCGCAGAGGCCGGCGGTCACGCGCCGCACGATCCAGGCCACGATCTCCGCGCCGCGGCGTTCGTCACCCAACAGCTCCTCGTCCGTCACCCGCACGCCGGTGAGTCGCACCGTCGACAGCGGCTCGCCTGTGGTGCTCTCCGCACGTTCGATCGTCACGCCCGGGGTACCCGGGTCGACCAGGAACACGGCGGACGCGTCGTCCGCCGTGCGCGCCGGCACCAGCAGCAGATCGGCCACGTGTGCCGCCGCCACGACGCGCTTCTCCCCGTCGAGTCGCCACCCAATTCCGTCCCTTCGAGCCGTCGTCGAGGGCAGCAGCGTGGCCAGCTCGTTGCCCTCTTCGATCAACGTCGGCGCGAGGAGCAGCGAGCCGTCACTGACCCGTGGCAGGATGCGCGCGCGCTGGGCGGGGCTACCGAACGCGTCGATCGGCATCGCCCCTCCGACGACGGTCGCGAGGTAGGGCAGCGGCGCGACGGTGCGTCCGATCTGCTCCAACACCAGGCAGGCCTCGACGATCCCCATGCCCATCCCGCCCACGTCCTCCGCCAGCGGGACGCCGAGCAGGCCCGCGTCGGCCAGCCGTTTCCACTCCTCGGCACCGACGCGGTCGTCGGTTGCCTCGATGGCGCGGAGCCGCTCGCGCGTGAGCGCTTCGCGGAGGATCTGATGTGCCAGATCCGCGATGGCGCGTTGGTTCTCGTCGAGCTCGAGGTCCATGTCGTCGACTCCGTTCGTCAGTGGCGCGGCACGCGCGGCATGCCGAGGCCGAAGAGCGCGATCAGATCGCGCTGCACCTCGTTCGTGCCGCCGCCGAAGGTCAGGAACAGCGTGCCCTGGTACGCCCGCTCGAGACGGCCGCGCAGCGGCGCGGCGGTCGCACCGCGCAGCACACCGGTCGAGCCGAAGACCTCGAGCAGGAGGCGGTACGCCTCGCAGAAGAACTCGGTGCCGAACACCTTGGTGGCACTCGAATCGGCGGGATTGGCGGAGGCGCTGGTGACGGCCTTCCAGTTCATCAGCTTCAGGAACTCGAGACGCGCATGCACCCGCGCCAGGTTCACGCGGACCCACTCCTGGTCGATGACGCGACGGCCGTCGGCGAGCGGCGCCTCGGCCGCCCAGCGCACGGTATCCTCGTAGACCTTCTCGACCATGCCGGGCGGCGCGATCGCGACCCGCTCGTAGTTGAGCTGGTTGGTGATGAGCTTCCACCCCTTGTTGACGGTGCCGATCAGCGCCGAGCCCGGCACGCGCACGTTGTCGTAGAAGGTGTTGGTGGTGCCCGCGTCGACCAGGGTGTGGATCTTCGAATGGGAGAAGCCCGGCGCCGACGTCGGCACCGCGAAGATGGAGATGCCCTTGTGCTTCGGCGCCTCGGGATCGGTACGGGCCGCGAGCCAGATGTAGTCGGAGTAGCCGGCGAGGCTGGTGTAGATCTTCTGGCCGGTGATGAGCCAATCGTCGCCGTCGCGTACCGCGCGGGTCTGCAGCGACGCCAGGTCGGTGCCGGACTGCGGCTCGGTGTAGCCGACGGCGAAGTGCATCTCGCCGCGCAGGATGCGCGGCAGGAAGAAGCGCTTCTGCTCCTCGCTGCCGAACGCCATGATCGTCTGCGCGATCGCGTTGATGGTGAGCGCCGGGATGGGCGCCATGGCCCGCCACGACTCGTCGTAGAAGATGAACTGCTCGGCGGGGCTGCGGCCCTGGCCACCGTATTCGGTGGGCCAGCCGATCCCGAGCCAGCCGTCGCGGCCCATCTTCCGGACGGCGTCGAGGCAATGCGGTCCGCCGGTGTCGCCGCGTGCGACCTCGGCCTCGACCTCGGGCGTCATGATCTCCGCGAAGTACGCGCGCAGCTCGGCGCGGAGGGTTTCCTGCTCGGCGGTGTATGCGATGTACATGACGGACGTCGTTCCTCTTGCCCGCGTGCACCGCGGGTGAGGGAACTTGCCGCGCCGGGGCGGTCGACGTCAAACCGTCGCGATGACACCGAGCGCGCGCCGGCCAGCCCGGATCGCCGCGCGCGCGGCGACCCGGGCTCCGTCCGCTACTCCTCGTAGTCGTGCAGCTGGACCGCGATCCGGCCCTCGTCCGACGGGATGCGCCGGATGTTCAGCGTGCGGGTGGCTGCTGCGTTCCCACGCGGCACGGTCACGATCGGCAGCGTCTCGCGTCCGACGGGGATGAAGAAGTCCGCCCCGGTCAGGAACGGCAGCGGTCCGAACGGGACCGGGATCGTCTGGAGATTCGTCACGGAGTCGAGACCGACGTCGTGGAGGAACATGGCCACCGACGCGGTGCCCACCGCGCCGGACGGCGCGGTGATCGGATTGATGACGTCGACGTCGTCCACCGACAACACATCGTTCTCGGAACCCCGGTCGCCCCAGTACTCCTTGTAGCGGATCACCGACAGACCGGTGCGCTCGGCGCTCCGCGAGAAGAAGGGTTCGAGCGCCGGGGCGGCGTTGATGCGGATCAGGTGATCGCTGCGTGGGAAGCGCTCCAGGAAATAGTGCAACGGCAGCTGCCCCGGAAGGGTCACGACGAACTCGTAGTTCCGTCGCTGCCGCCCGGTGAACGAGAACGCGCCGTCCGCGCCGAGGACGAACGACGCCCGCGGCTTGCTCCCGTAGCGCTGCCCCGTGCGCGGCAGCACGCGCCAGATCTCGAGCGTGGCGCCGTCGGCTCCGACGTTGTCCGGGAATATGACGGCGCGACCCGACAACTCGATCGTGCCGCCGGTCGGCACGATCGTCCGCGACGTCGGCTCCTCGCCCGTGAGGAAGCGGAACATCTCGCGGAACGATTCCTTCGACGTCGCGACCTCGACGTGTTCCTGGTTCGGGATCGTGACGTTCGTCGCGCCCACGATCTGCGGCGGCGTCGGACGGTTCACGGCACCCGCCCACAGCGCGAGCGTCGGCACGCCGCCCGGGGGCGCGCTCGCCGTGCGCCCGTCGATGTTCACGTAGTGCGCGATCTTCGCGGCTCGTCCCGGGTCCGAGAGGTACCCATGGCTGAAGGACGTCCCGAGGGAATGCCCCATCAGGTCGACCTTCGCATGGCCGGTCGCGGCCTGCAGCTCGGCGATGCGCGCATCGATCTTCCCGTAGACGAATGCGGCGTCGGCGGAGTTGGCCGGGCTCAGGGCAGCCGAGTTGTACTCGACCACCGTGAGGACATCGGGATCGTAGCCGTTGCTGGCGAAGCGCATCGCCTGCGTCGCGAACTGCGCGCCGGATCCGGAGCCGCCGTGTACGAAGATGATGGGTGTGGCGTCGCGGTAGACCGGCTTCTTCTTCGCGTCCACGCCGGCCACCATCGCGACGATGGCGAGCGGGACGACCGCCCAGACGAACCTGTGCATGTGGGTCTCCTCCCTCAGTCGGCGCGAGGATGCGCCGGCGGTCATCAACACCGGCGCCGTCCGCTCCGTCCAATACTTTCCCCTGGGCGGATTGAGACGTTTCGCGTATCAATCGGGTCGATGGAGCTGCGCCACCTGCGCTACTTCGTGGCCGTCGCCGAGGAGCTGCATTTCAGCCGCGCCGCCGCGCGCCTGCACATCGCCCAACCGCCACTGAGTCAGCAGATCCGCCACCTCGAGCACGAGCTCGAGGTGGCGCTGTTCACCCGCACACGCCGTCGCGTCGAGCTCACGGCCGCAGGACGGGCGTTCCTCGACGAGGCACGGAGCGTCCTCGAGCAGGCCGATCGCGCGGCGCGCATCGCACGACGGGTGGGCGGCGGTCAGATCGGCCACCTGTCGATCGGCTTCGTACCATCCGCCGACCTGGACCTGCTGCCGAGGGTCCTGCGCGTCTGGCAGCGCCGATATCCGGACGTCGAGCTGGAGCTGCAGGTGCTGTTCGCCGCGGCTCAGATCGACGCGCTGCTCGCAGGACGCATCCAGGTCGGGCTGGTCCGCCTGCCACTGACGCCCCAGCGCGGCCTCGTGGTCGAGCGTGTGCAGTCCGAGCCGCTGGTCGTCGCGCTGCCCCGCCGCCATCGTCTGGCGCGCCGGCGCGCCATCCGCCTTCCCGACCTCGCGGGTGACACGCTGCTGCTGTTCCCGCGACACGTCGCGCCCGGCTACTACGACGTCCTGATGGGTGCCTTCGAAGGCGCGGGGCTCACGCCGCGCGTCTTCCATCCCGGAACGCTGCAGACGAACCTCGCGCTCATCTCCGCCGGGATCGGCATCACCCTCCTGCCGGCGTCCATCCGCAACCTCCGTCGCGCGGGTGTCGTCTACCGACCACTGGCCGCCGCAGCTCCCACGGTGGAGCTGGCGGTCGTCTACCGTGAGGACGAGCGCTCACCGACGGTGCCGGCCTTCGTCGATCTGGTGCGGTCGGCTGCGCGCGGGAGCACCGGCCGGCGGGGGTGACGTCGTTCGCCCAGACGCCCCTCCCCTCTTTCTGCGATGCTCCCCCATCCAGGGGAGCCTCCACCGCTGACGTGCCGGGTGTTCTCGCGCTACGTCCGACGCATGCGAAGACACCTCACCGCACTCCTCGTCGCGACGCTGCTTCTCATGCCGCGTCCCGGCCGCACGGCCGAGCCCGCGTTCGTCGTGAACCAGGCGACCAACGACGTCAGCGTCGTCGACCTCCAGACGGCGACCGTCGCGTTCAGCTGGGGGACGAACTCGAATCCGCGTGCGATCGCGATCGCACCGAACGACCTGACGCTGTACGTCGCGGCGGGGAACGACGTCACGGTGATCGACGTCCTCCGCCCGGTCATGCGGGTACGACTCGACGTCACGCTGCCGTTCATCGAGGCGACGGGCGTCGCCGTGAGCCGAGACGGTGGCAAGCTCTTCGTGATCCACCGCACGAACATCCTGCCGAACCTGTCGGCCGCCGTGACGATGATCAATCTCCAGGACCAGACGGTCGCCGCCTGCCTGCGTGACCGCACCGACCCGTGCACGCTCGGCGCCGGCGAGATCCCCATCGCGGTCCCCTTCACCAATCTGGTGCACGTCGCGGTCAGCCCATGGGACGGCTCGGTGTGGGTGATCAACACCGACGGTCGCATGGCGCGCGCCGCCACGCCGGGCCAGAGCTTCGTCGAGGTGGCGACGTCTGCGATGCAGCGCGCGCTCAATCCCGGCGGCATGGCGATCGGGAGCGACGGCAACGTCGCGCTGGCGGCGAACGGCAACTGCGGCGCCGCGGCCGCCTGCGTGAAGGTCGTCGTGCCCAGCCTCTCGAACATGCTCGTCACGCGCTCCGAGACGTTCGCCGGTCTCGGCCGTCTCGCCATCGGCGCGCCCACGATGAGCGGCAGCCCCGTCTTGCTGTCGGTGCCGCCATCGGGGCTGCTCTCGCGCATCGCGGCTGGACCGCAGACGAACTTCATGACCGGTCCCAATCCGGTCGCCGCCGGCGCCGGCGCGCTCGGTACGCTCTTTACCGTCAACGAGAACACCATGCCGGGCAACGGAACGGTCAGCGTCATCGGCATCCCGCTGCGAACCGTGACGGTAGGATCGTTGCCGCGTGCCGCGGTGACGTCGCCGCGGGAGATGCGGGGCATGCTGCGCGCCGAGCAGCGCGTCCTGTCGTGGACCTACACCAATCCGTTCGGCGAGGTCGGCACGCCGCAGACGGTGCAGTTCCGCAATCGCGGCTTCGCCCCGCTCACCGTGACGGGCGTGCGCATCGAGGGCGTCATGGGTACGTTCGGCCCGGGTCGGGTCAACTTCCTCCTCGGCGGCAACACGTGCATCGGGGCGACGCTGGCGTTCCAGCAGACCTGCGACGTGACCGTCGGCTTCCGCTCCAGCCCGGCGCAGGCCCCGTTCACCTCCGGCGATCGCGCGACGCTGTCGCTCGTCAGCACGGCGTCGCACGCGGAGACGGTGACCCTGCTCGCGAGCTCGCGGCAGCTGCGGTTCCCGTAGACGGATTCAGCGGAGCAGATTGACCTTCGCCAGATCGATCAGCTCGGTGGCCCGTCCACTCATGACGGCCTTCAGCATGAACATGCCGAACCCACGCGCCTCGCGGAACGTCGTCGTGGGCGGCATGACGAGCTCCTGACGGGCGCTCACGACGTCGATGAGCGCCGGGCCGTCGTGGCGGAACCCTGCGCTGAGCGCATCCCGGAGATCCTGCGGTTTCTCCACTCGGATGCCCTTCACACCCATCGCCTCGGCCATGGCGGCGAAGCTCGGGTTGTCGAGCTCGCAGCCGGTGTCGAGAAACCCGGCCGCTTTCATCTCGAGCTCGACGAACCCGAGCGTGCCGTTGTTGAGCACGATGACCTTCACCGGCAGACCCATCTGCCGGAGGGTGAGGAAATCACCCATCATCATGGTGAAGCCGCCATCGCCCGAGAGCGCGACGACCTGGCGTCCAGGGAAAGTGGCCTGCGCACCGATCGCCTGCAGCATCGCGTTCGCCATGGAGCCGTGGTTGAACGATCCGAGCAGGCGCCGCGTTCCGTTCATCGTGAGATAGCGAGCGGCCCATGCCGTCGGCGTCCCGACGTCGCACGTGAAGATGGCATCGTCGGCCGCCAGCTCGTCGACCAGTCTCGTCAGGTACTGGGGATGGATCACCACGCTGTCGGGCCTGCTCTCGGCGAGCGCGTCGAGGTCGGCACGAGTCTCCTTGTAGTGCAGCAGTGCCGCATCGAGATGTGACCTGTCGCCGTGCTCGACCAGTCGCGGCACCAGGGCGCGCAGCGTCTCGCCCACGTCACCGACGAGGCCGAGCTCGAGCGGACAGCGGTTGCCGAGCGCCTCGGGCCTGATGTCGATCTGCGCGATCCGCGCCTCCTCCGGATAGAACTGCCGATACGGAAAGTCCGTCCCCAGCATGAGCAGCGTGTCGCAGCTCATCATGGCGGCATAACCGGACGCGAACCCGAGCAGCCCCGTGAGCCCGACGTCGTACGGGTTGTCGTACTCGACGAATTCCTTGCCGCGGAGTGCATGCACGATCGGCGACTTCAGGAGCTTCGCGACGGCGAGGATCTCGTCGTGGGCGCCGGCGCAGCCCGCACCACAGAGCAGCGTGACCCGTCCGCCGTCGTTCAGGAGCGCTGCCAGCCTATCCAGGTCGCCGTCGACGGGGCGAACGACGGATCGCGTGGGGACCAGCCATTTCGGCACCACGGCTTTGGTCGGCTGCAGCTCGATCTCCGCGGGGATGACGACGACGGCGACGCCGCGCCGTGCGATCGCGGTGCGAATCGCACGCTGCAGTATCTGCGGGAGTTGCGCGGCCGTGGACACGAGCTCGACGTAGTGGCTGCATTCCGTGAAGAGGCTCTCCGGGTGCGTCGCCTGGAAGTAGTCGATCCCGATCTCGCTGCTCGGGATGTGGGCGGCGATCGCCAGCACCGGCACCCGACTGCGTTGGCAGTCGAAGAGGCCGTTGATCAGATGGAGGTTGCCGGGCCCGCAGCTGCCGGCGCAGACCGCCAGTGAGCCGGTGAGATGCGCTTCGGCACCCGCGGCGAAGGCGGCGGCCTCTTCGTGCCGTACGTGGACCCACTCGATGCCGCCGCGTCGTCGCAGCGAGTCGGTGAAGCCGTTGAGGGAGTCGCCGACGACGCCGTACACGCGCTTCACGCCGATCGTCTCGAGGGATTCGATGATGTAGTCGGCAACGGTCCTGGCCATGATGCCTCCAGTCTGGCGATCGCTTCCTGCGTCATGCCACGGGGCGGCGCGGTTCGTCACTTCCCCGCCCTGCCCAGCGGTCGGCACCGTGCCGTCACGCCGGCACGGAACCCGTACGACCGAGCCTGCCGTGGTCTCTCGCGGACGCTCCGACGCGGCTTCACGGGCCCGAGCCTCGATCGACTCCTTGGCACCATATCTGCACCAGCCGCGATCACGATCGTCACGGCTCTCGAACGTCCAGAGGAGACACCATCATGACCGTCCAAGACGCAAAGACCCGCCGCCTGGCCCCGCTCACCGCGCCGACGAACCTGGCTCCGGGTGCGACCAAGGACATCGCGGGCGCCCTCAACATCCTGCTCGCCGATACCTTCGCGCTCTACATGAAGACCAAGAACTTCCACTGGCACGCCTCGGGACCGCATTTCCGCGACTACCATCTCCTGCTCGACGAGTACGGCGACCAGATCTTCGCGATGACCGACACGATCGCCGAGCGCGTCCGCAAGATCGGTGGGACCACGCTGCGATCGATCGGCCAGATCGGGCGGCTGCAGCGTGTTCTCGACAACGAGGCCGACTACGTCACGCCGCAGGACATGCTGGCGGAGCTGGGCGAGGACAACCTGCAGATGGCGGCGCGCATGCGTGCGACCCATGCCCTCTGCGACGAGCACGGCGACGTGGCCACCGCCAGCCTCATCGAAGTCTGGATCGACGAGACCGAGCGGCGCACCTGGTTCCTGTACGAGGCCAGCCGCTGAGGCGACATGGCGACGACGTGGCGGCGCGCGCAGGGTGCGCGGAATGACCGCCTGCAGGCGGTGTTCGGGCGCAATGCGAGCCAGAGGAGCGGGCCAGGTTCGTGGTCTTCACGATCAGGAACGAGGGCGACCGATACCGACCCCGTCGAAATGGCCGCACTCGGCAGCGATCAACGCCACACGTCCACCGCGCTCTGGTCCTCCGGCGCCTCCGCGACGACGGACGGCGGCAATGCATCCGCGGCGATCTCGAGGGCACGGGCGGCGTCGGCCGCGCGGCCCGCTGCCCAGAGTGCTCCCGCGCGCTGCAGGGCGTCGCCTCCGACACGCGCTCGACGGGCGGCCGGCGGAAGGCTCGGATACAGCGCATCCGGCTCCGGCGCTGCAGCCTGCCAGGCGTCGACCTGAGCAAGCCACGCGAGGCCGCGGAGCGCATCGAGCTTGCCGCGCTCGCCGCCGGCGTGCCGGGCGGCCGCCTCGTACTCGATCCAGGGCCGATCGAGGAGGTTCCGCGGCACGCCGTCGTAGGTGCTCGGGTCGAGCGGCGCCAGGTAGAGGGCGAAGAACGCCACGGGGTCCGTGAGCCAGCGGTCGCGGACGCCGCGTGCGGCGAGCCTGCGAACGGCGGCGGCGACGTCGGTCGCGGGCGCGGGACCGTCGCGCCATCCCACCAGCGCGACGACCGGGAACGTCGCGAAGAAGTCGCCGCGGAACACCGCCGCAATGGGGAAGACGTCGGTGAAGGTGGCGACGATGGTGCGCAGCTCCGCCGCCGAGAGCTGGTAGATCGGCAGCCACTGCGCCATCAACCCGCCCGGCTCGAGCCGATCGCGCATCGCTTGGAAATGCTCGCGTGCATAGAGCGCTCCCGTGCCCGCCTGCCACGGCACGAACAGGTCGGCGACGATGACGTCGTAGCGATCCGGCGTCTGGCGCCAGTAGTTGCGGGCGTCGTCGAGCACGACGTGACTGCGGGCGTCGGTGTAGATGCCGCGGTTGGTGTCGGCGAAGTGCGCGGCGGCGGCGTGGGCCACCTCCGGCACGATCTCGATCAGCGTCACCGCATCGACGTCGTGATCGAGCGCGGCGCCCGCGGTGATACCCGTCGCCGTGCCGATGAAGGCGACCCGCTTCGGCCGGCCGTGCAGCAGGAGCGGCACGTGGCCCTGGCGCGCCTCGTGCACCAGCTCGCCCGTGCCCCCGAGCGCGTAGTGCCCGTCGAGGCGGAGCAGACGTTCGCCGGCTCGCTCGACGACCGAGACGGTCCCGGCGGCTCCGCTGTGCTCCTCGAGCACGCGCTCGCCGGCCGCCCGGGGCGCGAGCGGCAACGTCAGGGGATTGGCAGCCAGCAGGACCAGCAGCGCGGCACCCAGGACGATGCCGGGCCGGAGCCAGTCGCCGACACGTCGCCTGCGCAGCACCTCCGGGAGCCGGCGGTCGTCTCGTGGCAGCGCGATCGCTGCAAGCGCCGAGGCGGCGCCGATCACCAGGAACCCGCCCCAGGGCCCGAGCGCCGGCAGGACGACGAAGGGGGTGACGACGCCTCCGACGACGGCACCCATGGCGTTGGCCACCGCCAGGATACCCACCCGATATCCGGCCGTCCCAGCATCCTCTTTGGCACCCTCCCCACCGACGTCGCCCGCGAGCGCGAGCGTGGCGGGCCAGATGCACCCGGCGGCGACGAGTGCCGGCCCCACCGCAACGAGCACGGTCGCCAGCACGACGAGTGCATATGGGATCGCGTCGGTCGCGCCGACGTAACCAAGCCCGCCGGTCACCCGGTGGAGACACGCGGGCGCGAGGGCGAACCCGATCGCGGCCGCGGCGCACGCCCACCCGACGATCGCGCGTGAGCCGGCGAGGGTCCGTGCGCGCAGCGTCGCCACGACGAACGCGCCCGTCGCCAGGCAGACGAGCACCGCGATCAGTACCGCGCCGAACGCCGTGACCGACTGGTTCACGACGTGCGCGACGGCGCGCACCAGCAGCACCTGCGCCGCGAGCGTCACGAAGCCGGACAGCGCCGACAAGGCGATCGTCTCGCTCGACGGCCATTCGCCGCCGGCACCGTCCTCCTCGAGAGCGTGCGGCGTCGCGGTCGGCCGGCGCAGCAGCAGCGCCCCGAGCGCCGCGAGGACCGACAGCCCGAGGCCAATCGCGTAGGTGGCGCGGACGCCGACCATCGGAGGCCCCCACCACGTGGCGACGGCGACGCCGCACACGGCACCAGCCAGGTTGGCGGCGTAGAGCGTCGTGACGATGCGTCCGATCTCGCGCGGTGACGAGACGGCGGCCGCCGTCATCAGCGGCAGCGTCGCGCCGTAGGCCGCGGCGGCCGGGAGAGTCACCAGAAGCGCCGCAGCGAAGCGGACGGCATGGAGCATCCACGGCGGCGTGGCGTCGTAGACCATCCCGAGGCCGCTGGCAGCGGCCTCGAGCAGCAGCGGCATCGCCAGCGCCGCGAGCGCGGCCGCCACCTCCGCGCCTGCATAGAGACGCAGGGCGGCGGCGCGCGTGCCGGTGCGACGTGCCAAGCGGGCGCCGAGCCACGCCCCGATGGCGCTGCCGGCAAAGAACGCCGTCACCGTGGCGGCGGTCGCGGGCGGAGTTGCCCCGAGCCAGTCCTGGAACCAGCGCATCCAGACGGTTTCGACGACGAGCGACCCCGCGCCCGAGAGCGCGAAAACGACGAGGAGCGGCAGCGTGCGCGGCATGGCGTACGGACGCTGTACCCCATTTCGCGCGACCGGCCCGAATCGGCGCCGGACCTACCGCTCACCCCGCCTGTCGACCGTCTGGCCAATAAATCGTTGCCGTTCGAACGCTCGAATGCGTAAAGACGAAGAATGATCCGCTGCTCGCGCACCCCGTCCGCATCCTTGCTCGCCACCGTGCTCGCGATCGCCGCCGTCGGCATGCCCACCCTCGCCCGTGGCAAGCCGACGTTCGCCAGTCCGAACGCGAACCCGATCGCCCGCTCCCCGGTCCTCGACGAGCTCTATGTCGTCAACACACCAGGCGACACGCTCGACGTCGTCGACACCAGCGCAGGAGCCGTGACGGCGCGCATCCCCGTCGGCATCGACCCGGTGAGCGTCGCCGTCCGGCCCGACGGCAAGGAAGTATGGGTCTCGAACCACGTCTCCGACACCGTCAGCGTCGTCGACGTGGATCCCGCGAGCCCCACGCGCCACCAGGTCGTCGCCACCGTGACCGCCTGGAGCGAGGACGGGTGGGTGACCGACTTCGACGAGCCGGTGGGGATCGCGTTCGCGAGCAACGCCAAGGCCTACGTGGCGCTCTCGTCACGCAACCGCATCGCCGTGGTCGACGTCGCCACCCGCACCGTGACCAAGCAGGTTCAGGTCCTCGCCCAGGAGCCGCGGGCGATCACGGTGCGCGGCAACCGCCTCTACGTCATCCCCTTCGAGTCGGGCAATACCACGGAGCTGTCGGGCTGCCTCACGATGACCGACCCCGGCTGCACCTTCAGCCTCATCGAACTCGTCTCCAACTCCATCGACGTCATCCTGACGCGCAACATGGTGGCCGATATCGTGCGCCGTCCGGGCACGCCCGACCGGGATCTCTTCGTCTACGACACCGCCGACGAGTCGACGCTGTTCGAGGTATCCGGGCTCGGCACGCTGCTCTACGGGCTCGCCGTCGATTCGACGGGCCACGTCTTCGTGGCGCTCACCGAAGCGCGCAACGACTCCAACGGGCACATGGGGACCGCGGGCGCCGACCTCATCGACATGGAGAACCGCGCCTTCCTGAACCAGATCGCGCGAGTCGACTGCTCCAGCGGCTGCAGCGACGTCACCCACATCGATCTCGAGCCGGTGCCGCCGGCCGACCCGGCTCCCGGCAGGCAGCTCGCCACGCCGTTCGGCATCCAGGTGAGCGGCGACGACAGCACGATCATCGCGGTGGCGGCGGCATCGAGCCGGCTCTTCACGATGGACGCCGCCACCGGCGCCGTGCTCGGCCGCGTCGACGTCGGCGCCATCCCGCGCGGGCTCGTGCTCGAATCGGACGCGGGCGGCGCGCCGAGCGTCGCCTGGGTGCTGAACGCACTCGAGGACAGCGTGTCGCGGGTCGACGTCTCCGACCCCGCCAACCCGCACGAGACCGCGCGCATCCCGCTCGCCGATCCGACGCTTCCCGACGTGAAGCGCGGCCAGATCCGTTTCAACGACGCCAATGGATCCACCACCGGCACGTTCGCGTGCGCGAGCTGCCATCCCGACGGCCACACCGACCAGCTCCTCTGGAATCTCGGAGCGCGCTGCCTGACGCCCGGCTGCGACCAGACGCAGCCGCGCGTCACCATGCCGATTCGCGGATTGCGCGACACGCTGCCGCTCCACTGGGACGGTACCGTCGGCGATCCGTTCGGCGGCATCAACGCGGCGGTCGCCGATTCGGGCGTGATGGTGCCGCCCACGTGCACCGACGAGGACAGCTGCTTCCGCGATCTCGTCAACGGCTCGATGGCGACGACGATGTGCAACCAGGCCGCCTGCCCCAGCGATGAGAACGAGCTCGGGCTACCGGGCGCGTTCGACGAGGCTGACCGCGACGCGATCGCCGTCTTCCTGCGCGCGGTTCCGTATCCGCCGGCCCGCTCGCGGAGGCTCGACGACCATTTCAGCCCGCTCGCCGCCGAAGGCTTCCGCAACTTCCTGATCGGCGTCGACTCCGCGCACCCCGGGTGCAGCCGGGCGCGCGCCTGCCACGCGCTGCCGTTCTGGAACGGCACGAACACGTCGGACACGGGCTTCGACGCTCCCACCTTCCGCGGCCTCACGGATCGCACGCTCCTCCTGCCGAACGGCCGTGCCGGAATGTGGCAGCTGCTCTCGGCCTCGGTGCTGAATCCCGTCGCGTGGAACCCGCTCGACGGGCCCGATGAGCTCTACTCGTGGGGCATGACGTTCGGCACCGAGGCGGTCCCGCTGACCAACCGGGAGGGCTCCGGTACGGGACCGTTCTCGTTCTTCCAACTCTTCGAGGAGGGCTCCACCGGGTTCCCCGCCGCCTTCGCGCGGCAGGTCACGCTCGATCGCCAGAGCACGCGCGGCGACGCCGAGGCCGGCACCCGCGAGTTGCTCGATCGACTCCAACGGGCCGATGCGAACGGCGTCGTCGACCTGCACGCGACCGGCCGGCGTCTCCGCGACGGCAGCGCCATCGAGCTCGCCTACGACGGAGGCACGTACGTTCCCACGACCGGGACAGGCCCGAGCCAGAGCAGCGACTCGCTCGTCGCCGACGCCCGCCGCGGCGAGCTGATCGTCACCGTCACGGCCCGGCTCGGAGCCCGCGCGGATGTCGAGCACCCGCAGCCCGCGCTGTGGCTCTTCCCGCGCAACGCGAGCAATCCGGAGGGCCGTGCACGCATCCCCGAGCTGACCGACGAGCCGACGCTCACGCTCTTCGGCCGGCACATCGCCGAGAACCCGATCGTCCTCGTCGACGGACGGGCCGTCCCCGCCACGGTGACCTGCGAGCTGGGCGGCGTGCTACCCGACTGCGCCGGTGAGCAGCTCCACATCGAGCTGCCGTACATGCCACGGGCGGGCGACCGCACGCTGCAGATCGGGACGCCCGGCGGTCTCGTGAGCAACGAGGTGCTCGTCATCTCCGCCGGCTGCCCGGGCGAGCCGACGTTCGGGGCGCTCACCTGCCGCCTGGCCTCGCTACGCGAGACCATCGAGGTCGCCTCCGATCTCGGGACGTTCGAGCGTCGCCTCGAGCGCCGTCTCGTTGCCGCCGAGGAGGCAGTCACCGAGGCGCAACTTCAGCTCGACGCCGGGGCGAACACCGTGGCCGCATCCCGGCTGCGGCGCGCGGAGTCCCAGCTGCGGAACCTGGTCCGGCGCGTCGATTCCCGTCGCGGTCGAACGGTCATCGGCGACGCCACCCGCATCCAGCTGCTCGACGACGGCGGGGCGGCCCAAGCGCTGGCGGTGGCGCTCCGCGATTCGCTGTAGCGGGGACGTACGCATCCGGAACCGAGGCGCGCTTCGTCAGTGCCGCACTCGTGCCGGCGGACGCGATCGTCGAAGTGTCGGCGCTGTTCCCTCGTTGCGTCCCCCGCGCCCAAGAAGAGCGCCGAGACGCAACGAGATCAGCTGCCAAACTAATGGAGGCGGGGGGAATCGAACCCCCGTCCGAAAGTGCCTCCGCGGACGCGTCTACGAGCGTAGCCTGTGTTTTGATGTCGCCGTGCGAGCTCCCCAGGCAGGATCTTTCACGGCCATCCGGTGTTCTGTCTCAGCCCCTACGTCCCCACCGGCATGGCGAGGGGCCCAGCCCGAGGAAATGACGCTTCGTCCGGCCCTACGGGCGCAGACCGGGGAAGCGTGGTCACCTAATTAGGCGGCCAGTGCGTAGTTGTTGTCTGCAGTTAAGCAGTCCAGGCCTTTTTGACGAGGTGACCTGGAGCCCCGGCTCGCAACGTTCGTTTCCTCACCCCCGTCGAAACCAGATCGCCCCCAAACCAAACGAAACGCTTGCGTCGCCGACTATAGGGACGCTCCTCCCGAGCCGCAACCCGGCTAGGCACGATTCCCCCCGCTGCTAGGCTTCGGTCAGGAGGACAACGCCATGACCAAGCATCCCATGCTCATCCTCGCCGGCGTCCTGATGGTCGCCGCACCCGCCCTGGCAGAGCGCACCATCAACGAGCGCATGAACCGTCAGGACGAGCGCATCGACAACGGCGCCGAGGACGGCAAGCTCACGCCCAAGGAATACAACAAGCTCGAGCACCGCGAGGACGTCGTCCAGGACAAGCGCGCAGACGCCAAGGCCGACGGCGTGGTCACCCACCACGAGCGCAAGGAGATCCGGAAAGCGCAGGACAAGACCGGCGCGATGATCCGGAAGGAAAAGCACGACGGCCAGGACATGAAGTAGGTCCTCAGCCCCAGAGCCGCGGCACGACGTGGCGGTTGAAGCGGAGCTCGAGCGGCTCGACCACCCGTCGCATGAGGCGGCCGGCCATCGTCGGCCCCACCAGTTGGTGCAGCCGGCGGCGCACGCGATACAGACCGATTCGCCGCTGGGCGCGAGGGAACTCGTAGTGCAGGGGCTGCGGCCGCGCTCCCCACTTCTGTTCGAAGTACGCCAGCGTCGCACCCGTCCAGTGCTCGCTCCAGCGCAGTAGGAAGTACGGATAGTCCGACCACGCGATCGGCGGCGGCTGCAGGAACACCACCTGGGAGGCCGGCTCGAACCATAGGGTTCCGCCGGCGGCACGCATCGAGAGGCAGGCGTCCATGTGGTCGCGAGTGCCGACGATGGCGGGATCGAGCGCGCCCGAGCGGCGGAACTCGTCGGTCCGCACCAGCATGCAGTGATACTCGAGCAGGTCGCATGGCTCACGCACGAAGGGCGTCGGCACCGCAGACAGTGGTTCTCCGAGATGGCGATGCCGCTCGGAGAACACGCGTCCCGTCGCCGTCTCCTCGACGGTCACGAACGCGCCGGCGGCGTGGATGATCCGCCGCGCGGGATCGTCGCCTTCGAGGTGCAACGGGTTCACCGCGCACGCCCCCGTCTCGTCGGCGCACCGTACCAACGGATCGAGCCATCCGGACGTGACGACGACGTCGTTGTCGATGATGACCGCGTACGGCGTCGTGACCCGCTCCATCCCCATCGCGCGCGCCACGTTCGGGGACAGGTACCGGTCCGAACGGATCAGCCGGAAGCCGTGGACGAGCGCCTGGCGCCGCAACCACCGCCCCACCCGTCGCGGCGACCGGCCGTCGACGTAGACGAGATCGAATGGCGGCGCGGTCTCGGCGAGGATGCTCTCGAGGGACCGGCGGGCGACACTGAACCGATCGCGCGCGACGACGACGATGGTCACGCGCGCGCCCGACGTCCCCACGCCGCCCGCCTACCACGCACATGCCACGGCATCCAACATCCGATGACCGTTGGATGCGCCCTTTCGTCATCGTTTCTCGACGGTTCAGGTGGTATCTCTCCCACCCCGGCGGTCCAACCAGGAACAGTCGGGGGAGGTGATCGCGCTCCACCCGCGCTCCACCCGTCAACGGGAGACGACATGCAACGAAACCGACCACTCCTCATCGCCGTCACAACGCTGCTCGCCGCGATCACGACCGCCGCGCGCGCCGACTTCGTGAACTTCGAGACCGGTCAGGTCCGGCCAATGGCCATGTCTCCCGACGGCTCCCGCCTGTTCGCGGTGAACACGCCGGATGACCGCCTCGAGGTCTTCGCCATCGGCGCCGCCGGCCTCACGCACACCGGCTCGGTGAGCGTCGGGCTGCAGCCAGTTGCGATTGCGGCACGGACCGACGGCGAAGTGTGGGTCGTCAACCACCTCTCCGACTCGATCAGCATCGTCGACGTCGCCTCCTCCCCGCCCCGGGTCGTCCGTACCATCCTCACCTGCGACGAGCCGCGCGACATCGTCTTCGCCGGTCCCGGCAACGCGCGCGCTTTCGTCACCACCGCGCGACGCGGTCAGAACTGCCCGGTGAACTTCAACCCGAATCAGGAAGGTACCCCGCGCGCGATCGTCCAGGTCTGGGATGCCACCGCGCTCGACGGCACTCTCGCTGGAACACCCATCGCGAACCTCGAGCTCTTCGGCGACACGCCGCGCGCCCTCGCGCGCAGCGCCGACGGCAGCACCGTCTACGCGGCAATCTTCCAGTCCGGCAACCAGACGACGTCCATCACCGAAGGGGCGATCTGCGACGGCGGCGCGGCATCATCACCGTGCGGCGCCTTCCAGCCCGGCGGCCTGCCGGCCCCGAACATCAACGTCGAAGGCATCGTCGGTCCCGAAGTCGGCCTGATCGTCAAGTTCAACCAGACGACGAGTCTCTGGGAGGACACGCTGGGTCGCAACTGGAGCGGCGTGGTCCGCTTCGAGCTGCCGGACACCGACGTCTTCGCGATCGACGCGAGCGCCGCGCTTCCCATCGAGACCGCGAACTTCGCACACGTCGGCACGGTGCTGTTCAACATGGTGACCAACCCCGTGAGCGGCACGGTCTACGTGAGCAACACGGACGCCCGGAACGAGGTCCGCTTCGAAGGCTTCGGCGACACCTTCGGCAACACCACCGTCCAGGGACGCCTGCATGAATCCCGCATCACCGTCATCGACGGTGGCGGCGTGCATCCCCGGCACCTGAACAAGCACATCGACTACGACGTGCACCCTGCCCCACCCGGCGTGAAGCAGAACAGCCTGGCGACCCCGCTCGACATGGCGATCTCCAGCGACGGCACCACGCTCTACGTCGCCGCCTTCGGCTCCAGCAAGATCGGCGTCTTCGACACGGCGGCGCTAGAAGCCGACACCTTCACCCCGAGTGCGGCCGATCACATCACCGTCAGCGGCGGCGGTCCCACCGGCATCCTGCTCGACGAGGCGCGGAATCGCCTCTACGCGTTCACCCGCTTCGACGACGCCATCTCCGTCATCGACCTGGCGACGCGCACCGAGACGTCGCATGTGGCCGTCTACAATCCCGAGCCGGCGGTCATCACCGCGGGACGTCCGTTCCTCTACGACGCCAACCTGACGTCGAACAACGGCGAAGCCTCCTGCTCCAGCTGCCACGTCTTCGGCGACCTCGACAGCCTGGGCTGGGACCTCGGCGATCCCGACGGCCTCGTCGTCCCGAATCCCATCCCCACCAAGATCCCCGCCCTTCCCCCCGCCTTCGTCGATTTCCATCCGCTGAAGGGTCCGATGACGACCCAGAGCCTGCGCGGCATGGCGAACCACGGCTCGATGCACTGGCGCGGCGATCGCACCGGCGGCAACGACGTCGGTGGGGATGCGTTCGACGAGGTGGCCGCCTTCTCGAAGTTCAACCCGGCGTTCGTCGGTCTCGTCGGTCGCGACGCCGAGCTCACCGACGAGCAGATGCTGGCGTTCACCGAGTTCGTCCTCACCGTCACCTATCCGCCGAACCCGATCCGCCGTCTGAACCAGACCCTCACGGCCAACGAGCAGCTCGGCCGCGACCTCTTCTTCGGTCGCGTCACCGACGTCCTCTTCAACTGCGACGGCTGCCATCGACTCGATCCCGCGCTGGGGTTCTTCGGTAGCGATGGGTTCAGCACCTTCGAAGGCGAGACCCAGATGTTCAAGGTGCCGCACCTCCGCAACGTCTACACCAAGGTCGGCATGTTCGGCCGTCCCGGCGAGGCCACGAACCTCGGGCCGCAGGTGCGCGGCTACGGCGTCCTGCACGACGGCAGCCTCGACACCGTGCGGCGCTTCCTCGGCTCCAGCGTCTTCAGCTTGACCAACATGGAGCAGAACAACCTCGAGCGCTTCGTGTTCGCGATGGACTCGAACATGGCGCCGATCGTCGGCCAGCAGGTCACGCTCACCGCGACCAACCTCCTCGCCGTCGATCAGCGCATCGATCTGATGCTGGAGCGTGACGACGCGCTCGAGTGCGAGGTCGTGGTCAAGGCGATCATCGGCGGCCTCCCGCGCGGCGCGTATCGGCTGCCGGACGGTACCTTCCAGCTCGACCGCGTCGCCGACGTCATGACCGAACCCGCGCTCCGCGCGCTCGCCACGACGCCCGGCCAGGAGCTCACGTACACCTGCGCGCCGCCCGGATCCGGCGCCCGCATCGGCGTCGACCGCGACGGCGACGGCTACTTCGACCGTGACGAGCTGGACGCCGGCAGCAGCCCCACCGACCCGACCGACGTCCCGATTCCCGCCACCCTCGTTCGCGCCAGCAGCCTGACCCTGACCGACGACCCCACGCCGCCGTTCACCGCGGCCAAGCGCAAGCTCTCCTTCCGCTCGGCGAAATACCAGGGCACCAGCAGCGGCGTCATCGTCCCCGCCTGGGACACCGACGGCGACCCCACCCTGCACGGCGCGCGCCTCGCGATGTACGACGCCGACGGCGGCACCACGCTCGTCACCTTCGAGCTTCCCGCCGGCAACTGGGAGCGCATCGGGTCGGTCACGAAGCCCGGCTACAAGTACGTCGACAAGAAGGCGCTCGTCGGACCGATCAACGCCATCACGGTCCGCGAGGGAACGCTCAGCGTGAAGGGCAAGGGCGCATCGCTCTATCCGCTCACCAGCGCGCCGCAGGGGAGCGTCGCCGTCAGGCTCGACCTCGGCACCACGGTGCGGCTCTGCACCGCCGCGCCGGCGAAGGACCCAGGCTCGAAGAACGACACCACCAGCAAGTTCCTCGGCGCGCGCAACACGCCGGCGCCGGCCGCCTGCCCCGATCGCCCCTGAACCGGGCTAGTCCTCCGTCACGTGCGTGGTATCGCACGTGACGGAGGACTCACGTCATGGTTCGATTCGTCATCGGCACGCTGCTGAGCGCGGCGCTCATCGCCCAGTCAGCGCACGCCCTCGTCCTGTGCGCACCCAAGAAGGGCCAGGGCGCACTCAGCGTGCGGAACGCCTGCAAGAAGAACCAGACCGTGGTCGACCCCGCGTCGATCGGGCTCGAGGGACTCCGGGGACCGGAAGGACCGAAGGGCGACGACGGACAGACGAGTCCTGTCGGGGTCAGCGGCTACGAGGTCGTCAGCTCCACGCAGGCGACCGTCTTCGTCGAGAACAGCGGCGGCATGCCCGGGCTCAGCGCGGTCGTGACGCAGCCCTGCCCCGACGGTACGCGCGCCGTCGGTGGCGGCGTCGATCTGTCGGCGACGGACAAGGGCGCGCTGCGCGACGTCGGTGCGGTCGTCGACCGCCCGACGGCCGACGGGACCGGCTGGGAGGTGCGACTCTTCAACAAGAGCGTCTCCTTCGACACCAACGCCGAGGTCGTCGTCACCGTCGCCTGCGTGAACGTCGACTCGTAGCTGGTCACGCGCGCGATCGTCGGTATAGATACGCCCCATGGAGTCCACCGTCCTTGCCGATGGTCTCGAATTCCCGGAAGGGCCGGTCTGGCTCGGCCCGTGCCGCGTCGCCTTCACGCAGATCCGCGGCCAGTGCATCTCGCTCTACGAGAACGGCGCGGTTCGGAAGATCGCCGACACCGGCGGCGGCGCCAACGGTGCCACCCTCGGTCCCGACAACGCGCTCTACGTCAGCAACAACGGCGGCCTGTCGCTCGGTCACGAGGGCCCCTGGTTCGCGCCCGAGCCCATCCCGGGTCGCATCCAGCGGGTGACGCTCGCCGGCGAGGTGCGCGACGTCGCGACCAACCTGCCCGGCAAGCCGCCGAACCGTCCCAACGACCTCTGCTTCGGCCCGGATCGGCTGCTCTACTACACCGATCCCCACAACTGGGAGGACCTGGCAAACCTCGGCACCGGGCGCGTCGGCCGCACCAC
>DASYLJ010000067.1:0-31201 GCA_036009625.1 Binatia bacterium
TCCGCCGCCCCGGGTGCGACGCGGCTCTCGTATTCCAGCGATGGTCGCGGTGGGCACGTCCATTACCAGAGCCACGACGCCTCGTTCACCCTCTACTACGAGTTCGGTGGGGGCGACTGCGTCGCCAGCATCGACCTCCCGAGCCCGACCGCGTGGAGACGGCACACCGGGCTGCCGCTCGAGCGGCGCGACGAGGTGGTGCGCTGGATCGGCCAACGCGTGGTGCATGACCAGACGACTGGCGGCACCGGACGCTTCGAGATCGAGGGCAACTGGCTGAACATCTACGCGTGACGTCCTGGACCGGCCGGCGGCAGGTGGGCGAGGTCCGTTACGGCGCCGCCGGCCGCATCACGCCCCGACCGACCACTGCTCCCGGCTCGCCCACCTTCACGCGGTAGCGCAGCACCGTCTCGCCGTTCGCTGGCACCGGCACCTGGAACGCCAGCGTTCGCGCGTCGAGCTTCTCGGACGGAATGCTCGACTCGACCACCGTCCACTCGCCGTTCACCGGCTCGCGCACGGTGATGCTGACGTTCTCCTGCGAGCGGTTGCGCAGCGTCACCTCGAAGGCGCTCTCGAACTGGTAGGGCTCGGTGTCGAGGTGCTTGAAGTCGGTCTGGGTCCGCGTCGCGCGCAGATCGAACGCCGCGCCTGCCTCGAGCTTCGCGGTCTCGCCGGTGGGCGTGTGGGCCAGGCGATCCTCACCGACGAGCTGCGGCGCGCCCGCCGGATCGGGCGCGTAGAAGCGCACCACGCCCGCGGGCAACGGACGGCCGAGGTGGTTCGCCGCGGTGTTGGCGACGTCGAGCAGGACACGGACGGGGATCTCCTGGCCGATGTCGCGCTGCGGGCCGCGGAACCAGTACGGCGCGCCGTCGACGACGTAGCGCCGCACCACGCCCACCCCGCGCGCGGTGAAGAGCGGCAGCTGCTTGGTCTCGTTCTCGGCGATCGAGGTGCGGCGCTCGAGCGCGTAGCGATGGTACTGCGTGAGCGCCCCCTCGCTGAACGACTCGTCGGCCATCTTCGGTGCCGCCGCCATGGCGCGCATCTGGCCGCGGAACACGGCCTGCTCCGGCGCGGCGGCGCGGTGGACGTCACCGGCGATCAGCGCGAGCTGGGCGTCGTCGTAGCGTGCGCCGCTCTGGTTCTCGACCGTCACCCAGGCGGTGACGTCGGCCGTGGTCTGCTCGGCGTCGAGCGTGGCGACGTAGTCCGCGGTCCACGACAGACCGCCGGTGGCGTAGGACACCTCGAGCGTCTGTGCCGGCGGGCCGTCGTTGGCGAGCCGCCAGCGCAGCGTCGGCCGCACGTACAGGTCCTGCGTCAGCGGCGGCAGGCGCACTTCCGCCGTGCTGCCGACGACGATGCGATCGCCGACACGGTAGACGTTGCCGCCGTCGACGGAGAGCAGCGTTGCGGGCGTGGACTTCGTGCGCAGCCGACTGTCGGTCTCGACCAGCTCGACGTCGTGCCCGATCCAGCGCTGCAGCAGCTGCTGCGGCGAGGCGAGGTCGAACAGGTAGCTCTGCTCCAGCACGCGCACCTTCTCGGGCGACGTCGTCGAGCGCAGCGCCACCGAGCGCGGGTCGATGCGGGCGGCGACGTCGTCGAAGCGCAGCACGCCCTCGCCGGCGTCCATCGTCAGCTGGCGCGTGTCGCGCACCACGGCGAGATCGAGGCCCTGCGAATAGATGGTGAGCGCCGTGTCGGTCCGGGCGTCGCGGCCGACGACCTGGTCCGCGGCGTGGGCGAAGAACGGAACGGCGAGGACGACGACGATGAGGGCTCGCATCCACGCCCGCTAGCAGATGCACCCAGGCGCGCAAGGCAGGCGGGGAAAAATGAGGGTTGTCGGCGCGCGTGCGTCCGGTAGGCCATCGGCAGGAGGTCACATGCTGCCAACGACTGCAGAACGGGTGGTGATCAACACGTCACCAGACGTGAACGCCGATATTCGCGCCACGACGAACTACCGCGTCGCCGAATGCGCCGAGCTCGGGCGCGGGGCCATCGACCGCCGCATCCGCGACCTCGATGCCGAGTGGGACATCGAACGTACGCTCGAAACGAATGCATCGATGGCGGTCCTGGTCGGGTTGACGCTCGGTGCGACGGTGGATCGGCGCTTCCTCCTGCTGCCCGGGCTGGTGGCGGGCTTTCTCCTGCAGCACGCCCTGCAGGGGTGGTGTCCCCCGATCCCGGTCTTTCGGCGCCTCGGCATACGGACCGAGCGCGAGATCGACGAGGAGCGCACCGCGCTGAAGGCGCTGCGCGGCGACTTCCGCGACGCGGAGTCACCGGAGACGGCGCTCGCCGCGGCACGTCGCTAGCACCGCTGCGCGTGTGACCTCGTCGCGCGTTGCATGCGTCCGGTACCACCGGTAGACCCGCAGCATGCCGACTGCGCAGCGTCCGTCCCGTTTCCGTCTCGCGCGCGACGTTCGTCCCTCCGAGTACCACCTGCATCTGCACCCGGATCTGGATACGGGCACCTTCCGCGGCGACGTCCGCATCGCGGTGACGCTCGATCGTTCCCGTCGCGAGATCACGCTGCACGCCACCGATCTCGTGATGGATGCGGCGTCGGTCCACGTCGGCAGCGAGACGATCCCTGCGAAGGCGGTGCTGTCGAAGACGGATCAGACGGTCACGCTCAAGACCGCGCGTCCCGTGCCCGCCGGCGAGGCGTCGCTGGCGCTGCAGTTCCACGGCACGCTGAGCCAGCATCTGCGCGGCTTCTACGCCGCCAGCGCGGGCGGCGCCCGCTACGCCTTCACGCAGTGCGAGACTGCCGATGCCCGTCGCGTCCTGCCGTGCTTCGACGAGCCCGCGTACAAGGCGCGCTTCCGCGTCTCGGTGACGGCGCCGCGCGCGCACACGGTGCTGTCGAATGCGCCGGTCGAGCGCGAAGAAGCGCTCGACGCCGCCACCCGCATCGTCCACTTCGCGCCCACGCCGCCGCTCTCGACCTACCTGCTGGCGCTGGCGGTGGGGCCGCTCGAGGCGAGCGAGGTGCGACACCTGGGCGCGACGCCCATCCGTGTCTGGCACGTGCCGGGCAAGGCGCACCTGGCAGCGTTCGGGCTCGAGGCGGGCGTCGAGACGCTGCGGCGTCTCGAGGAGTACTTCGGGCTGCCGTATCCCTACGACAAGCTCGACCTGGTGGCCGTGCCCGACTTCGAGGCCGGCGCCATGGAGAACGCCGGCGCCGTCTTCTTCCGCGAGACGTTGCTGCTGCTCGACCCGGCGACCTCGTCGATGGCCGAGCGCAAGCGCGCCGCCGAGGTCATCGCGCACGAGCTCGCGCACATGTGGTACGGCGACCTCGTCACCATGGCGTGGTGGGACGACCTGTGGCTGAACGAAGCGTTCGCCACCTGGATGGCCTACCGTGTCGTCGACGACTGGAAGCCCGAGTGGCGCATGTGGCAGAGCTTCGAGCACGACCGCGCCGGCGCGCTCGGTCTCGACGCCCTCTCCAACACGCACCCCATCTACGCCGAGGTGCGCAGCGTCGCCGAGGCCACCGAGAACTTCGACCTGATCACGTACGAGAAGGGTGCCGCCGTCGTGCGCATGATCGAGCACTACCTCGGCGCCGACGCCTTCCGCGACGGCGTGCGCATCTACATGCGGCGTCATCGCGAGGGCAACGCGGTGGCGGCCGATCTCTGGCGCGCGCTCGAGGAGGCGTCGAAGCAGGAGGTGGCGCGCGTGGCGCAGTCGTGGATCGCGCAGTCGGGGTTCCCGCTGGTGTCGATCAAGCCGGCGCCGGGCTCGGGGGTGGCACTCGCGGTGCGCCAGGAACGCTTCTTCGCCGACCCGAAGGTATCGCCCGCAAAGCGGCGACAGCGCTGGCCGGTGCCGATGGTGCTCAAGCTGCCCGACGATCGCACCACGCGTGTGCTCGTCGACAAGGCGTCGCAGCGGGTGGCGCTCAAGGGTCGGCGACCCGCATGGGTGTTCGGCAACGCCTCTGCCGGCGGCTTCTATCGCGTCCTGCACGACACCACGACGCGGGCGGCACTGCTCGCCGACCTGTCCGTCCTCACCGCCGTCGAGCGCCTCGCGCTGGTCGGCGATCAGTGGGCCATGGTGCGCGCCGCGCGCGCACCCATCGAAAGCTTCCTCGACGTCGCCGCTGCGCTCGCCGGGGAGCTCGATCACGATGTGCTCGACGGCGTCTCCGGTCCGCTCGCCGCGATCGACGATCAGGTCGTCGTGCCCGGCAGCGAGCTGCAGCACGTGATGCGCACCTGGGTGGCGCGTCGGTTCGGTCCCGCGCTGACCCAGCTCGGCTGGACGCCGGCCGCCGACGAGCCCGATGCCGAGCGCCTGCAGCGCGCGGCGCTGGTGCGTCTCGTGGGCGGTGTCGCGGAGGCACCCGAGGTGCTCGACGAGGCGCGCGCCCGTCTCGACGCCTACCTCTCCGACCGCGGCACGCTCGAGCCGAACCTCGCCGACGTCGTCGTCGGTCTGGCGGCGCGTGCGGGCGACGACGCGCTCTACGAGCGCTATCGCTCGGTGATCGCCGAGGCCCGCACGCCGCAGGAGCAGCGGCGCTTCCTGCTGAGCCTGGCCGCCTTCCGCACGCCGGCCACCATCCGTCGCACGCTCGATGCGCTCCGCAACGGCGAAGTCCCGACGCAGGACATGTCGTTCATCCTGATGCGGCTGTTCGCCAATCCGGCCGGTGGTGCAGCGGCGTGGACGTTCCTCACCAAGCGCTGGAGCACGCTCAAGAAGCGCATTCCGCCGCTCATGCTGGCGCGGTTGGTCGAGGCCACACCGGCGCTGCGCGAGCCGCGCTACGCGCGCGAGGTGCGCAGTTTCTTCACCAGCCACCCGGTGCCGGAGGCGGCGCGCGCCCTGCGCCAGGCCATGGAGCGCTTCCGACTGAACGCCGAGCTGCGCAAGCGCACCGCGCCCGGTCTGGCACGCTGGCTCGAGAAGAGCGCATGACGCGCACGGTGGCGGTGCTGGTGCTCGCCACGGTCGCCTCGGCCCTGGCCAATCCGTCGCCGGTGCCGCGCGACGTGCGCCGTGCGCTGGCCGGTGCCACCGTGCTCGTGCTGCCGGCGCAGTGCGGCGGCGTGCTGCTGGAGCGTGCCACCGTCGTGGCCACGGCGCTCCACTGCGTGAAGGACGGTCCCCTGCATCGCGTGCGCCTGCCCGACGGGTCGGAGCATGCGGCGCACGTCGCCATCACCGACACGGCCGCCGACCAGGCGATCCTGACGCTCGATGAGCCGGCGTCGGCGACGCCGCTGTTCCTCGCCCGGCGCGCGCCCATCACCGGCACCGTGCTGTACTTCGCCGGCAATCCCGAGCGCCCGCGCCCGCAGGATTCCCGTCTCGACAGGATCGGTCGTTGCGAGTCGTTGCCCGACCTCCCCAACGCGCTCTTCACCAGCATCGACGGCACCCCCGGCGATTCGGGCTCACCGCTGGTCGACGGCGCGTCACAGGTCGTCGGGCTGGTGCACGGCGGCGCCCGCTGTCACATCGCGACGCCGGCGAGCACGTTGGGTCCGATGCTCGATCGCGTCCTTCGTCACGGCTGATTGCCCGGGCTGCGGCCGCGGGCTATCCCCGCGCATGCCTTCCGAAGCTCCGTCGTGGACGGTACGCGTCGTCGGTCCGCAGCAGGAGACGCCCGCGCCACCGCTGGTCGTCCTGTTGCATGGCATCGGCGCCGACGAGTTCGACCTGTTGCCGCTCGCGCAGTCGCTCGACCCGCGCTGCAAGGTCGCGAGCATTCGCGCGCCGCACGCCTACTACGGCGGCTGCGCCTGGTTCCACATCGACTTCCAGCGCGACGGCAGCGTCGTGCCCGACGTGCCGCAGGCGCGAGCCGTGCTCGCCGACCTGGTGCGCTGGGTCGAGGCGGCCCCGACGCGCTTCGGCACCGATCCGCAGCGCACGTTCCTGCTCGGCTTCAGCCAGGGCGCGATGATGAGCCTCGGCGTCCTCGGCACCGTCCCGGAGCGCCTGGCCGGGGTGATCGCGCTCAGCGGTCGCACGCCGGGCGACCTCTTTCCGCCGACGGCGCCCACCGAGGCCATCGCCCGCGTTCCGTTGCTCGTCGCCCACGGCACGCTCGACGAGGTGCTGCCGGTCACGCACGGTCGCGCCACGCGCGATGCATTTGCCCCGATCTCCCGCGACTTCACCTACCAGGAATTCCAGGTCGCGCACGGCATCATCGACACCGAGCTGGCGCTCGTGGCCGACTGGCTCGCGCAGCGGCTCTGACGTCGTATTTGTTCGCCGGAGCGTCCTGGTGTAGGAGCGCGACGCGGGCTGCGCAGGAGGTTCACGTGGGGATGGGTCGAGCGCTGATGGCCATGGGGGTGGTGGTGATGACGGTCACCGCCGCACGGGCGCAGGTGTACGGGGGGCGGTCGCGCGAGTTGGCATCGTCCGCCACCGACGTGCAGGCCGCGGCCAAGAAGACCGCCAAGGGCTGCGGCGATCGTCTCGCCGGCCAGGTCTTCCGCTGCGCGGTGGCGCCCGAGAGTGGCGGCGCGCTGCAGGACTGTCTGCGCTTCACGTCACCCGGGGCGGTGTCGGACAAGTTCGACATGACGAGCGACCTCGCGGGCATCACCATCGGCTGCACCTGCAAGGCCAAGGGATCCTCGAAGAAGCCCAAGTTCGGCGCGCTGCCGGTCTTCGAGTGTACCGGTGACGACGGCGAGGACGACCTGAGCTTCGAGGGCACCATCGCCAAGAGCGGCAAGAAGATCAGCAAGGGCTTCCTGTCGAACGGTGTCGGTGGCTCGTTCGTGTTCGACTGCACCGCCGACGCCGGCTGCACGGTGGCGCCGTGAACGGCCTGCGGGCCGGGAGGCGTGGGATGGGACGATGGGGCATGGTGGCGCTGGCGCTGGTTCTTCCCGCGACATCGGCCATGGCGGGTCCGTACGGGGGCGGCGGCGGGCGGTGCCCGGGCGCGCTCGTCGGCAAGGTCCAGCGCTGCACGGTGAAGGGTGAGGACGGCAGCACGGTCACCGAGTGCCTGCGCTTCACGGGCGCCGGCGCCGTGTCGGGCAAGTTCGAGATGCAGAGCGATCTCCTCCACACCACCCTCGGCTGCAGCTGCAAGCCGGCCGGCACGGCCGCCAAACCGACGTTCGCCGGCTCTCAGGCGTTCATCTGCACGGGCAGCGCCGGCGTGTCGTTCGAGGGCCGCATCGCCAAGGACGGCACGGTGCCGCGCGGCTCCGTGGTGAACGACCGCGGCACGGCGTACGTGTTCAGTTGCGCCATCGACGCCGCCTGTACGCCGTAGGAGCGCGACCCAAGACCATGTCTTGGGTCGAAGAATTCCCGAGTTTGGCGCGATTCGTCCCGCGCGGCCAGCGTGTCGCGGCCGGCGAAGCCGGCGCTCCATCGGAAGCACGCATGGGGTCCGCTCCGCAGAACCATTGCAGTGCAAGCACTCGCCGAGTCGGCGTCAGGCGATCGGAGCAGTTTGGCGCGCCGGCTTCGCCGGCCGCGCCAGAGTGGTCGCATGCGACGTCTCGTCACACGCTTGGGTGCCTCCGACCCAAGACATGGTCTTGGGTCGCGTTCCTAGCGCTGGCGCTCCTCGCGAGCGCCGCGCCGTCGCCGGCGGCGCCCCCCGAGCGTGTCGATCCGCCGACCTCCGAACGGTTGCACCTGCGCACGTTCGGCGAGGGCCTGCCCACCAGCGGGCAGTGGCGCGACGGCTTCGACGTGGCCGACATGAACGGCGACGGGCACCCCGACATCGTGCACGGCCCGCCCCGCAAAGGTGGCGGTGATCCACGCGTCTTCCTGGGCGACGGTCATGGTCGCTGGCATGCGTGGTCGGACACCCACTTCCCGTCGCTCGGCTGGGACTACGGTGCGGTCCGTGCCGGCGACTTCGACGGCGACGGCGTGCGCGATCTCGTCGTCGCCATGCACCTGCGTGGCATCGTCACCCTGCGCGGTGACGGCCTGGGCGGCTTCCAGCGCGGGCTGCCGTTGCCCGGGAGCGACCCGGGCGCGGGCGCCTTCTCGTCGCGGGCGCTGCGCGTCACCGACTGGGATCGCGACGGGCGCCTCGACATCGTGGCACTGGGTGAGGGCCCACGGCTCGGACGCAACGCCGGCGGCTCGTTCGGCCTGCGCATCTTCCTCGGTCGCCCCGACGCCTGGGTACGGCGCACGGAGCCCGAGCCCGCGGTGATCTTCGGGCGCGCGCTCGCCCTCACGCACGTCGACGAGCGTTCCGCCGCCGTCACCGCGTCGAGCGTGCTCGGCCGCACCGATCTGCTCTGCACGGCGACCGACGACGGCGGCTGCACCCGTCACACCATCGCCGCCGTGCCGGCGCGGGCGTACGTGCGCGCGGTGGCGGCGGGTGACGTCGACGGTGACGGCCGCGACGATCTCGCGGTGGCGTCGGTGGCCTTCGCCGGCGACGCGTCCACGGCGCGGCTCGACCTGCTGCTCGCCGGCGACGGCGGCACGTGGCGTCGTCGCCCGCTGGCGTCGCGACCGGGTGTGATGGGGGTGTGGGCGCTGGCCTTCGGGGACCTCGACGGTGACGGCCATCGCGATCTCGTCGGGCTCACGCAGCGTGGCGAGACGTGGGTCTTCACCGGCGATGGCCACGGCGGGTTCCGCCGCGAGCGACACGGGCCGCCGCCATTCCCGGGGGCGTGCAGCGGGTCGTTCGTCTCCCTCGTCGATCTCGACGGCGACGCGCACGACGAGATCGTCGCCGCGTTCGGAGAAGAGTCCAGCACCGACGACGGCGAGTCGCGCTGCCCGTCGGGCGGCGGCATCACGGCGTGGACGGCGCGCGGTCCCGGTTGACTTTCGGGGTTGGAAGCGGAATCAGGGGCCGGGATCGGGTGCAGCAGGATGCGCCCGTGCAGAGGGGACGGGTGGCATGCGGAAGCTCACGCTTGGGGTCGGGTTGGTGGTGCTCCTCTGCTGCGGTGGACGCGCGTCGGCCGCCATCGACGCCATCTCGGTGTCGCCGGCCGCCACGGTGTTGCTGCCGTACTTCGAGGTCGATCCGAACGGGACGGCCGCCAGCGGGCTCGACACCCTGATCGCGCTCAACAACGCGTCGGCGACGGCGATGTTGGCGCACGTGTCGGTGTGGACCGATCTCGCGGTCCCGGTGATGAGCTTCCAAGTGTATCTGACGGGCTACGACGTCGAGACCATCGATCTCGGCGAGGTGCTCGCCGGTCGTCTGCCGCGCACGGCGAGCGCCGGTCAGGACCAGCAGCCGAGCGACGCGATCAGCCCGCACGGCGACTTCTCGCAGGACATCAATTTCGCCTCCTGCACCGGTATCCTGCCGCCGCCCGCCCAGCTCTCGACCGAGTTCGTCACCCACGTGCGCAACGCGCTGACGGGCAAGAATTCGGACGTCCTCGGCGGCTGCTCCGGGCGCGATCTCGGCGACGGCATCATGCGCGGCTACGTCACCGTCGACGGCGTGAACTCGTGCTCGCTGCTGCTGCCCGACTCGCCCAACTTCTACGACTTCTACAGCACGCAGCAGAACACGCTGTGGGGCAGCTACCAGACCATCGATCGCGGCACGAAGCGCGTGCGGGCGGGCTCGCTGGTGCACATCCAGGCGTCGTTCAACGACCCCGAGGTGACCGTCGCCGGTCAGTACACGTTCTACGGCCGCCTGCACGGCTTCAACGCCACCGACAAGCGCCAGCCCCTCGCCACCACGTTCGGTCTCCGGTACGTCAACACGCCGGGCGCCGGCTTCCCGACGGCCACCTACGCCATCGTGTGGCGCGACCCGAAGGTGCCGCAGGCTGCCTTCGCGTGTGGCACGAACCCGTCGTGGTATCCGCTCGGGCAAGAGTCGCTCGTCGTCTTCGACCAGGGCGAGGAGCCCGAGGTGCAGATGGTCGATCCGGTGGCGCCGGTCACGCCGGGCGCCGTGCTGACGCCGTTCCCGGCCGCGACGCAGAAGGTGCTGCTCGGCGGCGCCGACTTCCCGCTCGGGTTCGAGCGCGGCTGGATCTACATGAACCTCAATACCAGCGTCGCCGGGGTCATGAAGCCGGACGAGGATCCGACGGCGGCACAGGCGTGGGTCGAGGTGATCTACGAGGATCGCGATCCCGGCGCCTACGGCGTACGCGGACGCACCGCGGTCGCGCATCCGGCCGTGCAGCTCGACAGCGCCACCGAGTCGCTCCACACCATCATCGGAAACTGAGCCACGGCCGCGTCACGACCCCGTGGTGACGCCGCCGCGACCGTGGCGGCCGGCGTGCTCGCGGTCGTCGTTGCCGCCTCGCTGCTGATCGTCGCGCCGGGAGCCGAGGCGGCGTTCGACGCGCCGAAGCGAGTCCTTGCGCTGCTCGGCATCGCCGTCGCCGCGATCGCGATCTGGGTCGTGCCCGCACCGCGTCGCGAGCTGCCGCCGGTGGCACGTTGGCTGCGCTGGCTCGTCGTGGTGGCGCTGGTCGGTGCGGTGGTTGCGGCGCTGGCGTCGCCGCGACGTGCGATGGCGGTCGATACGGTGCGCGTCCTGCTGGTGGGGGCGCTCTGCCTGCCGCTCGGGGCGTCGCGTGCGCTCGACGACGGTCGCTGGCGCCTGCCGCTGCTGGCGTTCCTGGCCGGGTGCGTCATCGACGCGGTGATGTCGCTGCTGCAGGCCGCCGGGCTGGCGCAGCCGTTCGCGCTCGAAGCGGTGGCCGGTCGCGCGCCGACGGGTGCCATGCTCGGCAACGAGGGACAGCTGGCGCTCGTCCTGGCACTGGCGGTGATCGCCGCGGTGGGCATCGCCAGCGTCGGCCGGCGTCCGGCGGTGCGAGTGTCGTCGGCGGTGATCGTCGTCGTCGCGCTGGCGGCGTTGCTCGTGAACCGCAATCTCACGGCGCTGCTCGCGGTCACGGTGGGGCTCGGCGTCCTGGCGCTGGTCCTCGGCGGGCGACGTGCGCTCCTGCCGCTCGCAGCCGGTCTCGTGGTGTTCGCCGGTGTCATGGCCGTCGTCCCGCCGTTGCACGACCGTGTCGCGCGGGTGGTCGAGGACGCGCGCGCCGGGCGCTGGGACGATCTCACCAGCAACCGCCTCGGTGCCTGGGCGGCGGCGCTCGAGATGGTGCGGGCGCGCCCGCTCACCGGCGTCGGCCCGGGAACGTTCGGCGCCGACTTCGTGCCGTACCGGATCGCGGCCGAGCTGCGTTGGCGCACACGCTTCGTCATCCCGGTGGTGACCAGCACCTTCTCGGAGACGCACTCCGACTACCTGCAGGCACTGGCGGAGCTGGGTGTGCCCGCAGGGCTCGCGGCCGTGATCGCCGCTGCCGTGCTTCTGGTGGCGCTCGCCCGTCGCGCAGGACCCGCGTCGCCGGAAGCAGCCGTCCTGCTGGCGCTCCTCTGCGGTGGCGCCGTCGCGGCGCTCACCTGGTTCCCATTGCAGCGACCGGCGTCGGCCGTGCCGCTCCTGCTGGCGGCCGGTCGGGCCTGGCGGCTGCTCGCATGACGGTGCTGCGCGCGGTCGTGCTGGTCGCGGCGCTGGCGATCGCTCTCTGGCGGGAGGCGGCGCGCTGGCGCGCCGAGATCGTGCTGCGCGAGGTGACGTCGGCGTTCCGCACGCTGGCGCAGGCTCCGCGCGGTGACGGCACGTCGCGCGCGCTCGACGACCTGACGATGCGCGCGCAGGCGATCGCGCCGTCGCTTCCCGGTGACCCGCGGCCGCTCATCCTGGCGGCGTCGGCGCAGCTGGTGGCGGCAGTGCCGGCGCGGGCGCTCGCACTCTACGGCGACGCGCTGGCCACCGGCGAGCGCGCCGAGATCGACCTCAACCTGGCGCGCGCGCACGCGATGCTGGGCAACGTGCCGGCCGCCGAGGCGGCGCTGCTACGCATGGCGTGGGTCAGCCCGGCGTTGCTGGAGCGACTCAATGCGCCCACCCGCGAGCGCATCGGCGCCGAGCTGCAGCGGCTGATCGGGTCTCTCCACGACGGCACGCTCAGCGCGCCGCCGCCGCTCCCACCGTCCTGAGGGCATCGAGCAGCGCGCCTGCGACCACCTCGGGACGATGGCGCGCCGCCAGCAGCGCGCGACCGCGGGCGACGAGGCGCTCCGCCTGCGCCGGCGCGGCGGCGATCGCCTCGGCGAACTCGCCAGGCGTCATGGCCAGCAGGAGCTCCTCGCCGTGGCGTGCCTCGAGACCGCTCGCTGCCGCGGGCGTGGCGACGACCGGCACGCCGCGCGCCCAGGCCTCGAGGATCTTCATGCGGACGCCGGAGGCCGTGCGCAGCGGCACGACCATGACGGCGCCGGCGGGGAACGCGCTGGCGCTGTCCGCCGGCGCCGCATGACGGACCATGCCCGCGGCCAGCGCGTCGCACGGGCCGACGACGTGCAGCACCGCAGCGGGCAGCCGCGCCCGCACCACCGGCCACACCTCGCTGACGAACCATCGCCCCGCTTCGAGGTTCGGGAACCAGCCGCCGCTGCCGAAGAGCACGACGGCCGGCGCGCCGGGCAGCGCGGGAGCGGGCGCGAGGTCGTCGGCCGCGAACGGCGCCGGCACGCAGGTGACGCGTGCACCCGGTCCGCCGAGGTGTGCGAGTCGTTCGGCGTCGGGGGTGGTGAGGGCCAGCGTCAGGGCCGCCGAGCGCACCGCCGCGCCTTCGAACGCGGCGAGGCGATCGGCCTCGAGGCGCAGCACTGGTGCCGCGATCGGCGGCCGCGCGGGACGAGCCCACCACAGGTCGCTCTCGACGTTCTCCGCGCGCAGCACCAGCGGCACGCCGCGCGCACGTGCCGGTGCGCACTGGGGCAGCGCCTGCAGCTGCTCCGCCACCACGGCGTCGTACGGCTCGGCGTCGAGCAGCGCGGCCACCCGGGCGCGGACCGCGGGCTGCATGTGGCCGCGCACGGTGAGCGGAACGTCGCCGACGAGCCCGCGCAGCGCCACCGTCGCGCGATGTCGCGGCGGGCAGGCCACGAGATGGAGCGTGGCCGGTGGCGAGGACGGAGGGGCGATGGCGGTGGAGACCGGTGCCACCAGCGTGACGTCTGCGCCCTGGGCGGCGAGCGCGGTGAGGGTCTGGGCCAGGAGGACGCGGCCGCCGTCGATGGCGGGCCACGGCGACTTGGTGGCGACCCAGAGCAGCTTCAGGCGCGCTGCCGCTGCTCCACCTTGGCCCAGGTGTCCTTCAGCGTGACCGTGCGGTTCCACACCGGGCGCCCGGGCTGCGAGTCGGGGTCGAGACAGAAGTAGCCCATGCGCTCGAACTGCACGCGCGTGCCGGGGGTGGCGTCGGCCAGTCCGGGCTCGAGCTTGCAGCCGCTGAGCGTGTCGAGCGACTGCGGATTCAGATGGTCGAGCCAGTCGTCGCCGCCGGGCTCCTCGGCGGTGAAGAGGCGATCGTAGAGCCGCACCTCGGCGTCGACGGCGTGCGCGGCCGACACCCAGTGTAGCGTGGCCTTCACCTTGCGACCGTCGGCGGGCGTGCCGCCCTTCGAGGTGGGATCGTAGGTGCAACGCAGCTCCACGACCTCGCCGTGCTCGTCCTTCACGACGCTCGTGCAGCGCACGAGGTACGCCCAGCGCAGCCGCACCTCGGCACCCGGCGCCAGGCGGAAGAACTTCGGCGGCGGCACCTCGCGGAAGTCGTCGCGCTCGACGTACAGGACGCGCGAGAACGGCACCTTGCGTGTCCCGGCAGCGGCGTCCTCGGGATTGTTCACCGCTTCGAGGTCCTCGGTGTGGTCGTCGGGCCAGTTCTCGATGACGACGCGCAGCGGTCGCAGCACCGCCATGACGCGTGGCGCGCTCCGGTTCAGGTCTTCGCGCACGGCGTGCTCGAGCATGCCGATGTCGACCGTGCTGTTGCGCGTCGCCACGCCGATGCGCTCGCAGAAGGAGCGGATCGCCTCGGGGGTGTAGCCGCGGCGGCGCAGCCCCGAGATCGTCGGCATGCGCGGGTCGTCCCAGCCCGATACCAGCCGCTGCTCCACGAGCTGCAGCAGCTTGCGCTTGCTCATCACCGTGTAGTTCAGGTTGAGGCGCGCGAACTCGATCTGCTGCGGATGGCACGGGGTGGCGAGCTCGTCGAGCACCCAGTCGTAGAGCGGACGATGATCGGCGAACTCGAGCGTGCAGATCGAGTGCGTGATGCCCTCGATCGCGTCCGAGATGCAGTGCGTGTAGTCGTACATCGGGTAGATGCACCACGCGTCGCCGGTGCGGTGATGCGCCGCCTTCCGGATGCGGTACAGCACCGGATCGCGCATGTTGAGGTTCGGCGACTGCATGTCGATCTTCGCCCGCAGCACGTGCGCGCCGTCCGGAAACTCGCCGGCGCGCATGCGCGCGAACAGGTCGAGGTTCTCGTCGACGGCGCGATCACGATGCGGGCTGTTGCGCCCCGGCTCGGTGAAGTTGCCGCGCCCGGCGCGGATCTCCTCGACCGTCTGACTGTCGACGTAGGCCTTGCCGTCGCGGATCAGCTGCACGGCGTAGTCGTAGAGACGCTCGAAGTAGTCGGAGGCGTAGAAGAGGTTCGTGCCCCAGTCGAAGCCGAGCCAGCGCACGTCCTCCTGGATGGAGTCGACGTACTCGACGTCCTCCTTGAGCGGGTTGGTGTCGTCGAAACGCAGGTGGCAGACGCCGCGGTTCTCGTTCGCGATGCCGAAGTTCAGGCAGATGCTCTTCGCGTGACCGATGTGCAGGTAGCCGTTCGGCTCGGGCGGAAAGCGCGTCGCGACGCGGCCGCCGTGCTTGTCGTTGGCGAGGTCGGTGGAGACGATCTCGCGGATGAAGTCCTCGTGTGCCATCCCGCTCCATTCCTATCGACGGCCAGCCGCGAGCGCCAGCAGATCAGGCGCGCAGCTGCAGCAGCCGCTCGCGACGGCTGCCGCGTGGCGCGAGCCGCAGGCGCAGGCGCCAGACCAGGTCGATGAACCGGAAGGCACGGCTCGAGGTGATGGCATCGCGATCGGCCGTGGTGTGGGCGAGCTGCGTGCGCAGCACGTCGGTCGTGCGCTCGACCTGTGCCGTCTGTCGGGTCTGCTCCTCGAGCGCGGCGGCGCCGGCGGCGATCGCCTGCCGGGCGCCGGCAAGCTCGCCGCGGGTGGCGGCGAGGGCGAGGTCGCGCTCGCCCAGGACGTCGTCACGCTCGGCGACGGCAGCCGTGAGGCGCGCGATCTCGTCCGCGTCCCGCGCCGTCGCGGCCTCGAGCGTGTCGATGCGGGCCTCGCGTGCCGCGATCGTGTCTTCGAGATGCGTCGTGCGCTCGCGGAGCGCCGTCGTCACCGGGGACTCGTCCGCCGCTGCGGTCGTGACGCCGACGGACTCGCGGGCGCGTGCCGCCGCATGCACCGGGCCGGTGGCCGCGCAGAGTCGCTGGTAGAGGTCGGCCAGTTCGGACGGGAGCGTGTCGAGCGTGCGCACCGTGCCGGGCTCGTGGTGGCGGAGACGGGGCGCGATGCTCGCCACCGCCGCGGCCAGCGTCTCGTCCGAGGGAGCGAGGCCGGCGAAGGCGCAGACGCGGCGGAGCTCCGTCGTCGGGTCGTGGAAGTAGGCGTCGTAGTGCGTCAGCAGCACCTGCTCGGGGGGCACGGCGTCGAGCAGGCGCTCGTAGTGCGCGCGCCACAGGCCGAGGCTGAAGGCGGTGGAGGCGGTGGCACGCGTGCGCAACGACCCGGCGACGGCGAGCGGGCTGCGCACGCACACGACGACCCGCAGATCGGGCGCCAGGGTCTGCCAGAAGGACAGCAGCAGGGCGGAGCGGGGATCCTTCCATCCCCACGGCCCATGTCCACGGAATCCCTCCACGATCGCGGCACCCCGGGCCAGCAGCGGGGCCAGGTCGGGGCGGCCCGTCCACTCCGAGGGCAGCGTCACCGGCGGGACGTCCCAGCCGCCGCCGAGGGCGGCGAGCAGATCGTCGTCGAGGGCGAGGACGCCGAGATGCTCCCAGAAGCCCTCGGGGTTGTCGGCCGCCGGCCCGAGGATGTCGCCGTCCTCGCCGAGCCACAGCCCGCACAGGTTCAGCAGGCGAGCCACCATCGAGGTGCCCGACCGGTGCATGCCCGTGATGCAGATCGCCACGCGCGGGCTTTAGCGACGACCGCCCGCCGTGTAAACACGACGTTCCGGAGAACGCTCGTGCGCACCCGTCTCGCCATCACCGCCTGTGTCCGCGACGAGGCGGACATCCTGCCGGCGTTCCTCGCCTACCACGCCGCGCTCGGAGTCTCGCGTGCGTATCTCTACCTCGATCGGTGCGACGCGCGGACGACCGACGTACTGCGCGGGTTCGACTGGGTAGAGGCCATCGCGGTGGCACGCGCGGTCCCGTCGCAGAGCCTCGAGCACCTGCAGCTCGTCTGCGCCGACGACGCCCTGCAGCGCGCGCGTGCCGAGGGCATCGCCTGGCTGCTGCCGATCGACCCCGACGAGTTCGCGTGGGGCGGCCCGCTCGCGTTCGAGGGCTCGGCGGTGGCGGCGGGCGATCTGTGCGCCATGCTCGCGCGCGCCCATCCGCGCACCGAAGCAGTGGTGCTGCGGACGCTCGAGGCCGTGCCGCGCTGCCAGGTGCCGGGCACGCCGTTCTGGCGTCGCCACGCGATGCTCCACGACGCGCCCCTCGTGCGCGAGGTGCAGGACCCGCTGACGGGCGACATCGTGCGTCTCGAGCGCTGGATCGGGCACGACCTCGGCAAGAGCGCGGTGCGGGTCGCCGCCGACGTCCAGCTCGCCACGCCGCATCGCTGGACGCGCCGCCAGGACGTCGTCCCGCCGGCGATGCTGCCGCTTCCGGAGGAGACGCTCGGGCATCACGTGCACTACGTCGTGCGCGACGCCGCGCACTGGCGCGAGAAGTACGCCAAGCTCGCCATCGATCCCGACGTCTGGCTGCGGGGCGAGGTCATGCTGTTCCCGAAGGCCTCGTGGAAGCGGGCCGCCGCCACCATGACCCGTGACGAAGCGGAGCAGTACTACAACACGTGGGTGGCGGTGCCGGACGCCGAGGTGGCGGCGGCACGCACGGACGGCGTCGTCGTGATGGCGCCGCACGTCGAGCGCGTGCTCGACGAGATCGGCTTCGTGCCGGCGCCGCGGTCGGTCGGCCTGCCGCGACGGAACGCCTGCAAGGTCGCCTTCGTCGGGCTCGATGCGGTCGATCCCATGCTGCTGCGACGATGGGCGGGCGAGGGTCTGCTGCCCACGATTCGACGCCTGCTCGAGACGTCGGTCGTGGCGGCGACCGATTCGCCCGTCGGCTGCTTCGTGGGAGCGATCTGGCCATCCATGACGACGGCGGTGAACCCAGGTCGCCACGGCGTCCACTGCTGGGAGCAGATGGAGCCGGGGACGTACGACATGCGTCTGTTCCTGGCCGGGCGGCAGACGGCGGCGCCTCCCTTCTGGACGTCGCTCGTGGACGCGGGACGGCGTGTGTCGCTGCTCGACATGCCGCTCACGGGTCCGGTCCCCGGCTTCGACGGCGTGCACGTGATGGAGTGGGGCGACCACGACCGGGAGGAGGGCTTCCGCGTCGAGCCGCCCGAGCTCGCCGAGGAGATTCGTCGCATCGTCGGCCTGCCGCCGCTGCGGACGAACTGCAACGGGGTCCGCGACGGGGACGGCTACGTCCGGCTGCGCGACGATCTCGTCACCGGCGTGCGCATGCGCACGCGGCTGCACCGCCTGCTCCTCGCGCGCGAGGAGTGGGACCTGTTCGCGACGGTGTACGGCGAGGGCCACTGCATCGGGCATCAGGCCTGGCACCAGCACGATCCCACCCACGTCCGGCACGATGCCGCGCTCGCGGCGCGCATGCCCGATCCGGTACTCGACGTCTATCAGGCCATCGACACCAGCCTGGCCGATCTGCTGGCGCGTCTCGGTCCGGACACGACGGTCATGGTCTTCGCCAGCCACGGCATGCGCCCGCACTACGATCCCACCCATCTGCTCGACCAGATCGTCGGCCGCATCGATGCCGCGCGGGCGCGCCGGCGTGGCGGGTGGCTGCGACGCGCCACCCCGGCGCCGGAGCGCCCACTGTCGGAGCGCATGTATTTCGCCGTCAGCAACAACCAGGTCGACGGGGCGATCCGTCTCAATCTCGTCGGGCGCGAGCCGGCGGGCCGCGTGCGGCCCGGTCGGCATGCCGATGCGGTGTGCGCGCAGCTCGCGGCGGATCTCGCGGCCATCGTCGACGTCGACACCGGGCAGCCCGCCGTCGATCGGGTGGTGCGCACGCGCGACGTCTTCGACGGTCCGGTGCGGGATCGCCTGCCCGACCTGTGGGTCATCTGGCGCAAGACCGGCAACGTGCGCCATCTGCGCTCGCCGCTGATCGGCGACGTCATGGGTGACTGGCCGCACACCCGTACCGGCGATCACACCCCCGAGGGTCTCGTCATGACGCGTGGCCCGCACCTGGAGGCGCGCGCGCTGTCGCGCCGGCTCGACGTCATGGACCTGGCGCCCACGCTGGCGGCCATGCTCGGCGTGTCGCTCGCGGACGTCGACGGTCGCGTCGTGCCCGAGCTGCTCGCACGCAGCCCGCTCGCCGCGGTGGGATGATGGGGCCGGTGGTCCTGACGCTGCTCGTGCGTGACGACGTCGACGTCGTCGACACGTGCGTCGCGTATCATCTCGGTCGCGGCGTCGACTTCGTGATCGCCACCGACCATCGCTCGCAGGACGGCACCACCGACGTCCTGCGCGCCTACGAGCGCGCCGGTCGCCTGCGCCTGCTGCGCGAGGAGGGCGAGGCTTTCGAGCAGGACGTCTGGGTGACGCGCATGGGGCGCATGGCGGCGCGCGAGCACGGCGCCGCCTGGGTGATCCACACCGACGCCGACGAATTCTGGTGGCCCAGCGACGGCGACCTGCGCGACACGCTGGCGGCGGTGCCGTCGGCGGTGGGCCGGCTCGTCGTGCCGCGCTCGAACTTCCTCCCGGCACGCACCGAGGTCGGTCCGTTCTTCGAGCGCATGGTGATGCGCGATCGCGCCTCCGTGAACGCCGTCGGTACGCCGTTGCCGCCGAAGGTCTGCCACCGCGCGTGCGTCGACGTCACTGTCCACATGGGAAACCACGACGCGACGTCGCCGCAGCTGGGCGCGGCGGCACCCGCGGACGACCTCGAGATCCTCCACTTCCCGGTGCGCGGATGGCGTCAGATCGAACGCAAGGTGGTGCAGGGCGCGCACGCGCTGGCGAGCAACCGCGCGCTGCCCGAGCAGTTCGGGATCACGTGGCGCCGTCTGCGCGAAGGCGTCGACGACGGGGGCCTGCGCGCGTTCTGGGAGTCGCAGGTGGCCCTCGGCGAGCGCGCGCCGGACGACCGCATCGTCCGCGACGAGCGCCTGCGGCGCTACCTGCGCGCGATGGTGGCCGCACCCGGCGCGGGTGTCGTGCTGCGTGACTCGGAAACGTGATAGGCGAGACGCGATGGACAGGGTGGTGAGTCGCTGAAGCCGTTCGCGCATGACGTGGACACGGTGTGCGCCGTGGACGCCGCGGGTCGAGTCGTCTCGACCACGCTTGCCTGATCCCGTCGTGGAGCTGCCGTCCGTCGCGCGCCGCGACCGTCTCGCGCTCGCGGTCCAACGGGCCTTGGGTCGGCTCACCGGCCTGGTATGGGCCCCGCTCGTCATCGGGGTCATGTACTTCGTCTACGGCTGGCGGATCACCGACGTGACCGCCATCCGACGCCGCTATCGGGAGCTGCTGCGCGAAGGTGGACCGCTGCTCGTGTGCGCCAACCATCTCACGATGATCGACTCGTTTCTGGTTGCGTGGGCGCTCGGTTCGCCGTGGTGGTACATCGCGCACTGGTCCGCACTGCCCTGGAACGTGCCCGAGCGACGCAACTTCGCCGCCACACCGATCGCGCAGGCGCTGGTCTACCTGATGAAGTGCCTGCCCATCACGCGCGGGGGCGATCGCGGCGAGGCGGGTGCGGTGCTGACGCGCATCGCGTTCCTCGTCGATCGCGGCGAGGTGGCGCTGCTGTTCCCGGAGGGCGGACGCAGCCGCACCGGGCGCGTCGAGGTGGAGCGGGCGGCGTACGGCGTCGGCCGACTGGTCGCGATGCTGCCCGGCTGTCGTGTACTCTGCGTCTATCTCCGTGGGGGGCGACAGGACGGCTACAGTGATCTGCCGGGGCGAGGGGAGACGTTTCACGTGCAGCTCGAGTGCGTCGAGCCGCGCAGCGAGCTCAAGGGACTGCGGCGCGCCGTCGACCTGGCGCGCCAGATCACGGCGCGGTTGGCGGCCATGGAGAGCCAGCATCTCGCCGAGCGGGCCTGACCGGTGAGGCCGCTGCGCTGTCTCGCCATCGTGAACCGCGGCGACGCGGCGGTGCGCTGTCTCCGCGCCGTGAAGGCACTGCGCGCGCAGGAGGGCATCGTGCTGCGCGCGATCGCTCTCTACACGGACGTCGACCGCGACGCGCCCTTCGTCCGCCACGCCGACGCCGCGATCCGCCTGCCGGCGGCGCCGGGCGGCGAGGTGGCGGCGTACCTCGACCACGACCTGCTGCTCGACGCGATCGCGCGCGCCGGTGCGGACGCGGTGTGGCCGGGGTGGGGCTTCGTCGCCGAGGATCCGGTGTTCGTCGAACGCGTCGAGGCGGCGGGGCTGCGGTTCCTCGGCCCGTCGGCGGCGGCGATGCGTGCGCTCGGCGACAAGATCGCCGCCAAGCGGCTCGCCGAGGCGGCCGGGGTTCCGGTCACGCCCTGGAGCGACGGCGTCGTCGCCGACGAGGGCGACGCGGCGGTCGTCGCCGAGCGGATCGGCTATCCGGTCGTGGTGAAGGCATCGGCGGGTGGGGGCGGGCGCGGCATCCGCGTCGTCACGCGCGCGGCAGACATGCCGGGCGCATTCCGCTCGGCCGCGGCCGAGGCGCGGGCGGCATTCGGCGACGGCCGGCTGTTCGTCGAGCAGCGGGTGATGGGCGGGCGTCACATCGAGGTGCAGATCGCCGGCGACGTGCACGGCCATCTCGTTGCCTTCGGTGCGCGCGATTGCTCCGTGCAGCGCCGTCATCAGAAGGTGATCGAGGAGGCGCCGCCGCCCGACCTGGCGCCGGCGCTGCTGGCGCAGCTGCAGGCCGCGGCACTGCGACTCGCGGGCGCCGTCGGCTACGTCGGCGTCGGCACCGTCGAGTTCCTGGTGGCGGGGGAGACGCCGCACTTCCTCGAGATGAATCCGCGTCTCCAGGTCGAGCACGGCATCACCGAGACGATCACCGGTGTCGACCTGGTGCAGCTGCAGATCCGTATCGCGCGCGACGAGTGCATCGACGGCATCCCGGTGGTCGAGCGCGGCGTCGCGATCGAGGCGCGGGTGTGCGCCGAGGACCCGCATGCCGGCTTCCTGCCGTCGCCCGGGCTGGTGGCGCGCTTCGATCCCGCGCTCGGACCGGGCATTCGCATCGACACCGGCGCCGTCGTCGGCACCTACGTGCCCGGCGCCTTCGACTCGCTGATCGCGAAGGTGATCGCGTACGGCCACACGCGCGACGAGGCGCGTGCCCGGTTGGTGTGCGCGCTGCGCGACTTCGATCTCGTGGTGACGGGCGGCGCCAGCAACACGGGCTGGCTGATCGATCTGCTGGAGACGCCGGGGCTGCGCGCGGGTGGCGTCGACACCGGGTGGCTCGAGCGCGAGGGCCCGTCGTCGCGCGCGGCCGATCCGCTCGCGGTGGACGGTCTCGTCGCGGCGGCCATCCTCGCCTACCAGCGTCGACGTCGCGACGCGCGCCTCAACTTCTTCGCCGACACGTCCAACGTCACCTTCACGCGCGTGCCGCCGTCGGGCGCGCAGCCCATCGACCTTTCGTACGAAGGCACCAGCTACCGCGTCGGCGTCGCCGCCATGGGGTCGTGGCGCTATCGCGTCCAACTCGACGGTCGGGTGGTGGGTGCGACGCTGCGCGAGGGCGACGCGCACGCGGCGCAGCTCGAGCTGGGCGACCGCACCTTGCCGATCCTGCACGACGCCACCGACGCCGGCCTGCGGCTCGAGGTGGCGGGACGCGCGCACCGCTTCGGTTGGCAGACGGTGGGGCAGGTTCGGGCCGCGACGCCGGCGATGGTGGTCGCCATCGCGGTGGCGCCCGGCGATCGGGTCGAGACCGGACAGGCGCTCGGCGTCCTCGAAGCCATGAAGATGGAGATCGGCTTCACCGCCCCGGTGACGGGCATGGTGACCGAGGTCCGCGTGCGCGCCGGCCATCAGGTGGCGGCAGGCGACGTGCTGCTCGTCATCGAGCCCGAGTCGGATGCGCCGGCGCAGGGTGCGGGGCCCGGCCTGGCGCTGCCGCAGGAGGCGGATCCGCTCGCGGGGGTCCTCGCCACCGGGCTCGACGGTCTCGACAGCGTGGGGCTGGCGGCACTGCGCGAGGAGATACGACGCGTGCTGCTCGGCTACGACGTCGATCCCGATCGCGGCGAGATGCTGGTGGCGCTGCTCGCCGGCGCCGTGTCCGCGTCACCGCCGAAGGCGCTGGCGGCGATCCGTGACGAGCTCGTGCTCTTCGCCGACGTCGAGCAGCTCTTCATCGCGGCGCCGCGGGCATCGGTGTCGGGCGACGCCGGGCCGTCGAACGCCGGTCGCCTGCGCATGTTCGTCCGCCGCGTGCGCGCCGGTGGCGCCGGTCTGGTCGAGGAGTTCCTGGCGTTGGTGCGCGCGGCGCTGGCGCACTACGGCATCGCATCGCTCGACCACAACGAGGCGCTCGAGCGCGCGCTGCTGCGGCTGTTGGCAACCCAGCAGACCGCAGAGCTGCGCGGCCAGCTCGTCCTCGCCATGGTGCGCTGCCTCACCGCGCTGGCGCGTGCCGGCACGCCGCTCGGCGACGACGCCGCGCTGGCCGGCGCGCTGCGACGGATCGCCGCCATGCGCGGGCTCGTGTCGGATGCGGTCGCCGACGCCGCCATCGAGGCGTCCGACCTGATCTTCGAGGGCCCGGCGCTCGAGCGGCAGGCCGAGGACGCGGCGCAGCGCATCGCGCCCTGGCTCGCCGAGACCACGCCGGGCGTGCCCCCGCACGACGTCCTGCTCGACCTCGCGGCGGCGCCGCGCCGTGTGTTCGACCGCGTCGGCGGCTGGCTCGACGATCCCGATCCGCGTCGCCGCGGCATCGCGTGCTTCGCGCATCTCCTGCGCGCGTATGCGCCCGCCGATGCCGTGCGCCACGCGTCGCTGACGCTGGGGGGCGTGCGTGTCGAGTGCCTGGCGCTCGCCGACGGTCGACACATCGCCGCCGCCACCAGCGCGCCAGCCGACGCCGCGCGCACCCTGGCGCGAATGTGCGAGGCGGTCGCCGGTGGACGGGTCGGGGCCAACCGCTCGCGCGTGGATGCCGTCGAGCTGCTCGTCCCGGGCGGCGACCCCGCGGGGGCCGAGGCACTGGTGGCGCCGTTGCAGGGGCGCTTCCCGGCCGATCGGGGCACGATCTCCTACGTCCTGCCGGGACGTGACGTGCATCGCACGTTCCGTCCGGTCGAGGGACGGCTCGTCGACGACGCCGACCTGCACGGCGTCCATCCCGAGACGGCCACTCGCATCGATCTCGCGCGCCTGAGCACGTTCACCCTGGAGCGGCTCGCGGGCGCCGACGACGTCTACTGCTTCTGGGCCCGCAGCCGCGAGATCGCCGACGACGAGCGCCTCCTCGTCCTCGCCGACGTGCGCGGTCGCTCGACGGCCGCGGCATACGAGATCGGCCCGCACTTGGCCGCCTTCGAGCGCGCCTTCCAGCAGGCGACCAGCATGCTGCGCGCCGCCCGCAGCGCGCGCGACCCGGCGCGCCGCCTGCAGTGGAACCGCATCGCGCTCTTCGTCGCGCCCGACGTGTACTTCGCTCCCGAAGCGGCGAACGAGATGGCGCGACGACTGGCGCCGGCGACGCGGCATCTCGGCCTCGAGACCGTCGTGGTGCGCCTGCGGGTGCGCGATCGGTCGCAACCCGACGCGCCCGCGCACGACGTCGAGCTCGTCATCGCCGACGTCACCGGGGCGCAGATGGAGCTCGTCACGCGGGCGCCCGATCGCGCGCCGCTGGCGCCGGCGACGGGCTATGAGCGCAAGGTGGTGGCGGCGCGCCGTCGGCGGCTGCTCTATCCCTACGAGATCGTACGCATGCTGGTGCGCGGCGACGACGGTGCGACGTTCGCCGAGTACGACCTCGCGCCCGACGAGTCGGCGCCGCGCGCGGTGGCGGTGACCGATCGCCCGTACGGCGGCAATCGCAGCGCCGTGGTGTTCGGCATCGTCACGACGCCCACCGACAAGGTGCCCGAGGGCATGCGCCGCGTGCTCATCCTCTCCGACCCGACGCGCGGCATGGGGGCGCTCGCGGCGCCGGAGTGCGATCGCGTGCTCGCCGCCATCGACCTCGCCGAGGAGCACGGCCTCCCTGTCGAGTGGGCGCCGATCTCGGCCGGGGCGCGCATCGCCATGGACAGCGGCACCGAGAACCTCGACGCCACTGCGCGCGTCGCGCGGCGCATCGTCACGTTCACGCAGGGCGGCGGCGTGATCCACATCGTCGTCCACGGCGTCAACGTCGGCGCGCAGAGCTACTGGAACGCGCTCGCGACCATGCAGAACCACACGCGCGGCATCCTGGTGATGACGCCGGGCGCCGCCATGGTGCTCACGGGGCGTGCCGCGCTGGAGGCGTCGGGCAGCGTGTCGGCGGAGGACGAGGTGGCGCTGGGCGGGCTCGAGCGCGTCATGGGGCCGAATGGCGAGGCGCAGTACTACGCCAGCGACATCGGTGGCGCGTTCCGCACCCTGGCCGAGCATCAGCGCTACACCTATGTCGTGCCCGGCGAAGTCGGGCCGCGCCCTCTGCGCAGCACCGATCCCGTCGATCGCGACGTCACCGTGTTTCCGTACCCGCAGGAGCTCGGCCACGGCTTCCACACCGTCGGTGAGATCTTCGACGATCGGACGAACCCGGGCCGCAAGCGGCCGTTCGCGATGCGGGCGGTGATGCAGGCGGTGGTCGACGAGGACGGCGGCGCGCTCGAGCGCTGGCGCGGGTGGGTCGGGGCGGAGACCGCCGTCGTGTGGGACGCGCACCTCGGCGGACGGTCCGTCTGCTTGATCGGCATCGAGAGCCAGAACGTCGAGCGCGAGGGCTACCATCCGCACGACGGGCCGTCGTCGTGGACCGGCGGCACGCTGTTCCCGCTGTCGTCGAAGAAGGTGGCGCGCGCGCTGAACGCGTCGAGTGGCGTGCGGCCGGTGGTGATCCTGGCCAACCTGTCCGGCTTCGATGGCTCGGCGGAGTCGTTGCGCAAGCTGCAGCTCGAGTACGGCGCCGAGATCGCGCGCGCCGTCGTCAATTTCGCAGGACCGATCTGCTTCCTGGTGGTGTCGCGCTACCACGGCGGGGCGTACGTGGTGTTCTCGAAGGCGCTCAACCCGCGCATGCGGGCGGCGGCGCTCACCGGCTCGTATGCATCGGTCATCGGCGGCGGTCCCGCGGCGGCGGTGGTCTTCACGCGCGAGGTGCGGGTGCGGGCGGGGAAAGACCCGCGCGTGCAGCAACTCCGCGATGCGCTCCGCGCCAGCCCGACCGCCGCCGCCCGCGAGGCAGTGGAGCTGGCGATGGCGGAGGCGGTACTGACGGCGCAGGCCGAGCTGGCGGCGGAGTTCGACGCCATCCACTCGGTCGAGCGCGCGCGTGCCGTCGGCTCGCTCGACGACATCGTCGAGCCGCGCGCGATGCGTCCCTACCTCATCGAAACGCTCGCGCGCGCGCTCGGCTGACCGACGCTCAGGGCGTCGGGGGCGTAGTCTTGGTCACACCCAGGACGCCACAGGCGACACGAGGGCCGGCGTTCCCGCTCGGCTGCGACGTCAGGTCGTCCGCCTTGCCGTGCACGATGAGGCCGCGACCGACGAGTGGCGCGGTGTCGCCCGTCGTCGACACGCCCTTCACCAGGACGTTCACCACGGCGCTGCCCTTGTCGTCGGCCTCGATGTTGCCGAGGTCGCCGGCGTGATGCGGCGGCTTCGTGGGGTCGCCGTGCTCGGTGGGCGCCGGCGAGTAGTGGTCGCCGGCGCTGGTGGCATCGGGCGCCGTGCAGTCGCCGTACTGGTGGACGTGGAAGCCGTGCTTCCCGCTCGGCGTCAGTCCGGTGACGATTCCCGTGACCCGCACGCCGTCGCCTTCCGGACGGAAGGCGATGATACCGCGCGCGGTGTTGCCCTGGGTCGGAGCCAGGACGGCGACGAGCTGGTCGGCGGCGCGTGCGGTGCCGACGGCCAGGAGGAGGGTGGCGAGGGCGAGGATCGAGCGTCGTTTCGTCATGAAGACGACACCTAGCAACCGAGGTGCCACTGCGCGAGTGAGTGTGGACGGTGTGCCGGTCTCACCCGATGGTCGGATCTACAACGACGCCGGGAGAAAGCTTCACGCGGGCTGCACGCCGGGGCCCGCTGGTGTAGAGGAGTGGGCCACCGCCGAAGGAGGTTTCCGTGGAATTCCATGGCGTCGACGTGAAGACGGTCTTCAAGCGCATGCGCGAGCTCGCGCCCGAGGCCTATCGGGCCTGGCTCGAGTTCGACAAGAAGGCCTTTGCGGAAGGGGCTCTGCCGCTCAAGACCAAGGAGCTGATCGCGCTCGGGGTTACCCACATCACGCAGTGCCCCTGGTGCATCGACGCCCACGTCAAGCGGTGCGCGAAGGCGGGGGCCAGCGACCAGGAGATCGGCGAGGTGATCTTCGTCGCCATGGCGATGGCGTCGGGCGCGGCCTGGAGCCATGGCGGCCTGGCCCTGCAGTGTCTCGGCGAGCATCAGGCGGCGGCCCCGAAATGAGGCGTCTGTCCCAGCTCCTCGTCCCCACGCTCCGCGACGACCCGGCCGACGCCGAGGTCGTGAGCCACAGGCTCCTGGTGCGCTCCGGCATGATCCGCCAGGTCGCGCGCGGCATCTACGACTTCCTCCCGCTCGGCCTGCGCGCCGTTCGTCGCGTCGAGAACATCGTGCGCGAGGAGATGGACAAGGCCGGCGCGCAGGAGATTCTGATGCCGGCCGTCATCCCCGGCGAGCTCTGGCAGGAAAGCGGACGGTGGGACGTCTACGGCAAGGAGCTGCTGCGCATCAAAGACCGCTACGACCGCGATTTCTGCTTCGGCCCGACCCACGAAGAGGTCGTCACCGACCTGATCCGCCGTGAGGTGCGCTCGTACCGCGACCTGCCGAAGAACCTCTACCAGATCCAGACCAAGTTCCGGGACGAGGTGCGGCCACGCTTCGGGCTCATGCGCGGGCGCGAGTTCATCATGAAGGACGCGTACTCCTTCCACGTCGACGGTGCCGACGCGCAGCGCGAATACCAGGTGATGTACGACTGCTACACGCGCATCTTCGAGCGCTGCGGCCTCACGTTCCGGGCCGTCGAGGCCGGGGGCGGCTCCATCGGTGGCTCGCAGACGCACGAGTTCCAGGTGCTGGCGGAGTCGGGCGAGGACGCCATCGTCGCCTGCGAGCGCTGCGGGTACGCCGCCAACGTCGAGAAGGCGGAGGTGCGTCCGCTGCCGCCGGCGACCGGGAGCGCCGGGACGCTCGAGCGCGTCGCCACGCCGAAACAGCGCACCATCGCCGAGGTGAGCGCCTTCCTCGGCGTGCCGTCCGCCCGCTTCGTCAAGACGCTCATCTACACGACCACGTCGGGCGCGACCGTGGCGGTACTGGTGCGCGGCGATCACGAGGCGTCGGAAACGAAGCTGCAGGCCGCGCTCGACGGCGACGTGCCGACGCTCGCGGACGAGGCCACCGTCGCGAAGATCACCGGTGCCCCGGTGGGCTTCGCGGGCCCGGTGGGACTGCGCGTGCGCACGCTCGCCGACGCCTCGCTGCGCGGCGTGCGAGGTGCCGTCACCGGCGGCAACCGCGTCGACGAGCACATCGTCAACGTGGAGCAGGAGCGCGACTTTCCCGACGTCACCTTCGCCGACCTGCGCCAGGCGACCGGGGGCGACGGCTGCCCGCGCTGCGAGGACGGTGTCTTCGCCGCCCATCGTGGTATCGAGGTCGGGCAGGTGTTCTACCTCGGGACCAAGTACTCGAAGGCCATGGGCGCCAATTTCAGTGCCTCCGACGGCCAGGAGCGTCCCATCGAGATGGGCTGCTACGGCATCGGCATCACGCGCACCGTGGCGGCGGCGGTCGAGCAGAACCACGATGCCGACGGCATCATCTGGCCGGCGGCGCTGGCCCCCTTCGGGGCGCTCGTCGTGCCGGTGAACATGGCCGACGTGGCGCTGCGCGAGACCGCCGATGCCGTCACCGGCATGCTGGAGGCGGCCGGGATCGACACGCTCGTCGACGACCGCGACGAGCGCGCCGGCGTCAAGTTCAAGGACGCCGACCTGATCGGGCTGCCGGTCCGGGTGACGGTCGGCCCGCGTGCCCTGCAACGTGGCTGCGTCGAGGTGAAGGCGCGGTCGGGTGGTGAGGCGGTGGAGGTGCCGGTGGGCGAAGTGGCGGAGAAGGTGGCGGCGATGGTGGGCCCGCGGTGACACCGCGCACGACCGACAGCATACGCAACCGTCTCATCTTCGCGCTCGACGTCGATCAGCTCGCCGAGGCCGAGCGGTTGGTCACGCTGCTGGCCCCCGAGATCGGGGTCTTCAAGATCGGCAAGCAGCTCTTCCTGCACTCGGGGCCCGAGGTGGTGCGCATGGTGCACCGCCACAAGCGCGAGGTGTTCCTCGACCTCAAGTTCCACGACATCCCGCACACGGTCGCGAAGGCCGGCGTCGAGGCGGCGCGGCTCGGGGTGCGATTCTTCGACCTCCATGCGTCGGGCAGCTTCGAGATGATGGAGCGTACCCAGGCCGAGGTCACACGCGCCTGCCGGCGCGAGGGTATCCGCCGCCCGAAGATCCTGGCGGTCACGGTGCTGACGAGTCTCGGCAAGACCGACCTGCGGCGGGTCGGGGTGCCGGACGATGTCGAGCACCAGGTGGCCCGCCTGGCGCGACTCGCGAAGCGGGCGGGCATGGACGGCGTGGTGGCCTCGCCGCTCGAGATCGCGCGCATCCGTCGAACGGGCGGGCGCGGCTTCCTCATCGTCACGCCGGGCGTGCGACCGCCCACCGCCGAGCGCGACGACCAGAAGCGGGTGACGACGCCCGGGGACGCGATGCGGGCCGGAGCCGACTATCTCGTCATCGGGCGACCGATTCAGAATGCCAGCGATCCTCTGGCGATGGCCCGCGAGATTGTCGCTGACATGGCGCGCGGCTTCCTCGTCGCGCGTACGCGGGGGGCGGCAAGAATGCCGTCGGCGTCATGATCGTTCACGCCAACTTACCTGCGCGACGGCAGGCGTCATGCACTTTTGGATCGTTTGCCGCGCCGGGTCGTTTCCGGTTTACGCGAAGCAAGGCCTGTGCTAGCTGGGCTCCACTATGACGCGCCTCGTGAAGCGGTACAGCAACCGCAAGCTGTACGACACGAGTGAGAGCCGCTACGTGACGCTCGAAGAGATCGCGCGTTGGGTAAAGGCCGGCGAGGAGGTCAAGATCCTCGAGAACGAGAGCGGCGAAGATCTCACCGCCGTCACGTTCGCGCAGATCATCCTCGAAGAGGAGCGCAAGAAGACGGGGCTGCTGTCGCTCCGGGTCATGCGCGACCTCATCCAGCACGGCGAGGCCGCGCTGCAGGGCATTGCCGCCACCGTCGATCGCGGCATCGAGGCCATCCGCACCGCGCCCGGCCTGGCCGGTCGTCGCATGCAGGAGCTGTCGCAGGTCGGCGATCGTCTCGGCGAGATGCAGAAGCACATCGACGAGGTCGTTCGTCGCTCGGTCGAGCGCGTCACGTCCCACCCGACGTTCCAGCAGGAGATGCGCCGCATCGAGCGCACCGCCCGCATGCTCGAGGCACGCATCGCGCGCCTGCGTCCCGGCGGCGACGATCAGCCGCCCGCCGACGCCCCGCCCACCAACGGCCGGCCGTAGCGCCGACCCGCGCTACCGCGTCAGGAACACCGGCGCGGTCGCGTTGCGGAGGACGAACTCCGTCGTGCTGCCGAGGACCATCTCGATGATGCGCGAGTGGCCGTAGGCGCCGATGAACAGCAGGTCGTAGCCACCGTCGCGCAGGATGTCGACGATGCGCTGGTGGGGCGGGCCGCTCAGCGATTTGACGGTGACGGTGAGCTCGTAGGGCTCGAGGTAGCGGCGAGCCTCGTCGAGCATGCGGTTGGATTCGTCGCTCTCGTCGCGGCCGACGTGGATCACCGTGAGCGGGAGGCCGAGGGCGGCGGTGATCTCGGCGGCGACGTGCATGGCGGCGCTCGCGCGCTGTGATCCATCGTAGGCGAGGACGGGCTTGGTGATCTCGCGGAAGGCCTGCGGCGTCACCAGCACCGGCTTCGGCGACTTGCGGGTGACCGACTCGGTGGTCCCGCCGAGCAGCCCGGTGGAGAACTGCTCGTTCACGCCGCGATGGCCGATGACGACCAGATCGGCGGTGCGGGCCTGGTCGCAGATCTCGTTCGCGACGATGCCGAGCGGCAGGGCGGTGTCGCACGGGACGCCGCGGTCGTCGCAGCGCTTCCGGAACAGCTCGAGCAGCACGCGCCCGCGCTCCTGCAGCGCTTCCCGCATCTTCGACGAGAAGTCGAGGTAGGGCTCGAAGCCGAGCGACCCCGAGACGTCGTGCAGGAACGACCCCTCGATCGAGACGATGTCGACGACGTGCAGCCCGATCAGCCGCGCCTTGAGCTTCCCGGCGAGCCACAACGCGTACTCGAGCGCGACATCCGCATGCTGCGACCCATCGAGCGTCACCAAAATACTCTTGATCATCGTCGCGCCTCCTGCCGCGGGCCTTAGCGGTCCGGGTGGTGGGGCGCAAGGCGCTTTCGATACGGTGGTCGCGGTCGGTGTGGGGGTTGGGAGTTGCCGGCTTGCTCGGAGCTCGTGCGCGACCCAGCACCCCGCCCCAGCAACCCCGCGCATCTCGCAACTCGCCGCTCGGCAACCCCCAACCCCCACACCGACCGCTCCGCCAATCGATTTCCTGAAACCCAACCACCCAATCTCAACGGAGCCGCGACCCGATTCGCTCGTGGGGGTGTGGGACGGCAGGTTGGGTGCGTGGTGGCGGGATGGCCGCCGAGCGAGCGCGGAGCGCGCGCGGAGGGGAATCGGGGGTTGGGTGCCGTGCGAGCTC
>DASYLJ010000068.1:0-32291 GCA_036009625.1 Binatia bacterium
GAAGACCTGCTCTATCGCCTGAACGTCTTCCCGATCCTCGTCCCGCCGCTCCGCGAGCGACGCGACGACGTGCCGCTGCTCGCCTGGGCCGTCATCCAGAAGAAGCAGCGCGAGATCGGCAGGAACGTCTCCGCGATATCACCGGCCGACATGGAGCGCCTGATCGCCTACGACTGGCCGGGGAACGTTCGCGAGCTCGCCAACATCATCGAGCGCGCGTTGATCCTGTCGCAGGGAGCCACACTGGAGCTGGGCGAGGACTTCGGACGCGGGGTGGCCGCACGGGCCGCCGGGACGCCGGAAGGACCGAACGACTCGTTGCGAAACGTCGAGCGCGACCACATCGAGGGCGTGCTCGTGCGCTGCGGCTGGCGCGTCGAGGGGGCGGGCAAAGCGGCGGAGATACTGGGCATGAATCCCTCGACGCTGCGCTACCGCATGCGCCTCCTCGGAATCCGGCGTCCGGCCTGAAGCACGCACGTACGAGGTAGCAACCTCGTGCGATCGCTGGCAAAACGGGCGTGGGGAAGTGGTCGCGGGGAGGCTCGGGACTGCTCACATCACCGCGAAGGGGTCCCGACATGCGCCTGCTCATCCTCGTCCTCGCCCTGCTCTCGACGAACGCGCTCGCCGCGCCGGGGTGGTCCGATCCGTCGCCGTTGCCTTTCGACCACACCCTCGAACCCGCCGTCGCCTTTGCGGATGGCCCCGTCCTGTTCGAGGCGCATCTCGAGGTCGAAGGCACGGTCAACGACATCCACACCAGACTCATCGTCACCCGGCATGGGCTCGGCGAGGCCGAGGTCGAGGAACTGCGCATCGAATCGACACCCACGGCGGTACCGGCCGGGGTGCGGATGGCCGTCGCCCCGAACGGCGCTGCGGTGATCGCGTTCGGGGAGCGAACCAGCAACGACCTCGATCCGCTCCCGCCGCTCCGGTGGCGTGCCGCCTACCGGAGCGCAGACGGTACGTGGGAGGCGCCGGTCACGCTGTTCACCGACCTCGTCGCGGTCGATCCGGGCCAGCTGCCGGAGGAAACGCCCCACTGTTCGATCGCTCCCGACGGCACGGCCGTTGCCGGCGCATCCCACGTCGAGCCCGACGACGAGCCGTCGGAGCCCGCGCCCGGTCAGACCGATGTGCGGATCGACCTCGTGCTTCATCCCGCCGGCGGCGCCTGGCAGGCGCCGCAGCGCCTCTCGCCCGAGAACGACTCGTCCACGGCGAGCGCGCTCCGCGTCGACGGGGCCGGCAACTTCCTCATGGCGTGGAGCTCGCGCCGGACGGAGGGCGCCACCGGCGAAGACGGGGACGACAAGAGCACGATCCTCGTGAAGCGCCTCCTGGCTGGAAGCACCACGTGGACAGGCAGCGAAGACGTGACGGGACCTAACGGCGACGTCTTCATGGACCCGGCCGGCGTCGCCGTCGGCAGCAGTGGACGTGCGGTCATCGCCTTCTCGTCGAACGTGAGCCAGGCGTGGGCGGCGGCGCGCGACGACGCGTCGACCCCCTTCGGAGCGCCGGTGCAGCTCGTCACGACGGCGAGCTCCAGCTCCTCGCACGGGGCGGCGGTCGCCGACGACGGCACCGCATACGTCCTCTACGACTACGACGCTCCCCAGGGACACGTCGGCATGGTCAGGCGCTCGCCCGGTGGCACATGGACCGACGAGACTCCCGTGTCGCCGTTGAGCTTCCAGCACCGCGATTCGGCCATCGCGTTCGCCGGCTCGGATGCGATCGCGGTGTGGACCGGACTGACCTCGGACAATCGACGCGTCGTGCAGGCGACGCGCTGGCCTGCCGGTGCGGGCCTGCCGGAGTCGTTCGAGGAGGTCTACGAAGGGTCGGCCACCATCAACATCGAGAGCGTCGCGAGCGACCGCGCCGGCAGCGTGGTCGCAACCTGGGGCAATATGGCCGACGGTCGCGGGCGCGCGGTCTACGACGCGGGAGCGCCCGCCCTCACCGGGTCGACGATCCCGACCGGCGTGATCGCCGGGGTGTCGACGACCCTCGCCGCGACGTTCCTCGATGCGTGGAGCGACCTCGCCGGCGAGCCGGTGTGGGCGTTCGCCGACGGAAGCGCGAACGCGAACGGTGGCAGCGTCGCGCACACGTTCGCCAATCCCGGCACGTACGACGTCACTGCGACGGCGGCGGACGCGTTCGGCAACACCCGCGAGTCCACGTTCCCGGTGACGGTGTCGGGGTGCGAGTCGCTCGCCGGCACCGACGGCGTGACCTGCCGATGCACCAACGGCCTGACCCTCGGCATTGCCGTGTGCGATGGCGCCACTCTGCCGTCCGCCGTCGCCAAGAAGTTCGGCGTCGCCTGCCAGTCGGTCACCGCCGCGCAGACCGCCGGTGCCGGACGGAAGGGACGCAAGGCGGCGACGAAAGCCGCCAAGTCGTTCAAGACGGCAGCGCGTGTCCTGGCCGGCAAGAAGGGCAAGGCGGTCGCGGCCACGTGTCGCGACGTGCTCGGCGCGGTCCTCGGCACCGCGAAAGACCGCGCCACGGCGCTCAAAGGTACGCTCTAGCCGACGCGCGTCGGTTTGCCGGCGGCCTCGATCTGCGGTACGCGCCGCTGCGAAGCCGGGCATCGACCCGGCCAAACCGACGGTCGGAGAAGAGGAGCGTCATCGTGAAGCAATCGAGTGATGTGAGGCGCGCGTTGGCGGTGCTGGCCTTCGGAGCACTGCTCCCGTTCGCGGGTGGCTGCGCCGTGCAGCAGCAACAGGTGGCCCAGAATCTGAACGCGCCAATCGACTGCCGGACGGCCCGCGGCGACTTGCGAGTCCTGCAGAGCGAGAAGGCGAACGTCGTGCAGCGCATGGCCGAAGGCGCCAGCGCGATCTATCCCGCCGGCGCCGTGACCAGCGTCGTCATGGGCACCGAGGCGACGAAGCTCGACGTGGCGATCGGTGGCTACAACGTGGCGATCGACCAGCGTATGGCCGCGATCAGGTCGACCTGCGGCATCGAGTAGGTCAGCGCCCGACGAACCTCGGCTCGCGCTTCTCGAAGAACGCCGCCACCGCTTCCTTGTGATCCTCGGTGTGGTGGGCGAGCGCCTGCATCGCCGCCGACAGCTCCATCACGGCGTCGAACGTCTGCGTCATACCGTCGCGCAGCAGGCGCTTCGTCATGCGCAGGACGTCCGGCGGCTGGCGGCAGATGCGCGCGGCCAGCGCGCGCGCCTCGTCCATGAGCGTCGCGGCGGGGACGACGCGGCTGACGAGCCCCCAGGCGAGGGCGGTCGGCGCGTCGATGGTGTCGGCGGTGTAGAGCAACTCGGCGGCGCGCGCCATGCCGAGCACGCGCGGCAGCAGCCAGGCGCCGCCATCGCCGGGGACGAGCCCGACGCGCAGGAACGTGGCCCCGAAAACGGCGTTCTCGGCGGCGATGCGGGTGTCGGCCAGGCACGCGACGTCGTTACCGAGGCCGATCGCCGGACCGTTCACCGCCGCGATCATCGGCACCTCGAGCGTCCACAGGGCGCGCACCATGCGATGGATGTTGTGACGGTAGCCGTCGCGGATGTGGACGCCAGGCCCCGCGAAGGCGCCGCCGCGATCGCGCATCGCCTTCAGGTTGCCGCCGGCGGAAAAGGCCGGCCCGGCGCCGGTGAGGATGACGCAGCGGACGTCGCGGTCGGCGTTGATGCGTGCCGCCGCGGCGGCGAACAAATCGCCGTCGCCGGGCTCGCCGAGCGGGTTGCGTTGCTCGGGCCGGTTGATGGTGAGCGTCACCAGCGGACCGTCCTGGGTGACGAGGAGCGCGTCGGTGTCCATGGGGCCCTGACCTAGCGCGGGTCGCTGCGGTTTGTCACCCGGCTCTCAGTGCGCCCGGACCTGCTCCAGATTCGGGATCCACCGCTCCAGCACGCGATCGAGCGTCCCGTTCTGGCGCAAGGTGGCGAGGGCGCCGTTCAACGCCTGCAGGAGGGCCGTGTCGTTCTGCCGCACCATCCAGGCGAGCTTCTCGTCGTTGATGCCGAGCGGCACGAGATCGAGCTCGACGGCCTGCTGCGCGCGCAGGTACGCCAGCACGGGCGCGTCGTGGACGACGGTATCGTTCCGCCCCGATGCGACCGCGAGCACGGCGTCGTCCGCGGTCACATAGACGACGGGGTCGATCTTGGAGCAGCGATCGTGGACGTATGCCTCCCCGGTCGACTTGGCGACCACGCCGACGGTGTGCGGGCGTTTGCAGATGGCCCTCAGCGAGCCGAACCGCTTCCGATCCGCGCCGCGGATCAGCATGACGATACCGGTCTGCAGATACGGCTCGGTGAAGGCGAAGCGGCGTTCGCGCTCGGGCGTCACGGTCACGCCCGCCATGACGACGTCGACCTTCCCGTCGCCGAGGGCATCGAAGAGGCCGTCCCACGGCACGTTCACGATACGCACGGGTCGGTCGAGCACCTTGCCGATCTCGAGAGCGAGGTCGGGCTCGAGGCCCGCGATCGTTCCGGCGCGCCGGGTCGAATAGGGCGGCGAGTCGCCGCTCGTCCCGACCAGGAGCTCCTTCGGGAGCGGGCGTGTCGACGTCGGCGCCGGAGGCGTGGGGGCCGGGCCCGAGCATGCGACCGCCACGAGGAGCAGACCGATCATCACCGACGTCTCCGCAATCCGCATGGCCGCGGTCATAGGGGTTCGATGCCTGTTCCTCAAGGGAGACGGGATCGTCGTCCTGTGTCGCGGCCGCGGGCGGACCACGCCGTGCGGGCAGAATGAGGGAGCAGGCTACCTGGAGGGCGACGCGACGGGATCGGTGACGGGCGCGTGGCGCTCCAGCGTGAAGAAGCTCGGCGTCGGGACGTTCCCGACGCCGAGGTCGAGGTAGCTCCAGCCGAGCAGCAGGTCGGTGCTGCCGGCCTCGAGCGCGACGATCGGATCGCGCAGGCGGGTGGTGGGATCGAGCCTCGCGTTGCCGCCGAGCCCGTAGTCGAGCAGCAGGCCGCGGTCGGTGCGCGGCGGCATGCGGTAGCCGCGCGGATCGACGACGCGGAAATGGCCGAAGGTGAACGCCGCGCCGTGGCGCAGCAACGGCTCGATCGGCCCGTCCAGACCCGTCTGCTGGATGCGCACGTTCCACCCACGGACGAAGGCGGCGTCCGGGTCGCGATGGAACGCCTTGACGAACGTCTTCCATGCCAGGCGGTCGACGATCGCCGGCATGCCGAGGCTGATGCCGCGGTACTGCCAGCCCGCGATCGCGTCCGGATCGATCGCGTGACCGCTCGCCAGCAGCCCGCGCAGCGTGTCGCGGTCGGCGTCGATCAGCTCGCTCGCGTTCATCGGCCGGCGGCGAGTGACGACGAGGGCAGCGGTCCGGGCGCGAACGTGAAGCGCCCGTCGCGCCAGGCCCGCCATGCCGCGCGCGGAGTCGCCGGCTGCAGCGCGCACCAGCGCAGGTAGGCTAGGAACGAGATGTCCGGATCGTCGGCCTGGTCGGGCGGTAGGCTGATGCCGTCCTGCGCGGCGCGCTCCACCACCTCGAGCAGGGTCTCGTGGTAGCGTTCGTAGACGCACAGGTTGCGCAGCCAGCGCGTGCGCGGCGTGTCGCGCTCGACGACCTCGCGCGCACGGTCGCGCAGCTCCTGCAGCGAGCCCGGGTAGGCGGTGAGCATCTGCATGTCGTAGACGAACTGCAGGCCGTCGTGGTGCGTGCCGAGGAGATGCGTCATCAGGCGCTGCGGGGTGCTGAGCAGGCCCGAGAGGTCCCACGGGACGACCGACCCTTCACGCAGCAGGAACGGGAAGCGGAACCACCGCTTCTCCAGCATGCGCGCCCAGCGGTCGTCGCGCACCGGGAAGTCTGACGTGGTGCCGATGGTATCCGCGCGGAACAGGATGCGGTGCCACATGCGCATCACGCCGAGCTCGATCTGGAAGAGCGTCGGCACGGGGTCGACGACGCGGGCAGCGCGGATCGCGTCGAGCGCGCGCGCGATCTGGCTCGGCCGCAGGAGCACGACGTAGGCGTGCCACGGGAAACGCGCCGTGGGCGCTGCTGATGCGGTCCGGTTGGTGGGGGCGTCGGCCATGCTGGGCTCGGGTCGGATCCCACTACCGCCGCGGCGGACGGCTTGTCCAACACCGCGCCCGTCGGATACGCCCGGGGAATGCCGCAGGATCCCGTCGCCCAGCTGCTCGACGAACGCGCGTGCGAGCGCCTCGTCATCGACTACACCCACTTCGTCGACTTCGGTGAGGCCGCCCGTATCGCCGACCTCTTCACCGGCGACGGGGTCTGGGAGGCCGAGGGTGTGCGCATGGTGGGCCAGGACGCGATCCGCGCCGGCTTTTCCGCCCGACAAGGCGTCGCCCGACGCACCTCGCGACACGTCTGCACCAACGTCGCGATCACCCTGCGCGGCCCGGACGAGGCGACCGGCATCTCGTATCTCGTCAACTACCGGCACGATTCGCCGACGGGGACGGCGGAGCGGCCCGCACCGGCGGGAACCCCGAAGTACGTCGGCGAGTACCACGACCGCTTCGTGCGCACGTCCGACGGCTGGCGCATCGCCCACCGTCGCTGCGAGATGGCGTTCGTACGCCCGCGCGGCGCGCGCGCCTGATCACTCGTCGGTTCCGGGCCGGCTGATCGCCGCCCCCACGTCGACGCCGGTGAACCCTTCGGGCGCGGCGACCTCCACGATCGGCTCGCTACGGTCGTCGAGCTCGAGACGCAGCGCTCGGCTCATCACCGCATGCATGTCGTACAGCGCGGTGATGTAGGTGAGCTCGAGGATCTGCTCGTCGCCGAGATGTGCGCGCAGCGCCGCGAACACGCCGTCGGGCACCCGACCGCCGTCGAGCACGAGGCAGTCGGTGTAGGCCAGCACCGCGCGCTGCGCCGGCGTGAACAGGTCGCTCGCCGCCCACGACGAGATGGCCGCGATCATCTCCTCGCTCATGCCCAGCGCGCGACAGCTCTTGCAGTGCTGTGAGAACACGAACTGGCTGCCCCGTGCCCACCCGGCGCGGGTCTGGCCCAGCTCGCGCAACACCGGGTCGAGCAATCGGCGCGGGCTGCGATAGAGGCCGAAGCCCTGCACGGCGTGCCGAAACACGTCGGGCACCAGCGCGAATACGGTCCACCAGTCGCCGGGCGTGCCGGTGGCCGTGCCTGGCTCCGCGACCGGGTCGCGGGTGCCGAACAGCTGATCGTACATCTGCAACACGAGAACGTCGGTGGTCTCGTGGCGGGCAACCTGGCGCAGACGCGGCATTGGGGCTCCTCCTGGTGGGCGCGGATATCACCCCCTGGCCGACATCAGCGACCACACGAGCTGCTCGTGGTCGAGCAGGCCTCCGATGACCGAAGGGCTACGGGCCTGTCAGAAGTGTATCTCGACGCCGGCGAGTGGTGTCACGGGCGCCGTGGCGCCGCCCTTCGTGAGTGGAAAAATCACGCTCACGAAGCCGACGTATCCCGGTAGCAGGCGCGCCTTGAGGCCGATGGCGCCATCCACGGCGTCAGCGCGAGGTATCGTTGCCGGGAGACGCCGAACGAACGGGGAGGGCGCATCCAACGGCACGGAGGGACTGACGGGGACGACGACGAAAAACGTGTCGTCGACCAGTGTCGACCGTCCCGACACCTCCGCGATCAAGGACAATTGCGCCAGGATGCGAAACGACAGTGCCGTCCCGTACCGGACGGCGGTTCGCTCCAGATCGCTGGGCGGTACATCGACACCGGCACTGGCAAAGAACCCGAAGCGGCCGTTCGTGTGCGTTGCGGTGAGGCCCGGAGTGACGGTGGTATCGCCCGTCCCCTGGAAGTTGGCCTGATTCCCTGTGGGCATCCGGAGCGCCAGGGTCGGAGCCACGGAGAGGCCATTGTTCGGGTAGAAGACGTACTTCGAGCGAAGCAGGACATCGCCGATGCCGAGCTTCGAGTCATCGATGTCGAACCGGTCGAGCGGAATCGATGTGTTGTCGATCTCGACTTCCCGTTGTCCACGGGCTTCGAGCATCGTGAAGACGCCGGGTATGACGAGACCGACGTCCCATCGGTCGGTGACGCCATACGTTGCGAACGCAGAGAACACGAAATCCTGGATCGTGAAGGCATCGAACTTGAGCGTCCCCGGTATCCGCAGGGGCTGGCCTTCGGCGGTCTCACCAGTGAACGTGAAGTTCGCCTCCGTGTGCTCGAGGAGCTTGCCGTCGAGTCGGTTGAATTTGGTCCACAGTGACGACCCGCCGATTTGCAGGACGTGTCGCCCGACCGTCTGTGCGGTCTCCACCAGGACGGGGCTCAGCGGCCGCACGGACCGCTCGAACCCGATGCTGTCGGGCCGATACTCGTACGCGAAGTCGGGTCCGGTCGCGACCGTCGGAAAGTCGGCAGCCCGCGCCACACTCTGGACGAGAACGGGGACCACCGTATCGACGGTCTGCAAGCCCTTCTTGCGGAGCAGATTATCGAGCTGCGAGGCGAGTGAATCCGCGCCTGCCCAATTCGGGAACATGATGCACGACCATGCCGAGAGGATCGCCGCGGCCGCCCATCTCATCGTGCCCTCGAAACGCAGGCGGACACGCCGCGCTTCACCGTGCGGAGGCCGCGCAGCAAGGCCAGCTGCTGCTGGAATACCAGGCTGTTGCACTCCGGCCGAGGGTCGTTGCCCGACGGGTCGTTCACCCGCTTGATCGCCCCGGCGAGCAAACGCGTCACACGCTGCTCCGCCCGATCGAGTCGCGTCCGCGCCGCGGCCTTGTCTCCGCGTTCGAGCGCGGCCGCCGCATCGTCGATGTCGTCCCGAGCGCGATCCATACGGCGCTGCTGTCCGTCGGAATAGCAGTCCGCGATATCGCCCCTGTCGTCCTGGTCGTAGAGGCACTGGACGGCACCGATGCAGCGGCGAGGACGATATCGGCACCGCGTCGCTTCGTCGCAGGTGTCGATGGTGCATCCATTCCCGTCATCGCAGTCGGCATCGGTCTGACAGAAGCAGCCGATCGGGTCGGGGCAGGAATCGCCGAGAGCCAGCTGCAGCGGCCTGAGCCTCGTGCCATCGATGGGATCGACACGCTCTCGCGCCGGGTGGACCACCTTCACTTCGGGAGCGCCAAGGAGGCCGGTCGTTCCGATGAAGTACAGCGCCCCTCCATCGTCCGTCAGCGCGCCGATGCCTCTCGACGTCGAGGGCACGGCCGATCCGATGTCAATCTTGCGCGGGTCGAGTGCGGGGGGGTCGAATCTGAAATCCAGGATGGCCCTCTCGGGACCTGCGTCTGGCATTCCCCTCGATGAGGATTGCGGGAATGCGTTTTCGGCAAACAGCACGCGGTAACCGTCGGCAGTCTGTGCGATCGGAGCCGAGGGCAGGCTCACCAGGCAGTTCGCTGCAGGACGACACCCATGAGCGTGTCCACGAGGCCGAGGCCGAGCTGCGTTGGTTCAGCACATGACACGAGTGCGACGCCGACCAGGCGGCCGTCGGCCGAAGCGCTCGCGATGGTCGGTGGAGCTGGAGTCTGACCGAGGGGGGCGCTCGCCACGGTTTCGAACGTGCGGAGATCGAGGCGGACGAGATCCGCCTGGAATCTCGTGGCGCGACAAGAACCCTGACCCGGCTCCGAGCTGGGTGGCTGCGGCGCCGAGATCACGGCGAGCAGGGTTCCGCTGTCGGGCGAGAAGCGACGCGTCGAAACGAATGGCGGAAGCCGGCCGATTGGGAGACCGGATTGCAAGTCGACCACGGCGTCGCGGAGCAAGAGCGTGCGCTCGTCCGGGGACACCTTGATCTGGGCCTCCCCCCCGAGCAATGCGCTCGGGTCGGGTGCCGGGGGCGAAACGTTCCCGGTGAGCGCAACCTCCTGTACGGTTTCCCCGCTGGCGGCGTCGATGACCTCGATCCCGTCACCGGTCGCGTTCTCCGCATAGAGCAGGCCTCGAGTCGGTGCGAGGGTGGTCAGCGCGAACCCCGTCGACGACCGCTCGAGCCTCGTCAGCTCCTGCAGCGTGGTCGGGTCGAACCTCCAAACGAACGTCGTCGGGAAAAACGCCTGGAGCAGAATCGTCTTGACCACGTAGACGACGCTCGCGTCCGCGCCGAGGACGATCCCCGTCTGCGCCAACCCGAACGCCGACAGATCCAACAAGGGTACTGGGTTGTCGAAGACGGCGCGCGCCACGACGCGATGCGATGTCGTGTCGATCAGCGACAGCGTATTGCGCACGAGGGTCGGCGACACACCGCTGCTCGCGATACCCTCCTCGGCCAGAACGAAGAGTCGTCGTGAACTCGGCGAAAGGACGAAAGAAACGTTCGGCAACCGCGCCTCGATGCCGAGGGGGATGATCTTCACGAGCTGGTCATTCGAGGTGTCGAAGACCGAGACCGATCCATTGCTGTTTCCCACGTAGCCGAGCTGGGCAGCATGTCCGGTGGTTGCGACCGCGAGGAGCGCGAGCAGGACGAGGAGCACGCGGACCCCGGGCGGCGTGGCCCGGGCGGCGACAGGGTCGCTCGAGCCAACGCGCTCGTCGATCGGCGCCCTCAGGCTCCGTCCGGAAATGTACGCACGCACTCCCCCCGACCGTCTCGGTTCCGACATCGCAGGCTGCTGCTCGATCGACATCGCTGGGAAGGCCCGGGAGACACGATTCCGTCGCGGTCATAGCATGACATCCAGTCTAGCCGTCAAGGTGGAATGGGTGCCGTACCTCACACGTAAGCTGCGTTGGAAGATCTACGTGGCTTGAAGTACCTATGCGGAACGCGGCAGTGTGGGGTGCGGCGAACACCGAGACGTCGATGGCGATACGCGATCCGTTCGATCTCTTCATCATACACGTCGCGGACGACGCGAAGGTCGCCCTCGAGCTCGCGATCGAGTTCGAGCGGGTCGGCTATCGGGCGTGGTGCTACGAGCTCGACAGCCTGCCGCTCGGCAACTACATCGAGAACATCCGGCGAGGGATCGAGACAGCGAGCGTCCTGCTGGTGCTCGTCTCGCGAAGCAGCCTCGACAAGGACGAGGAGGTCACGAGAGAGATTCACTTCGGCCAGGCCGGCGACAAGGCGTTCATTCCCCTCGTGCTCGACCTCTCGGATGCGGAGTTCGATAGGGAGGTGCCGCTCACGTGGCGGCAGGCGTTTGGCGAAGCCGTGCGCGTTCGTCTCGATCCCGCACGCCTCGCGGTCGCCACGGGGCGTATCGCCGAGGGGTTGAAGGCACGCGGGCTGACGCCAAGGGAGGCGCCCATCGCGGACGCCAGGCTCCCAACGCTCCAGCAGCTGATCGACGGGCTGCCGCACGGGGGTCCGACGCATGATGCCCGGCAGACGGGGCATCGCCTGGCCGGCGGCATCAAACGCTTCGTTCGCTTGCACCGATCGACCCTGATCGCATCGATTGTCACGATGCTGGTCGCGCTGGCGCTCATGCGCCTCGCGGGGATCATGTCGATCCCATCGCCGGCGCCCGAGCCATCAGCCGGCACGATCACCGTTTGGATCGTCGACCCCACGCTCGAGGGATTCGGCGTGCAGATGGCAGGGGCGGGCGACGCTGCACTCGGCGAGTATCGCCTCCTCCGACGCAGCATGGAGGCGGACCTCCTCCGGATCGCCAGCGCCAGCAACGTCGCGCTGCAGATCGTGAACGACGACGAGATCGAGATGGCCCTCGTGAATGCGGGCTGCCCCGACGTCAAGAAGAAGTTCCAGATCCCCGAATGCGCCGAGAAGCGGGCATTCGATCACCTGCAGATCCGGGTGAAGGTCGATCCGACGTTCCATGGGTCGGAGGACGGCAAGCGCGATCTGACGCTGCGCATCGGCCGGGGGACGGGCGTGCTCATGCTCCCGCACAGCGAGTCGCTGAAGGACGCCAACCTGACGACGCTCGCCGATTGGAGCGCCGAGCAGATCGCCCTCTTCCTGCGTCTCCCGCAGGATCGGATCGCGGAGGCGCTCGGGCGACAGCGTGAGAACAACCGGCTGCTCGAAGATTCGCTCGGCGTGGGATCGGCGGCTCCGCCCGGAGGGCGAAACAGCTTCCTGCCATCGCTGATCGGTGAGGCGTTCGCCGACGCGATCACCACCAACAGCGCATCGGCGACGGCCGACGCCGACGTCCGGCGCGCGGTCGAGCAGCTGCGGGAGACATTGGAAACCCAGGATGCATCGCGAGTGGCGGCATGCTTCGTGTCGATGTCTCCGGACCAGCGTGATGCTCTCCAGCGCTATTTCGACAACGTAGACGACCTCAAAGTGTCGTTCGCATCGCCGGAGATCACCGTCGACGGCGAAACGGCACGGGTCGCATTCCTGAGAGAGGACAGGTTCCGCGACAAGATGACCGGGGAGCGTACGAGCTTGGCGATCCGTCTCGTTGCGGTCCTCGTGCGAGCGAACGGCGCGTGGAGGGTCGAGTCTCTCCAGAAGCCTTCGTGACGCGCGCGAACCCGTCGACGTAGGGACCGCCGCAGACCGTCGGGCCGAAACTGCAGCGGCTTGCGCAGGGAGGGGCTTGCCGACGATGATCGCGTCGTGCTCCCTGCTCCGCGTGCCGCATGACGTGCTCCGGATGCCACCACGAGAATCGCGACGGCGCCAAATTCTGCGAGGAATGCGCCGCACCGCTGAAACGTTCATGCGTCGGCTGCGGCGCGGACCTGCGGCCCTCGGCCAAGTTCTGCGACCGGTGCGGCACGGACGTGCGCGGGGCGCCGGCTCCGCCGCCACCGTCCGTCGAACGGAAGGTCGTCACCATCCTCTTCGCCGACCTCGCCGGCTCGACGGCGTTGCAGGAGCGGCTCGATCCCGAGTCCGCCCGCGGCTTCATGGAGCGGTACTACGGCGCCATGCGGGCAGCCGTCGACGCGCACGGTGGCACCGTCGTGAAGCTGCTCGGGGACGGCGTCATGGCCGCCTTCGGTGTTCCGCGCGTCGCCGAGGACGACGCCATGCGCGCCGTTCGGGCGGGCGTCGCGATGCAACAGGCCATCGACGCCCTCGCCACCGCGCAGGCAGCGCGGGTGAGCGAGATCGGTCTGCGCATCGCCATCAACACCGGCGAGGTGGTCGTCAGCAGCGACGACAGCGACGTCGTCGGCGATCCGGTCAACGTCGCGGCGCGGCTGCAACAGGAAGCGGGGACGGGTGAGGTGGTGATCGGCGAGTCGACGCAGCGCCTGGTCGCGTCGTTGGTGACGCTGGCGCCACTCGGCAGCTTTGCGCTCAAGGGTCGCACGGAGGCCGTGAAAGCGTTTCGTCTCGTATCCATGGAGCGACCGGCCGCGGCGACGACGGCGGCCTTCATCGGCCGCGACGACGAGCTGGCGCGGCTCACGGCGGTGTACGACGCTGCGGTCGCGGCGCCGGCCGCGCGCCTCGCGGTGCTGCTCGGCTCGCCGGGGCTCGGCAAGTCGCGCCTGGTCGACGAGCTCGGCCAGCGTCTCGGTGCGACGGCGACGGTGATCGCCGCGCAGTGCGATGCCGGCGGTGGTGGTACGTTCGCGCCGCTCGCCGCGGCGCTGCGCCGCCACCTCGCGATCGATGCCGCGGCCGGCGCCGACGTCCTGCGGGCGGCGATCGCCGCGGTGCTTCCGTCCGACGACGCCGATCGCGGTCGTGTCGCCGGAGGCATCGCGGCCCTGCTCGCCGGCTCACCCGCGTCACCCGAGGAGACGTTCTTCGTCGTCCGCCGCCTCCTCGTGGCCATTGGCGCCACCAGGCCGGTGGTCCTGGTGATCGACGATCTGCACTGGGCCGAGCCGCTGCTGCTCGACCTGGTCGAGCACTTGATCCAATGGGGCAGTGGGGTGCCGCTGTTGGTGCTGGTCGGTGCGCGACCGGAGCTGCGCGACACGCGGCCGGCGCTCACCACGACGGGCGGTCACGTCTCCGAAGTGGTGACGCTCACTGGCCTCGATGCGGGCGCGGCGACACGGCTCGCGGCCAACGTCATCGGTGCGGCCGACCTGCCCGCGACGGTGGCGGCCAAGCTGCTCGCTACCAGCGAAGGCAACCCGCTCTTCATCGCCGAGCTGGTGCGCATGCTGGTGCAGGAGGGTGCGCTCACGCGCGACGGAGAACGGTGGATCGTCGGCGCTGGGCTGGCAGCGCTCGAGATGCCGCCGACGATCCATGCGCTGCTGGCAGCGCGTATCGAGAAGTTGCAGCCCGAGGATCGCGCCGTGCTCGAGCGCGCCGCCGTGGTGGGTCGCCACTTCTCGCGCAACGCCGTCGTCGCGCTGTTGCCGCACGGGGCGAGTGGCCTCGATGCGCGGCTCGAATCGCTGAAGCGCAGCGAGCTGATCGAGGCCGGCGCCGGTTGGTTTCTCGGCGAGCCGTTGCTGCGCTTCCACCACGTGCTGATCCGCGACGCCGCCTACCGCCGGCTGCTGAAGGGCACCCGTGCCGAGCTGCACGGCCGCTTCGCCGACTGGGTCGAGGCGCGCGTCGGTGAAGCGGTCGAGCACGACGAGACCATCGGTCGTCATCTCGAGCAGGCGCATCAACACCTGAGTGAGCTCGGCCCGCTCGACGCGCACGGGCGCGGTCTCGGCGAACGGGCGTCGCGACGCCTCGCCGCGGCGGGACGCCGCGCACTCGCGAGCGACGACGTCGCGTTGGCTGCCGGTCTGCTCGGTCGCGCCATCGCGCGGCTCGACGCGGACGCCGACACGCGTGCCGATCTCGCCCTCGATTGGTGCGAAGCCCTGCTCGCTGCCGGCGACGTCGGCCCCGCGGCGGATGCCATAGCCGGGCTGGCGCGCCACCCCGACCGTCGACTCTGCGCCTGGCACACGTGCTTCACCGGTCAGCTCACCGTGATGACCGCTCCGCAGGGCCTGCAGGCGACGGCGGATGCCGTCGCTGCCGCCGCGGCGGAATTCATCGCCCTCGGTGACGCCGCCGGCGAGGCCAAGGCGCATCAGGTGCATGCACAGGCGTTGGGACGCCTCGGCAAAATGGGCGCGTGCGAAGCCGCACTCGACCGCGCTCTCGCGGCGGCGCGCCGGGCCGGCGACCGACGCCGCGCCAACGCCGTGCTCGCCGGCGCACCGCTCGCGGCACTCTGGGGGCCGAGTCCGGTGACGCGCGCCAGCGGGCGCTGCCTCGACGTGGTGCGCGTACTTCGCATCACGCAGGGTGCGCCCGCCGTCGAGGCAGTGGCCCTCAGCTGTCAGGGCGTATTGGAAGCGCTGCGCGGTCGCACCGAAGCGGCCCGGCGGATGGTGGCGTCGTCTCGCAGGATGGTCGAGGAGCTCGGCATCACGCATCGGCTGCTCGAGGCCGATGCCTTCGCTGGGCGTATCGAGCTGCTCGAAGGGAACGCGCCCGCAGCCGAGCGTCTGCTGCGCATCGCCTACGAGGGCCTGCGCGATCTCGGTCTCGGTATCGATGCGGCGCGCGCCGCGGCGTTGCTCGCCCGGGCGCTGCTCGCGCAGGGGAGGGCGGTGGAGGCGGAGGCGCTGAGCCGCGACAGCGAGGCCCTCGCCGGCGACGATCTCCAGGCAGCGATCGCCTGGCGCGGTGTGCGCGCCGAGGCGTTGGCCCAGCGAGGCGAGCACAGGGCCGCGGTCGCGCTGGCGCAGGCCGCGGTCGCCATCGCCGCGATGACCGACGCGCTCCTCGACCACGCCGATGCACGCCTCGCCCTCGCCGCGGCATTGCGTGCCGCCGGCCGCAGGGGCGATGCCGAGGTCGAGATGCGCCGCGTGATCGAGCTGTGGGAGACCAAGGGAGCTACCCTGCTCGTCGAGCGGGTGCGGGGTGAGGGAGGACGAGCATCGATCCCACCCGCGGGCGCGAAGCGGCCACGTGCCACCCTCGGCCGCGCGCGCAGCAACGCGGCGCTGCGATGCATCGAGCGCTACCACGCTGGGATCGTCGCCCGGGACGTCGACGCGCTGTTGCGGCCGCTCTCCCCTCGGCTGGCGGTCATCCACCACCCGACCGGCACGACGTACGGAGCAGCCGGGATCGAGGCGTCGTGGCGGGCCATCTTCGAGGCCGGAGAAATGCCGTCGAGGATGGAGACCGAGGCGACGCTCGGTGGCTCGCTGGCGCTGGTTCGCCTGTTCCTCGCAACCGCCGGCACTCCCGAGGGTGCCGTGGGGCCGAGCGAGAATGAGAGCCTGCTGCTCGTGGCGGTCGACGAGGACGAGCTCGCGATCGCCGTCGAGCTCTTCGCTGCCGACCGCCTCGGCGACGCCGTCGCGTCGCTGTACGGACGCTACGCCGAACGTCTCCCGGACGGCCCGGCGTGCGCGCGTGCGCACGCGACGGCGGCTGCAATCGGGGCGATGGTCGCGCCTCCGGACCTGGATCGCTACGCCACGGCGCTGGCGCCGTGGGTCGAGTTCGCGGACCACCGTACGGTCGGTTTTTCTCCCGGTCGCGGCGCCACGAAGCTTCTGCGCGGCTTCCGTTCCCTGCTCGAGCTCGCGACCGACGTCGCGACGCGAGTCGATGAGGTCGTGCGCCTCGAACCCGATGCGATCCTGCTGCGCTGGACGACGTCCGGCACCGATCGTGGGGGCGGTGGTGCCTTCGAATCTCAATTCCTGTTGCTGTGGGTGTTCGGGTCCGATGGTCTGATCGTTCACGACGAGACCTTCGATGCCGAACGGGACGCCGACGCCGGTGAGCGCTTCGACGACCTCGTCCGGACCGCGGCGCGGTGGGCGTTCCCTCGCATGCGCCCGAACGCTGCCAGCGAGCTGACGACGCGATTCCAGGACGCGTTCGCGGCAGGTGACGATGGTGCCTTGCGCGACTTGTTCGCGGGCTCGTTGGAAGTCGTCGACCATCCGAACGGTGTCACCTATGGGCGCGACGGCCACCTCGCGTCGCTGCGCCGGCTGCGGCGGGCGAAAGATCCGATGCTCCGCTTCGAGCCGATCGCCACGTGTGGCGAGTCGTTGCTCGTCTCGAGGCGTCACATCACCGGCAGCGGCACCGGCGGCCCCCAGTTCGACGTCGGCGAGTACGAGCGAGAGGAGATCGTGCTCTTCGAGACCGACGAGGTGTCCTGCCGGCACATCGAGGTCTTTGCCGCGGATCATCTCGTCGACGCGGTCGCGTGTCTGTACGAACGCTGCGCCGCGGCGCTCCCCGAGGGCGCCGTGCGTGATCGCGCCGGCGCGACGGCGCACGCCGTGGCGGCGTTGCTGGGGCCGTTCGACCTCGATCGCTTCGCCACAGCCGTCGCACCCGACGTCGCCGTCACCGACCATCGACGCATCGGCCTGGAGGTCACCCGCGGCGTCGACGCGTGGCTCGCCGATCAACGCGCCCTGCACGACCTCGCCGGCGATCTCGTGACACGTGTCGACGACGTCCTCGCGCTTTGCGCCGATGCGCTCCTCGTGCGTTGGAGCACCTCGGGCACCGATCGCCCCGGCGGTGGGCCGTACGAGCGGCGCGACCTCTGGCTCGGCGTCTTCGGCGCCGACGGCCGGGTGGCGCGCCTGGAGTTGTTCGAGTCCGACCACGTTGCCGACGCACTCGCACGCTTCGACGCGCTCGCCGGCGCGCCGATGTCCTCCGCGTGGCCGTTCACGAACACCGCGACCCGTACCTGGGGGCAGATCGAAGCTGCGTGGCTGGCGTGCGACGCCGAGCGCTTCGCGCGGATGTTCGTGCCGGCGCTGTGCTATCGCGACCGGCGGCGCATGGTCCTACTCGAGCTCGATCGCGACGGACTCCTCGCGGTCGTGCGCCCGAGCTGGGAGATCGGGCCAACGCGCGCGACGTCAGCGGTCGTCGCCACACGCGGCGAACACCTGGCGCTGGCGCGTTCTCGCCTCGAGTTCGCCGGCGGCGACGTCGGACAGAGCGAGATCGACACGCTCTTCCTGGTCGAGACGAACGCCGCTGGGTCGTGCGTCGCCTACGTCCGCTTCGACGCCGACGATCTCGCCACCGCCTACACCGAGCTCGACCAGCGCTACGACGCAGGCGAAGGCGCCGCGTGCCCCGCGCACGGCCTCGTCATGCGCGCATTCTCCGAAGCGGTGGCCAGTCGCGATTGGACCCCGGTGACCGCGCTCTGTGCATCGACGTTCGTCGAGCATGATCATCGCACCCTCGCCGCGCTCGGAACGACGCGCGGTGCCGAGGCCTGGGCGCAGAACTTCCGCGCCCTGACCGATCTCGCCCCCGACACGGTCTATCGCGTCCACCACTTCCGCTCCGGCGCTCGCGGCTTCTGGTCGATGGGCGCGTGGCAGGGCTCGCGCGAAGGCGGTGGCTACGAGATCCCGATCAACGCCGTCATCGAAGTGGACCAACAGGACAGGATCGCGCGCGCCGACATCTACGACGTCGAGCAGCTCGACCAGGCGCGCGAGCGGTTCGCCGAGCTGGCGGCGTCGGTCGCATCGCCGGAGCGCTTTGCCAACGCGGCGACCGCGACGGTCGAGCCGGTCATGAGCCGCATGACCGCGCACGATTGGCAGGGCTTCGCTGCGCTCTTCTCGGACGACTTCCGGATATCCGACCGCCGGCGCCTGGTGCAGCTCGAGCTCGACCGGGATCAGTACGTTGCGTTCACCCGCGAAGTCGCCGAGGGGCGTGCCATTCGCGCCGAGTCTCAGGTGTTGGTGACGCGCGGGGACCGGCTGGCGCTCACGCGCGGCTCCTACGAGTTCACGGACGGTGACGTCGGGCCCAGCGAGATCGCCTTCCTCATCGTGACCGAGGTGGACGATCGCGGACGGATCGTGGGGTACGTACGCTTCGACCTCGAGGACGAGCACGCCGCCGTCGCCGAGCTCGACGCGCGTTGGGCGGCGGGCGAGGGCGCGGAACACATGGCAGCGTTCGCGGCACAGCAGCGGTTCAGTGCGGCGCTCGGCCGCCGTGATTGGGACGCCATGGCCGCGCTCCACACCCCTTCCTTCGTCGGTCGTGATCACCGCCTGGTGGGTTGGGGAACGCTGCGTGGGTCGGTCGCGTTCGTGAAAGCGTTGCGGGAGATGGTCGAGCTCGCACCCGACGCCCACATGCAATGGCACCACGTGCGCACGACGGCCCGAGGTGTCATCGCCGACAACGTCTGGGTGGGAACGCGCGATGGCGGGGCGTTCGAAAGCCCGTTCATCGTCGTCACCGAGCTCGACGGCGCTGGTCTGACGCGGCGCTGCGATTTCTACGACCCGGATCACCTCGAGCAGGCCTTCTCCCGCTTCCACGAGATCGGCACGAGCCACCAGTCGTCGAAAGAACGTTGACACCTCCCATCCCGCTGACCTAGCCATGAGACATGCTGCGTGTGCTCGTGCTGCTCCTCGGCTGTACGTCCCCAGTGCTGGCCCAGGTCGTCACCCCGCCGCAGCTGCTGGGATCGATCGCCGGGCCCGGCTCCGTGGTCGAGCCGGCCGGCGTGCGCTTCTACGGCACCGACCTGGGCTGGACCTTCGAGCATCGCGGCCGGCACTTAATGCTCTTCGGCGACACCTGGCCGCACCCGCGGTCGCCGTGCGATCCGCTGCCCCACAACGACGACTCGCAGGTGACGTTTCCGCTCGAGCTGCCGGCGTCGGGCCTGCCGCTGCTCACCGTCACCACCGATCCCGATGCGCCGAACGAGTTCGCGCGCATCCGCCTCTTCACCGACGGCCAATCGCAGGTGATGGGGTACAACAAGACCCCGCTCACCGCGTTCAGCGACGGCACCGACGCCATCGCTTTGATCGGTCTGATCGACGCCGTTCGCTGCCGCGTCCGGAAGGGGCGGCCATCGTGTCGACCATACGACCACCTGACCTGCAGTCCGGACGTGGGCATCTGCACCCCGCCCACCCTCGGCTGGGATCTCCCGTGCGACCTGGCCACCGGTGCAGGATGCGGCGTGGGCGAGCACTGCGCGCCCACGGCCACCGGCATCTGCATCGATCCCGACAGCTCTCAGAACGACGGTACCTCGGCGAGCCTGCCCGCGATGGCCGCGTACCACACGCACCTCGGCATCCAGGACGCCGCGCGGCCGTCCGACTATCGCGATGCCGGCACGATCGCGTCCAACAAGTTCATCGACGTCACCGCCCGCACCGTGCGCTGCTTCTCCGGTCGCGCCTGCGGCAACGACTACGCGACAGGACACGGCGCGGTCTTCATCTGGGGCCGGCCCGGCTACGACGTCCAGCCCGGTCGCCAGGCGCACATGTACCTGATGGTGCATCGACTGCCGATCAAGCAGAACGGGGCCGGCGCGCTCCAGCTCCGACCGCGCTACTTCGCCGGCGTGCGCGCCGGCAGTGGCGAGCCGCTCTGGACGCGGCACGAGTCACGCGCGAAGGCGCTGGCCATGGACGGCGTCGTCGACGGCAATCCGGACGACGATCTGCCGAACCCCAATCAGACCGGTGTCAGCTGGCTCGGTCCACCCGTGAACAAGTGGATGATGCTGTACGGCGGTGGGGGATCGAGCGTGAGCGGCGGAACCGGTCCGGACGCGACGGCCGGCCCCATCATGGTGCGATTCGCCGATCACCCCTGGGGGCCGTGGAGCCCGCCCACCGTCCACCTCGATCCCGGAAGCCCGACCGTCGTCGGCGACCCGTTCGGTCCGGGCGGCTACATCTTTCACCCGGCGTGCACGGACCAACCGCCGGCCATCTGCGCGCCGAGCGACCCGACCCGGCCGCTCGACTTCTTCCTGCCCGGCTGTCCGTCGGTGGGTGCCAACCTCGATACCGGCATCCTCTACGGGCCGAACATCATCGACGCCTACACGCGCGCCGATGGTGTCGGCGGCCTCGACGTCTTCTGGAACGTGTCGGTGTGGAACCCGTACCTGGTGGCGCTGCTGAAGACGAACGTCAGGCCGGATGCCGCGAGCGCGGCGACGGCGTGCGGCTCAGGGGGCCAGGCACCCCGCTTCCGCTGGTGCGAGAAGCGAGAGTAGCGCAACCGCTACTTCTGTCCGTCCTTCAGATCGTTCTTGCGCGCCAACAGGTAGAGCGGGATGGTGAGGCCGGCGAGCACGCCCATCGCCCCCCCGATGGTCTCACCGATCACCTTCTGCGCGTCGGGCGACGCGCGGTCCGGGTTGGCTGCTACCGTTCCCGCCAGCCAGAGCCAGAGACCCGCCAGCAGGACCTCGATGGTTCCGATCGCGATCAGGGTACGCGTGCGCTTCGACATGTGGGCGTTATCGCTTTTGGCCCGATGCACTTCCAGCCGGCGGACCGAGGGCGACTACCGCCGCAGCGCGAAGATCGAGCGGGTGCCGCTCAGCCCCTTGAGCTCGTAGTCGCCGCGGGCCTCTAGGGTGAGACCCGAGCCGTCGAGGAGGTCGCGGGTGGTGCCGGAGAGGAAGACCTCGCCGGGACCGGCGAGCGCCGCCACCCGGGCCGCCGCGTGGACGCAGACGCCGCGGGGCTGCCCACCGACGATCTCGATCTCGCTGGTATGGAGACCGACGCGGACGCGGATGCCGAGCTCGGCGACCGCCGGGTCCATGAGCGCCCCGGCGCGGACCGCTCGCGAGGCGCTGTCGAAGAGTGCCAGAAAGCCGTCGCCGGTGGACGTGACCTCCCGGCCGCGGAAGCGGTCGATCGCGGCGCGGATGCGGACGTTGTGCTCGTGCAGCACGCTGGCCCACGCGTGATCACCGAGCTGCTCGAGCGTCGCGGTCGAACCGACGATGTCGCTGAAGATCACGGTGGCGATCACGCGCTCCCCGAGCTCCTCCGGTGCGAGCCCGAACACGTGCGCGCTCGCGAACTCCACCGATTCCCACGGATCGGGACCGAGCACGAGGACGTCATGCCCGGGCGGAATCTCGTAGGCGTCGCCTGCTCCGATGACGAGCTCGGTGCCGTCGTCCATGGTCACCCGGAGCGCGCCCGACATGACGTAGCCCACGTGCCGGAGCTGGCAGGAGCGTGTGCGCACGGTCGGTGCGATGTCTTTCGACCAGGTCCAGCCCGGCTGCAACGCGAACCGGCCGACCACGATCTCGTCGAGCAGGACGACGTCGACGTGGCCGGACGGGAAGGTCCGGACCTCATCGGGAGTTGCGAAGCTCTTGCGCTGCAAGCGCGGCATGGAGGTCCTCTCTTCGTGGACGTGGGCTCGATCCCCACGCCCACGTGGTGACCGCTATGCCGATCAAGGCCGGAAGCGAAACCGCGGGGAAGTCGCGGACCAGCGTCGACGGGCCGCAGATGCCGACCGCGACTTCCCAGACGTGAAACATCGCATGTGCGATGAGCCACGCCGTCGCGGCGGCCCAGAGGTCGAGGCGCAGCGCGGGTCGAAGCAGGCCGATGACGAAGGCCGCACCCAGGAACGCCTGGATGATCCCGATGTCGCGGACGAAGTGTTGGTTGAAGGCCCCGGTGTCCGTCACGCCGGGCACGAAGTAGTACCAGGTCATCGGTGCGACGAGCATGAAGAGGCCATTCCCGATCAGGAAGAGCCCGTTCAGTGCGACCGCCGCCCGCACCGCCATCGGTGACCGGAGTTCCGTCGCGTCCATCGGCGATCCGTCAGCCGGCGGTGCGGGCGAGCCAGTCGTCGAAACGCGTCGCTCCCAGGCGCGGGGCATCTCCCGGCATGAGGGAACGATCGTTCACCGTCACGCCGAAGTATTTCGCCGTGCCGTCGGTGGTGACCTGGCGTGCGTCGTGGGTCACGCGGAGGAAACGTCGGACCAACTCGTCCATCGGTATCCGTTCGGGACCGGCGATCTCGACCATGCCGTTCAGCGGCGCACCGAGTACGACCTCGGCCAGTTTCGCCGCAACGTCGTCCGACACGATGGGTTGCATGAGCACCCCTGGCAGACGAATCGCCTGCCCGTCGCCGCTGAAGTGGGCGATGCTCTTCACGAACTCGAAGAACTGCGTCGCGCGCACGATGGAGTAGGGGACGGGGGACGCCTCGATCAGCTTTTCCTGGGCCATCTTGGCGCGGAAGTACCCGCTCTCGAGCAGGCGCTCCGTGCCGACGACCGACAGCGCGACGTGATGCTTCACTCCCGCGACCGTTTCGGCGGCGATGATGTTCCGGCCCGACGTCTCGAAGAACGTCATCGCCGGGCCGTCGTCGAACGACGGCGAGTTCGCCACGTCGACGACGACCGCCGCGCCCGTCAGTGCCTCGGCAAGCCCGGCTCCGGTGATGGTGTCGACGCCCGAGCTGGGTGACGCCGCCACCGACTCGTGGCCCCGCTCACGCAGGATGTTCACGAGCTTGGTTCCGATGAGCCCACTGCCGCCAATGACCACGATCTTCACTGCGTACCTCCTGGGTCGATGCCCCGATGTCGGGGCATGGTTGTTGGGTCGGTTACCAGCCAGGACCAGGTAGGGGGCCGTTTTGTGACACGGGCATTCACGTCGCTCGCATCGAGCGCGAAACTGCAGCGAGCTTGCTGGGTCGCATGATCCAAAGGAGTTGGTCAATACCCTCGGATGACGCACTGATCGTCGCCAGGGCCACGGCGGCGCCGCCGCGCGAGACGACCACGGAGGCCAGTCCGTTCGCTTCGACCCAGGTGAGGGTCACACCGCTCCAGAAGTGCGAGGCCAGCGAGGCGATGAATTTCGCGACGCGGGCACGACCGGCGACGGGTTTCCGTGCCGCGCGCACGAACCCACCGCCATCCGCGTAGGAGACGACGTCCGATGCGAAGAGACCCTCCAGCGTGGCGAGATCGCCCTTCGTGGCGGCGGCGATGAAGGCACCGAGAAGACGCCGTTGCTCGGCCGAGCTCACTGGCGCGCGCCGTCCGTCGGCGATGTGTTTCCGGGCGCGGGTGACGAGCTGCCGGGTGTTGGCTTCGCTGAGTTGGAGGATGTCGGCGATCTGCGGATAGGTGTAGTCGAACGCTTCACGGAGCACGTACGCGGCGCGTTCCGTCGGCGAGAGCTTCTCCAACAGCAACAGGACGGCCATTTCCAGTGCCTCGCCGCGTTCCGCTCCGAGGCCCGGATCGGCGCTGGTGTCCACGGGCTCCGGGAGCCATTGACCCACGTACGTCTCGTGACGCGCGCGGGCGGACTGGGCGAGGTTGATGGCCAATCGTGTCGTCGTGGTCACGAGGAATGCCGGCGGGTCGCGGACGATGCTGCGATCGGTGGTCTGCCACCGCAACCAGACGTCCTGCACGACATCCTCGGCCTCGGCGGCACTGCCGAGCATGCGGTAGGCGATGCCGAAGAGACGAGAGCGCCCACTGACGAATGCCGACAGGCCGTCGTCGACGGCACCACCATCCACGGGATGCTCTGACCGTGTCATCGTCTGCGGCCCGGAGCGTACTGATGCCGCAGATCGTCCGCTTCGCCAAGGGAGCAGATGCGAGGGACGTCGACGGTACGCCCTGTTCACGCCGCTCACCTCCGCCGGGGACCGTCGCCGGCATCCTGCGCCGCGAGCTGGCCGATCGCCGACCAGTCGAGCGCCTCCCCGCCCTGTGCCAGCAGTGTCAGGAAGCGGTCGCGCAGCAGGCTGGCCAACGGCATGGGCACGCGCAGCGTCTCCGCCGCGGCGAGAGTGAGACGGATGTCCTTCTGGCCGAGCGGTGCCGCGAACCCCGCGGGCTCGAACCGCTCCTCGACGATCATGGCGCCGTAGTTTTTGTAGACGGGCGACGTGAAGAGCGTGGACGTCATGACGTCGAGATAGCGCTGCCGATCGATGCCGCCCTTGCCGACGAGTGCCATGGCTTCGCCCAGCGACTCGATCACGGCCGCGATGAGGAAGTTGCCGCTGAGCTTGACGAGGTTCGCATCGCGGGGCTGATCGCCGATGGGAAACGTCTTCTGGCCGATGGCGTCGAAGAGCGGCGCGCAGGTGGCGAGGACGTCGGCTGCGCCGGCGACGACGACGAACAGCTTCGCGGCGGCCGCCGCCTCCGGGCGGCCGAAGACCGGTGCCGCGACGAACCCCTGTCGGGCCTCGGCATGGGCGGCGGCGAGACGTTCCGACAGCGCGACGCCGATCGTGCTCAGCGACACGTGCACGGCCCCGTCCGGTAGGCTGGCGATCACGCCGTCCTCGCCGAAGACGACGTGCTCGAGCGCCGTGTCGTCGGCGAGCATCGTCATGACGGCGTCGCCGCGGCACGCGTCGCGCACCCGGGTGGCGGCGTGCGCGCCGCGCTCGACCAACGGCTGCATCCGGCTCGCCGTGCGGTTGTAGACCGTGACCTCGTGGCCGGCGGCGAGCAGGCTCGCCGCCATGCCGCTTCCCATCTGGCCCAACCCGATGAATCCGACCTTCATGGCGCTCCTTTTCGCGACCTCGGGGAGATCTTCCCGGCGAACGTCTGGGTCACGATATGCCCATCCCGGACGAAGAAGGTATCGGTGCCGAGCTCGAACGTCTGGTCCGCCGTCTCCGCCGTCCAGACGATGAAGGCCGTGTCGCCGTCGACGTCCTGGCGCAACAGGTCGAAGCGCATCCCCGGCTTCGCGAACTGCCTGAACAGCCCGACGAAGAGCGCGCGGATGGCGTCGCCGCCCCGCAGCAGGCCATCGGGGTGAAGAGCCTCGCGCTGGGGGCGTAGTCGGCCATGATCCCGTCGAGGTCCTGCCGCGTGAAGCAGTCGAGATGATGCGCCAGCACGTCCGCCGTCGTCGGGGTCATTTCGTGTCTCCACCGGGCGTCGTCGCCGCGACCAGATCCGGCCCCTGCACGTACAGCGCCGCGTGACCGTCCTTCGTTCGTGTCAGCATCCCGGTGGCCGACACCTGCCGGGCGATGAGCGACGCGAGCTGCTCGCGAACGTCGATCGTCCCGTCGCGCCGCGGATCGTGCTCCTCGACGAACAGCAGCGTGAGCGTCCCCGCAGCGTCCACGATGCCCGCGGGTTGGCCGTGGCGGATGCATGCGGCACCGCATGCCCGGTGGGCATCCCCCCGCTTTCCGAGCTGGAGGAAACACGACACCTCGACCACCTCGCCGGTGATCGTGGCGACCGCGCCCGCGGCCAGCACCTCTTTCTGCGCGGGCGTGGCCGCGGCCTTCTCCGTGGTGTCCGTCCAGTGCGCCGTCGCCTTCGAGCCGATCGCGTCGGGGGCGGCGTCGGCTGCGGTGCCCACCTGCGCGAGCGCCAGCGGGAGCAGCGCGAGCCAGACCATCGTCGATGTCGTCATGTGATCCGTCCAGCAATCCGGATGCCGCTCGATGCATGGCGCTGCGAGCCCGCGGGGCGGGTAGACTGCCCAGGCCTCGGCGCACGGTGCCCAGATGACGGCAGCACGTCGTGTCGAATTCCCAGGATTCGAGGACCGCCAGGCGGCAGGGGAATTGCGCTCGTTCAGGCCGCAGCTAAGGAGACGAGAGAGGCCGGCATGACGACGATCAAGGTGAACGGCGCACCGCGTGAGGTGGACGTCGATGCGAACACCCCGCTGCTGTGGGTACTGCGCGACGAGCTCAGGCTGACCGGAACGAAGTATGGCTGCGGGGTCGCGCAGTGCGGTGCCTGCACGGTGCACATCGACGGAGAAGCGGCGCGCGCCTGCGTGACGCCGGTGAGCGCGGTTCGGGATCGCAACGTCGTCACCATCGAAGGCGTGTCGGGTACGGCGGCGCAGGCGGTGCAGGATGCATGGCGCCGCCTCGACGTGGTGCAGTGTGGCTACTGCCAGTCCGGCCAGATCATGTCGGCCGTGGCACTGCTGACGGAGCGCCCTCACCCCTCCGACGACGACATCGACGCGGCGATGACCGGCAACGTGTGTCGCTGCGTCACGTACGTTCGCATCCGCGCGGCCATCAAGGACGCGAGCCGGACGCTGGGCGGAGGCTGACATGGCGATCCGGAGCAGCGCATCGCTCGGTCTCGCGCTGAGTCGCCGCCGGTTCCTGGAGGCGGGGGCGGCGGTCGGCGCGGCATTGCTGATCGGGTTCGAGCTCGGCGACGGCCGACGTGTGCTCGCGGCGACGACCGACGGCCCGTTCGCGCCGAACGCGTTCGTGCGCATCGCGCCCGACGGCACCGTGACGATCATCGCCAAGCACGTCGAGCTCGGACAGGGCAGCTACACCGGACTAGCGACGATCCTCGCCGAGGAGCTCGACGCCGACTGGTCGCAGGTGACGGTCGAGTCCGCTCCCGCCGACGTCGCGCTCTACAAGAATCTCCTCGTGGGTGCGCAGCTCACCGGCGGCAGCTCGGCGATGGCGAACTCGTGGGACCAGCTCCGCAACGCGGGCGGCGTCGCGCGGGCGATGCTGGTGTCGGCCGCGTCGGCGGAGTGGGGCGTGCCCGCGAGCGGGATCACGGTCGAACGCGGCGTCGTGCAGCATGCGGCGTCCGGGCGGCGTGCCACCTTCGGAGTGCTCGCAGCGAAGGCGGCCACGATGCCGGTTCCCGCGAGCGTCACCCTGAAGGAACCCAAGGACTGGAAGCTCGTCGGCCAGCAGCACCTGCCGCGTCTCGACTCGAAGGCGAAGACCGACGGCTCGGCCCAGTTCACGCTCGACGTCTACCTGCCGGAAATGCTGACGGCGCTCATCGCGCGCCCGCCCCGTTTCGGCGCCACGGTGCGCAGCTTCGACGCGTCGGCGGCGTTGCAGGTGAACGGCGTCACCGACGTCGTCGAGGTTCCGGCCGGCATTGCCGTTCTCGGGCGGGGCTTCTGGGCGGCGCGCAAGGGCCGTGCGGCGTTGAAGATCGCGTGGGACGAGAGCGCGGCCGAGATGCGCAGCAGCGAGGCGCTGTTCACCGCCTACACGGAGCTCGCACGGCAGCCCGGCACCCGCGCGCGACGGGACGGTGATCCCGATGCCGCCATCGCCGGCGCCGCCACGGTGGTCGAAGCCGTCTACGAGTTCCCCTACCTGGCGCACGCACCGATGGAGCCGCTCGATTGCGTCGTCCGACTGGGCGCGGACGCGTGCGAGGTGTGGGCGGGCTCGCAGGCACAGACCATCGATCAGGAGACGGTGGCCACGGTGGTGGGGCTCCCGAAGGAGAAGGTGCAGATACACACCCTGCTCGCGGGCGGGAGCTTCGGCCGTCGCGCCACGCCCAACGGCGACGTGGCGGGCGAGGCCGCGAGCATCGCCAAAGCGATCGGTGGCCGCCAACCCGTGAAGCTCGTGTGGACCCGCGAGGACGACATCCGTGGCGGGCGCTATCGGCCGCTCTACGTGCATCGCATCCGCGCGGGGATCGACGCGTCGGGCCGTATCGTCGGTTGGGAGCACCGCATCGTCGGGCAGTCGATCTTCAAGGGCTCGGCGCTCGAGTCGCGCGTGAAGGACGGCATCGACCCGACGTCGGTCGAAGGCGCGACCACGCTCCCATACGACGTCGGGAGCATCGGCGTGGACCTGCACACGACCGACGTCGGCGTGCCGGTGCTGTGGTGGCGATCGGTCGGGAGCACGCACACCGCCTACTCGACCGAGACGTTCATCGACGAGCTGGCGCACGCGGCGGGACGCGACCCGGTGGAGTTCCGTCGCGCGATGCTGGCGAAGGCGCCGCGACATCTCGCGGCGCTCGACCTGGCGACGCAGAAGGCCGGGTGGGGGACGGCGCTCCCGACCGGCCGCGCCCGTGGCTTCGCGATCCACGAGTCGTTCAAGACCGTCGTCGCGCAGGTTGCCGAGGTGTCGCTCGGAGCGGACGGTCGTCCGAAGGTCGAGCGCGTCGTGTGCGCGGTCGACTGCGGCATCGCGATCAATCCGGACGTCGTTCGCGCGCAGATGGAGGGCAGCATCGGCTTCGGCTTCGGCGCGGCGCTCCACAGCGAGATCACGCTCGTCGACGGCCGCGTCCAGCAGTCGAACTTCAACGACTATCGCCCACTCCGCATCGAGGAGATGCCAGCCGTCGAGGTCTACATCGTGCCGTCGGCGTCGCCACCCACCGGTGTCGGCGAGCCCGGCGTTCCTCCGATCGCGCCCGCCGTCGCGAACGCCATGTTCCAGCTGACCGGCCGCCGCGCGCGCCGCCTGCCGTTCGCGCGCCGCACGGTCTGAGAGAGGCCATGACGATGCGACGGCGATCCATGGAATGCATCCTCGCGGCGATCGGCGTCGCCGCGGTGTCGATCTCGGACCCGGCACGCGTGCGTGCGGACGAATCGCTGCGGCCGCCGAGCGCCTTCGCGGGCATCACCGATACCCGAGAGCGTTCGCAGGCCCTGTTCGTGGAAGCGGGCAAGGTGATCCAGCACCCGCGCTGCGTGAACTGTCACCCGGCGGGCGATCGACCCCTGCAGGGCGACGACGGTCACCTGCACGAGCCGGCCGTGCGTCGTGGTTCCGACGGGCATGGCGCGCCGGGGCTGCACTGCACGGCATGTCACCAGACGGCGAACTACGATGCGGTCGGAATGCCGGGGCACGCGGACTGGCACCTGGCGCCGCTGGAGATGGCGTGGCAGGGCCGCTCCCTCGCGGAGATCTGCGTCCAGATCAAAGACCCCGCGCGCAATGGAGGACGCAGCCTGGCCCAGATCGTCGAGCACATGAGCCACGACTCGCTCGTCGGCTGGGGGTGGGCGCCGGGTGCCGGTCGCGAGCCCGCGCCAGGCACACAGGCGGCGCTCGGCGAGCTCGTCGCGGCATGGGTCGAGACCGGGGCGGCGTGTCCGACGCCATGATGCGGGACGTCCTCGCGGCGTGGCGCGCGGCAGAGGCACGCGACGAGCCGGCCGTGCTGGCCACCGTGGTGCACGTGGAGGGCTCGGGGTATCGCCGCCCGGGCGCGCGGCTCCTCGTCAGCGCACGGGGCGAGACGGTGGGCGCAATCAGCGGTGGCTGCCTCGAGACCGACCTCGCGCGTCGCGCGTGGTGGATGACGGCTTCGGGACCCGCGGTGGTGTCCTACGACGCCGGCACGATCGGCGAGGTCGATCCGCGATCGGGCTGCGGCGGGGTCATCACGGTCCTCGTCGAGCGGCTCACGCCGCACGCCGAGCCCAATCCGCTCGACGTCATCGAGGCGGTGCAGCGCACGCGGCGACCGGGGCTCGTGGTCACCGCGCTCGACGAGCGGTCGGGTGCGGGTGCGCATCACCTCGTGTTTCCGGACGACACGCGGTGTGGTGACGTTCCGCAGCTGCGAGCGGCCGCCGATCACGCCATCGCCGCCGGTCTCCGCGAGGGCGCGCATGCGATGATCGTCGACGGGCAGGCGACGCTCGTCGAAGTCGTCGGGCCACCACCGGCGCTCGTCGTCTTCGGCACCGGCAACGATGGCCACGCGCTCGTCACCTTCGCTGCGACCCTCGGCTGGGACGTCACCGTGACCGGAAGCCATGCGTTGCGTGCGCGGGCGGAGCGCTTCCCGCATGCGAATCGCGTCGTGCTGACCTCGCCCGACGCGCCGCTGTCGGGCGTCCCGCTCGACGCCGAGACCTCGGTGGCGGTGATGACGCACAGCCTCGCCTTGGACGCGGTGATCCTGCACGAGTTGCGCGGCGTACCGCTGCGCTATCTCGGCCTCCTCGGTCCTCGTCATCGTACCGACGGCCTGTTGGCGAGCCTGTTCGCCGGCGACGCCCCGGGGTTGGCGCGAATGCGCGCACGGCTCCACGCGCCGATCGGGCTCGACCTCGGTGCGGACGGCCCGAACGAGATCGCGCTCGCGATCGTCGCCGAGATCCGCGCGGTGCTCGCGGGCCGTGCGGGCGGCAGGCTCCGTGACCGCTCGGCGGCACTGCACCCGGCACCGCTCCGGCAGGTCGCATCGGTGCTGGACGCGCGGCAGCGGACGGCGGTCGGGGGACGTCGATGACGAACGACGCCTCCGACGATCGCGTCGCGCTCGTCGTGCTGGCCGCCGGCGGGTCGTCGCGCATGGGGCAGCCGAAGCAGCTGCTCCCGTACCGTGGCACGTCCCTGCTGCGGCATGCCGCGACGGAGGCCGTGGCGTCGAGGTGTCGGCCCGTGACCGTGGTGCTGGGGCATGCGGCCGAGCGGCTCGCACCAGAGATCGCGGACCTGCCGGTCCGCACCGTGGTGAATCGCGTATGGACGACCGGCATGGCGTCGTCGATCCGGACGGGGATCGAAACAGTGCTCGACGTCGACCCAGGCGCCGAGGCGGCCGTTCTCATGCTGTGCGATCAACCGCTGGTCAGCGCGCCACTGCTCGACGCCCTCGTGAACACGTGGCGAAGCACTGGCCGTTCGATCGTCGCCTCTGACTACGGTGGTGGGCTCGGGGTGCCCGCGATCTTCGCGCGCTGCTGGTTCGACGACCTCAGGTGCCTGAGGGGTGACGTCGGTGCGAAGGCGATGCTCCGAACCCATGCCGCCCACGTTGCGCTCGTGCCATTCCCCGGTGGCGCCATCGACGTGGACTCCCCGGCCGACCATGCGCGGCTGGCGACGATGGCCCGCATCGGCGCACGTCAGCAGTACACCGGGTTGTAGTACGGCGAGTACGGATCGCAGTACGGATCGACGTAAGGATCGTAGTACGGGCCGTACCCGTAGTACGGCACGGCGAGGAACGGGTAGATGCGCCGACCGTGGTCCAGGTGGGGGTAGTGATCGTCGTAGTGCCCATACGACCCCGGGCCTCGCGTGCCACCAAACGAATGTCCGGCGAATTGGTTGCCGCCGAAGCCGCCGCCATGGAATCCGCCGCCGCCGAAGCCGTGACCACCACCGCCACCGCCACTGAACCCGCCGCCGTGGCCGCCGCCACCACCACCTCCGCCGCCGCGTCCCCACGCCGCCACGCCCACCAGAGTGAGCAACAACACGGCGACCATGCCGACCCTGCGGAGCGGCTTCATGCGTCCGCCGTCCGGTGGATCACCCGTGGCGGTTGGTGATGCACGGTACGCGCCGGGGGCGCCATGAACTCGGGCCCGACGGGATCGGACACGGTCTCGCGGACGATGGCGTCGATCGCGCGCTCGCCCTCCGCGTCGAGCGACCAGCCCATCGCGTCGTCGACGGCTGCCAGCTGCGCCGGTGTGCGCGCACCCCAGAGTGCTATGTGCACGCCGGGCTGGTCGAGCACCCAGCGCACGGCGAGCGCCAGGACGCTCTTGCCGTACGCTTCGCGCGCCAGCTGCTCCAGCCGCGCGACGGCGCGCAGATACTGCGCGTACCGCGGCGCCGTGAACTTGGGATCGACGCGACGCAGGTCGTCGCCGCCGAACGTCGTGTCGGGGCGCATGCGTCCGGAGAGCAGGCCGCGGCAGAGCGCGCCGTAGGTGAGGGTCGCGATCCCCTGCCGCCGGCAGTACGGCAGCACCGCACGCTCGGCGGCGCGCTCGAACAGATTGTATGGTGGCTGTGCGGTGTGGAGTGGTGCGACCGACTGGAACGCCGCCATCTGCGCCGGCGAGAAGTTGCCGAC
>DASYLJ010000069.1:0-12243 GCA_036009625.1 Binatia bacterium
CGTGCGGACGCCCCACGGCGGCGGGGTTAGATCGACGGCGCCCTCGCCGCCGCGCCAGCGCACCAGCACCGAGCGTCCGGCCTCCACCGGCCGCGTCTCGACCCAGTAGACGTCGTCGCCGTCGACGGCGATCTGTCCGAGCCCCACCGCGGCACCGGCGACCCGTTCGGCGGACAGCGGCGACCGCCACGCACCGTACGGGGCGGTGCGCGTCACGCCACGTCCGTGTCGACGCCTCGTCGCTGGCGGATGGCCTCGTTCGCGAGCGCGTCGCAGCGCTCGTTCTCGGGATGCCCGTCGTGCCCGCGCACCCAGTGCCAGCTGACGCTGTGGGCCTGCGCGAGCGTGTCGAGGGTGCGCCAGAGATCCTCGTTCTTGACCGGCTTGCGGTCGGCGGTGCGCCAACCGTTCTTCTTCCAGCGCGCCAGCCACGACTGCATGCCGTTCTTCAGGTACTGCGAGTCGGTGTGCAGCGCGACGTGCGACGAGGGCGGCACGGCACGCAGCGCCTCGACCGCCGCCATCATCTCCATGCGGTTGTTGGTGGTGGCGGGCTCGTAGCCGCTCAGCTCGCGGCGATGCTCGCCCGTGATGACGATGGCGCCCCACCCGCCCGGTCCCGGGTTTCCTGCGCACGCACCGTCCGTGAAGATCGTGATGTCGCTCATACGGCGGGCGCGAGTGTAGGGACGACGTCGCTGCGCCGCAAACGTTTCAGCACCAGCAGCAGCACCACGAACGAGATCACGAGCGCGATCCATCCGCCGACGCCGCCCACGACCGGCGGCCAGCCGGGTCCGATCAGCCACGCCGGCTTCTTCCGGATGTCGAAGAAGAGGCGACCGACGCGGAAGACGGCGACCCACGCCGCATGGATGCCGATCGGCAGCCAGAGGCTCGCGCCGCGGATCCGTGCGAACGCGAGCAGCGCACCGAGCCCGGCGAGACCCGCCACGCTGGCGATCGCCGCCGGCTCCGCCAGCGGCGCGAAGATGCCGATGGTGCGCTCGACGCCGGCCCACATGTGGAGATCGCGGCTGCTGCCGGGCCGGAGCGCGTGCACCACGGCGTAGATGCCGGTGGTGACCACGACGCCCCATCGTGCGCCGAAGTCGAGCATGAGCCGACGCAGCAGAATGCCGCGGAAGAGCGCCTCCTCGCCGAACCCGAGGGCGATGGCAGCAGCGAGGCCGAGCGCGGCCTTCCACACCGTCTTGGCGGGATCGAAGCGCAGATCGGGGACGAGCGCGCCGCCGAGCCAGCAGGCGAGCAGCCCGACGCCGATGCCGGCGAAGCCGACCATCAGCCCGAGCCCCAGATCGCGCCGCCACGTCGGACTGACGATGCCGATGCCGTCGGCCCCGGCGCCGAGCTCGAGGCGACGCCAGGTGGCGAGCAGACCGACGACGAGCAGCACCTGGAAGCAGCGGTTCCAGACGCGCGAGAACTTGAAGTCGAAGCCGAGCTCGCGCGTGAGCCACGCCACACCGGGGCTCAGGATCGAGGTCACCACCAGGATGCCGAGCACCAGGAGCAGCAGGCGCGCGGTGGGAGAGCGACCCGCGCGCGCCACTACGTCGTGTACGCGGCGTTGAAGTGGACGTACTCGACGGTGAGGTCGGACGTCAGCATGTGACCGCGGCCACGGCCCTGGCGCAGATCGAGCACGATGGTGCACTCGCGCTTCGACATCCGCTTCGCCGCGCGCGGCAACATCGCCGGCAGCGGCTTGCCGCGCCGCGAGACGACGAGGCCGCCGATGTGGACGTCGATCCGATCGGCGTCGAGGTCGACACCGGCGGTGCCGGCGGCGCAGACGAAGCGTCCCCAGTTGGGATCGCCGCCGGCGAAGGCACACTTGCAGAGCGTCGACGTGGCGATCGCGCGCGCCACACGCTGCGCGTCGGCATCGGTGCGCGCGCCGCGGACCTCGACGGTGATGAGCTTCGTCGCGCCCTCCCCGTCGATCACCATCAGGCGCGCCAGCTCGTCGAGCGCCTCGGACACGGCGCGCGTGAAGCGCGCGTGCTCGCGCGACCCGGGGACGACCGTCGCATTGCCGGCCATGCCGTTCGCCAGCAGCAGCACGGTGTCGTTCGTGCTCATGTCGCCGTCGACGGTGATGACGTTGAACGAGTCGTCGACGGCGGCGAGAAGCGACTGCTGCGCGGCGCGCCGGCCGATGCGGGCGTCGGTGCAGACGAAGACGAGGAGCGTCGCCATCTCGGGCGCGATCATCCCAGCGCCCTTCCCCATCATGGCCACCGTCACCTCGCGTCCGCCGAGGCGGATGCGACGAACGGCCGTCTTCGGGAAGACGTCGGTGGTCATGATGGCCGTCGCGGCGTCTGGGAAACCCGCGGGTGACAGCGCGCGATGCGCGGCGTCGACGCCGGCGAGGAGGAGATCGCGCGGCACCGGCATGCCGATGCGGCCGGTGGCGCAGGCGAGCACGGACGCCGCGTCGACGCCGAGAAGCGTCGCCGCGCGGGCGGTGGACAGCTCGACGGTGCGGATGCCGTCACGTCCGGTGCACGCGTTCGCATTGCCAGCGTGCGTCAGCACGGCCGACGCCCTGCCGCTCTCGAGCCGGAGCCGCGTGACTTGCACCGGCGCCGCAGGCGCGCGGTTCGTGGTCAGCACGCCGACGGCCGTGGCGGGCCGGTCGGTGGCGATGAGCGCCACGTCGGGTCCCGTCGTCTTGAGGCCCGCGCGCACACCGGCGAAACGGAAGCCCGGCACGCGGACGCGATGCGCGCGACGCGGCAGCTTCATGCGCTCACGCCTGCTGCTGGCCGTGACACTTCTTGTACTTCTTGCCGCTACCGCACGGACACGGATCGTTGCGTCCCACCTTGTCGTCGACGCGACGGACGGTCTCGACCCGCTGCGCCGCCGGCTGACCGCCACCCGACTGCTGCAGGCGCACGCGCAGCTGCTGGCGCTGCTGGCGCTCGAGCTCCTCGACCTGGCGGGGCATGACCGGCTCGATGTCCTCGCCAGGAGCGGACGCGCCGCGCGCCATCGCCATCGGCGCCTGCGACTGGCCCTGCGCCGCGGCCTGCATGTCCTGCGCCTGGAGCTGGACGCTCAGCAGCTTCTCGACGACGTCGATCTCCATGCGACGGACCATGTCCTCGAAGAGATCGTAGCCTTCCTTCTGGTACTCCTGCAGCGGGTTCTTCTGGCCGTAGCCGCGAAGCCCGATGCCCTCCTTCAGGTGATCCATGTTGAGGAGGTGGTCGCGCCAGAGCGTATCGAGCGTCTGCAGCCAGAAGAGCCGCTCCAGATGCCGCATGACGGGGGGCGTGAACTGCTCCTCACGCTCCTTCCAGTGCTCCTTCACGCGCTCGGCGACGATGCCCTCGACCTGGTCCGGGCGCTGGATCTCGTTCGCCATGGCCGCCAGATCGATGCGGACGTTGAACTGCGCGAACAGCGCGTCCTCGAGGGTCTTCCAGTCCCAGTCCTCGGGGTGCGTCTCGACGTCGCAGTGCAGGCCGACGAGGTCGGCGACGAGGCCGTCGATCATCTCGAGGATGTCCGGGCTCAGGTCGTCGCGCGAGATGACGTCGCGGCGGCGCGTGTAGATGACCTCGCGCTGCTTGTTGAGCACGTCGTCGTACTCGAGGAGATGCTTGCGCATGTCGAAGTTGTGGCCTTCGACCTTCTCCTGCGCGTTGCGGATGGCGCGCGTGACGAAGCGGTGCTCGATCGGAACGCCTTCCTCCATGCCGAGCTTCGACATGAGGTTCTGCATCCGGTCGGCGCCGAAGATGCGGAGCAGGTCGTCTTCCAGCGACAGGTAGAAGCGCGACGAGCCGGGGTCACCCTGGCGACCGGCACGGCCGCGCAGCTGGTTGTCGATGCGACGCGCCTCGTGCCGTTCGGTGCCGATGATGTGCAGCCCGCCGGCGCCGTTCACCTGCTCGCGCTCGCCGGCGCAGATGCCCTGGTACTTCTCGAGGCTGGTCTTGAAGAGCGCCTCGTACTCCTGCGGCGCCTTCTGCAGCTGCTCGCGGATTTCCTCGACCGCGCCGACGTACTTGGCGCGCTCGTCCTCGTAGTGGCGCTCCGCGGCGCGCAGTCCCTCTTCGTACGGCGCGCGCTCCTCGGCGTCGCGGCGTTCGGCCTCGACGTAGGACTGCTCGGCGTCGAGGAAGCTCTGTCGCCATTCCGCGAGCTCGCCGTTGCCCGATGCCGGCCCCTTCACCAGGAGGGCGATCTCGAGCTGCGCCAGCCCGCGCTCGTATTCCGAGCGACGGTCGTTCAGCTCGCGGGCGACGTCCTCGCCGCGATTACCGGTGTCCCAGACGCCCAGCGCCTCGTCGTAGCGCGCGCGGGTGGCATCGAGCTGCGCGCGCTCCTCCGCGACCGCGTCGCCGCCACCTTCGGCCAGCAGCGTCGCCTCCATCTCGGCCTTGACCCGCTGGTAGCGCGGCGGCACCGGGTCGCGGTCGCGGACGGCCGGGATCAGGTCGATCGAGCTGACCTCTTCGTAGCGCGCCAGGATGGCGCGGTACTGCGACAGCTCCCGCAGCTTGCGGTCGGACTCCGTGAGCTGACGCAGGCTCTCGGCGCGCGTCGCCTCGAGGGCGGTGAGCGTCGCGCCGTGCTTCGCCTGCAGCCGCTGCAGCTCCTCGTCGTAGCGCTCGCGCAGACCACGGAGGGCGTCCTCGTAGCGCTGCGCACCGGTGTCGCCGGTCAGCTTCGACGAGCTCCGGATCCAGTCGTTCTCCATCTCGGACCGCGCCAGGAACTCGGCGTTGCCGCCGAGAAGGATGTCGGTGCCGCGACCCGCCATGTTGGTGGCGATGGTGACCTGCTCGAAGCGGCCGGCCTGCGCGATGATGTTGGCCTCGGCCTCGTGGTTGATGGCGTTCAGCACGTTGTGGCGGATGCCCGCCTTCTTGAGGAGCTTCGAGACCCGCTCGGACTTCTCGACCGACGTGGTGCCGACGAGGACCGGCTGGCCCTTCTTGTGGCACTCGGCGATCTCCTCGACCACCGCATTGAACTTCTCGCGCTCGCTCTTGAAGACGACGTCGGCGCTGTCGAGACGCCGCATGATCTTGTTCGGCGGCACCACGACGACCTCGAGCTTGTAGGTCTTCTGGAACTCGACGGCCTCGGTGTCGGCCGTGCCCGTCATGCCGCCGAGCTTGGCGTACATGCGGAAGTAGTTCTGGATGGTGATGGTGGCGAGCGTCTGGTTCTCGCTCTCGATGCGGACGCCTTCTTTCGCTTCGACCGACTGGTGCAGGCCGTCCGACCAGCGCCGGCCCGGCATGAGCCGGCCGGTGAACTCGTCGACGATGATGACCTCGCCGTCCTTCACCACGTAGTCGACGTCGCGCTTGAAGAGCGTGTGCGCCTTCAGCGCCTGCGTGACGTGGTGGAGGGTGTCGATCTGGCTCGGGTCGTAGAGGTTGGCGACGCCGAGGAGCCGCTCGCACTTCGACACGCCCTCTTCGGTGAGCATGGCGTTGCGGTGCTTCTCGTCGATCGTGTAGTCGACCTCGCGCGTGAGCCTGGGGATGATGCGGTTGACGCTGAAGTACTTCTCGCTCGACGCCTCCGCCGGCCCGGAGATGATGAGCGGCGTGCGCGCCTCGTCGACCAGGATGTTGTCGACCTCGTCGACGATGGCGAAGTTCAGCTCGCGCTGCGCGTACTCCTCGAGGCTGAACTTCATGTTGTCGCGCAGGTAGTCGAAGCCGAACTCGTTGTTGGTGCCGTAGGTGATGTCGCAGCGGTAGGCGTCGCCGCGCTCGACCGGACGGAGGTGCAGGAAACGGTAGTCCTTGGGGATGTACGTCGGGTCGAACTGCAGGCTGGTGTCGTGGATGATCGAGCCGACGGTGAGGCCCAGGAAGTGATAGATGGGCCCCATCCACTGCACGTCACGGCGAGCGAGGTAGTCGTTGACCGTGACCAGGTGCGCGCCCTTGCCCGAGAGCGCGTTCAGGTAGAGCGGCAGTGAGGCGACCAGCGTCTTGCCTTCGCCGGTCTTCATCTCGGCGATCTTCCCCTGGTGGAGGATCATGCCGCCGATGCACTGGACGTCGTAGTGCCGCAGACCGATGGTCCGTCGCGACGCCTCCCGCACCAGCGCGAACGCCTCCGGCAGGATGTCGTCGAGATTGACCTTCTCCTCCGCCAGCTGCGCCCGCCACTCGGCCGTCTTCTCGGGGAAGGCGGCGTCCGGCAGGGCCTCCATTTCCGGCTCCAGCCGGTTGATCTCTTCGATGAGCGGCTTGAGGCGCTTGATGGCGCGCTCATTCGCGCTTCCGAAGAGCTTCGTCAGGATGTTGGCCATGGGGAATTCGGCATTGTCGTCGCGGCTCGCGAGGACGTCAAGCTGGGTGGCTCATCGTTCGAGCCGGACCGCCGACTCCACCCGCGCGCCAAGAAAGCGCTGTCCGATGCGGACGAAGCGGTCCGGGACGTCGGTGACGAAGAAGCTGGTCGTGCCCGAGCCGTCGGGACGCAGGAGACCGTCGGCCTCGAGGCGGGCGGCCACGACCCGTGCCGTCTCGGCCGCCGAGTCGACGAGACGGACCGTCGGGCCCATCACCTCGCCGATGACGGGCTTCAGCAGCGGATAGTGGGTGCAGCCGAGGATCAGCGTGTCGATGCCGCTGCGGGCGAGGCTCGCGAGATAGGTGTCGACGATGCCGCGCGCGATGTTGCCGTCGGTCCAGCCCTCCTCGGCGAGCGGCACCAGGAGCGGGCAGGCACGCGTGTAGAGCTCGAGCGACGGCTGCAGCGCCCGCAGCGCCCGGGTGTAGGCCCCCGACGCGATCGTGGCCTCGGTTCCGATGACCCCGATCCGCCCGTTGCGCGTGCTCTCGACCGCCGCCTGCGCACCCGGCTCGATGACGCCGATCACCGGCACCGGCGCGCGCTCGCGCAACTGGTCGAGCGCCACCGCCGACGCGCTGTTGCAGGCGATGACCAGCATCTTGACGCCCTTCTCGAGCAGGAAGTCGACGTTCTCGAGGCTGTAGCGCGTCACGGTCTCGGCCGATTTGGTGCCGTAGGGGAACCGGCCGGTGTCGCCGAGGTAGACGAGGTGCTCGTTCGGCAGCACGCCGAGGATGGCGTGGAGTACGGTGAGCCCCCCGACTCCGGAGTCGAAGATGCCGATGGCGCCGTCGCGATTCATGACCTGCCGTGCGGGCGCCGCCTCTTATTCCGCACCGGGGGCGGGCTCACAAGCGCGCGGGGGACCCGCGAGCCAGGCGCGGACGACGCGCCAGAGCTCGTCACGTCCCTGCCCCGTCCGCGCCGAGAAGCCGATGAGCGGTCGTCCGGCCGGGCCGGCGGCGGCCAGACGCGCCAGGGCGTTGCGCGCCGCACCACGCCCCAGCTTGTCGAGCTTGGTGGCCACCATGACGGCCTGCAGCCCGACGTGCTCGAGGTACGCCAGCAACTCCTCCTCCTCCGCCTCGGGTCCACGACGGATGTCGACGATGACCACCACGCCCCGCAGCGTCGGCCGCACGCGCAGGTAGTGCTCGATGAGCGGCCCCCACCCCACGCGCTCGCTCTGCGAGCCGACCGCGAAGCCGTAGCCCGGCAGATCGACGAGCACGTCGCGCTCGTTCACCAGGAAGAAGTTGATCTGCCGCGTGCGTCCCGGCGTCGAGCTCGTGCGCGCGATGCCGCGCCGACCGAGGAACGCGTTCAGGAGCGACGACTTGCCAACGTTCGAGCGTCCCGCGAAGGCCACCTCTGGCCCCGAGGGTGGCGGGCCACCGCCGGGGCTGGCCGCGGCGCCGACGAATCGGACCGCGGTGATCTTCACGCGCTCAGCCCTGCGGCTTCGCCGCCGGCTCGGCGATGCCGAGCGCCTTGTTCGCGATCTTCACCTGCGTGACGTAGGTCTCGCGCAGCGCGCCCTTCTGGAGCGAGTCGACCAGCATCGGCGACTTGTCCTTGCTGGTCTGGGTGAAGGTGAGGAGCGTCGCCTTGCCGTCGTCGGTGGGCGTGAACTTGTACTCCGACACCAGGTCCGCGAGCTTGAAGTCGATGCTCTTCTGCGTGAAGCGCTTCTCGCCCGGAAAGTAGAGGTACTCGTTCCGGATGTTCTGCACCTTGAACCCGGGGGGCAGGACCTCGAGACGGCCGACGATGTCGACGATCTTGGTGTTGCCGTCCTCTTTGATGAGCTCGGACTTGAGGACGTTCTCCGGGGCGAGATCATGCGCCTTCTCGGGCTTCGTGAACGCCTCCCACACCTTGTCGACCGGCGCGTCGATCTTGGAGGTGAAGTTGACGGTCCAGGTGTCGCCGTTCTTCACCATGCTCTCGGAGACGATCTCCCGCGTGGGAGTGGATACATCCCCGCCGCCGCAGCCGGCGAATCCGACGACCAGCAGGAAAAGGCCAACATGCATCACCTTCATGGGCGGCTCCTTAGCCGATGCTCCACCCAGCGCACAAGGGGAGGTCGGGTCACGATGGGCTCTTCGGCACAGGCACCACCAGGCCGCGCGCCTCGACGCAGGTCTGGTTCACGATCCCCGTGATGATCCAGGTACTAGTGAGGCCGATGTTCACCAGCATGCCGCCCTCGGGCACGGTGCCGAGGGCTTCGCGGATGGCCGCCTCGATGCTGGGCGGGCCGCCGCCCAGCCCGAACACCGAGTAGCTGCACGCCTCGCCGGTCGCCCGTGGCCCGATGATGTTGTACGGGATCGGCATCGGGCGCACCGACGTGAGCGCCAGCGTGCCGAGGTTGGTCGTACAGGCGGAGAGGAGCACGGCGGCCCCGAGGACGAGCACGCGTCGCATCTCAGCCTCCCGTCCCGACGCGCACGGCGTCGCCGCGCACGACGATGCACTCGCGCATCCAGAACGGCGGCACGCCGCTGCGCTCGCTGGTGAGCTGCGCATTCGCCAGCGCGTCCGCGCCGGGGGCCTGCGTCATCGCCTGCCGCATCGCCCGATCGACGCTCGGGACGCCGCCGAGCGCCGAAAACATGACGTCGACGCAGTCGCGTCCCTCGACGCGCCCGACGGGATGCGTCGCCAGCGCCGGCGGCGTGAGGACTGCCGTGGCGAGCGTTCCCATCGATCCCGAGCAACCGGCCACCACGGCCGCCAGCGCTCCCAGCCAGAGTCCCCTCATGCCTCGTCTCCCTCGATCATGCGCCGGCGCGCAGCGCGCGCAGGACGGTACGGATGATGCGCCACGTGTCGACCCAGGGGCGGTAGTGACTCACCCGCTCGGCGACCGGCGGATAGTAGACCGCCACCTCGACGCCACGCACGTCCATGCCGCGACGGGCCGCGCGCAGCAGGACCTCGGTCTCGAAGTCGTAGCGCGTCCCCTGGGTGCCGAGCGCCAGCGTCGCCACCACTGGATAGACGCGGAACCCCGACTGCGTGTCGGGCAGGCTGCGGCCGGCGATGCGCCGCATGAAGAAGTCGGCGATGGCGTTGCCGATCAGGTTGATGCGACGGATCTCCTGACCGGCCTTCCGTCGTACTCCGACGACGATCGCCCCGGGTGCGGCGTCCGACGCCGCGAGCAGCACGGGAATCTGGTCCGGCAGGTGTTGCCCGTCGGCGTCGAGCGTGAGCGCGCGCACGACGCCGCCCGCGGCGAGATGGCGGAGGCCCGCCGTCAGCGCCGCGCCCTTGCCCTGGTTCACCGCCAGCCGCACGACGTCGGCGCCGGCGGCGCCGGCACGCGCCGCGGTGTCGTCGGCGGAGCCGTCGTCCACCACCAGCACTCGCGGCAGCACCGCCTGCGTGCTGCGCACCACGTCGGCGATCGTGGCGGACGCCTGGTAGGCGGGAACGAGCGCGGCGATCGACTCGCTCACGAGGGCAACGGCGATCCAGCCGGCGGTGCCGTCGGCGTGGTCAGCCAGTCGCGTATCCCGACGCGTACGTAGGTCGCGAAGCGCCGCAGGAAGCGCGGCTCGCCGAGGAGCATGCGTGTCAGCGTCCAGAGAACGTCGGGGCGGGTGTAGAAGGCCTTGTAGGCGGCGCGGAAATGGCGCTCGAGGACGTCGGGCGTGAGCCCGTTCGGGACGAACAGCCAGTTCATGGCGTTCATGCGCTCCCAGTCCTCGTCGAAGCTGCCGTGCTCACGGATGGTCGCGTAGGCGGGCGTGCCCGGATATGGCGCGAACTTCGTGATCTGCGCCAGGTCGAGCGGCGCCGTGCGCAGGAAGTCGACGGTGGCGGCGAGGCTGTCCTCGCCCTCGGTGGGGTGCGCCATCATGAGCAGCCCCTTCACGCGGATGCCGGCGGCGCGCGTGAGACGCAGCGTCTCCAGCATGCGCGGCAGCTTCACCTCGTGCTTCACGACGTCGAGCACACGCTGCGAGCCCGACTCGATGCCGTACGCGATCTGCCAGCAGCCGGCGCGACGCATGAGTGCGAGCGTCTCGGCGTCGAGCAGGTTCGGATGGCTGTTGCAGCTCCACGTGAAGCGGAAGCCCTCGCGCAGGAAGCGCTCGCACAAGGCCACCACGCGCGGACGGTTCACCGTGAACAGGTCGTCGTAGAAGAGGATGTGGCGCACGCCCATGGCCTCGAGCTTGCCGCACATCGCCACCACCGACTCGACGCTGTGGAAGCGGCCGCGACGGCCCGACGTGGAGCGATCGCAGAACGTGCACGAGAACGGGCAGCCGCGCGACGTGACCAGGCTCGCCACCGGCGTGTGCCGATAGTTGAAGACGTTGGGCGCGAAGTGCAGCGGGAAGTCGGGCACCAGATCCCACGCCGGATCGGGCAGCCGATCGAGCTCCTCGCCGTCGAGCCAGGGCGGACGGGCGTTCGCACGCACGCCCTCGGCGGTGCGGTACACCAGCCCCGGCACCTCGCGCGGGCTCTCGCCGGCGGCGAGTCGCGCGATCAGCTCCGGATACGAGCGCTCGCCCTCGCCGGCGATGCCGTAGTCGAACGCCGGGAACTCCTCGAGCGTGCGCTCGGGCACCGCGCTCACGTGTGGACCGCCGACCGTGACCACGGCGTGCGGCACCAGCCGCTTCACGTCGGCGGCGATCCGTCCGGCGTTGGTGATGGAGATCGTCGTCGCGCTGATGCCGACGTGATCGGGCACGAGGTCCGCGATGCGCCGCGCGACCGCCTCGACGGAGGTGCCGCTGCGCTTGCCGTCGACGACGTGCACCCGGTGCCCGAGCTGTCGGGCGACGGCCGCCAGGACCAGCGTGCCGATGCCGGGGATGTCCTCTTCGCCCTGCCGGACACGATCCATCCGCCGGTCCCAACACACGTACGGCGGCTCGACGAAGACCACGGTGCGAGCGGACATCGCCGCCGGTATAGCGGAGCCGCCGCCGGTGGCGCCAGCCACGTTCACCGCGGCGCGACCACGCCGTCGAGCCCGGCGATCAGCCGCTCGACGTCGTCCCCGAGCGGACGGTCGTCGAGCAGTGGCGGGACGAGGCCGCGCACCGCCGCGTGCGCCGCACGCGTACCGTCGCCGAGGCCGTCGATGCCGCCGATGTCGAGCGCCTCCGCCGCTGCCACCAGCTCGATGGCGACCACGCGCTGCGCGTTCTCGAGCAGCCGGCGCGCCTGGCGCACCGACACCGAGCCCATGCCGACGACGTCCTGGTTGTTGGCGTTCGTCGGCACCGAGCCGAGCGACGCCGGGTGCGCCAGCACTGCGTTCTCGGCCACCGTCGAGCTGGCGCAGTACTGCAGGCCCATCAGGCCGCTGCGCAGCCCGACACGGTCACGGATCAGGAACGGCGGCAGGCCGCCGTTGGTGGCCGGATCGAGGAGCCGCGCCAGGCGGCGCTCGGAGAAGAGCGCGATCTCGGCGATGGCGACCTTCAGATGGTCGACCGCGAGCGCCACCGGCTGACCGTGGAAGTTGCCGGCGTGAAGCACGACGTCGTCCTCGGGGAAGAACGTGGGGTTGTCGGTGACGGCATTCATCTCGACGGTGATCACCTCGCGCACGTGCGCCAACGTGGCGCGCACGGCGCCGAGCACCTGGGGCACGCAGCGCAGCGTGTAGGCGTCTTGTACGGCGGGCGTACGCTCGCCGGTGGGGCCGCCACGCGCGGCGGCGTCGCGGAGCCGCGTGCTGCCGGCGAGAAGCACGCGCAGGTGCGCCGCCGACGCCGCCTGGCCCGCATGCGGTCGCGCCGCGTGGACGCGGGCATCGAACGCCTCCGGGCTGCCACCGAACACCTCGATGGCCATCGCCGCCGCCGCCTCGGCGACCGCCACCAGACGCTCCGCACC